>CALVJY010000001.1 GCA_944332455.1 uncultured Clostridia bacterium
AACACGCGCACCGTCTTTACGCCGCTCTGAATGCACCGCTCCTGAAAGGCTTCCCAGAGCGCCGTTCCCAAACCTTTGCGGAAATCTCTGCGCGAGCAGAGCGCCATCAGTTCGCAGTCGCAGGCGAGCGGAGTATCTTTGCCGTTTTCTTTAAGTTTCTTGTAAAAGACATCGAACTGTGCCTTGAACGGTGCGGACATCTTATAGCCCCCGAAGGCGAACTTGAAAAAGCACCTTAGCCACGCCTTGTAGTGCGGTTTTACGTCATGCCGTTTGGCGAGCACATTGTCAAAATCCTTTTTGTAGTGCCCGATGATGAACCCGACGACCTGCCCTTCGCTCTCCGCCACATAGGTAAAGGAACATTTTTCGGCGAGCACCTGCGCGTAGTCGAGCAAAAATATCTTATCCTTTTCCGTCAGCGGGCAATCGAAAAAACTTTCGTAAAAACATTTTGCACAGGCGGGAACGTCTCTTTCCTCATATTTGCGGACGACAAACATAACGCTCACCTCTTACGAGAAAACAACCCGTGCTTTTCATACGGTTCGCTCGTAACTTTTCCCACGCCGTATCCTTGTTTTGCGATCGCCTCTTTGATGAGTTCGATGTTCACGCCGTCCTCGGCGATGACTTCCTTTCTGCCCTTTGCGTGGGAGGACGAAACCTTTTTCACGCCCTCCACGCGGCGCACCACGTCATTGACGTGCGTTTCGCACATTCCGCAGCGCATTCCCTCGACTTCCAACGTGATCTTCAACATTGCCTTTCTCCTTCTTTGTTCGCTTATGCGAACTAAAAATATTATATTCATTTCAAAGGAAAAAAGCAAGCAAATCCACAACCTTATTCTTTTTATCTTCTTTGCATCAGATATATTTTACGTCGTAAAAAACAACATCCCTCAAAAAATTTTTCCGAGGGACGTTTGTTTGGCAATTCTTTTTTAATCATTAAGGACTCGACCTTAATTTTTGAATAAGTTTTGCCGACGAATCTGCTATTTGCTATTATTCCCCAAGGCTATTTACCTTGTGCTAAACTATTTGTGATGTTCTTGGACTCGTTCTCCATAATATCCTCCGATTGTGTTTTCTTCTTGACTGGCAGGTCCTTTCCATTTTAACACAATCGGAGTCCTTTTGTCTTCTTCATCGGCTGAGCCTCTACCGAACCCCGCGACTATCGCGGGGTTTTCTGTGTACAAAAAGAGCGCCCGCAGGCGCTCTTTCGGTTATTCTTTGTTTTCGCCTTCCTTCCCGGTCTCGGGCAGGGGCGGCTCGGGCTGGCCCTCGGTCAGCTGCCGGAAGGCGGTCTTGACCTCCACGCCCTTGCGGTATTCCCTGACGGTCTTGCCCTTGCCGGTCCGCTGTTCCAGCGCCACCTCCCTGGCGTTGACCACAAACAGGTCGTCCCCGGCGGTGACCAGGCAGATCTCGGTCTCCTTGTCCTTTTCGAGGGCGGTGGCAAAGCTCAGGCGGAGGCCGTTGTCCTTGCCGAGGTCGATCAGCTTGACCCCCTTGCGGTAGCGGGCGATGGACTCCACCGTGCTCAGGTTGACCTTTTTGAAGTAGCCCTTTTCGGTGACCGCGAACATCTGAGTCTTTTTGTCGGCCTGCCCGGCGTACAGGGTCTCGTCGAAGTCGTTCAGGTTGATGCCGTGGACGCCTCCGGCCACCCGGCCCTGCACGGGCAGATCGCCCTTTTCGGCGTGCAGGCAGAAGCCGCCGGCCGTGATGAACAGCAGGGTGGTGTCCGGGCGGTCCTGCTCCACCCCGATCAGCTCGTCCCCCTCCTTCAGCTTGATGGCCTGGAAGGAGTTGCGGACCACATCGTACTCGGCCCACTCCGTCTTTTTGACGTAGCCGGCCCGGGTGAAGAACAGCAGGTGCCCGGTCGGGAAGGTCTCGCCCACCGGGAAGAAGGCCACCGCCCGCTCGCCCTCCTCGGCAGAGGGGACCAGCGCCTTTAAGGGCTGGCCCTTCTCCCGCCAGCGGCACTCGGGCAGGTCGGAGACCTCGATCTTGTGGCAGTTGCCCAGATTGGTGAACAGCCACAGCCGGCGGTCGGAACGGGTCTCGGCCAGGCAGACCGCGACCTCGTTCAGGGTGGCCCGCTCGGAGATGGTCCGGTTGGACATGCCGAAGTTCTTGGCCGGCACCCGCTTCAAGGAGCCGTTGGCGTTGCAGACCACGGCAAAGTCGCCCACCGTGGGCGCGTCGGTGTCGCTGGAGATCTCGATGTCGTCCACCGAGCCGATGACGGTGGTGCGGCGGTTTTCCTTGTACTTGCGCTTGATCTCGTACAGCTCGTCCTTGATGACCTGAAGCTGCTTTTTCTTGCTGTCCAAAATGCCCTGCAGGTAGCGGATGAGCTCCTGCACCTCCTTGAGTTCCTGCTCCAGCTTGTAAATTTCCAGGCTGGTCAGCCGGGCCAGGCGCATGTCCAGAATGGCGTTGGCCTGGCGCTCGGACAGGGCGAAGCGCTCGCGCAGGCGGGTCCTGGCCTCCCCCACGTTGGCGCTGCTCTTGATGATGCGGATGACCTCGTCGATGTTGCGGACGGCGATCAGCAGGCCCTCCAGGATGTGCTCCCGCTCCTTGGCCTCGGCCAGCTGGAAGCGGGTGCGCTTTAGGATGACCTCGCGCTGGTAGTTGATGTAGTAGTACAGGATGTCCAGAAGGCCCATCTGCTGGGGCTTGCCGTCGGCGATGGCCACCATGTTGATGCCGAAGCTGGTCTCGAGGTCGGTGGACTTGAAGAGGATCTTCAAGATCTCCTTGGGATCGGCGTCCTTGCGGACCTTGATGACCGCCCGCATGCCGTTGCGGTCGGATTCGTCGCAGATGTCGTAAATGCCGGCCAGCTGGTCCTTTTTCTCCTCCTTCAGGGCCAGGATCTTTTCCAGAAGCCTGGCCTTGTTGACCTGGAAGGGCAGTTCGTGGATGACGATGTTCTTCTTTTCGTTGGCGTCCGACTCGATGGAGACCTTGGCCCGGATCAGCACCTTGCCCCGGCCGGTCTCGTAGGCCTTTTCGAGGTCAGTTGCCACCACGTAGCCCCCGGTGGGGAAATCCGGCCCCTTGATGATCTTCATCATCTGCTTTAACGTGATGTCCGGATTGTCGATCATGGCGGTCACCCCGTCGATGACCTCGGCCAGATTGTGGGGGGGGATGTTGGTGGCCAGGCCCACCGCGATGCCGTAGGCCCCGTTGACCAGCAGGTTGGGGAAGCGGCCGGGCAGCATGTCCGGCTCCTTGGTGGTGTCGTCGAAGTTCAGGCTGAAGCGGACGGTCTCCTTGTCGATGTCCCGCAGCAGCTCCAGCGCCAGGGGGGCCAGCCGGGCCTCGGTGTACCGCATGGCGGCTGCGGAGTCCCCGTCCACCGAGCCGAAGTTGCCGTGGCCGTCCACCAGCACCATGCTCATGTTGAAGGGCTGGGCCATGCGGACCATGGCGTCGTAGACTGAGCTGTCGCCGTGGGGGTGGTACTTGCCCAGGCACTCGCCCACGATACGGGCGGACTTGCGGTAGGGCTTGTCCGGGGTGATGCCCATGTCGTACATGGCGTACAGGATGCGGCGCTGCACGGGCTTCAGGCCGTCCTCCACCCGGGGCAGAGCGCGGTCCAAGATGACGTGCTCGGCGTAGGGGATCATGGAGTCGTGCAGCACTTCCTCCAGGGGCTTCTGGATGAGATCGGAGCTCTTGGCGATCTCCACTTTGTTTTCGTTCTTATCTTTCTCTGCCATCGGTCAGTCCCTCCCTAGTCCAGCTTGACGACGTCCGCAAAGGAATCGTCCTTGTTGAAGTCCGCCCACTCGGACAGGTAGGCCTTGCGGGCCTCGACGTTGTCCCCCATCAGGGTGGAGATCAGGGTCTCGGCCTCGGCGGCGTCCTCGATGGTCACCTGCAAAAGGGTGCGGCGCTTGGGGTCGATGGTGGTCTCCCACAGCTGTTCGGGGTTCATCTCCCCCAGCCCCTTGTAGCGCTGGATGGTGCATCCCCGGCCCAATTTCTGCTTGCTCTCCTCCAGGGCCTTGTCGTCGTAGGCATAGACCACGGCGTCCTTTTTGGCCACCTTGTACAGGGGGGGCAGGCCGATGTAGACGTGTCCCTCCGAGATCAGCTCCTTCATGTAGCGGTAGAAGAAGGTCAGCAAAATGGCCCGGATGTGGGCCCCGTCCTGATCGGCATCCGACAAAATGATGACCTTGTAGTACTTCAGGTTGGAGATGTCGAAGTCCTCCCCGATGCCGGTGCCCAGTGCACTGATGATGGTGCGGATCTCGTCGTTGGCCAGCACCTGGTCGATCCGCTTTTTCTCGGCGTTCAGCGGCTTGCCCTTGAGGGGCAGGATGGCCTGGAAGCTCCGCTCCCGGGCCTGCTTGGCCGAGCCGCCGGCCGAGTCGCCCTCCACGATGAACAGCTCGTTCAGCTCCGGCTTTTTGCCGGTGCAGCTGGACAGCTTGCCCACCAGGGTGGCGTTTTCGATGCTGTTCTTCTGCCTGGTGATCTCCTTGGCCTTGCGGGCGGCCTCCCGCACCCGGGCGGCCGAGGCCGCCTTTTTCATGATGGCGTCCATCACCCCGGCGTTGGCCTTGTCGGCGGTGTAGGCCGCCAGCTGCTCGGTGATGATGCTCTCCACCACCGGCCGGGCCTCGGGGTTGCCCAGCTTGGTCTTGGTCTGGCCCTCAAACTGGACGTTTTTCATCTTGACCGAGATCACCGCGGTCAGTCCCTCCCGGAAATCCTCGCCCAGGAAGTTGGCGTCCTTATCCTTCAGCACCCCTGAAGCGCGGGCATAGTCGTTGAAGGACTTGGTCAGGGCGGTGCGCAGACCGGTCTCGTGGGTGCCGCCCTCCGAGGTGTTGATGTTGTTGACGTAGGAGAACACGCTTTCGGTGTAGGAGTCGTTGTACTGGATGGCCGCGAACACCTGCATGTCGTCCTTCTTGCCGGACAGGTAGATGGGGTCGGCAAACAGCGGGGTCTTGTTCTCGTTGAGGTAGCGGACAAAGTCCTTGATGCCCCCCTCGTACTTGTAGACCCGCTCCACCGGATCGTCCGGCTCGCGGTTGTCGGTCAGGCTGATCTCCACCCCCCGGTTGAGGAAGGCCATTTCCTTCAGCCGCTTGGAGATGACCTCGAAGGAGAAGTTGACGGTCTCGAACACCCGGGCGTCCGGCTTGAAGGTGATCTTGCTGCCGTGCGGAACGTCGGCGGGGCCGATCTCCTTTAAGGGCATTTTGACCTCGCCGGAGTGCATTTTGCCCTTGTCGTCCAAAAAAGAGTGGAACTCGGCCCGGTACTTTTTGCCGTTTTTGCACACCTCCACGTTCAGCCATTCGGAGAGGGCGTTGGTGACCGAGGCGCCCACCCCGTGCAGGCCGCCCGAGTAGGAATAGTTTTCGTCCGAGAACTTGCCGCCGGCGTGGAGCTGGGTGAAGACCACCTCCACCCCCGAGACCTTCAGCTGGGGATGGATGTCCACCGGGATGCCCCGCCCGTCGTCGGTCACGGTGGCGCTGCCGTCCGGATTTAGGGTGACCGTGATCCGGGTGGCATAGCCGTTGGCCGCCTCGTCCATGCCGTTGTCCACGATCTCCCACAGGATGTGGTGGAGACCCTTGACTCCGGTGGTGCCGATGTACATACCCGGACGCATGCGCACCGCGTCCAGCCCCTCCAGCACCTTTATATCTTTTGCGTCGTAATGCTGCGCCATTTCCTCTGTCTTTACCTCCGTCTTTGGTGTCCCGTTCCCGCGGGCGGTCTCTTTCCGGATCTCTGCCGGAAAACCCGCCGGGAGCGGAGCTTTTCCGTCCATGCCTGAAAAAGGGAACTTCCCCGGGAAGATCCGGGCGGAAACTTTCTCTTCCCTCAGGATGACGGGAGCGGATCTCCCGCCCGAAGAGCAGCGCGCCGCAGCGGGCGGCCGAACCCCCTTTTTGAAAGGGTCAGAGAGAGATCCCGCTATCTAGTATAACATATTTTTTTCCCTTTTGCAATCGCTTTTAAACAAATTTATACACAAAAAACAGATACAAGTTTGCCTGATTTCTTAAAAAATGAATAATTATCAGCAATAATGAATAATTATTCAAGAAAAAGCGCAAAAAGGAGGGCCGGAGCGGTCCGAAAGCGCCTGCCTCCCTTCCGCGGCGGCCCAAAAAAGCTGTCATCTCGCCAAACGCCCTTCGGCCGGCAGATCCGGAGCTTTTGACTTTTTTGACATTCTGAAAGAACGGGGCCCGGCATGACAAGGCCCCGGGCTTCGCCCCGGAGCCTGGCATGACGAGGGCACCGCTCTTCGTCCCGGAACCTGTTCGCGGCCGGCAGCATATTCTCACGGCGCAACGGCGCACGACAAAAGGGCCCGCCCCGCAAAACACGGGACGGGCCCTTTGACTTTTGTCAGACCGGATCGGCTTTAAGCTTTGGGATCCAGTTCGTATCCTTTCTTGGCTGACTCTCCGTACTGCCTCTTGAAATTTTCCTCATTCTTGGCCAGGTAGATCCTGTACATCTCCTCCGAGGTCATGCCCGCCCGCAGACACATGCCCACGAAAAAGTGCAGGATGTCCACCAGCTCCTCCTTGACCGCGGCGGCGTCCACGGGTTTGGGGTTTTTCCACCACTTGAAATTGACCTCGGCCAGCAGCTCGGCCAGCTCCGAGATCATGGCCAGGGTCTGCTTCTGGATCCACTCCCCGCTGGTCCACTCGATGCCGCGGTTTTTGGCCACGTCCTCGTCAAATTTCCGCTGCATGTGGAAGATCACATCCAGCTTGTCCATGCCGTCCAGCTCGTGTTCTTCGATGAGTTTTTTCATAGGTCCCTCTCGTAAAATTTATTTCACGGCTCCCGCCTTTGTTTTCACGGCGCCCGCCTTGCTCCATCCGGCAGCTCGACCACGGAGGCAGTAACGCCGGGCAACAGATGTCCGCCCGCCTTGCTCAGTCCAGCAGTTTGACCAGGTCCTGCGAAAGTTCGGGGCCGACGTAGGCCGCCGCCGCGTGCGACAGATCGAACATTTCGGCGGCCAGGCTCTGCACCCGGTCGTAGTCCAGATCGGCGATCTTTTTCACCTTGTCCTCCATGGAAAAGAGCTTGTCCGTCATCAGCAGGTACTTGCCGTACACGCTCATGATGGTGGCGGTGTTTTCCTGTCCGAACACGAAGGCGGACTTCAGCTGCTCCTTGCCCCGCTCGAATTCCTGCCGGGTGATGCCCTCCCGGGAAAACCGGCGGATCTCCTCGGCGATGGTCCGCACGCAGGCCTCGGCGTTTTTGGGGCTGACCCCGGCATAGACGGTGAACAGCCCGTTTTTCTGGTAGGCGCTGGGGTAGGAGTAGACCGAATAGGCCAGCCCCTTTTTCTCCCGGACGGTCTGGAAGAGCCGGGAACTCATGCCCCCGCCGAACACGCTGTTCAGCAGGGCGAATTCGTTGGTCCGGGGGTCGTCGAAGCTGGGCCCGGGAAAGGCCAGCATCAGATTGGTCTGCTCGTTCTCCTTGACCTTGAACACCGTCTCAGGCCCCCGGAGAGGGGCCGCCTTCCGCTCGGGCGAAGTGCCGGGGCTGTCCGGCAGGTTGGGGAGCAGCACCTTTTCCACACAGCGCTCCACTTCCGCCATGGTCAGATTTCCGGCCACCGACAGCACCAGATCGGCGGGCTGATAGTTCTTTTTGACGTAGGCGAACAGCTGGTTCCGGGTGAAGGCGCTCACGTTTTCGGCCGGGCCGAGGATGGGCCGCCCCAGGGGATGATCGCCGAAGCAGGCCCTGGCCAGCAGATCGCTGACCAGATCGTCCGGGGTGTCCTCCACCATGGAGATCTCCTCCCGGACCACCCCCTTTTCCCGCTCCATCTCCTCCTCGGCGTACACCGAGTGGAAGACCAGATCGGAGAGGATCTCCAGCGTGGTCTCGAAGTGGTCCAGGGTGGACTTGGTGTAGTAGCAGGTGCACTCCTTGGTGGTGAAGGCGTTGATCTGCGCGCCGATGGAGTCCACCGCGTCCACGATCTCGAAGGCCGACCTCTTTCGGGTTCCCTTGAACATCATGTGCTCGATGAAGTGAGAGATGCCGTTCTCCCCCTCCGTCTCGTCCGCGCTGCCTACCCCGGCGTAGATGCCGGTGGAGACCGAAAACAATCCGGGCGTCTGACACAGCACCACCCGAAGTCCGTTGGGATATCTTTTGATCTGTTCCATAGCTGATTTTCCTCTGTTCTGTTTTTACTGTTCCTTCCCTCGCCTTCTTCCGCTGCAAAGACGCTTTTTTTGTCTGAAAGCGCCCTAGACCGCGCCCCCGGGCTGAGGGCTCTCCTCCAGATTCTCGCTGACCGTGACCGCCGAAAAGCCCTGCTCTTTCAGGGAGGCCAGCACCGCCGGCAGGGCCTTTAAGGTGTGCTCGGTGGGGTGCATGAGGATGAGTTCCCCGTTTTTGATGTCCCGGGTGCATCGGGTCAGGACCAGATCGGGATCCTTGTCCCGCCAGTCTATGGTGTCCCGGCTCCACATGATGATGCGGTAGCCGAGGTGGTCGGCCGCCGTCAGGGTGTCGGCGGAAAAGGCCCCCGAGGGCGGGGCGAACAGGTTGGTCTTTTTCCCGGTGACGGCCTCGATCAGCCGCTCGGTCACCAGGATCTCCTCCTTGTTCTTGGCGTAGGAGGCCGACTTGTGGTCGATGTGGAAGTAGCCGTGATTGCCCAGCTCGTGTCCCCGGAGCGCGATCTCCTCCAGCAGCGCCGGATTTTTTTCGGCCCAGCACCCGCCGATGAAGAAGGTGCACTTGACCCCGAACTCGTCCAGCACGTCCAGCATATCGGGCAAGAATTCCTCCCCCCAATAGACGTTGATCATCAGCGAGACCCGGGGTTTTTGCTCATTGCCCCGGTAGATCGGGGTGACCGCCGGGGGCGAAAACACCGACATCACCCGGCCGCCAAAGGCCAGGGCGAACACCCCGACCGCAAGGCCCAGCAGCACGAAGTTGACCCACAGGTAGCGCCTTGCCTTTTCCATCTCCTCCTCCCTGAGGCGGTCCGCACGATCTTCCTTCGGGGCCGCCATAAGGCCCCGCCGCGCGAAAGTCCGCCTTAAAAAAACTCTTTTTTTCAACTTATGCCAAAAGAGCGGGAACTATGCCCGGAAGGAGGCGAAAGAGCCGGGGAGAAAGGCGAAAAGAGCGGGCCGACAGACGGGAAAAGTCCGGACAGGGCCGAGAAAAGGCCGGGACAAGAGAGCGGAAAAGCCTGGACAGGGCCTGAAAAGCCGGAACCTACGGAAAGTTACGGACAAAAGAGCGGAAAGGGCCGGAGAGAAAGGCGAAAAAGGGAAGCTGCATAAAACATCGGTTGAGTTCTACACAGCCTCCCTTCTCTATTTTGACGCAATGCGGGAAGTCTTATTCGTTGATGATCTCCAGCAGCTTGAGGTCGATGCCCTTTTCGCTGAGGCGGATGACTTCCACCTTGACGGTGTCGCCGATGGAGAGCACGTCCTCCACCTTTTCCACCCGGTGGGGGGCCAGCTTGGAGATGTGGATCATGCCGTCCTTGCCGGGAGCCAGCTCCACAAAGGCGCCGATGGGGATGATCCGGGCCACCTTGCCGATGTAAAGGTCGCCCACCTCGGGATCCCGGGCGATGCCCATGATGATGCCCTTGGCCCGCTCGGCCTGCTCGGTGTTGGGCGAGGCGATGAACACCCGGCCGTCGTCCTCGATGTCGATCTTGACCCCGGTCTCCTCGACGATCTTGTTGATGACCTTGCCGCCGCTGCCGATGACCTCGCGGATCTTGTCGGGATCGATGGTAAAGCTGATGATGCGGGGGGCGTACTTGCCCAGCTCGGCGTTGGGCCGGGGCAGGCACTCCAGCATCTTGCCCATGATGTGCATGCGGCCCTCTCTGGCCTGGGCGATGGCCTGACGGAGAATGGCCTCGTCGATGCCCTTGATCTTGATGTCCATCTGGATGGCGGTGATGCCCTTTTCGGTGCCGGCCACCTTGAAGTCCATGTCGCCCAGGAAGTCCTCCAGGCCCTGGATGTCGGTCAGGACCACCACTTTGCCGGTCTGCTCGTCCTTGATCAGGCCCATGGCCACGCCGGCCACCGGCGCCTTGATGGGCACGCCGGCGTCCATCAGGGAGAGGGTGGAGGCGCAAACCGAAGCCTGGGAGGTGCTGCCGTTGGAGGACAGCACTTCGGAGACGGTGCGGATGACGTAGGGGAACTCCTCCTCGCTGGGGAGCACGGGCAGCAGGGCCCGCTCGGCCAGGGCGCCGTGACCGATCTCGCGGCGGCCGGGGCTGCGCATGGGCTTGGCCTCCCCCGTGGAATAGGGCGGGAAGTTGTAGTGGTGCATGTAGCGCTTGGAGGTCTCGTCGTCCAGCCCCTCCAGCTTCTGGGCGTCCGAAACGGTGCCCAGGGTGGTGACGTTCAGCACCTGGGTCTGGCCGCGGGTGAACACCGCGCTGCCGTGGACCCGGGGCAGGATGCCGTGCTCGCACCAGATCGGCCGGACCTCGGTGGTCTTGCGGCCGTCCGGACGGATGCCCTCGTTGAGGATGCGGGCGCGGACTTTTTCCTTGGTCATGTAGTAAAGGGCGTCGTTGATCTCCTTCTTCTTGTCGGGGAAGATCTCGGCGAAGTGGGCCTGCACGTTCTCGTTGACCTCGTCCTCGTTG
Organism: uncultured Clostridia bacterium; assembly: GCA_944332455.1. Classification (GTDB taxonomy): domain Bacteria; phylum Bacillota; class Clostridia; order Christensenellales; family HGM11417; genus CALVJY01. Next base: position 10,702 of record CALVJY010000001.1, read on the forward strand.
GCCTGCCGCTGCTGGCGGTCAAAGGTGTCCAGCGCCTTGGTCAGCATCTCGTCGGCGTACTCGCGCACGGCCTTGTCGATCTCCTCGGGCACGTGGTACAGCTCCATCTCCCGCTTGGGCTTGCCGATCTCGGCCCGGATGCCCTCGATGAACTGACAGATCTTTTTGATCTCCTCGTGGCCGAAGAGGATGGCGCCGATCATCTCCTCCTCGGAGATCTCCTGAGCGCCGGCCTCCACCATCATGACGGCGTCCTTGGTGCCGGCCAGCGACAGGTGCAGGCGGCTCTTTTTACGCTGCTCGCTGTCGGGATTGATGACGTACTCGCCGTCCACCAGGCCCACCACCACGGCGCCGGTCGGGCCGGCCCAGGGGATGTCCGAAATGGTCAGCGCCACCGAGCTGCCGATCATGGCGTAGATCTCGGGGGGGATGTCGGGTTCCACCGACATTGCGGTGGCCACCACGTTGACGTCGTTGTAAAGTCCCTTGGGGAAGAGGGGGCGCAGGGGCCGGTCGATCAGACGGGAGACCAGAATGGCCTTGTCCGAGGGGCGGCCCTCCCGGCGCTTGAAGCCGCCGGGGATCTTGCCCACCGAATACATCTTTTCCTCGAAGTCCACGCCGAGGGGGAAGTAGTCCATGCCCTCGCGGGGGGCGGCGGCCATGGTGACGTTGACCATGACGGCGGTCTCGCCGCAGCGGACCAGGCAGGAGCCCGAGGCCTGTTCGCAGTACTTGCCCGTCTCGACGGTGACCTTGCGTCCGCCGATCACGGTTTCAAAAACCCTGTAATTCATGAATCCTCCGTTTCGGGCAGAAAGCCCTTGAAATTTTTTATTGAGGCCGAACGGAAGATAACATTTTTTGCCTCAAAACAGAGATCAAACGCCCGCAGTTTGACCCCTCTTTTGACACAAAAAAGGTCGTCTTTCGCCCGGTTTTCTCCGAAAAGAAAGGCAAAAACGGAGCGAAAAAAATTCCGCTCCGTCCCGGCTGCGATTTTTACTTTCTCAGATCCAGCTTGACCAGGATCTCCCTGTAACGCTCGATGTCCGTCTTCTTGAGGTAATCCAGCAGTCCGCGGCGCGCGCCGACCATTTTCAGCAGCCCGCGGCGGGAGTGAAAGTCCTTCTTGTTCTTCTCGAAATGCTGGTTCAGGTGGTTGATGCGCTCGGTCAAAAGGGCGATCTGCACCTCGGGAGATCCGGTGTCCCCCTCCTTGCGGCCGAATTCCTTGATGATTTCCGCCTTGGTTCTCATGTTCGTGGTTCCTCCATGAAAAAAATTCGCCTCAGACCGAGCGAGCCGGCGGAGTCCCGTGCGGGCCCAGCTTGAGGTACTGCCTCTATTTTACCACAATCCGATCTTTTTGTAAAGTGTTTCAGCCCACTTTTGCGACCTGATTTGCAAAAACCGGGGACGAAAAATTTCATCTTCCTTTCCTCCCCGACAACATTTGATTTTTGCGCCGCTTTGTGCTAGAATAGGAGAGAAACAAAAGCGCCCGCGGGCGCAAGGAGGATTATGTCATGAGTCAGATCGATCTGAACGGAAAAGTTGCCGTGGTCACCGGCGCCAGCCAGGGCCTCGGGGAAGCGCTGGCCCTTCGCCTGGACCGCGAGGGCTGCACCGTGGCGGTGCTGGACATCAACATCGAGGGCGCCCAGGCGGTGGCGAACAAGCTGAAAAAGGCCTCGGCCTTTGCCTGCGACGTCACCAAGTACGACACCCTGAAGGCCGCCGCCGACCAGATCAAGGCCCTTTACGGCGGAGTGGACATTCTGGTCTGCAACGCCGCCATCGCCAAGAGCGGGGACATCTTCCAGCTCTCCCCCGAGACCTTCAAGCTGGTCACCGACGTCAACCTGAACGGCTACTTCAACACCGTCAAGGCCTTCGCCCCCATGATGATCGAAAAGAAGTCGGGCAGCATCATCCAGATCAACTCCAAGAGCGGCAAAAAGGGCAGCTACAAGAACGGCGCCTACGCCTCCTCCAAGTTCGGCGGCGTGGGCCTGACCCAGAGCCTGGCCCTGGAGTTCGCCGAGTACAACATCCGGGTCAACGCCATCTGCCCCGGCAACCTGCTGAACTCCCCCCTGTGGGTCAACAGCCTGTTCAAGCAGTACGCCGCCAACCAGAACACCACCGAGGAGAAGATCCGGGAAAAGTACATCAACCAGGTCCCCATGAAGCGGAGCTGCGAATACGAGGACATCGAAAACGTCATGGTCTTTCTGGCCTCCGACCTGAGCGCCTACATGACCGGCCAGGCCATCAACGTCACCGGCGGACAGCAGATGAACTGAGCGGACAGCAAATAAACTGATTTGAGCGGAGCGGCGATCCGAATTGATCGCCGCTCCGCAGTTTTTTTATTTGCCTTCGAAGGCCTTAATGGCAGTTATATTTGCCTTCGGCAAGTGAGATTTGCCTTGCGGCAAATTATATTTTGCTTCGCAAAGTATTCTTTCTCCCTCCGGGAGAAGCTGTGGCGCCTGAGGCGCTCCCTGAACGCCCAAAACTCTCTGGGCAACAGTCAAATATATTGCTTTGGCCTCAAATTTGATCGTAGATCAAATACAACTTTGGCCGAAGGCCAAAATAAAACTTTCAGCCGCAAGGCTGAAAATATAACTTTGACGGCAAGTCAAAATATCACTTTGGCTGCAAGCCAAAATATCACTCAAAAAGCCCTCTCCCGGCCGATCTTTCCGACGCCGGGGAGGGCTTTTTCACTCTGTTTCAAGCGCACTTCCGCAAGTTCCCGCCCCGATAAAAACCGAGCGTAAAGCCCGGTGGAGCCTATATATCAAGCGCACCGGAAGTTTCCGCCCGGCGCTCAGCCGGCCTCCGGCCTTTTTTCCCCCTCCTCTTTTGCAGGTCCGGAGGGTTCCCCGAAGCGGGCAAGTAGGGCGGTCATGTTTTCCAGCTGATCCCCCGTCCTGCCGGTCTGGATCTGCCGGAGCAGGACGCCGCGGTAGTACGCGCTCCCCTCCTCGACCGGGATCCGGGCCAGCGCCCTGGGACCGAGATTCCAGGGCCGGGGCTGCACTTCCAGGGCGGGATCGGCCTCCAGCCGGCGCAGAAAGCCCTCCATCCGCAGGGCCAGGTGCAGATCGGACTGCCGGCAGAGCACTTCGGCCACGTCGTCGTAAAAAAGCTGGGCCCACTCCGGGCTGAGCAGCTCCTCGAAGACATACATCACGGTCTCCTTCTGCAGCAGCGAGGCGCTCCGCAGACTGCGGCGGAGAAACTTCAGGTAGGGCCGCTCCACGCCCAGTTTCAGCATCCCGTAACAGGCGATCAGTTTGCCGTACTTGTTGGGTTCGCAGTAAAAGAACTCCTTCAGATCTCCGGCCTGCAGACCGGGCTGGGTGATGGCCGTCAGCATGGCGGCGCCCCGGATCTGAAAGTCGGGGCTTTGGGCCTTTTCCAGCATCAGGCCGTAGACCGCAGGGTCCCGGCAGGCGCGGAAAAAGTCCACCGCGGCCAGCTGGACGCGGAGATCCTTGTCCTCCAGCATCATCCGGAGGACGCGGAAGCCGGATTCGGAGGGGTGAAAGTGGATGAAGAGGGCCAGATACATCCTGGCCCGAAAACTCCCCTCCTCCAGCACCCTGTCGCAAAAGGGCATATCCTCGGGGTTCAGTTTGCCTCCGGTCCTGAAATAGTCCCGGACCTCCCGCACGGAAATGGGGGGCTTGCTCCTCTTCACGGCTGCTCTCTCCCTTTCTACGATTTTCCCCGAATCCTCTCCCCCCTCCGGCAAAAGGCTCCTTCCCGGCAGGGCCGGCCCTCTCGTCCGAAACTCTTTCCGGGACCGTACAGCCCCCGCAGCTTCGGAAAACCGGAACGGACGGCTGACGGCGGAATAAAGGCGGAACGGACTTTTGGCTTTCGCCGTCTTTTCAGACGGCCCTTCGCCCCCCGCTCAGCCGATGGCCCAGGTCATGGCCACCGAATCGGACAGCTCGATCTCGTCCGGACAGAAGTCCAGATCGGCCTCGGCTGCCCGAGCCGCCCGCAGGGTCATGGCCCGGCTCTCCGCCGGACGGGGACCGAAGGCGTACTCCACGGTGAGCAGTTCCCCCAGCCGGACGCCGGAGGCCCCGGCCAGGACCTCGGCCTTTCGGCGGGCGTCGGCCGCGGCCTCTTTCAGCAGTTCCTCCCGGGCGGACGAAGGGTCCCGGACGGTGTAGACGAAGGAGAGGTCGGAGGGCCCGCAGTCCTCCAGCGCGGCGGCGGCCCGGCCCAGCTCTCCCTCGGGGGCCAGCTCCAGCTTCAGACTGTGAGCAAACTCATAGCCGGCAAAGACCTGTCTCCACTCGCCGTTCTCCCCCCGGACGTTCTCGTACTTGGTGTTGATCTCGAAGCCCGTGGTCTTCAGGGCCTCGGGCGAAAAGCCGGCGGCCGCGAGGGCGGCCTTCAGATCGGCATGGGTCTGCCCGGAGAGGGCCAGCGTTTCGGCATAGGTCTTTTTTACCCCCTTCAGTCCGATCTGCAGCCGGATGAGGTCGGGTTTGAGGCGGACCTGTCCCCGCCCCGTGACTTTGATGGTTCGTTCCATGACGGTTCTCTCCTTTCGTTCTCAGTTCCCGAAATCGAAGCCCCGCTTTTTCAGCCATTCGACCATCATCTTTTCCCAGCGGGCGATGTGGGGATCGTTGGGCAGCAGGCCGTTTCCGGGATCGGTGGTGAAGTCGGCCAGCGAGTAGCCGTGTCCGCCCTGCTCGAAGATATGTAATTCAAAGGGTACCCCCTGCCTCCGCAGGGCGGCGGCAAACATCAGGCTGTTTTCGACCGGCACGCAGTCGTCGGCCATGGTGTGCCACAAAAAACAGGGCGGGGTGTCGGCGGTCACCCGCTCCTCCAGCGAGAGGAAGGCGGCGATCTTTTCGTCCCCGCCGCTGATGTTTTGGATGCTTCCCCCGTGGGTCAGTCCGGCCTTGGAGGTGATGACGGGATAGCTGAGCACGGCGGCGTCCGGCCGGAAATCCCCCGCCTTCTTCCCGAAGGCCCGCAAAAGGCCGGGATCGGCGTGCAGGGTGGCCAGCATGGCGGCCAGGTGTCCGCCGGCCGAGGCCCCCATGACGGCCGTTTTGCCGGTGCGGTTTTCGGCGGCATGGCTGCGCACAAAGTCCATCGCGGCCGCGACTTGATAAAGCTGGGTGGGATAGTGATGATCGGGCGCCAGGGCATAGCGCAGCACAAAGGCCTGGAAGCCCTGCCCCATCAGCCGGAGGGCCAAAGGTTCCCCCTCCCGGTCCGAAAGCCCCTGATACCCCCCGCCCGGACAGATGATGACGGCCGGACGGCGGATCAGGCGGGAAACTTCGGGGGAAAAGTCGGGCAGATAGGCCGACAGCGGGGTGGAAATGCCCTCCAGCGCGGGGTAAAGCTCACTCAAATCGATCTGAAAATGTTTCATCGTTCTCCTTCCGGCCTCACTTTTTCCGGCCCTTGGGTCGGATGGGCTCGGAATCCTTGAGGGCCTGGATCATGTTGTCGCGGTCCTTGCGGGTCTGTTTGGTTCTTCCCGACATGCTACACACCTCCTTTGCCCCGTCGGGCTTTTCTGAAAGTGTGCCTCTGCGCCCTCTTTTTATGCGCCATCCCCTCCGGTCTCAGGCGCCTTCCCCTCCGGTCGGGGAGGAGCTTCCGCCCTCTTCAGTCTGGGAGGAGCCTCCGGCCTCTTCGGCCGGGGAGGCGGGGGCCGGCTCCGGCTCGGGCGGGAAGTAGGGCTCCCCCTTCCAGAGCGCCGCAAACTTTTTGATGTTCTCGTGCAGAATGACGGCCTCGGGCGGCGGGGCCGAGGCCTGCTTGCGGATGGCCTTGGTGATCATCCGGTGCCAGAAGCGGAGCTTGTCCTCCTCCAGGATGCCCCCGAAGCACTCCTTGACCTCGGCCTTTTCCAGCAGGTCGAAGGAGAAGCAGTAGGGCAGATATTTTTCGAAGCGCTTGGCGTTGGAACAGCACAAAAAGATGCCCAGCTTTTTTTCGAGCAGGTCGAACTCATACGCGTCCAGAAACTGCTTCATGGGCTTGGGCAGGGCGTTCATGTAGACCGGGCTGCCCACGATGACGCCGTCGTAGGCCGAAAGATCCGGGCGGGCCTTTTTGGAGACGGCCAGAAGGTCTGCCTCGCCCAGAAGGCCGGCAAGTTCCTCGGCGCAGGCTTTGGTGGCGCCGTACAGGGTGGTGTAGAGAATCAGGGTCTTCATGGTTTTTCCTCGCTTTGAAAGCCGGATTGAATGTCTTTTACTATTTTACCACATCTTCCCCCGTTTGTAAAGCGCAAACGCCGGGCAACGAAATTCCCGCCCGCCTCCCCCAGCCTTCTTGTCTTGCGGGGCGAAATGTGCTATAATGGAGGGGAAAAACTTTGGGGAGATCGTCATGCAGACTCTGGAACTTGCGGTGTCGGCCGCCTCCGGGCTGGAGGCCGTCGTCCGGCGGGAACTTGTTTCCCTGGGCGTGGACAAGGCCCCCGCGCACAACGGCAAACTGACTTTTTTCGGCACGCTGGAGACGGTCGCCCGCTGCAACCTGCATCTGCGGACGGCTAACCGGGTGTTTGTGGTGCTGTCGCGCTTTCCGGCGGCCACCTTCGACGAACTGTTCGAGGGGGTCCGGAACACCGATTTTTCCCTGCTTCCGGACGACGCGGCCGTCACGGTGAGGGCGGCCAGCCAAAAGAGCGCCCTGTTCGCCCACAGCGCCCTGCAATCGGTCACCAAAAAGGCGGTGGCCGAGGCCTTTTCCCGCCGGGGACTTCGTTCCCTGCCCGAGACCGGGCCCCGCTTCGAGCTGGAGATCTCCCTTTGCGAAGACGTGGGCACCCTGCTTTTGAACACCTCGGGGGCGGGTCTGCACCGGCGGGGCTACCGGAAGCTGACCGGTCAGGCGCCCTTAAAGGAGACGCTGGCCGCCGCCCTGGTGGCCCTGTCGGTGTGGAACCCCTCCCGCCCCTTCGCCGACCCCTTCTGCGGCACGGGCACCCTGCCCGTCGAGGCGGCCATGGCGGCCTGCCGCATGGCCCCGGGAAAAAAGCGGGACTTCGACTTTCTGCACTGGCCCTGCTTTGACCGCGCTCTCTTTGACCGCCTGGTCGAGGAGGCCGAGGCCGGGGAGGTCCGGCCCGAGGCCGAAATTTTCGGCTCCGACCTCGACCCGGGGCAGCTCGAGCTGGCCGAGGTCCACGCCCGGGAGGCCGGGGTGGCCCCCTTTGTCCGCTTTTTCCGGGCCGACGCCCGGCATTTTTCCTCCGGCCTCGCCCGGGGAGTTGCCGTTTCCAATCCGCCCTACGGCGAGCGGCTGTCCGATGAGCGGGAGGCGCTGGCCCTGATGCGGGATTACGCCCGCGCCGCGGCCCGGCTTCCCGACTGGTGCTTTTACCTGCTCTCCCCCCTCGATCTCGAGGGCTGCTGGGGCCGCCCCGCCGACCGCCGCCGCAAGCTGTACAACGGCAATCTCTGCTGTCAGTTCTACTCCTTCCTGGCCCCAAGGCCGGCTTCCTCCGGGCAGAACAGGCGGTAAATTACGGACAGAACAGACGGTAAAAAAGAACAGCGCAATCTAAAAATCGCGCTGTTCTTTTTCTTTGACAATAGAAAATTTCCCCGGCGGGCAGCCCGCCGGGGAATTTTTTTACTGCGCCCGTCCGGTTTTCCTGGCCGGCGGGCGTTTTTTGTTTTTCCCGCCTTCATTCCCAGCGGGAGACCTTTTGTCTGGGGTCGAGGAAGCGCCTGTTTAAGGTGACCAGGGAACGGTTCCGGCACTTGAGGATGAGGGCGCGGCCCTTTTCGGTGCGGGTGTAGACCACCTCCATGCGCCCCATGTTCTTTTTGAGGCGGGCGGCCAGGATCCCGGCCAGCTTTTTGTCCTCCCCGATGGCCGAGGGACAGGCCAGGGAACAGGCATAGCGGAAGCCCGGCAGGCCCCGGCCGATCAGCAGAAAGCGGGGGTTGCGGATGGGCGAGAACAGCTCGGCCGCCGCCTGCGCGAAGAGATTCTGCTCATGCACGGAGGCGTTTTTGAGGGAAAATTCGGCCGCGACCCCCTGCTCGTCGCACTCGACCGCCAGGGCGGCCTCCGGGCCGATCAGCCCGCCCTCCTGAAAGGTCTCCAGCACGCACCGGGCCAGGGTCTTGGCCGAGCGCATGGGACTTAAGTGGACCACGATCCGCCGGCAGAGCTTTTCCCCCGCCCACAGAAAGCCCGCGGTCAGCAGGCAGGCGAGCAGGATGCCGAAGGGCCGGGCCGAAGATCCGCTCAGGATCAGTCCCCGCAAAAGGCCGGCGCAGAGGCCGCTCCAGATCAGCGAGACCAGGACCAGGTGCAGCACGTTGAGCATGGCGAACCGGGTGGGCTTTTGGGAGATCTCTGCCTCCCCCGCGACCGCCGTTTTCCCCTTCCCGCCGAGGCCCTTTTCCCACTTTTCCCGCAGCGCGGCCCGGTCTCCCGCCGCGGCCAGCATCCGGCGGTCGATCTCCGCCACCCCCCTGCGGTCAAAGGGAGGCCGGACAAAGGTCAGCCGCTCCATGCCGCTCTCGATGGCCGAAGTTTCGTAATTGGGACCGATGAAACAGCGGAAGCGCCGGACGGCGGTCTGCAGGTCGGCGGAATCCCCCGAGCCGTCCTCCCCGCTCAGCAGGGCGGAGAGTTTTTCGGTCCCCTTTTTGACCACCCGGGCCGGCTCCACCGTGACCAGATGCCAGATGTTCGCCGTCTTCTGGGGGCGGGAAGGGTCGACGCGGATGGCCCGGCCCCGCATCTGGTTGGAGAGCATGAAGCTCCCCACAAAGCTGGCCAGAACCAGGGCATTGACGCAGGGGGAATCCCACCCCTCGCCCAGCAGGGACTTGGTCCCCACCAGCACCCGGACCTCTCCCCGGCCGAACAGCTCGCCCACCGCCCGGACCTTGTCCCGGTTGCTGCCGAAGGAAAAGGAGGCATAGCCTGTGTCGCCCAGCGGCGTGCAGGAGACCTCTCCCGGCAGCAGCGCGCCGCAGCGGAGGGGCAGGATGACCAGGGAGCCGGACAGGGCTGCCATGGGCAGATCCGGCGCGGCCCGGCGGAGGGTCTCGAACAGGCTGACCACGCCGATCTCGTGAAAGGCGCGGTCGGTTCCCACCCAGGACAGGCTCTCCCGGCGGATGTAGTCGGTCAGCACCAGCATCCGGAGTTCCCCGCCCAGCGCGGCCCGCTCGCAGCGGAGGATCTCGGGCAGGGCGGAGAGCTTGCCCGCCGAGGAGATCAGCTTCCGCCTTAATCCCTCGTTCAGGTCCAGGGCCGCCCTTCCCCGCTCCCAAAGGCCGGCCTCCTTCAGGCTCGATCTCAGCGCCTCCTTTTCCTCCTCGGCGCAGAGCTCTCCGCTCAGCAGAAAGTCAAAGGCCCGCTCGGCCCGGGCGGCCGTCAGCCGGGGCAGCCCTTGCCTTCCGGTCATCGCGCGGATCAGCCGGGGCGGGACCTCCGCCTTTCCGGCCCGCAGCAGACAGAGCAGGGCGATGGCGCCGCCCGCGTCCCGGTACAGCCGGTCCAGGCCCGCGGGCGAGAAGTCCCGCAGCCGCGCCGGCAGGGCCGAAAACAGGGGCGTCCCGAAAAAGCCCGCGACAAAGGCCTCCGCCCGCCGGCGGTGTTCGGCCAGGGCCTGAAGCTCCTCCTCCGCCGGATAGGTGAAGTACAGATAGTCCTGATGGGGACAAAGATCGCCCGCACGCACCAGCTCGGGCACGAAGATCTCCTCGTCGATCTCCCCGCAGACCGCGGTGTAGCGCGCCCACTCGGGGGGATCGGCGTCATAGGGCGGAGTGGCCGTCAGGGAGATCACGGTCAGCTCCGGCAGCTCGGTCAAGAAGCGCTCCAGCGCCCGCTGCCACTCGTTCTGGAGGTGATGCGCCTCGTCCAGACAGAGGGTGCGCACCCCCCGCTCCCGCATCAGCGCGGGCAGATCCATGCGCGGGGCTTCCTCCTCCATGGCTGCGTGCAGGGCCTGATAGGTCACCGAGGTCAGGGGGCGGGGCGTCGTCAGGTCGTCGGAAAACCACGCCGAAAGGGCGCTCCCCTCGGGGAGAAAGCCGGACTCGAACCGCTCTCCCCACTGGTCCCGGATGGTGGTGGTCGGCGAGAGGATCAGACAGGGCTCTCCCAGCCGGCAGATGAGCTCCAGCCCCAGCACGGTCTTGCCGCTGCCCGGCGGGGCCACGATGTTGATCTTTCCGTCGTTCAGAAAGCGGGGCGCGCCTTCCAGCACCCGCCGCTGGTAGTCCCGGAACTCGCCCCGGAAACGGATCCCTTTCAGACTGTTCATCTCTTCCCTCTCGGCCTTTTCGGCTTTTTCCCGTAGGGGTACCATTCCCCCGGCTTCCGCCTGACAGGCCTTGGATTTCCCGCGGGCCGGCGCTCTTTTCCCGTCCCGCTCCCGGCGGAGGACTGCCCGCCCTTTGTCCGGGGAGGGCGCTCCGGCATGGGCTCCTCGGTGCGGCTGATCCGCAGGACCTTTCCCTCCGCTTCCCGGCCGTCCAGGGCGAGCAGGCTCTCTTCGGCATCCGCGACCGCCTCTGCCCAGAGGATCTCCCCCTGCCGGCAGAGGCCGATCACCCCGTCCGCCGGAATTCCGGCCTCCCGGCGCAGCCAGCGGAGGGCCTCCCCCTCGGGGAGCGGCAGTCCCTCGATCCGGAAGCGGAGCGCCCCCTCGGCCGCCGCCTTCCGCCCGGGCGCGGCCGACAGCCCGGGGATCACCCGCTCCTCCATGGGCCGGCGGGTCCAGAGCTCGCACCGCCGCATCCGGGAGATCTCCTGCGGACAGACGAAGGAGAAGGCCAGCCCCTCCCGCTCGGCCCGGGCCGTCCGGCCGATCCGATGGACGTAGCTCTCCTCGTCCGGGGGAAAATCGTAGTTGAAGACGGCCTCCACTTCGGGCAGGTCCAGCCCCCTGGCCGCCACGTCGGAGGCCACCAGCAGATTGGCCTCCCCTCGTCTGAAGGCCTCCAGGGCCCTTTCCCGCCCTCTTTGGGGGAGATCGCCGTGGAGGAGCAGGACCAAAAATCCCTCCTGATCCAGCCGTCCGAACAGGGCTTCGGCCCGCGCCCGGGTGTTGCAGAACACCAGAGAGCGGCGAAGATCCTCTTCCTTCAGCAGGGCCTTCAGGGCCCCGAATTTCTGTTTTTCCCGCAGCATCACCGCGAAGACGCGCACGGCCGGAAGGCTCTCCCCCCGCAGGTCGGCGCGCACCCGCACGGGCCGGCTCTGGCAGAGCGCGGACAGCTTTTCCACCTCTCTGGACAGGGTGGCCGAAGTCATCAGGGTCTGCCTCCCCTTCGGAACGGCATGCAGAATCTCTTTTACTTCGGGGGCGAACCCCATGTCCAGGAGTTCGTCGGCCTCGTCCAGAACGACCAGCGAAAGCCGTCCCGGATCCAGGCTGCGCCGACGGAGGTGATCCAGCACCCGTCCGGGAGTGCCCACCGCGATCTGCGCTCCTCTTTCCAGCCTTTCGAGCTGCCGGCCCATCCCCTCGCCCCCACAAAGCCGGACGATCTGCACGCCGGTCACGGAGGAAAATTTCTGCAGTTCGCCCGCAATCTGCCCGGCCAGCTCCCGGGTCGGAGCCAGCACCAACGCACCGGGAGCAGGCTCTTTGGGATCGGCTTTCATCAGCAGAGGAAGTCCAAAGGCCAGCGTTTTGCCCGTCCCGGTGGGCGCTTCGGCCAGCACGTCGGAACCGGCCAGCGCGGGCGGTATCATCTTCTGCTGTATGGGCGTGGGCCTCACCATTCCGGCCGCCGCCAGAGCGGCAGCCAGTTCTTTGGAAAGGGGAAGCTGTTCAAAGCTCATCGGTCCGCCTCCTGATCCTGATTCTCTTGGTTTATTATAGCATATTCTTCAGAAAGTTTTCAACCTCTTCCGCAGACTGCCTGAAAATCTTTCGTCGGCTTATCCCGGGAAAGTCAGCATTGCTGACCTTGAAAAGAACAGGCTCTTCCCGGAGCCATCTGAAAAGACGGCCGCACAGTCGAAAAAGACGGCCGCACAAACTTTCGGCCGGAATCGGCATAGCCGCGGCTTCGCCGGCCCGCAGTTCGGCCGGCTGCCCGCGGAAGGGGACAGCCGAATGCCAAAGCGGGCCGAAACCCGTTTGAGGGCAGGAAAAAAGCACCTCGCCCTTACGGATCGGGGTGCTTTTCCCTTTTTCGTTTTGATTCTGCCTGCGGATTCTTTCAGAACAAAATTTCAAGGCTTTGCTCAGTTATGGTTTTCGTCCGCATCGATCCCCCGCGAAAGCTCGCGCTGTTCCTCGATGAAGCTTCTGACCTCTTCCCCGCTGCCGGACGCCGTGTTCAGGTTTGCTGTGGGCCGGGCTTCGTGCACCACCACCTGGGTAAACGGAATGTTGATGTCGTTCCGGTCAAACAGCAGCTTGAGCTGTCGGTTCATGTCCCTTTCCACCTGGAATTTCTGGGTCTCCGGACACTTCGCCGTAAAGCGCAGCGTCACCCCAGACGCGCCGAGCTTTGACACGCCCATGTAGAAAGGACCCTCCACGATGTCGGGAACGGCTTCCCGCATTTTGCCGAGATTGTCCTTGATCACAAGCTCCACCCGCTCCAATGATTCGCCGTATTCGATGTCCACTTCCGAAATGGCCAGGGAAAGCTGGCTGGTCATATTGACCAAGGTACGGATGTCCGAATTGTTGACTACTTTGATGTCTCCGCCCGCGTCCTCGATCTGCGTGGTGCGGATTCCGATTTCCTTTACTGTCCCGCGGAATCCGTCCACGACGATGATGTCGCCCACTTCAAACACGTGCTCGAACACGATGAACAGGCCCGCGATGATGTCCTCGATGAGCGGCTGTGCGCCGAGGCCGACGACCAGGCTCAGGATCCCCACGCCGGCAAGCAATGCCGTGGTATCCACCCCCCACACGCTGAGTATCGCAAAAATCAGAACGATGACGGCGACATACTTGATGAAGCTGCAGAAGAGATCGACCAGCCCTTTTGCGTGGGTCACTTTGCGCACCACATTCCGGAGAAAAAGCCGGATGACGTAGGACAGCGTCAGAAGAAAGATGATGTAGCTCAGAGAGCGCAGCCATATGTTGGCGCCCGCGCTCCTGTCAAAAATATTTATGCCGACGTAAAAAGCATCGCCCGGTTCAAAAATCCATTTTCCCGCAATCAGCAGGACAAAATAGGCAAATGCGATCACAAGAGACAGAATTTTCAGAATCGTCCCCGCAACGTTTTTTTCGGCGGACTTGCCAGTTTGTTTCATAACACTTTTCCCTCCGTGAAAAACTTATTCAAAATTCAAAGGCCGCCGCAAAGCCGCAGCCTTTTTTAACGGCCTTCCGGCGCCTTCTTTCATCGGCTCTGCGGAACGGTCACCGTCGATACCCAAACGACATATTCCATATCCGCTGAGACAAAAATGATGCGGATTTCATAAGTACCCGCAGCCGGCGCCGTCAGTTCAAAGGTCTGCGTCGGGTTCTCCGCAAAATCTTCCGCCGTTATCCGTCTTTCCGGAAGCAATTCGGAATCGACGAGATACAGGTGCCCCTCCGTGCCGTCGGCGAACAGACTTCCGCCTGTATGCGTGACGGACAGCACCGTGCCCCCGCTCGCTTCATCCGCAACCAACTTGACTTCAAAGGTCGGATATTCCAGCGGCGCCCCGTCGTCTGCCACCCGGATGAGCCTCGTTTCTTCCAGCTGAAGCGTCACTTCATCCTGATAGGAATACAGCCTCAGCTCGTAAATTTCGCCGCTTCGGGCGTACTGCGTAAGCACCCGGCACTCCCCATACGCCATCGTATTGTCTCCGTAAAAGCTGACAGGCAGGGTCAGCCCGCTCGCTGAAACGCACTCGATGTAAACTTCTTCAAGGCTGACGGAGAGGGGGTTGGAATACTGGATGCTTTCAGTCATTTCGGCCATGTCCTGGATGCGCCGGAGCACCGTTACCGGCTCGCCGTCCGCTTCCTCTTCGAATTCGGTCAGCGATTCCGGAATGATGAACATGCTCTCGGTCCGGCAGTCGTATTGGTAAAGCGGCACAAAGTCCTCGCCGAGTACCCGCACGGTGTATTTCGTAAAGGAATCGCAAGAATCGAACACCGTAACCCGCAGATCCCCCGTCGAAGACGAACTTTCGGGCGGCTCTTCCTCCCAGACGATTTCCTGGCTTTGCACCAGGCTTTCGTCCTTTAACAGCTGGATTTCCAGCGACTGCCCTTCGGAAAGATTGATTTCGTGATAGATTGAAATCGCGTTCTGCATCGCCTCCACGCTTGCAAACGCCACGCTGAACTCCGGCGTTGTAAACGAATCCTTCAGCAGCAGCTCCCAGGTTTGTGTGTCGTATATGTCCAGTTGATACTCGGTGTCGGCCTGCAAAGCGCTTAACGTAAGCGTTTGCTCTTCCTCGTCGGGCTGCTGCGGCTGCAGGACGCTGTCGAGATACACCTGCACATTCCGTCCGGCCAGCTGTGCGCCGTCAAACCGGAACATCGCCTCGTTGGCATTGAGATAAATCGTTTCATAGAAGAGCGCGTTTCCCGTCGTCATCATCTCCCGGAACAGCAATTCGCCGTTGGCGCCGTTGAGGATCCGGACCTCGTACTCCGTGTTTGCCAAAAGATTTTCCGCTTGGATCAAGGGCGATCCGGCGCCGAATTCCGTTTCCAGCAGTTGGCCGCCGAGATAGACCAGGTATTCGTCCGCCGTCAGATCCGCCGCATCAAACTGCAGGAACAGCCCGTTGCCCCCCGCTCCCTGCTCCACGGGAAACAGCTTCTGTTCGTAAGAGGCCGTGCGGTAGGTCTGCGAAAAATAGGAATTCCCCTTGCCGTCCTTTACCGTCAGAAGGTATTCGGTGTCAGGCACGAGAAAGTCGAAATACGCCTGGCAGACCGTCTCGTTGCTGTCCAGCTCCATCTGGTACTGTTTCCCTTCGTTCTGCAGACAGGCGGTCAGGGGCACTTCCGCCGTATTCTCGATGAGAAAATTGACCAAAACGCTGTGAGAAGTCACGTCCGAAAACACCGCCGTGACATTCAGCGCCGCCATGATGGTGATTGCAACGGCAATCACTGCCGCGCCGGCCACCGCGCCCGTAGCCGAAAGAATCCCGCCGGTCATGACGCCCCTGCGCCTGCGGAGCGCCTTGGCCGCACTCTTCTCGGAAGACCGCTTTGCGGACGGTTCTCCGCTGCCGGCATCCTTCCCCCGATATTCGGCCGAACGGAAAAGCTCAGAAGAGCCGAACGTCTCTTTCGAACGGTTGTATTCCTTGGAGCGGTATGTTTCTTGATACCTCTGATTTTCCTCCGCCCTGAACGTTTCGTTCATTCCATTTCTCCTTTTCCGCCTTTCCGCTTCGCAGCCTGGCGCCGCCTTCTCCGCCCTCGCTCCGCGCGCGGACAGATACGGAATCCTGCCCGGCCCTTCCTTTTGACGGGTTCTGCCTTCGGAATTTCCGCGCGGAAAGGGCAAACACCTCAAAAGTCAGGCCCCCAGCCGTCCGGAAACAAATGCCTTCCGCCGGAGCATCCGCGCAGCTTCCTCCGAACCCTGCCGCTTGTCCTTGAAGGGGCCCGTTTTTGTCCCCTGGGAGCCTGCTTTTGTCTCCCGTGTTTTTTCTTTAATTGTATCACGGTTTCGGAAATTTGTCAATTTTAAATTTGTTTTTGTGACCATTTAAACCAGAAAAAAGAAAAACCACTATATATGGTATGTTTGACTTCAGTCAAACATACCATATATAGTGGTTTTCGTTTGGTGCGGACAAGAGGACTTGAACCTCCACCTCTGTGACAAGACTAGAACCTGAATCTAGCGCGTCTGCCAATTCCGCCATGTCCGCATGTGGAGCGGGAGACGAGACTCGAACTCGCGACAACTACCTTGGCAAGGTAGCGCTCTACCACTGAGCCACTCCCGCATATGAAATTGAGCACCGAACGGGGTTTCCCCCGCCGTCTTCGGGATGGTGCGGATGAAGAGACTCGAACTCCCACGTCCAGGACACCGGATCCTAAGTCCGGCGCGTCTGCCAGTTCCGCCACATCCGCAAAGAATGGTGCACCTTCAGAGACTCGAACTCTGGACCCACTGATTAAGAGTCAGTTGCTCTACCAACTGAGCTAAAGGTGCAAACTATGGTGATCCATCCGAGATTCGAACTCGGGACACCGTGATTAAAAGTCACGTGCTCTGCCAACTGAGCTAATGGACCGTATAAATGGCTGGGGTGGCAGGATTTGAACCTACGAAATACTAGAGTCAAAGTCTAGTGCCTTACCGCTTGGCGACACCCCATCAGAGAAATCAGGGCAAGCGTCCCCACCGAAGGATGAACACGGTCCGTTTTCGGGAACCTTTTATCAAAAACGGCGGCTGCCGGTTTTTGCTTGGCTAGGGTGGCAGGATTTGAACCTGCGAGTGATAGAGTCAGAGTCTATTGCCTTACCGCTTGGCGACACCCCATCAAAAAAATTGAATTGTCAAAAGGAATGGGGCGAACAATGGGATTCGAACCCATGGTCTCCAGAGCCACAATCTGGCGCTTTAACCAAACTAAGCTATGCCCGCCACAGAAAAGTTGAAAGTTGGCGCGCCTGAAGGGATTCGAACCCCTGGCCCACGGCTTAGAAGGCCGTTGCTCTATCCAACTGAGCTACAGGCGCACGTCATCAGGCCGCCCTTCTTTCAAAACTGGAGCGGGTGATGGGAATCGGACCCACGCGACCAGCTTGGAAGGCTGGGATTCTACCATTGAACTACACCCGCACGCTCATCGCACATCCATTTTTCAATGCTATAAGAGTTTACCACAAACGCCCCCGGCGTGTCAAGAATTTTGGCCCCCTTTTTGCCAACTTTTTTCACGAAATTTTTTCGAGCCGGGATCGTCCTCTCCCTTTCCGAGGCAAAACGGCTTTTATACGTCCGGCGGGACCGCTTTACAAAAACGCCTCCCCTGCCGCGCCGGACAAAAGGGCTTAGATCTTACCGGAAGGCTCTCCGCCCCCGAAACCGTCCCGGTCGGGATCCCACCAACAAGCGGACATGTCCACCGATCCCTCCCGGGTGAAGGCGACCCCTTCCTCCTCCAGCAGGGCGCGCTGGATGCCGGGACCGCCGAAGGCAAAGCCGGGCGCCACCCGGCCGGCCCGGTTGACCACCCGGTGGCAGGGAATGACGCCCGGCAGAGGGTTGGCGTGCAGCGCCGTCCCCACGGCCCGGGCCGCCTGCGGTCTGCCCGCCAGCGCCGCGATCTGTCCGTAGGTGGCCACTTTCCCCTTGGGAATGGCGCTCACCGCCCGATAGACGGCTTCAAAAAAAGAATCAACCATATGTTCTCCTGCGCGCACCGCCTGGCAATGCGCCCACTCTGATTAAGCAAGAATATGATTATTTGTTCCTGCAATAAATTTTGTCGATATGTTTACCTTCGGTAAACTCGATATATGGCCTGACGGCCATTCGATATGCGGCCCTTCGTGCCGCTCGATATGTGCCGCTTCGCGCCACGTTGTGGACGGACAACATAAAGAAAAAGTATAAGTCCGTTTCAATTGTCTTTTCCCTTCAAAGTCTGTCCCCGCACCGGGCTTCCAATCTCGGCGTGACGATGGCGGACATGCGCCGCCGGGCAATACGCCCGTTCCAAATTATTGCTCCACTCAAAGTCTGTCCTCGCACCGGGCTTCCAATCTCGTCGCGCCAACGCCGGGCGTGTACCGGCGTTGGACTCAATCGGAAATTTACGGTGAGTAAATTTCCGGGTGGAAAAGAGTGAATCAAAAACGCAAAGCGTTTTTGAGAGAGAAAAACCGCTGCCGAGCTTTCCAAAATGGAAAGCGAACAGTGGTTTGTCTCTCAAGTCCGGCCGATTTTGCCGTAGGCAAAATCGCGCTTGGTCGGAAATAAAAAACTGTTTTCGCAAAACGGCGGACATGCGCCGACGTTTTGCACGATCGTGGCTTTGCGGTGAGCAAAGCCACGGGCGGAAAAGGGTGGGTGCCACCGGCACCTTTCTGCACGCCCACACTGAAACAAGTGCTAAATCAATCTTATTCCCCTGCACTTGCGTTTAGCGAGGGAAAAACCGCGCAAAGCTGCACCGAAAGTTTGCAGACAGCAGTAAAGTTTTTCAAAGAACAAGGATTTTTTCAGAAAAAAATATAAGTCAGCGGCACGCGGAGAGTCAGTCGCAGGAGAAGGGCAGATGCTTTTCCTCTTTTTGGGGAGTGGGCGAGCCTTCCCGGCGCCGACGGCGCCCCCTCAAGTCCGGCCAAAATTCGCCAAAGGCGAATTTTGCGTCTGGCCGCCGCCGCAGGCCGCCTGGTCGGAAAAGGCCTTTGGCCGGAATCTCTACATTGCCAAGATCTCGGCCAGCCTGAACAGGGACATGTCGATGGGGCGGGTCATGGCGATGGCCTCCAGAATGTCGAAGTCCACGATCTTGCCGTCTACCGTGCCCACGACCCGGCCGGCCTTGCCTTTTTGGAGCAGTTCCACGGCGTAGTAGCCCAGCCGGCTGGCCAGCACCCGGTCGGCCATGGAGGGCGCGCCGCCGCGCTGGATGTGCCCGATGACGGTGGTACGGACGGACAGGTGCAGTTCGGTCTCCAGCTTTTCGGCATAGGGATCGAATCCGCCCTTGACCCCTTCGGCCAGAACGATGATGTTGGAGCGCTTGCCCCGCATCCGGCTGCGGCGGACCCGCTCGCAGACCTCCTCGGGGGTGGTTTCGACCTCGGGGACGATGATGGCCTCGGCGCCGCCGGCCACTCCGGCATACAGCGCCAGATCGCCGCAGTTGCGGCCCATGACTTCCACCACGCTGACCCGCTCGTGCGAGGTCATGGTGTCCCGGATGTTGTTGATCAGGTTGACCACGGTGTTGCAGGCCGTGTCAAAGCCCAACGTAAAGTCGGTGTACTTCAGATCGTTGTCGATGGTGCCGGGAATGCCGATGGTGGGGATGCCGCAGCGGACGGTGATGTCGCGGGCCCCCCGGAAGGAGCCGTCCCCGCCGATGACGATCAGGCCCTCGATCCCACGGGCCTTGAGGTTGGCGATGGCCACGGCCATGCCCTCCTCGGTCTTGAACTCGGGACAGCGGGCGGTGTACAGGATGGTACCCCCCCGCTGGATGATGTCGGAGACCGAGCCCATCTCCATCTTTTCCATGTCGTTGTTGACCAGGCCGTAGTAGCCCCGCTTGACGCCGTAGACCTCCATTCCGTCGTAGATGCCGCTGCGCACCACCGCGCGGATGCAGGCGTTCATGCCGGGGGCGTCCCCCCCGCTGGTCAGGACCGCGATCTTTTTCATACGTTCTACCTCTCGCTTGTCATCTTTGATCTTTACTTATTATACCAAAGCGGAGGCAAAATCACAAATGAATTGAGGAACTTTGTGAAATTTTCCGGCTCTTTTCCTCTCCCGGAAAAACCGTCTGCCGGCCGGCCCGGAGGCTTGGGATCCGGAACTTTCCCAAGGCGCGCAAAGGCGGGTTTCCCGCACGGAGAAACGGCCGACGTTCCGCCGCCGGCAAAAGCACGGATTTTGGCGGCAGGCCCTCCGGCTTTTCAGAATTTGTCGGGATCCAGATTCTCCCGGACCTTTTGCAGGGCCTTTTTTTCGATGCGGGAAATGTAGCTGCGGGAGATGTGCAGCGCCTTGGCGATCTCCCGCTGGGTGAGCGGCCTCTTGCCGTTCAGCCCGTACCGGCTGCAGAGGATGACGAACTCCCGCTCGGTCAGGTACTGCCGGAGGAGCTTGAGCAGCTTTTCCCGCATGATGGTGTTTTCCACCTGGGAGAACACCCCCTCCTCGTTGACGGTCAGAAGGTCCATCAGGGTCAGCTCGTTGCCCTCCTTATCGTTGCCCACCGCCTCCGACAGCGAGACGGTGGACCGATGCTTTTTGGAGGCCCGCAGCAGCATCAGGATCTCGTTTTCGATGCAGCGCGCGGCAAAGGTCCCCAGCTGCGTCCCCTTGTCCGGGGAGAAGGTGTTGACCGCCTTGATCAGGCCGATGGTGCCCACCGAGATGAGGTCGTCGGTCTCGGCGGCGTTCTGGTACTTTTTGACGATGTGCGCCACCAGGCGGAGATTGTGGGAGATCAGCTTGTTGCGGGCCTCCTGGTCCCCCTCCTCCCGGAATTTTTTCAGGCAGGCGGCTTCCTCCTCGTCGGACAGGGGCTGGGGAAAGGACGAGCGGGTCCCCAGCGCGCCGGTCAGAAAAAACAGTCTGGATAAAAAGGCAAAAAGGCCGTCCAGAAACATGATTTCCCCTCCTTTCCCCCGTTCGCGCCGCCCTTACCGGGCCGACGCACGGGCCTTCGGTCCGCCGGCGGATACTGTCAGTTTATGCCGGAACGGCCCGGATCATGCCAGAAAGCTTCCGCCGTCAGACCGGGCTTTTTCAGCCTGAAGGAAACACCGCATGCAAAGAGACAGCAGGTACGGACCAACGCAAAATCCCGCCGCCAGGCCGGAATGAAGATCTGCCTCCTCTCCCGAACAAAAGCTGCCGGCGAAGACCACACTGCCGGCCGCAACAGCGGGCCGATGATACAGACGAGGGGCCGCCTTGACTGCCCGCGATCCGTCGCCGGACCTTCGTTTTATGACGGCCGTATGATAGTTTGACAAATAAGGATAGATTATGCTATAATAGAATCCGCAAGTCAACCGGACGGTCGCGGGGGCGCGGGAAACCGTACGCCACGAGGAAAGTCCGAGCATCACAGAGCAGGGTGCCGGGTAACACCCGGTGAAGGCGACTTCAAGGACAGTGCAACAGAAATAGACCGCCGCGCTTGCCGCGGTAAGGATGGAAAGGCGGGGTAAGAGCCCACCGTGCGGCCGGCGACGGCCGCAGCCCTGTAAACCCCACCCGATGCAAGACAGAAGGAACAAGGTCCGCTCTGTACCTCCTTCGCTCACGTCGCTTGACACCGCAGGCAACTGCGGCGCTAGACAGATGACCGTCGAAAACAGAACTCGGCTTACGGGTTGACTTGTCGCTTTGCAACATGCGGGCTGACCGCCCCTTTTCGGACAGGGCCTCCTGTCCTTCTTTTTTGAAGGAGCCCCTGTTTGAGGCGGCCCGCCGCGGTTTATAGAAAGAGGAAAAACAGGATCCGGCTCCGCCCCGGGCTTTTCCGGCAGAAAACAGCGGACGAAAATTTTTCAGTAAAAACGGCAGACGAAAATCAAGAACGGGACGGGAAAAGCCGGCTTCCGACTTGGACCGGGTCCCGGACGGCGGTCCGGGAATACAGGAAAACGCGCCTTCCTTCGGGCAGAACCGCCAAACCGCCCCTGCCGGGCGCATCCCCTTGCGCTTTTCGCATCGAGGACTTTTTTATGGCAGACATCATTCAGGGACTGATCTTTGAAGGCGCCGTGTCGGCGACCGTTCTGAAGACCACCGATGTGGTCAACACCGCCGTGCGCCTGCACGGCCTCTCTCCGCTGGCTGCGGCCGCCCTGGGGCGGACGCTGACCGCCACCGCCTTTTTGGGGCTTTCGCTGAAGAACCCCACGGACAAGCTTTCGGTCACCGTCCGGGGCGGAGGGCCGCTGGGGAACATCGTCACGGCCTGTGACGCCGGACTGCATCTGCGCGGCTACGTGGACCGGCCGGACTGCGATCTCCCCCTAAAGCGCCCGGGCAAGCTGGACGTAGGGGCCGGCGTGGGCAAGGAAGGCACCCTGACCGTGATCAAGGATCTGGGGCTGAAGGAGCCCTTTTCGGCCCGCTCCCCCCTGGTCTCGGGGGAGATCGCCGAGGACTTCGCCCTGTACTTTACGCAGTCCGAGCAGACGCCCTCGGCGGTGGCCCTGGGGGTCCTGATGGGACGGACCGGGAAGTGCCGGGCGGCGGGCGGCGTGATCCTGCAGCCCCTCCCCTTCTGCCCCGAGGAGACCCTGAAAAAGACCGAGGAGCTGGTCCCCCGGCTTTCAGACGTCAGCCGCCTGTTCGCCGGAAGGAGCCCGCGCGAGGCGGCCGAGGCCCTGTTTTCGGACTGCGGCCTGCAGATCCTCTCCGAGCGGAAGGCCGCCTTCCGCTGCAACTGCTCCCGGGCCCGGATCGCCGGGCTTTTGCGGGGCATCCGGCCGGAGGAGCTGGAGACCATGTTCCGGGAGGACGGACAGATCGAGGTGGTCTGTCACTTCTGCGGCAAAAAATACCTGTTTACCTCGCCCGACGAGCTGTCGGGGAGCCGGCCTCAACGGAGGCCGCCGAAGGAGTCCGCGTGTCGAACCTGAATTTGAATCAGATCGCCGAAGTCTACCATTCCATGGCGGACGAGTTTCTGGATGAGGGCGACATCCACCGCGCGCTGGGCGCCCTGCAGAACGGCTACCGCCTGTCCATGGACCCCGAATTTCTGCTCCGCCAGCTGGATCTTTACATCGGCTACAACGCCTTTCCCCAGGCCCTGGACCTCTGCTTTCCCCTGCTGGAAAACCCCGGCGTTCCCCCCGAGGAGATCGCGGGGTCCCTGGCCGAGATCTACACCGCCATGTACAACAACGAGGCGGCGGCCTACTGGCGGAACCTTTACACCGCCCCCGAGATCGAGCGGCCGGAGCAGGCGGCGGAATTTCTGCGGGCGGAACTGCGCAAGCTGGACAACCGCCGCCGCCCCCCCGAGGGCTGGCACCTGGTCAAGCCCGTCTCCCCCCAGGAGGAGAGCCGCCGGCTGGAGCAGGTGCGCCGGCTGCTGAAGCACGGCCAGATCGAGCCGGCCCTGGAGATCCTGGATTCCATTCCCCGCCTGTCGCCCAACGTCAGCGACGTCTGCAGCCTGCGGGCCATCGCCGCCCTGGCCTCCTCCAACCCCCGCGAGGCCGACCGCATCCTGCGCTCCTGTCCGGAACCCGCCCGCAAGAGCGTGCAGTTTCTGACCACCCAGTGCACGGTGGCCCGGATCCTGGGGGACAAGCGCCGGCTGGCCTCCCTGCTGAGCGAGCTCGACCGCCTGAAGGTCAGCTTTCCCTACGAGGAGTACAAGATCGCCCTCTGCCTGGCCGAAAACAGCCGCTTTGTCCGGGCGACCGAGCACATGCTCAACTTTCTGGACTACGCCCCCTTCGACCGGGAGGGGCTGCTTTCGCTGGGGCTGATCTACCTGAACCGGGGCAAGATGTCCGAGGCCCGGCTGTGTTTTTACGACCTTTACCGGGCGGGCGGCGGCGTGCCGGCCCGGGCCTGGCTGGTCTTTACCGATCATCTGCTGGCCGAGGGCGTCAAGCGCTTCCGCACCCCCTGCCGGCTGACCTCGCTGCCGGAGTACTACGCCCGGCAGATGGAGGCCCGCTTCCGGGAGGCCATCGCCCTGCCCCGGGACGAGGCGGCCAAAAAGCTGTCCGACTGCGCCTCCGAGCTGCTGGATTACATCGCCTATTCCGCCCCACCCAAGCTCTTCACTCTCCTGCACTACTACGACTCGCTGGGACTGCCGGCCTGTCTGATGGTCTCTCACCTGCTGACCGACACCGAAGTCAAGCTGACCGCCCGCATCGAGGCCGCCCAGTACATGATCTTCACCCACAAGCCCCGCTTTACCCTCATCCTCGACAGCCGCTACTATTCCCTGCGGGTCCTCTATCCCAAAAACTTTGAAAAGCTCCCCGTGCTCTTCCGGAGGTCCTACACCATGGCCTACATGTCCCTGTTCCTGTTCGGCAAGGGGCAGGAGGGGCTGCAGCGGGCGGCGGACGAGATGGTCCGCTGCGGCCCGCCGCCCGAGGTCGATCCCCTGTCGCTGGCCGCCTACATGCTGCGGCGCAGCTCCGCGTACGGCGAGGACGCGGACGAACTTTTTGAACTTTACCAGGCGTCCGAGGAAACGCTCGGACGGCTGATCGCCGTCTACGGCCCCCTCCCGGGGAAGCCGGACGGATCGGAGGTCTCATGAAACCGGATTTTGACCGGGACTATCACCGGTATGTGCAGCAATGGGTCAGATCGCACGCCGATCTGACTCCCGAACAGATGGAGGATCGCATCCCCGAGATCTACGAGGCCTGGAAGGACACCCCCATGCCCGGCCTCGGGGTCTCTCCCCGGGCCTACTTTGCGGCCATGAGCGGGACGGAGCTGCTGGACGAACTGCGGCGGCAGGGCGGGGAGGCGCCCTCGGCCCTTCTGGACGAGCTGGTCGAGCGGCGGGCCGAGCGGGAAGCCCTGGCCCTTTTGTCCGACGGGCGGGAGGAACTGCGCATCCTGGGCGTCAACCTGCTGATGGAGATGAACTCTCCCCTGGGCTTTGAGGAGCTGCTCTCCTGGCTGACCAAAGACCTTTGCGAGCACGAGGAGGAGGCCGCGTTGGAATACCTCAATCAGGATCCCCAGCGGCTGGCCGACGAGGTGCTCCCCCGGCTGGAGTCCTTCGACGAGCGAACCAAGGATCTGCTGTGCGACGTGCTGGTCAACGCCGCCCCGGACGAGCGGATCTTCGCCCTGCTGATGGAGATGGCCCGAAAGCACCCCAATCTCCCCCTTTACGCGGCTTACCTCGGGCGGTACGGCGACGAGCGCGCCCTCCCCTTTTTGACGGAAAAGATCCGGGAAAGGGGGATTTCCTACCCCGCCTTTTTGGAACTTCGCAACGCCATCGAGCGGCTGGGCGGCGAGGTGGGCGAAACCGCCCACGACTTTTCACAGGACGAGTACTACCTGGCCACCCACCCCAGAAAGGAGAACTGAGATGCTGCTGTTCGGACCTTCGGGCAATCCCGAAAGCTACTATGCCCGGGGGCTGAAGTCCTCCGAGGACTCGGCCGTGTTCACCCGGGAGATGGGGCTGGACCTGTTTGAGTACTCCTTCGGGCGGGGGGTCAACCTCTCGGCCGAGCGGGCCGCCGCCATCGGCAAGGCCTTTGCCGAAAACGGGGTGGAGCTGAGCGTGCACGCCCCCTACTACGTCAACTTTGCCAACCCCGACCCCGAAATGGTGCAAAAGTCCACGGGCTACATCCTCCGCTGTCTGGAGCGCATGAAGGATCTGGGCATCCGGCGCTGCGTCTTTCACCCCGCCGCCCAGGGCAAGCTGGAGCGCTCGGCCGCCGCGGCCCTGATGAAGGACAACGTCCGGCGGATGCTGGACGCCGTCGAAGAGGCCGGCTTTTCCGACTTCATCCTCTGCCCCGAGACCATGGGCAAGGTGGGCCAGATGGGCACTTTGCCCGAGGTCCTCTCCCTGTGCGAGCTGGATCCCCGGCTGATCCCCTGCCTGGACTTCGGGCACATCAACGCCCGGGAACAGGGCCTGCTGAAGGACAAGGCCGCCTTCCGGGAACTGCTGGATTACCTGTACGACCACCTCGACCGGGAACGGGCGGACGCCATGCACGTCCACTTTTCCAAGATCGAGTACGGCCCCAAGGGGGAACTCCGCCACCTGACCTTCGCGGACCGCAAGTACGGCCCGGACTTCGAGCCGTTGCTGGACCTGCTGTTCGAGCGGAACTCCTCGGCCAGGATCCTCAGCGAGTCGGCCGGCACCCAGGCAGAGGACGCGCTGGCCATGAAAGCGTACTATCAGAAATTGAGCGCCGGCCCGGCATAAAGGCTCCGGCTTTGGACGCTCTGCCCGTCCCCTTCGCCCGGAATTTTTCAAAAAGGCGGGGCGCCCGCCCGTTCCGGACGGGGAAAGGCTCCGTGCGGCCCGGACCCGAGGTCGGCACAGGGACTCCTTCGGACCTTTGCGGCATCGGCCCAGCTCTTTGCAGCGCGCCCCTGCCGACCCGCCCGAAGGGCGAACAGGCCCGGCTCCCGCGGCGAAGAGAAACATTTTACGGCAGCGCCGAATGAAGATCATATGCGGACTGCGCCGCCCGGTCATTCGCCGATCCGGAAAAATCCGGGCGAATTCGGCGGCCTTTGGCGCAAAGGTGTCTGCGGTACCCCGGATTTTCTTTACTATTGGCTCAAAATGTGTTATAATAGAAGGCGTGTGTAAAAAATACGCCGAACGAGGTGCGTTTTGAAAGGTCTTTTGAACGGTTTGGCCGCCCGGCTGGAGGTCGGCGGCGCCATCCTGATCACCAGTGAAGTCAACCGCCGCTATCTGACCGACCTCCCCTGCGCCGAGGGCTGGCTGCTGGCCGACGGCGAAAAATCGCTGTACCTGACCGATTTCCGCTACGGCGAGGAGGTCGAAAACTTTTTCCTGGGCAAGGAGACCGCAGTCTCCGTTCTGCCCGCCGAGGACTTCTACGGGGCGGTGCGCAAGTTCGCGGACGGGCGCCCGCTGTACGTGGAGGACGGCCGCATGACGGTGGCCGAGTTCCAGGCCCTGTCCGAGGCGCTGCCCGAGCTCTCCCTCTGCCCCCTGGGCAAAAGGCTGGAGTTGCTGCGGGCCGTCAAGTCCGAGGAGGAGATCGCCCGCATCGCCGCCGCCCAGAACCTGGCCGAGCAGGCCTTTTTGAAGACCATGCACTTTGTCAAGGTTGGCATGACCGAGCGGGAATTCGCGGCCGAACTGCTGTACGAGATGCAGCGCCTGGGCGCCGAGGGCACTTCCTTTGACACCATCGTGGCCTCGGGCGTCCATTCCAGCGTCCCCCACGCCGTGGTCTCGGACAAGAAGTTCGAGCCGGGCGACATCGTCACGGTGGACTTCGGCGCCAGGCTGAACGGCTACTGCTCGGACACCACCCGCAACTTCGTGCTGGGCAAGCCCAACGAGGAACAGCAGAAGATCTACAACCTGGTCCTGAAGGCCCAAAAGTACGCCCTGGCCAACATCCGGGCCGGCATGAGTTGCCGGGAGGCCGACTCCTTTGCCCGCGAGACCATTGCCGCCAACGGCTACGGCGACTGCTTCGGCCACAGCCTGGGCCACGGCCTGGGGCTGGAGATCCACGAGGCCCCCAGGGTCTCCCACAAGTCCGAGGAAGTTCTGCAGGAGAACATGGTCATTTCGGTGGAACCGGGCATCTACCTGAAGAACAACTTCGGGGTGCGCATCGAAAACATCGCGGTGGTCCGGGCCGAAGGACTGCAGAATCTGACCAACCTCACCCAGGAACTGCTGATCGTCTGATCGCAAAAAAATATAAAAACCGATAGAAAGGATTCATTGGAGGAACCAACTATGGCAGAGATCATCTCCGCAGGCGATTTCCGCAAGGGCTTTACCATCGACATCGACGGCAAGGTCTACACCATTGTGGATTTTCAGCACGTCAAGCCCGGCAAGGGCGCGGCCTTTGTGCGCACCCGCATCAAGAATGTGGAGACCGGCGCCGTGCTCGACCGCACCTGGAACCCCACCGACCGGGTGGAAAAGGCCCACATCGAGACCAAAAAGATGCAGTACCTGTACAGCGACGGCGAGCTTTACTACTTCATGGACAACGAGACCTACGAGCAGCTCCCCCTCAACCACACCCAGGTCGAGGACGCCCTGCTGTACATCAAGGAAAACGACACCGTGACCATCAAGTTCTACAAGGGACAGGCCTTCTCGGTGGAGCCCGACAACTTTGTGGAGCTGACCATCGTGGAGTGCGAACCCGGCGTCAAGGGCGACACCGCCACCAACGTCACCAAGAACGCTACCCTGGAGACCGGCGCCGTGGTCCAGGTCCCCATGTTCGTCAACAACGGCGAAACGATCCGCATCGACACCCGGACCGGCGAATACATGGAGCGGGTCAAGTAATTTTTCCGATCCCCCCGCACCCGGCTCCGGCCGGGTGTTTTTTTTCCGGCCGGAAGTTTTAGTTTTTTTACGGCGCGGCCCTTCCCCGGACGGAAGTCCGGTTTCTTTCTCTTGACCGCCGCAGCCGATCCGGGCCGGCCGCTCGGAGCGCGGTAAGACGTGCGCGCCCTGTCCGCTCCGGCCCGACCCTGGTCCGCAGGGTCTTACCACAACATCGGGCTTTTCTCCGCCCTGGGAGAGAGCCTGAAACGATGATTTTGAATGATACGAGGTTTTTTTATGAAAGTCAGCGAGATCCCCTATCGCCGCTATCCCATCGAGGAGGCCAAGGCCGCCCTCGAAGCCTGCACCCAAAAGGTGAAAAAGGCAAACTCCGAGCAGGAAGTGCTGGAGGCCCGCTCCGAATACCTGACCGTTTTGAAGCACTTTGTCACGGCCTCGGCGCTGGCCGAAAAGGGCTTTACCCTGAACACCCGGGACGCCTTTTACGCGGCCGAGAAGGACTACTACAACGAGGTCTCTCCCCAGTTTTCGGCGGCCGCCCTCCCCTTCGCCAAGGCGGTGCTGGAAAGCCCCTACCGCAAGGCGGTCAGCGAGGTGGTCCTGAAAAATTACGCCTGCGACGTCAAGGCCATGGACGAGCGCATCGTCCCCGACATGCAGGAGGAAAACCGCACCGTCACCGAGTACTCCAAGCTGATGAGCGAGATGTCCTTCGAGTTCCGGGGGCAGAAGATGCCCCTGCCCACCCTGCGCGGCTACATGGCGGACAAGGATCCCGACACCCGGTGGGAGGCCTACTCGGTGCTGGGCAGGACGCTGGAGGCCCACGCCGAACAGCTGGACGGCATCTTCGACCGGCTGGTGCACATCCGGACGGCCATGGCCCGCAAGCTGGGCTGCAAAAACTTTGTGGAGCTGGGCTACAACCGCATGCACCGCATCTGCTACGATCAGGCCATGGTGGAGCAGTTCCGCCAAAATGTGCGCACCGATCTGGTCCCGGTGGTCTGCGGCCTGAAGGAAAAGGTCCGGCAGCGCCTGGGCCTGAAGACGCTCTCGCTGGCCGACAACGACGTCTACTTCAAGGAGGGCAATCCCCGTCCCCTGGGCAGCGTGGAGGAGATCTTCGCCAAGGGCAAAAAGATGTACGAGGAGATGTCCCCCGAGACCGGCGACTTCATGCACATGATGCTGGAAAACGAGGCATTCGACGTGCTGGCCCGGGACGGCAAATGGGGCGGCGGCTACTGCACCTCCTTCCCGGACTTTCAGCAGCCCTTCATCCTGGCCAACTTCAACGGCAGCGCCGACGACATCGACGTGCTGACCCACGAGGCCGGCCACGCCTTTGCGGACTACTGCCTGTACAAAAACGGGGTGGACATCGAGCTGAACGTGGGCGGCATGGAGACCGCCGAGACCCACTCCATGAGCATGGAGTGCTTCTGCTGGAAGTGGATGGATGACTTTTTCGGGGCCAGGGGGGACGATTACCGCCTGATGCACTTAAGTTCCAACCTGACCTTCATCCCCTACGGCACCATCGTGGACTACTTCCAGCACCTGGTCTACGAGCATCCCGAAATGACCCCCTCCGAGCGCAACAAGACCTGGAAAAAGCTGGAGGGCGAGTTCCGCCCCTACATGAGCGCGGACGGCCTGCCCTATCTGGAAAAGGGCACCCGCTGGCAGTACCAGATGCACATCTTTGAAAATCCCTTCTACTACATCGACTACTGCCTGGCTCAGACCACCGCCCTGCAGTTTCTGGTGCTCTCGCAGAAAGACTATGCCGACGCCTTCGGCCGCTATCTGCGCTTCTTAAAGCGGGGCGGCAGCATGGCGTTCACCGACCTTTTGAAGGAGGCCGGCCTGCAGTCCCCCTTCCGCCCCGGCGCTCTGGCCGAGGTCGGCGCCGACTGCCAGAAAATTCTGGAAAAGCTGCAAAAGTAAGTTTTCCTCGCGCAGCCGTGCCGGGAAATCGGACAGGCCCCTGCAAAACCCGCACAAAAAATCAATAAACATCCACGTGCAAAGCACGTGGATGTTTATTTTAGTTCTTTTTATCTTTATCCGCTATCAAATTACACAACATCATAACGATAGGAAAAAGAACGCCGCCTATGGCAAATACAAGCCAAGATAGATGCCAATAATTCGTGAGAAAACTTACCGTAAGGTAAATTGCAGTCAAAACCCCCCAATAGACAAAACCTACTGCCTCTTTCACACTCGTTCTCTTTTTCTCTTTCTCGGTAAATTCTCCCCCTTTCAAGAGCTTTTGCATACTTGCATTTTGAACGCCAACAACAATGAAAATACTTGCACCTATTCCCGCAACGATCATCAAAAGTGCGAGCATCATAATAACAAGCAATTCATTCTCCGTAAAGTCGGAAATAATCAATGGAATAGGAGAGAAGATACAAATGCAAGCCGCTATAATATTGAACTTAATATAAGTATCTCTAAACTTCTTTTTCCGTTCCGTCACCATTCCTTTAACACCGTATTCAAGTCCGAAAGGGATATTCTTATCGAGAAACGCATACGGCTCATTCTTAAAACCACAGTAAATGTAGATCGGAACGGCACACAGAATAAATGCAAACAAAACAACTAACCCAACTGCACCCGCAGCTGTTTCTGTAATAATCGGGTTTGGCAGTTCTGATAACGTACTCAATACAATAAGAGTGATAGGCGAAAGAATACACAAGAAAGTAGCAAGAGCAATACGCCAAGAGGCGAGTTTTCTCTGTTCGAGATATGTGTTAGCTTCTTCAATAGAAATCTTCTTTACTGTTGTGTCTGAAGAATCATCATCTGAAAATTCTTCTTCCTCAATCTCATCTTTCAAAAGATAATCGGTTGTAACGCCGAATAGCGTACCAAGCTGCAATATCTTTTCCAAATCGGGAATACTCTGTGCGCTCTCCCATTTTGAAACAGCTTGTCGGGATACGTTCATCTTGTCAGCAAGCTCCTCTTGCGACCAACCGTTCTTTTTTCTTAATCTGATAATTTTGTCGGCTAAAATCATATAAACACCTCGTTTGAAAAATTCGTAAAGCTCTGCGCTTCATCGTGACTTTATTGTATCAAAAATCACGGTTACATACCACCAACCGAGAGCTTTCAATGTGTCAACCGACAGTTGCTTTTTGCTTTTTAGTCGGGATCATAAGGTCTTTCAGGCTGCTGCAGCCCTCAAATTCATGGGCCGCGATCGTCGTGACCCCATCCGGAATCGTGAGACTTTCCAGATTGCTGTGGTCGTAAAATGCGGATTTGAAAACGGCCTTTCTGTTCATTTTCCTTTCCTCTTTTGCCGTCATGTTGCCAGACTCCTTTTCTGAAAATAAACACCCTGTCGCCCGCAAACGGGCGCGCCGGCAGCGAGGTCACGTAAGCCAATAAAAGCCCTGCGATTTGCGGAAAAAGCATGTGCACTCGCATAGACTTCCCGCAAACGATCCGGCCCCGCAGCTCTTTTATTATAGCATAATTCCGTCTCGCTTCGCAAGTTTTTCCGGTCTTTTTCGCGTGCTCTCTCCCGGCGAGCGGCTCTTCCGTTGTCGCGGCCGGATCCCGCCCCTGCGGCCGTGCGCGCCGCCTAACAACATACCAAAGCCTTCCGCTTTGTCAAGAAAATTTTTACATTCCAAGCCTTTCCCTTGACGAAACGCCGGACTTGGGACTATAATAAAATATAAGAGGGCGGCGTCGCCGGGTGCCGCAGGCACCTTTTTGCACGCCCACACAAATTTAAAACTGAGAATCAATCTTGGTTCCCTGCACTTATTTTGAAGAGGGGAAAAACACGGCAGTGCTTTGAAAAATGAAAACCTGTTGCAGGAAAAATAACCGGATTTTCCCTTTCAGACAGCGTGGGCGTTCCCGCCCGGCGGCGCTGCCGCCTTGTCCCCTCAAGTCCGGCCAAAATTCCGCACAGCGGAATTTTGCGTCTGGCCGGGAAAATGTTGGAGTTTTATGCATAAAACCGGTAAGGTCGACTTCTCCCGAGGAAGCGTCTACAAAAACATCATACGCATGGCCCTGCCCATGATGACGGCCCAGATCGTCCAGCTGCTGTACAACATCGTGGACCGCATGTACATCGGCCACCTGGAGGGCGTGGGCACGGACGCCATCACGGGGCTGGGGCTGTGCTTTCCCATCATCCTGATCGTGACGGCTTTCTGCAACCTGTTCAGCTCGGGCGGCTCTCCCCTGTGCGCCATCGAGCAGGGCAAGGGCGACGACGAGGAGGCCGAACGCATCGTCGGCAACACCTTTACCATGCTGCTTTTGACCGGCGTGCTGCTCACCGCGCTGGGGCTGATCTTCGAGCGGCCGCTGCTTTACCTGTTCGGGGCCAGCGACGTCACCTACCCCTATGCCTCCGGATACCTTCGCATCTACCTGCTGGGCACGATCTTCGTGACATTGGGCACGGGCATGAACCCCTTCATCAGCAGCCAGGGCTTCGGCCGGACGGGCATGCTGACCGTGGTGCTGGGCGCGGCGGCCAACATCGCCCTGGATCCCCTGTTCATCTTCGTGTTCGACATGGGGGTGGAGGGCGCGGCCCTGGCCACCATCCTCTCCCAGCTGCTGTCGGCGGTCTGGGTGCTGAAATTTCTGACCGGGCGCAAGGCCGTGCTCCGCATCCGGAAAAAATACCTTTTCCCGAGCTTCCGGCGGATCCTCCGCATCATGTCCCTGGGGCTGACGGGCTTTATCATGTCCTTTACCACCGCAGTCACCCAGATCGTCTGCAGCGCCACCCTCTCCCGCTGGGGAGGCGACCTTTACGTGGGCGTGATGACCGTGCTCAACGCCGTGCGGGAGATCTTTACCATGCCCGTACAGGGGCTGACCAACGGCAGCTCGCCGGTGCTGGGGTTCAACTACGGGGCCCAAAAGTACGGGGAGGTCAAAAAGGGCATCTGGTTCACCTCCTTCGCCTGCATCGGCTTTTCCCTGCTCGCCTGGCTGATCCTGTTTCTCTTCCCCGAGTTCTTCATCCGCATCTTCAACACCGATCCCGACCTGGTGGAGGCCGGCGTCCGCAGCCTGCGCATCTACTTCGCCGGATTCTTCCTCATCTCCCTGCAGTTTGCCGGGCAGAGCACCTTTGTGGCCCTGGGCAAGGCGCGGCACGCCGTGTTCTTCTCCCTCCTGCGCAAGGCGGTCATCGTGGTCCCCCTCACCATCCTGCTGCCCATGTGGGGCCTCGGGGTGGACGGCGTGTTCTGGGCCGAGCCCATCTCCAACCTGGTGGGCGGCGCGGCCTGCTTTGTGACCATGCTCCTGACCGTCATGCCCAAGCTCCGCCGGCCCCCGGACGAGGCCGGGCAGCCCGACCCCCCGCCCTCGCCGCACGGTCTGCCGCCGGAGTGAGAAAATCGGGCGAAAGAAGGGGCCTTTTCGAGCGCAACGGCCGGCATCGGCCCGTCGGACGGCCCCCTCTTCCCGGTGCGATCATGACATCCCGTTCCGCTTCCGGGCGCAGCGCTTGCCTGTCCCCACCCCGGACAAGGTTTCAGTCTGACCTTTGAAGGACACCCGTACAGCCCGGCACCGCGGCGGCGCAGGCGCCGCCGGAACTCTTTTTTCCCTCATAATGCCATTTTCAGTCCAAAATACCCAATCAAAAAGCGTCTCCGCTAAAATGCACGGAGGCGCTCTTTTCATTTGACGCATTTACTTTTCAGGCGATCTCAGGCCCGGTTTTCGATGAGGTCGGCCAGCCGCTCGGCCCCATGGCCGTCGTTGAGGGCGGAAAGCCGGGCCCGCATCTGCTCGAAGGAGGCGGGATCCTGATCGTAGCGGGCCAGCACGCGGACGATCTGCTTCGGCCGCCGGACCGCCACAGTCGCGGCGCGGTCCTTCAGGTACTTCAGATTGTCCATTTCGGGGAAAAACCGGTTGTCGTAGGCCACAAAGTTGAGATCCAGCGCCGCGGCCTCGCTGACGGTGCAGCCGCCGCACTTGCCCACCATGACGTCGCTGACCGCCATCCACTCCTGCATGTTGTCCACAAAGCCCAGGTTGATGACGTTCCGGACCCCGCTTTCGGCAAGGTAGGCGTCGATCTTTTCCTTCTGTTCGGCGTTGCGGCCGTTGACGAAGATGATGCCGCAGTCAGTCAGTTCCCGGGTGAGCGCCCGCACGAAATCGAGATTGCGCCCGAATCCGAAGCCGCCGTTGGTGATCAGCACGTTGCGCCCGCAGGGAACCCCCAGCTTTTGCCGAAGTTCCTCCTTGGGCGGCAGATCGGTGAAGGCCCTCCCCACCGGGATGCCGGTGGTCTCGAGGTTGTGCAGATCGTAGCGGCGGTACATCTGGGTCACTCCCTCGTCGGCCGTGGCCAGAAAGGCGGCCGAACGGCACATCTGGGAGCAGAGGGGTACGTGGTAGTCGGGAGACAGCAGGCCGTACTCGCAGGGCAGACTGCCCTCCTTTTTGAGCTGTTCCAGGGCCAGACCCACGAAGTTGACCGGCGTGAAGATGAAATCCGGCTTTTCCTCCTCCAGAAATTCCAGCACCGCCCGCCGGGAGTGCTTGATGTCCGACCCCAGAAAGACGGGGCGGGTGCCCTTCAGGCGGCTGCCGAACCACCAGCCGAACTTCTGCCCCAGCACCAGCAGGTGGGGAATGAGCTTCATGGCCTT
The DNA here is from genome assembly GCA_944332455.1 of uncultured Clostridia bacterium. Classification (GTDB taxonomy): domain Bacteria; phylum Bacillota; class Clostridia; order Christensenellales; family HGM11417; genus CALVJY01. The sequence continues at coordinate 45,099 of CALVJY010000001.1, forward strand.
GTAGTAGCCTTCGCCGTTGAACTTCTCCTTCTGGGGATTGTTCTCGTAGATCCTGGCCGCCCGCACCCGGTGTCCCCGGGCAGTCAGGACCTCCTCCACGCTCCGGTTCATCTTGATCAGTCCCTCGCCCACCAGCAGGGACAACAGCAAAACTTTCATCGCTCAGGCTCCCCGGTCACTCCGCCTCGTCGGCGAGCTGATGGTTGAGGCACTTTAAGCCCGTGATGTAGTACATGATCTGGGCGGCCGGATCGTCGTTGTGCAGGGTGATCATGGAGATGAACAGCAGGCCCTCGATCAGTTCGATCTCGTCCACGTCGAAGCCGTAGCGGGCCGCCATGGCGTCGAACAGCTGGGGATTGATCATTTTGCCGGTAAAGAAGCTGTACTCGAAGTTGTCCGGTCCCCGCTCGTCCAGCCGGAACATGTCCTGGGTGATGTAGTCGTACAGGCCGTGATAGTTGTGCCTCAGCTTGGCCACGTCGTAGCGGTTGTCCCCGTAGAGCATGTCGGTGCCGAAATTGCCACGGGGATCGAGGAATTTGAAGGTGTTGGTCTGCGGGAAGTAGATGGTGTTGGCAAAGCACAGGTCGCCGTGGATGACCGAATAGAACTTTTCTGCGGTCTCGCACAGGCGGGCGATCTTGTCCTTCAGCCGCTCGAACACCGGGTAAAAACCGAGCAGACGGTGGCCGTTGGCCACGATGCTCTCCTTTTCCAGAATGTCCTTGCGGTTCCAGCCCGCGATGCGCTCCAGCGTCTTCTGCCGGTACATGCAGTCGCACAGGCCGGCGATGTCGGGCGATCCGGCCGGGGCCTTTTTCTCCCACATCAGGGAGGCGGTCTTTAGCAGCTTTTCAAAGATGTAGGCCCAGTTTTCCTCGCTGATGTCGTAGTAGTTGAAGTACTCGGCCAGGGTGTCCGCGCTCAGGTACTCGATGCGGTAAAAGTACTCCCCGTTCTCCTCCCCCGATTCCAGCACGCGGGGAGTCAGAAAGCACAGATCGGTCTTTTGCATCTCCTTCAGCCAGGCGATCTCGGCGGCCAGCTTTCTGCCCGCGCTCCGCTTGGTCAGCACCCCGAATTCGTCCAGCCGGAAGTGGTTGAAATTCCGCCCGGAGACCGTCTTGGCCAGGGTGTTGTTGTAGTCCTTCAGGGTGCCGGTGTCCAGCCAGGCGTTGATGGGGACCCCGCGCATCTCCCTCTGTTTGGCGTACTCGGCGATCATGGAGCTGAGCTGAAGCTCTCCCCGGTGCAGGGGATAATTCTGCTTGAGGCAGCGCTTTAACAGGTCGGGATCCCGGAAGTTGTACAGCCCGATCAGCACCTTGTTGGTCTCGGGGGTGTAGTTGGGCTTGTCGATGATCTCCAGGATGCGCTCCTCGGAGTCGGTCTTGATCAGGCACCATCTGGAATGGGAGCGGTCGTCGATGGTCTTGTAGCCCAGAAAGTCGAAGGAATAGTCCAGATCGGTCTCGCAGTAGGTGTCCCCCAAAAGGAGCAGGGTGGGCTTTTGGATGAGGGGCTCGCACAGCTGAAAGGCGTGCAGCGGGCCGCGGGGCTTTTCCTGCACCACGTAGCGCACCCGGAGATTTTCGAAACTCTTCTCCACAAAGCTTCTGACCACCTGCTCGTTGCCCGGGCTGACCACGAAGACGATGTCCTCCAGCCCCTGCTTGACGTAGTCGGCCAGCATGTTGAAGATGACCGGCTTTTGATTGATGGGCAAAAGCCCCTTGGGCAGGGTGTACGAGAGCGGTGCCAGGCGGGTGGCCCTTCCGCCCATCAGAACGATCAGCTGCATCTGTTTCATCGACATAGGTCAGATTCCCTCTTTGGTTCTCTGTTCCGGAGGCCGCGCTCCCAAATCCGGAAAGGATTCTTCCCTGATTTTTTCCGGAGCCCCCGAAATGATTTGAAAAACTTGCGATTTTGTGCTACACTTTCCTTCGGAGACCGCGGGCGCGATCCCGCCGCTTTTGGAGGTGTGCAGATGACTTTGTACCGATTCGAGGGCTTTGACAGACTGAAAGCCCTGATCTTCGATTTTGACGAGACCCTTTACTTTTCCCCCACCTTAAAGCGGGACTACGTGAACTACGTCAAACAGACGGTCATGGATCTGTCGGGCCGGAACGAGGCCGAGGCCATGGCCCTGCTGGAGGAATACGGCTTTACGGCGGGCGGGGACAAGCGGGTCTCCTTCGGGAGCTGCTGCGAGAAATTCGGCATTCCCAAGGAAAAGTGGGACGCCTACCGCATCGGCCGCTTTTTCCAGATCGACTATGCCTCCGCCGTCGCGGTGGACAACGGGCTGATCGCCGGATTGGCCGGACGCTTCCGGCTCTTTCTGGTCTCCAACGAGATCGAGGGCAACCTCCGCTTCAAGGCGGAAAAGCTGGGCATCGACCTTGCTCCCTTTTCGGTCCGGGCGCCAAAGCCCGAGGAGCTGAAAAACTACCGGAGCAAGGCCCAGGTCTACCGGCAGATCGAGGAAGAACTTGGCTGCGGCTTCCCCGCCATGATGGCCGTGGGCGACCGCTTCCACGTGGACATCGAACCTTTGCTGGAGCTGGGCGGATGCGGCGCCGAGGTCCATCACCCCGACGAGATCGCGGCCCTGTTTGCCCCTCTGTTCGGAGAGCGCCGGGCCTGAAAAGCTCCGCCTTCCGCCCTTCGGAGAACGACGATCCCGAAAGCTTCCGCCGCCTCCCTGAGCGCGAACGTCCGCAAGGGGCTGCATGACGGGATATTACGAAAGGATCATATTTTGGTTTCTAAAATAAGATACCATATTATCGCCGGAATTGCAAGCAGATTGGCCCGTCTGGGAAAAAATAAGCCTTCTTTTGCGGCCCTGGAGGGATCCAACCGGCCCCTTCCCTTCAGCGGGCGGTTGCGGAACGAAAAAAACGGCGGCCCCGGCCTTTCCCGGGATCGGAGGCCGGCTCCGGGACAAAAACCGCTCTCCCGAAAAATCCGGCTCAAAACATTTGGTAAAAAGGGGAAAATTGTGGTACAATAAAGACAATGCTTTGGAAAACTTTTTAGGAGGATTCTCATGCAATATTCTCACGAAGTGGAAAAGATGATTTGCGTGACCAAAGGCCCCAATCACGGCCCGGCTCCCATCCCCGAGGAGGGCAAATGGGTGCAGGCCAGGCAGATCGGCGACATCTCCGGCCTGACCCACGGAATCGGCTGGTGCGCTCCCCAGCAGGGCACCTGCAAGCTCACCCTGAACGTCAAGGAAGGGGTCATCGAGGAGGCCCTGGTCGAGACCATCGGCTGCTCGGGCATGACCCATTCGGCCGCCATGGCCGCCGAGATTTTGCCCGGCAAGACCATTCTGGAGGCCTTGAACACCGACCTGGTGTGCGACGCCATCAACACCGCCATGCGCGAACTGTTTTTGCAGATCGCCTACGGCCGCACTCAGTCGGCCTTCTCCGAGGACGGCCTGCCCGTCGGCGCCGGCCTTGAGGATCTGGGCAAGGGCCTGCGCTCCCAGATCGGCACCATGTACTCCACCCGCAAAAAGGGGGTGCGCTACCTGGAGATGGCCGAGGGCTACGTCACCCGCATCGGGCTGGACGAGAACAACGAGGTCATCGGCTACGAATTCGTCAACTTCGGCAAGATGGCCGATTTCATCAAAAAGGGCGACACCCCCGACGCCGCCTACAAAAAGTCTATGGGCAAATACGGCCGGTTTGACGCTGCGGTCAGGCAGATCGACCCCCGCCAGGAATAAGGAGGCTGAACGACAATGTCTGTGAGTTTTGAAGGATACGAGAGAAGGATCGGCAAGATCAACGCCTGCCTCAAAGAATACGGCATGTCCGACCTGGAGGAGGCCCGCAAGGTCTGCCTGGACAAGGGCATCGACGTGGACGCCATCGTCCGCGGCATCCAGCCCATCGCCTTTGAAAACGCGGTGTGGGCCTACACCCTGGGCTGCGCCGTGGCCATCAAGAAGGGCTGCAAGCAGGCCGCCGACGCCGCCGAGGCCCTGGGCATCGGCCTGCAGGCCTTCTGCATTCCCGGCTCGGTCGCCGATCAGCGCAAAGTGGGCCTGGGACACGGCAACCTGGCCGCCATGCTGCTGCGCGAGGAGACCAGGTGCTTCGCCTTTTTGGCCGGCCACGAGTCCTTTGCCGCCGCCGAAGGGGCCATCGGTATCGCCAAGACGGCCAACAAGGTCCGCAAGACCCCGCTGCAGGTCATCCTGAACGGCCTGGGCAAGGACGCGGCCTACATCATCAGCCGCATCAACGGGTTCACCTATGTGCAGACCCAGTACGACTACTACACCGGCGAGCTGAAGGTGGTCAAGGAGACCGCCTACTCCGACGGCGACCGCGCCAAGGTCCGCTGCTACGGCGCCGACGACGTCAACGAGGGCGTGGCCATCATGAGGAAGGAGGGCGTGGACGTCTCCATCACCGGAAACTCCACCAACCCCACCCGCTTCCAGCACCCCGTGGCCGGCACCTACAAGAAGTGGGCCATCGAAAACGGCAAGAAGTACTTCTCGGTGGCCAGCGGCGGCGGCACCGGCCGCACCCTGCACCCCGACAACATGGCCGCCGGCCCCGCCTCCTACGGCATGACCGACACCATGGGCCGCATGCACTCCGACGCTCAGTTCGCCGGGTCCTCCTCCGTCCCCGCTCACGTGGAGATGATGGGCCTGATCGGCATGGGCAACAACCCCATGGTGGGCGCTTCGGTGGCCATCGCGGTGGCCGTGGAGCAGGCCTTCCAGAAGTAAAAAAACCTTTTCCCGGGCGGCTTTGGCTCCCGCAGAAAAGGGCAGATCAAAGACAGGAAACGGCGGCCCATCGGACCGCCGTTTTTGTTTGGAACCCTCTTTCTACCACAGAAAGATCTCCGCATTTTTCGCGTATTTTTCCGCGTATTCCCGGACAGCCGCCACATTCTTCGGGGTCGTCTTGATCACCCAGGGCGGGTCTTTCCGATTGATACCGCCCCTGCGGGGCGTCTGCCGGGGGATCGTGCGCAGGACGATAAAATCCTTTTTGATCTCAAATCCCGCGATGTCCGCAACGGTCACATCGTCCCGCTCGACCGCCCTCAGATCTTCCCACCGGACAAAGGCCAGCCGGAACCAGCAGAACCGGAACAGGATTCCCTCCCCGTCCAGCACGGCGGTCTGGATGCTGAACACCATAAGGCCGCCGAGGATCAGAAGCAGAACGATGCCCGGAAACACAATAAGGAAGCGATGCGCCATTTCCAAGGTCAGCCCGACGGCCACGATTGCCAGCGTCAGCAAGATAAAGAACAGGCACAGAACGACCACATACTTGGGGCCGGTAAAAAGGGTCTTTTTCTCCCCATTTTTTTGCATTTCAATCTCTCCCCGGCAGATCGACTGCCTTTTTCGCCGTTCTGCCCTTCCGGGAGGGAAGGCCCTCCCCCTTGGCCGCAGGACCGGCTAAATCCTTCACCCTTCGAGGACGGTGATCTGACAGGCCCGCATGGCCTCGAGGGCGGTGCGGTGAGCCTGCGGGGTGACGCCCGCACAGCAGGCGGCGTTCACCTCGATCTCGGCCTCGGGCAGCGCGGCCTTGAGCGCAAAGGCATTGGAGATCACGCAGATGTCAGTGCACACCCCGATCAGCTCCACGGCCCCGAATCCCTCCGCTGCCGCCCAGCCGGCCAGCTCCAAACTTGCGAAGGAGGTCTTGTCGAAGATCTTCTCCCCCGGCCCGGCCAGCCCCTCGGCCAGCTCCCAGCCCGGGGTCCCCTTCAGGCAGTGGGGCACCGGCAGCAGCCGCCCCTCCCGGGTGGACAGGTAGTCCGCCCCGTGGGTGTCCCGGGTAAAGACCACGCATTCCCCCTCGGCCCGCGCCCGCGCGATCCGGGCCCGGACGGCGGGCAGAACGGCTTCCGCATCCGGATTTTGCAGGGCTCCGGTCAGAAAATCGTGTTGCATATCGACGACGACCAGCAATTTTTTCATGACGACCTCCCTCCCGCCCTCCGCCGGATCAAAGATCCCCAGGCGGGCGGGACTGAAACGAGGGCTTTTGCCCGTTACGCTACCATTATACCGGATCGGCCGGCGTTTGTCAAGAATCAAAGTGCCGCTCCCCAAGGATCTGCGGGGCTTTCAAAAAAGCTGCCGCACGATCTGCCGAAGGCCGCCCCACTGGTTGGTTCTTTAAATCCAGCCGGAAGATCTGCACGTTGCAAGGAGGGTTTCCCATGCAAGCTGTTTTTCACTATTCCTCCCCCCTGGGAGGCATCACCGCCGCCGGCGACGAAAAGGGGCTGTGCGGCCTGTGGTTCGACGGCCAGAAATACTTCGGAAGCACCCTGGCCCCCGAGCGGGAAGAGGGAGATCTGCCCCTCTTCCGCGACCTCGGGTCCTGGCTGGACCGCTATTTTTCCGGCCGGGATCCCGGGCCCTGCCCGCCCCTTGACCTGAAGGGCACCCCCTTTCAGCTCGCCGTCTGGGCCGCGCTTCAAAACATCCCCTACGGCAGGGTGATCACCTACGGCGAACTGGCCGGGGAGATCGAGGCCCGGACCGGGAAAAAGACTTCGCCCCGGGCGGTGGGCGCGGCGGTGGGACGCAATCCCGTCAGCTTGCTCCTCCCCTGTCACCGGGTGGTGGGAAGGGCCGGCCTGACGGGATATGCCGGCGGTCTGGACAAAAAGCGGGCCCTGCTCGAGCTGGAGGGCGCGCCCCTGCCCCGGCTGACCTGACGGCCCCCTCCCCCTGCCTGAAGGCCCGGCTCAAACTTGCCCGAGGGCTTCTCCGGCGTACAAAGAGGGCCACCACGACAACCGGAAAGTCCGACATACAAAGAAGCCCCCGACAGCCGGAAAGTCCGGCATACAAAGAAGTCCCGGCAACCGACATGTCGCATAAAGAAGTCGATCGATGGTAAAGAGGTCTCCCCTCGGCGGCCGATCAGATCGCAAAGAGGGCCCCGACAGCGGCCCGATCAGATTTGTAAAGAGGTCCCTGCATTTGGCGGGGACCTCTTTACGGTTTCAGGATCGTCTTATTGAAAAGGAACAAACTCCGGCCACAGAAGGGCCGTTCAGAAAAGATCCAGACAAACGCCCTTCAAGGGCGGACGGCCGCGGGGAGGCTTACAGCCATTCCTCCCAGGGACAGCGCGGGGACGGCGGAGGGCAACAGCACGGCTCCGGCTGCCGGGGCGGACAGGGACAGCACGGCTCCGGCTGAGGTGGCGGACAGGACCAACAGAAGCAGCACCAGCCGCAGGGAGGCAGGGGCGGACAGACCGGATGATAGACCGTGGTCCGGCGCACGAAGGTGGTGACCGGATTGCTGTAGGTGATCTCGCCGGCGCCCTCCCTGACCGAGGAAAGATTGACGACCATCTCAGTTCACCTCGACGTCGAATTCCACGGTCACGGCCTGCCCTGCCGCCAGGTCGGGCAGCGGGAAGCCGCTCCCCGGCTGATAGGCCGGATAGGAAACGCCGTCGATCCGCACGCTGCCCGTCACGAAGGAGGTGCCGGCCGGAATGGGATCGGTGAACACCAGATTGATCTTTTCCAGACTGCCGGTGTTGGTGATCACCGTGGTGTAGTGCAGGTTATCGCCGCGGAAGGCATAGGCCTTATCCACGCTCTTGACCACCGAGATCCGGGTGGAGATCAGGGCCAGGGTGATCTCGTTGGTGGGCTCGGTCGTGGTGACCGGGCCGCGGAGGGAATCGTCCACGGTGTAGGTCAAATCGCCCGAGTTGGTGACGGTGTCGTTGGTCTTGGGGTTGTTGGCCGTGATCAGATATTCCACCGTGGCGCTGCCGCCTGCGGGGATGTCGGCCAAAGCGAAGCCGACGGCCGGATCAAAGGAGGGCTGCGAGACCCCGTTGACGACCACGCTGCCGGGCAGGTAACCCGCGCCGGCGCTCATGGTGTCGCGGAAGATCAGCTCGCGGAGCAGCGCAGTCGACTGATTGGTAAAGACCACCGTCTGGCGGGCCTGCTCGCCCTCGTTGAGGAAGGTTTTGTCCGAGCTTTTGACCTTGGTCACGGCATAGGTGAGGACTTCGGTCTGCACGATGTTGCTGCTCTGTTCCCCGGCCAGCGTGGACTGATCGGGCAGGACATAGTCGAAATTAATTTTGGATTGATTGGGAATGATCATGGAAGTTTCTCCTGTCTGATTGATGCGGACCCGAAAAGTGACGGTGACCTGCCCGCCGGGCAGCAGGTCGGGCAGTCCGAAGCCGGCGGCCGGGTCCAGGGCCGGCCGGGCTGCGCCGTCCAGGGTCACCGAGCCCGGCACAAAGGAAGTGCCGGCCGGAATGGGATCGGTAAACACCGGATCGACGGCGGAAAGGTTGCCCCCGTTGGTGATCACCGAGGTGTAGGTCAGTTCCTCGCCCGCCGCCGCCAGCGCTTTGTCCACCGCCTTGTTCACCCCGATCCGGGGATCGATGACGTAGACCGAAACTTCGTTGGAAGTCGACGAGCTCTCCACGGGAAAGCCCGGGAAGGGTTCGAACACATAGGTCGCCCCGGCCCGATTGAGCAGGGGATTGACGGGCGGCAGCGCGGTCACCCGGGCCGAAAAGGCGATCTGAGCGCTTGCACCGGCCTCCAGAGGCCCGAAGGTGACCGGAAGACCTCTGGCATAGGGCTGCCCGTTCAGGGTCAGAGAGCCCGCTACCAGCTCGGTCCCTGCCGGCAGCAGGTCCTCCGCTGTCACGGTCTCGGCCCGGATGCTGCCGACGTTGGTCAGGGTGACGGTGTAGCCGATCGCCTCCCCCACCGCGGCAAAATTGCGGTCCGCGCGCTTGTCCAGCTGAAGCTGGGCGCCCTCGCTGTCGATCTGCAGGCCCAGACAGTTGGCCACGTAAAGGTCGCCGTCGGTGGTAAAGCGGATGGCCGCCGTGGTCATGCCGGCGGTCAGCAGGGGCGAGACGTTCACGGCGGTGATGTCCCAGCCCTGCCGGCAGGCCGAACTGTTGGTGCCGGCGGCCGCGTTGGCGTTTCGGGTCCCGAAGGTCCCCACGGTGTTCAGCTGTCCGTTCTCGTCGTTGATCTGGGAGGCGAAGAAGTTCCCCGCCGGATTGTTCGGGCCGGAGAGCGGAAAGAGCGAGGCGACGTTGGCCCCGAACAGCATCCTGTCCCCCGTCAGCACTGCGTCGCCCTCCTGCGCGGAGAGAAAGAGCTTTCCCGAGACGGGCAGGGTCTGCGGGGTGAGAAAACCCGTCAGCGTGATGTCCGTGCTGCCCTGTGCGGGCGAGACCACCGCGCCGCCCGCCCAGACGGTCAGATCCCGAAGGGGCAAGCCGGGGTTTTCGAACACCACGGCCAGAGTCCAGCCCGCGTGGTTGGTCTCCGAAGTCCGGGCGTCCAGCGCCTCGATGAGGGCGGGCACGCCTTCGACGGAGTAGCTTCCGCTCAGGGCGTTCGAGACCAGGCCGGTCACGGCGGCGCTCCGCACGTAAAAGCCCACGGTCACGCCGCTGTTGGTGATGTTAAAATTCTGGGCGGTGGCGGGGTCCGGCGAAACGCTGTTCGGGCCCAGGGGGGTACGGAAGGTCACCGCGTTGTCCAGCAGAGCCGAGATGTTGTTGGCGGTGGAGCGGAACAGTCCGCCCCACACCAGTTCGGCATAGAGGATCGAACTCCCCGCCGGCAGGCTGAGCGCGGCGGCCGAACCGTTCTGCGTGTAGTCGAGGGTGGTCCCGGCCGGGAAGTTGCTTACCTGCAGCGCCTGATTCAGGCTGCTAAAGGCCCCGATGGATCCCCTCGTGCCCGCCGAATCGGTATTTGGCGCCTTGCTCAGGCCCAGCGTGTTCCCGGTAAAGAGAATCCCCCCGTTCTTGATGTTGGAATATCGTTGCAGGATGGGCATTTTCAGAACCTCAAAAAAAAATTACACAACCCGCCTCCCGAAAAGGAAGGCAAAGTTATGTAATCTCGAAAGGATGGATTCAATTTATCCTATGCGGGAAGACTCCCTTTTGGTGCCGGCGCCGCCCGAACTGTCTTTCAAACACGCAGGCCCCGGAAGCTTGAACTTCCGGGACCTGTTTCCACTCTTGATTTGTCAGTTCTTTTCAAAAAATCAGGCCGTATTTGTGTTCTGCCTTAACGGGCAAAAGCCGACTATGCCGCCGTCTGTTCAAGACAAGTACGGACTAAGTAAAGCCAATCCGCGTCTCCGATCAGGATGAACTGCCCCTGTCGGAAGGCCAGCATGGTAGCAGTCGGGTCGAGCGGAAGCTCCAGCGCGTATTCCTCATCGCTCAATCTTAGCGGGATGATCGCACAAGCGTCCTCAAACTCCTGGGCGGTTTCACAGATCAAAATTTCAATGGCCTCTCGCCCGCAGTAAGAGATCGCTTCATATCCTTCGGAATCCCCGTAGATGCTGAAACCCAGCCCCCGCAGCACCTCAAAAACATCATCCAGGGAGCAGTCCTCGTCTGCGATCACATTGCGAAATCCCGATTCCAGCTCAAAATGAGAGGCCAGCTCATTCATGGCGCTGTTTGTGGCGTAAAGGACCATGTTGTTGATCCTGCAGTGAGAGGTGGTCCGGAAAAAGACCATGCCCTGGATCGGATCCATAAAAGATGATCTTGCTTCTTCTGCCGTATCATAGACGAAAACGATGAGGAACGCCGAAGCGACGTTGGAGCCTTCCTCAAAGATCCGGAACGTGACCCTTTCCTGTTCTTCCGAAGATTGAGATTCTCTTTCCTCATACCCCTGACCCAGCATGAAGGTCCTGATCTCTTCCAGCCCCAAGCCTTCGCGGTCGAACTCTTTTACCAGGTAAAAAGTATTCGCTTCCTCTCCGCCCTGCGTACTGCCGGAACTTGTGTCCGACGGCACCCCGGCGCAGGCGCAGAGAACGAAAAGCAAAGCAACCGCCAACACGGTAAAAGTAGCTTTTTTCACGGTATTTCTCCCCCTTAAAAAATCAAAAATTTTATTCCGGCTCGATTCGGGCCGCGGCGGCCGCTTCCCGTCATGAAACGGAAGCCCTGCCGGGAAGAAACGCGCCGTCGCCTGAATCCGACTTGCGACAGCCATACGCGCTGTCTGCCGCCAGGTTTTGAGACAACAGCCGGGCCGCCCGGCTGTTACCCCTCCTGCGCCGGAGATTCTGTTTGAAACGTCACATCCACCCGTAAACCTCGGGTATCAATTTCGTACCTCATTTTTGTATCAATTTTATCAAAAAAAACGCTGATTGAACTGCAATCTAAAAACAATTCTCTTTCCGCAATGGTGTAAGTTTTGTAAGTTCCTGCAATAGGACCAAACAACGTATCCAAATTTAAATCCATTTCTTCCAAGTCCAGACGAAAGAAGATCCTGTCTTGAAAAGTCAACTCCGCACGGGTCTCATCCAGCCATGTCACTTCAAAACCATATGCTTTCACAATAGCCGTAAACGGCAGTTCCGTGCCTGCCCAATAGCCGGCTTCACCGGCTTCTATGGCAAACCCCGTTCCCAAACACCCCCCGATTCCTCCCTCTTTGCAATAGATCAGGGCATGTTCCCCTTTTAACTCCTCGCCGTTCACAAAGATCGTTCCCTCCCGGGCCTCCATGGGTTTCCCGTTCTGGTAGACTTTTCCATAGTTTACGTGTCGTCCGCAGGCGCTGACGCCCAAAAGTGCCAGCAGCAAGAAGACAATGCAGACCGCCTTTTTCATCTCCCCTCCTTTCCAAACCCTTCCGGGTCTGTCGGTCGATTTAGGTTCAGAACATCTTTTCCCAACAGGGGACCTCCGCATTTCCGGTCCCGGCCTTTCCCGTTTGTGACAGGTTGCGGAAAAAATTATCCCGCTTGCCTTTGCCGGCACTTACAAAACAAATGTCACATCCACCCGCAGGCCGGCAACGTCGACGTCGATCATAAGCCTTTCCCCGATCAGGGTGAAAAAGCTTCTGACCGTAGTTTCATCCAGATACAGTTCCCTCTCCGCGACAGTATAAGACCTTCTGCTTCCCGGAGCCGGAAGAAGAACAGTGTCGCCCGTTTCGTCCTCCGTCACATCGATCTTTTGCAGATCCAACGTGTACGCTTTGCCCCGAAAGGTCATGCGGGCATGAAAATCGTCCGTCCACGCCACCTCGAAGCCGCAGGCCTTTAAGATCGCCGTGAACGGCACCTCCGTCCCCGACCAGCTGAACCGCCCCATCTCGCCGGTGCTGACCGGCTCCGAGTAGATCATGGCATATTCCCCCTCCAGCTCGACGCCGTTGACGAAGACGCTTCCCTGCTGCCACGCCGTCGGCTTTTCCCAGTCCTGTTCCCCGCTTCCGCAGGCGCCGACGCCCAAAAGCGCCAGCAGCAGCACGACAATGCAGACCGCCTTTTTCATCTCTCCCTCCTTTCCAAACCCTTTCGGGTCTGTCGGTCGATTTTGGTTCAGAACATCTTTTCCCAACAGGGGACCTCCGCATTTCCGGTCCCGGCCTTTCCCTTTTGTGACAGGCATATTCCCGGTCCCGGCCTTTCCCGTTTGTGGCAGGTTGCGGGAAAAATTATCCCGCTTGCCTTTGCCGGCACTTACAAAACAAATGTCACATCCACCCGCAGGCCGGCAACGTCAACCTGGATCCTGACATCCTCTCCTAATTCCCGGAAAAAGCCGCAAGTTGTGGTACTGTCAAAAAAGATCTCTCTTTCCCCGACAGAACAGCTCGTACAACCGCCGCCCAGCCCCAGATTACCGATAAAATCGTCGTCCCCGTTTTCCTCGCTTACCTTTTGAGTCGTCAGGTCCAGCGCAAAATGCCGATTCCGGAAAGTCATGCGGGCATGGAAATCGTCCGTCCACGCCACCTCGAAGCCGCAGGCCTTTAAAATCGCCGTGAACGGCAGCTCCGTCCCCGCCCAGCCGAACCAACCCATCTCGTCGGTGCTGACCGGCTCCGAGTAGATCATGGCGTATTCCCCCTCCAGCTCGGCGCCGTTGACGAAGACGCTTCCCTTCTGCCACGCCGTCGGCTTTTCCCAAGCCTGTTCCCCGCTTCCGCAGGCGCCGACGCCCAAAAGCGCCAGCAGCAACACGACAATGCAGACCGCCTTTTTCATCTCTCCCTCCTTTCCAGACCCTTTCGGGTCTGTCGGTCGTTTTTGGTTCAGGATCCCGCAGCGCCGCGAGTACCGCCCGCAGGCGCATAATTCCGTTTCAACACGGCCCTTCCCTTTCAGATTACGGGACGAGCGCGATTTTTGCCCAAAGCGGACAAAATCAGCCTCCCCTTTTCCGTTTCCGCAAAAACACAGCCAGGCAGACCCCGCCGACGATCAGGGCGGCGGCAGAAAGGGCCAGCGCAGCCAGATTGAGCGGAGAGCGTTCCGCCGCCGTGAAGAGGATGGCGGCCGTCAGAAAGAGCAGATCCCCCGCCAGACAGACGAGCAGGGTCCAGAAAAATTTTCGTTCTTCCATGTCCGCACCTCTCAGAAAAAGACCGAAACGACCAGCGCCGCAAACACGGCACAGCCCGCGGCCAATGTGCTGAACATGGCGATCCGCACTTCAAGAGGCAATCTGATCTTCCTCTCCTTTTCCTGTTTCATTTCAGGGTCCCTCCGATCATGCAGCGGATTAATTTTTTGCCTGCTTCGATCTTTTATCCAGATAAACGAGAAAAAAGAAGAAAGCGGCTTTGTTCTTTTCTTTCATTTTACCATAATCTGCCGCTTCTGTCAATACTCTTTTTAAAATTCCGCCCGAAAGTCCTTAAAATTTTGATGAAGCGTGGCTTTTCCCTTTCCCCTCTGTTTTCTCTTGTCTTTTGAAAAAGACCTCTCCTCCCGTTGGCCGGCTCCCAGCCCTCCGGAAAAATTTTTTTAAATTCCCTGCAAACAGTTGACAATATTATTCATATTGTATATAATCAATATATACAATATTCAGGAGGCACTCATGCAGCTGAGCATCAGCAACTCATCCGACCGCCCGCTGTACGAGCAGATCTACACGCAGATCAAGGGCAAGATCATGACCGGGGAACTGAAGGAGAGCGAGGCGCTACCCACCATCCGCAGCCTGGCGCAGGCCCTGAAGATCAGCGTGATCACCACGGCCCGGGCCTACAGCGATCTGGAGAAGGACGGCTTTATTCACACCGTCACGGGCAAGGGCAGCTTTGTGGCTCCCCGCAACGTGGAACTCTTCCGGGAGGAGAACCGGAGGCAGATCGAGCTTAAACTTTCCGAGGCCGTCGAGCTGGCCCGGCTGGGCGGGATCCCGGACGAGGAAGTGCGGGCGGCTTTGGAGATCTTTCTGGAGGCCCGTGACAACGGCTGATCTCCCGGGAAAATTTTCAGCCCCGCTTGCATTTTCGGGCGATCGTACAGGCAAAAAACGACAGCCCGCGCGGCCTCTGCCCCCTGCTTGCGGCATCTTCTGCCGGCGCAGGGCGGGACGGTCTGCCTCGCAGACAGCGAATCGTCAGGCCGCCCGACCCGTAAAAACGCCACGGGATCGGCGCCGGGTTCCCAAAACAGGAGCATAACATGGACATTCTGAACATTCAAGGCATCACGAAACAATACCCCAAATTCAGGCTGGACAACGTCCGCTTCCGGGTCCCGGGCGGGAGCGTGGTCGGCTTCATCGGCGAGAACGGCGCCGGCAAGACCACCACCTTGAAAGCCGCGCTGAACCTGATCCGCCCGGACAGCGGAAAGGTGGAATACTTCGGCAAGGACGTCCGCACCCTTTCCGAACGGGAAAAGGCGGGCATCGGCATGGTGCTGGACGACGTCTGTCTGCCCGACTCGGTCAAGGTCCGCGAGATCAGCCCCATTCTGTCCGGGCTGATCCCCACCTGGGACGGCGAACGGTTCAGCGAACTGACGGCGGCCTTTTCCCTCCCGCCCGATTCGGCCGTGGGCGCCCTGTCCAAGGGCATGAAGATGAAGGCCGGCCTTGCGGCGGCGCTCTCGCACCGGGCCAACTTGCTGCTGCTGGACGAGGCCACGAGCGGCCTGGATCCCGTGGCCCGGGACGAGGTCCTCGATCTGCTCTACGCCTTTGTGAAGGACGAAAACCACGCCGTGCTGATGTCCTCGCACATCGTGGAAGATCTGGAAAAGATCTGCGACTATGTGGTCTTTATCCACGAGGGCCGGATCGTGTTTGAAAAGAGCGCGGACCAACTGCGGGAGGAATTTGCCCTGTTTAAGGGCTCCGACGAACAGCTCCGCGCCCTGCCGCCGGGCGCGGTCATCCGCATCCGGCGGACCCCCTTTTCCCTGTCCGCGCTGGTCAACCGAAAAGCCGCCGGGACCCGCTTCCCCCTGGAAAGGGCCAGTCTGGACGACATCATGCTGTTTTACATCAAAGGAGAATCCCGATGAAAGGACTGCTTTTAAAGGAACTGATCGCCTCCAAGGCCATTCTGCGGTGGTACGCCTTTTTGTTCACCGCCTTCTTTATCGTCGGCATCGTGCTGCAAAACGAGGGCTTTTTCTTCGGCGTCGGCGTGTTTATGGCGGTGTCCTATCCCTCGATCTCCATCGCTGCCGATGAAAAGGAAAAGTGGCTCAAATTCGCCCTGGCCAGCGGCTGCCCGCCCCTGAAAATTGCGGCCAGCAAGTACGTCATTCCTCTGACTCTTGCCCTGCTGATCGCCCTGGCCTCTGCCCTGGCCCTCTGCCTCATCCCTGACCCCTCTCTGCCCTGGATGGGACTGCCGGTGCTGTTTACCCTGACGCTGATTTTGGTCTCTCTGATGATCCCCGTCTATCTTCGCTTCGGCGTGGAGCATGGCCGGGTGGTCGGCATGGTCATCATCGTCATCGCCGTCGCGGGTTCTGCCGCCGCCTTCGGCGCCTTTGTCAACATCGGACTGATCACTTCCACCGTCGCCGGCGCCGTCCTGTGCGGGCTCTCCCCCCTGCTCGGGCTGGCCGCAGCCGCCCTCTCGATCGCGGTCTCGACCAAAATTTTACGGAAAAAGGAGTTCTGAGCGCCCCTCTTTCCCCCCGAATTTTTCCCGGCCCATCATAAAAAGAAAAAAAGAGGCTCTCGGGAAGGAGTGGTGTCCTTCCCCGAGGGCCTCAGCTTTCGGCTTAGGAGTTCCGGGCTTCCCTGTTTTGCCGCTCCCCCCTTGGACTTTTCCCGATCAAATCTCAAAAAGAAAAAAGGCTCTCGGGAAGGGGTATTTCCTTCCCCGAGGGCCTCGATTTTTCGTCTTTCGGCTTGCTCCCGGTTTCGGTCTTTCCGGCCCTGTTTTGACGGCCGCCCGGATTTCACGCCCAAACGGACGGGACTGCCTTCCCCGATCATACCCTGCGGACATGAAAACACCATGCCCCTCCGCGCGGCAAGGCTGCCCCTTGATCCGTACGCAAAATTTTGATAACTTTTTCTCCGGCACCGGACGGGAAGCCCCGCTTAAAGCCTTTAAGGCCCCAGCCTCTTTTTTGGCTGACTTTCCCCTCTTTTGGGGCCGGACAGTCCTTCCGGCGGGTCCTGAGCCTAGCCCCGAAAATTCTTCCAAAATTATCCGGACACCCTCCGCGATTTTAGTTGACAAATCCCCGGAAATCAGATATAATAATCAGGCTATCTTCGTGAAGAGAGTTGTTTTTTGAACAGACGGCCCGGTTAGATCGGCGCCCCTCTTCCCTCATCGTTCGCTGCTATGGCTCAGCAGGTAGAGCACGTCCTTGGTAAGGACGAGGTCACCGGTTCAAATCCGGTTAGCAGCTCCACTTTGATCCCTCCGAAACAAGTTCGGAGGGATTTTTTCCTCGCTGCTAACCGGCGACCGAAATCGTGACGCGATCGGCTACGCTTCGCTTCGCAGCGATCGCTGTTCCGTCGCCTTCGGCTCCTTACAAATCCGGTTAGCAGCTCCATTCAGATCCCTCCGAAACAAGTTCGGAGGGATTTTTTCCTCGCTGCTGACCGGCGGCCGAAATCGTGACGCGATCGGCTACGCTTCGCTTCGCAGCGATCGCTGTTCCGTCGCCTTCGGCTCCTTACAAATCCGGTTAGCAGCTCCACTTTGATCCCCTGGATCCAAGTTCGGAGGGATTTTTTCCTTCCGAAAAAAAAATGAAATAAAATCACGAAGAACTTATGTGTGAATTGGACAAACAAAATCCTGATTGCATCCTCCTTACCGAACCGCTGCCAAATGTTACGCCTGAACAATGGATCGCTGTAAACCATGATTGCAAGACAGAATTCGATTTGGCAACTGCGTTTGCCGGCGCGTCAAATGAGGCAGGTTGGTTGGATGACGAGATCTATGACGAGGATTGCACTGCGGAAACAATAGAGCGATATTATAAGTGGCGTCATCTGGCGGACGAACTCCAAAAAAGAGTGCTGCAGATTTTTGAAAGAGAGAATCCGCAGGCAGAGATAAAGCCCCCTTTCATGCGCTTTCTGACCCCCGTGATGCAGCGCAACGGTTTTGCGAACGGCAGCGGTTGGTGGATCCCCATAAAAGCGGATAAATGACGCCCGATCGATTTTTGCCGCGGACATCTTGTTCCCTGAGCAATATACCCCCCAAAGCCGTCAGCTTTGGGGGGTATATTGCTCAAAGGATATTGCTGAATGGATAGCCTGGACTTCATTTCCGGGAAAGCCCATCAACCGAACACGGCCATGCAGACCGTGCCGGCGGTCAGAAGGCCGAGGCCGATCCAGGCCTTGAGCGAAAGTTTTTCCTTCAGGACCAGCACGGAAAAGAGGACGGTCACCAGAATGCTCATCCGGTCGATGGGCACGACCACGCTCACCAGGCCCTGCTGCACGGCGTAGAAATAGCACAGCCAGGAGGCCCCGGTGGCAAATCCCGAGAGCAGGAGGAAGCCGGCCTCTCTGCCCCGCAGCTCCCGGACCGCCCCGGCCTCGCCGCGGAAAAAGACGATGCCCCAGGCCAGGATCAGGACCACGCAGGTCCGGATGGCGGTGGCCAGATTGGAATCCACGCCCTCGATGCCGACCTTGGCCAGCAGCGAAGTGGCCGCCGCGAAGACCGCGGACAGCAGGGCGAACGCCAGCCAGGCCAGGCTCTTCGTCCCGCCCTTCCGGATGTCCGTCATCAGCCAGGTGCCAACGCCGATGACGGCCAGAAAGACCAGCTTGAGCCCCCACTGCGTCCGCTCTTCCGGAAAGATCAGAATGGCGGCCAGCACGGACAGGATGGCGCTGGACTTGTCGACGGCGGCCACTTTGGAGACCTCGCCCAGCGAGAGCGCCTTGAAGTAGCAGATCCAGGAAGCGCCCGTCGCCAGCCCGGACAAGATGAGGAAGACCCAGGATCCGGCGCCGATGTCCGGCAGCCCGGCCTGGGCGCCCGTCAGAAAGACGATGGCCCAGGCCATGACCAGCACGACCGAAGTCCGGACGGCCGTCGCCACGTCCGGATTGGTATTTTTGACTCCGCATTTGGAGAGTATGGCCGTGATCCCCGCAAAGAGGGCGGAGGCAACGGCCGCAGCGATCCACATGTCAGCCTCCCGTCAGGTCCTGTGATCAGGTTGTCCCTTTTTTGCAGAAAGTATGGATCAGACAAAAAGGCAGCGCGAAGGCTCCGTCACGCTGCCGTTCCGGCGAAGGCGCACGGAGGCCGTACGCCGCGCCCTCAAATTTTTTGCCGGGCAAAGCGAAAACCCGGATCGCCCTTCAAAAGTGATTTGGGCCAGAGAGCCGGGCAGGGGCCAAGGCCCGCAGGCGGTCTTTGGGAGGGCGTCATAAAATCCTCTTCCCCTACTGCCCCTTCGGTCCCGGGGGACAGGTCTCCCCCTTCGCCCCCCTCTCGAAGCGGACGAACAGCCAGGAGATCACGCCGCCCGCGATCACCAGGACCAGCCCGCAGCCGAGTTCGGCCCAGGGGATCCCCGTCCAGCTCTGATAGACCGCCATGATCTCCGGATTGAAGAACATGGTCGCGACGGAGCCCAAAGACAGCCCGGCCACCGTGTAAAAGACCGGAGCCCTGCGGCGCTCGATCAGCCGGGAGAGCCCCTTGGAAAAGGTCAGCAGTCCCGCCGCAAAGCCCGCGATCAGGCAGACATAGACCGCAAAGATCTGGGGATGGCTCTGCCAGTAGGTCAGACTCACCGAATCCAGCAGCGGACTGAACCAGCCCACCATCATCAGCAGGGCGGTGGCGCTCAGGCCCGGGACCAGCTGGGTGACCGCCACCGCATAGCCCAGCACCGGAAAGAGCAGATAGTGCCAGACCTGCAGGTCCTCCAGAGAGGCCGGCCCGGCATCGGCGAACATCGAAAGAGCGGACAGGGCCACGGGCAGGATCAGCCCCAGGACAAAGAGGGCGGCCCGGCCCGGCGTCAGTCTTTCCCCCTTCAGCTGATCGCCGACGGCGGGAAAGGCCCCCAGCATCAGGCCGGCAAACAGGGAGATCAGGGCAAAGGGCATCAGGTTAAGCAAAGTCCGGACCCCGAAAAATCCGGCGGCCAGCCCCAGCAGCCCGCCCACGCCGATGGGCAGCAGAAAGCGGAAACACCTGCCGAAGGCCCGGAACAGATTGCCCAGGGCATACAGCAGCTTTTCGTACAGGCCGAAGAGGATGGCCGCGGCCGAACCGCTGACGCCCGGCACGATGACCGCCAGGCCGATGAAGGCGCCCAGCACCCCGCTCTTGACGACCTGCTTTTTGCTCTGATAGCGCAGTTCCTCCGCTCTCCCTTCGGCCGCGGCGGCGCCCTCCGGCTCTCCGCCTGCTTCCTCTTTTTTGTAGTCGTTCGACATGGATCTTCTCCCCTTACGCGCTTTTCGGTCCGGGATCTGCCGGTCTCAGACAGCTGAGGGCGGCCCGGGCAGGTTTCTCAAAACGGCACGTCCTCAGCCCGGAAGGGCAGATCTGCCCGCCGGCCCGCCCGGACGGCAGTTCGGCCGGGCGCGATGCGCTGATCTCTTCTCAGCGGATAAAATTGGTGAGGACCTTCTGATTTTCCGGATGCGGCAGGCCGTTCTCCGCCCCCAGCCGGATACATTTGAGCAGCCAGGCCATGTTTTTGCCCAGATTGTACATGGTCATCAGGCCCTCTTTGTCCCCCTGCACCTCCTCGGGCTGGGCGCCGTAGACGTGGTTCCAGTAGGTCGAGGAGACCACGGGCATGGAACAGATGGTAAAATACTTGTTGATGACGTCAAAGGAGGCCGTGGTCCCCGCCCGGCGGGCCGACAGCACGGCGGCGGCCGGCTTGAAGGCAAAATTCCGCCCGCCCGAGTAGAAGGCCCGGTCCATGACGGTGAGCAGCCGGGCGCTGGGATGGGCGTAATACACCGGGGATCCGAAGACGAATCCGTCCGCGGTCCCGGCCTTTGCCGCCAGCTCGTTGGCTACGTCGTCAAAGACGCATTTCCCGGTCTCCCGGCACTTGTGACAGGCGATGCAGTCGGGCAGCGGCTTGTTGCCGATGAAGATCATCTCGGTGGAGATACCCTCTTCGTTGAGCGCCCGGGCCGCCTCAGAAAGGGCGACGTGGGTGCAGCCGTTCGCCCGCGAACTCCCGTTTACCAGCAAAACTTTCATAGATATTTCCTCCGCAGTCAAATTGTTAAGCCGTTGAAAGCGATTATCTTCGCTAACATTATACCACAAGACGGCCCCGGGCGCAAGATGATTTGCGCCGGAACACAAAAAAGCGGAACCTGTCGAATCAGATCCCGCTCTTTTTCAGGATAACCTTCAGGGGCGCGCCAAAGACCTGTTCTTCCTTGACAAAGGCCCTCGGGCCGGCCAGAATGACCGAAGGCGAGGCCTCGTCCATGCTGCGCGACACCGCCTCGGACAGGGGCAAAAAGACGGTCTGATCCGGTGTAAGCAGCCACACCTCTCCCTCTCCGCCGTCCCCGGCCAGGGCCGACCGGACTTCCTCCGGCGTGATTTTTTCACTCTTTTGCCACACGGTCTCCGGGACCAGGACCTGCCAGGCCTGGTGCGCCAGGCGGGAAAAGGCCTTGTCCCGCTCCCGGGAGAACTCGTACAGCATGCGCGCTCTCAGTCTTTTGCAGACAAAGGCTCTGACAAAGGCCTCCTCCGCCGCGATCTGTCTTTCCCGATCTTCCATCTTTCCGCCCTCCTGTCCCGGCAGGGAAGCAGGCTCCCCGCGGAACTTCAAAATAGTTAAAATTTCTCACCCGTCAGGGTCTCTTTCCCTGACAGGAAATCGCCCTTTCAGGACACAGGGCCCGCCGTTTAGCAAGGTCTTTTC
The DNA here is from genome assembly GCA_944332455.1 of uncultured Clostridia bacterium. Taxonomy (GTDB): domain Bacteria; phylum Bacillota; class Clostridia; order Christensenellales; family HGM11417; genus CALVJY01. The sequence continues at coordinate 66,307 of CALVJY010000001.1, forward strand.
CTCGCCCTTCTGCGTCCAGATAAAACGGACACCACGAGACTGCCTTGCCTTTCCTCTCGGCTTTCCCCGTCTTCCGCTGCGCAGGAGTTGTCTTTCTCTATACATCGATCCCATCCTGATTCAGGCGGATGACGGCATTGGCAGCGTATTTTTCCGCGTATTCTTTGATGACCGCCACATTCTTCGGGGAGGCTTTTATGATCCAAGGCGGCTTTTTCCCGTTGATTCCTCCCTGCCGAGTCACTTGGCCGGGGGCCGTGCGAAGGACGATCCAGCTTACTTTGACAGATATTTCGAGAATTTCAAAAGTCTCCAGCTTCTGCAGATCTATTGCAGTCAGTTCTTCCCACTTGACGAAAACCAATTTGGACCGACATCGGCGAAACAGAATTCCGTTTTCGTCCACCACGGCCGTCTGCATGCTGAAAACGGTACCGGCCACGGTGATCGGGAACGAGAGACCGCACATGATCAGAAGGGGAACCCGCATACCTCCCGAGTCGACGACAATCCCGATGACGATCATGGCCAGGAATATCAAATCGGCAAACCAAAGGAGGACCACGGTGTAAGTCAGGTTTGTTCGGAGCATCACCTTTCGCGGTTCTTCAAAAGCCGGTTCTTCCCCTATCCTCTTTTGCCTCTTTTCCCGATCTTCCATCTTTCCATCCTCTTGCCCCGGCAGGGAACGACGAAAGCCTTCCCTGCCGGAGTTTTAAAATTCTGGGATTCTCACACCCGCTCTGAACACTTCCGGAACACCTCCGCCCGGAGCCGCGGATCTTTCAAAAGTCCGCGCACCGAGGGGCGAAAGTTCTTCCTGTCCCTTCGGATCAGGCGCCCGATCCGTCATCAGTGCCGGCGTCGGTGCCGGGAATGGTGATCATGATCCCGGTGCCGTCCCCCACCACGGAGGGCAGCTTGCCGTCCCACTTGGAGAGGTACTCCAGATACTGCAGGTAATCCAGAATGAGCTTCTGTCCGCCGGTGTCCGTTCCCCAGTCGATGGAAAAGCGGAGGTTGCCCTCCTCGTCGGCGGTCTCGGTGACCTGGTAGCCCAGGGTGCGGGCCAGTTCTACGATCTTGACGGAGGCCGAGTAGGCTTCGGCCTCGGAGAGGGCCTTTTGAGCGTTGGCCTCGCCCTGGGCCTGCTCCAGCCGGGCCTCGGCCTCTTTTTTGGCCACTTCCAGCTCCTGCTCGGCCTTGATGATGGCGGCCTCCTTCTCCCGCTCGGCGATCATCTGGGCCTCGACCGCGGCCTCGTAGGCGTCGGTAAAGCCGATGTCGGTCAGCACCGCCGTGCGCACGCTGACGTAGTAGCTGCTGTCGATCTTGTTCATGATGCTTTCGGTCACGTTTTTGGACAGCATGGCCCGCTCCTGAATGATCTGCTCGGCGGTATTCTCGGCCATGACCGTCTTCATGGCGTCCACGGCCACGCTCTCGATGCGGTTGTTCAGGATCTCCAGCTCCCCGTAGGTGTTGGCGATCTCGATGATCTTGGAGGTGTCGATCTGGTACTGCACCGTCATCTCGATGTCCATGGTCTGGGCGTCCTGGGAATAGGCCTGGGTCACGATGGCCAGATTCTGGACCTTGGCGTCGTACAGGACGTAGCTCTCCGTCATCCAGAAGTCAAAGTAGGTTCCGGCCGTCCGCACCCCCCGGGCCTCGCCGAGGTGCTTGACCACGGCCACCTCGCCGGCCTCCACGGTGTGAAAGCTGAAGGGAATGCACACAAAGAGCAGCGCCGCCGCCCCGCCGCACAGCAAGGCGGGCAGTCGGCCCCGCTTTTTCCCCTTCATCAGCCAGAGGCCGCCGCCCAGGCCGGCGACTGCCAGAGCCAGAAAGATGATGCCGAAAATGATGCCGATTGCCATTTTTTACTCCTTTTCCTTTCCTTCTCTTTGCGGAAAGCAATCGGCTATTTATAAACGGTTTTTGCCGCCTTCAATCACTTTTATTTTTTTGCGGACGCCGCTTTCTTTGAACGGGCCGCCCCAAGCTGCGCGTGCTGACCGCCGACGGTCCTGGCGCATGACAGAGAATCCCGGCGTGCCGGCCCTTGACGTGCCCTTGAACGGGCTTTTCGGGCAAAGCTGCACCCTTTCCCCGGTCCCCAAAACAGTTTCCTCGCTGGGCGGCATCAAAAAGCCCCCGCCGGGGCGGGGGCAGAAGTTCAGTCGTAGCGGCACTCCCGACAGGTCTCGGCAAAGACCTTCAGGTTGTCGGGATGGCCGAAAAAGAAGTGATCGGAGGGGCAGCAGATGTAGCCGCCGTTGGGCTTGGCCTCGAACAGGCGGCGGACTTCCTTGCGGATGAAATCCTGGTTGCCCCGCTCGAAGCCCTCATTCTGGTCGAATCCGCCCACAAAGGCCACCTTGTCGCCGATGCGGCGGGCGGCCTCGTCGAAGCGGCAGTCCCCGCCCATGCTGGCGGGGGTCATGGTCTCCAGAGCGTCCATGCCGTTTTTCCGGGCGATCTCCAACAGGGGCATCAGCCCCCCGCACAGGTGATAGACCACCAGCGCGCCCTGGCTGTGGACGGCCTCGTGCTGCCTGATGTCGTAGGGCAGACAGAATTCCTCGTGCATGGCCGGGCTGATGACGGTGGACGAAGCCGAGCCGCCCCCGTTCTCCACCAGGTCGGCCTCGATCCGGCCGCAGGCCTCGATGGTCTTCAGGGATTTTTCCAGGATGGCGTTCAGGGCATAGTGGGTCCATTCCGGCTCGTCAAAGGCCTTGAAAATGGCCTCCTCGGTCCCCAGCAGACAGGTCAGGCTCTGCCACACGCCGGGCTGGCCGTAGTTCTGGCACCAGGTGCGCACGATGCCCCGGTCCCCCACCCTGGCTTTGGCCTCCCGCACCGGGGTCCAGTCCGCCTTGAGGGGAACGGGATAGTATTCCTTGAAGATCTCGAAATCCTCCTCGGACTGGATCATGTGGCGGGTCTCCCAGGCCGTGAACTGATTGCGGGAGCCGTGGACCTCCAGCGTCTTTTTGGGGGTGTGGTAGTACTGGATAAAGTTCTCCACCCCGTCCTCGTTGACCCCCAGCGACTTGTACTCGTACTGCCAGTTTTTCAGGTCGCGCTCCCCGTAGTGCAGGATGGGGGCGGTGTAGATGACGGGATCCATGCCCACGTAGTCATAGGCCTGGTAGGCGTCCATGCCGTGGAGATAGGTCTTTAAGTAGTAGTCCATCCAGTTGTGGACCTGACAGGGCAGCCTGTCGGGCTTTTGGTTGTGAAGCGCGGTCAGAAAGCGTTCGCGTCCGTTCATCTTCTTCTCCCTTACCGGCCGGAGCTGTTTCCTCTTCCGACGGTCATCCCCTTCCGGGCATGTTTTTTCCATTTTAACCTGTTTTCCGTCCGCTGTCAATGGGTTTTTCCCGACTTCGCAAAAACCTGCGGCAACCGGGCAAGAGATTCCCCGTTTTCCCGGCCTCCGTCCTCGCCTTTTCCGCTGCTCCCTCCTTCTTCTCCGGCAAGAGCAGGGCCGTTTTCCTCCCGTTCCGCTTCCATTTATCAAAGGGCAGAGCGCGAGCGCTGAGGGCAAAAAATATGCGCCGGGGGCGGCCTCGGCGCAAGAGAACGGGCGAAACCGCCCGCAAAGATCGGTTTTGACAAATTGCGTTACTGCGCGGCTTCCGGCGCTTCGGGCGCGGCGGCAGGCGCAGGCGCGAACGCCTTTTTCACCATGCCCTTTGCGCGGACGCCGAGCACGATCACGGCGACCAAAAACACCAGCGTCAGCGCAACGGCCACGTAGTTAAAGGCGAACTGCATCGACAGAAGCAGAAAATGATAATAGGCCAGCACAAAGAGGATGACCAGCATGATCGCGTCGGCAAAGCCGCAGATCTCTTTCATCTTTTTCAGATTCACCTTTTCGGGATGCTTCGACCACCGGAGGACGCGCACCAACCCGAACAGCCGCTGGATGAAAAAGATCACCCAGACGATGAGAAACGCCGCCGCAAAAAGGACGCTCAGAATGGTTCCGGCGCTGTCGCCGCTCCCCTCGCCAATGGACAGGATCGAGCCGGCATAGGCGATATGCATTCCGATCATCGATTCGATGCCGTCGCCCAGATCGAGCGGCATCAGCAGCAACCACAAGAGAAGGACAAATCCGACGATGCTTTTGATCAGCGCCGCCATACATGCTTTTTTCTGTTCCATCATTCACTGTCTCCTTTCCGTTTTTTCAACGGGATCGTCTCTGTCTTTTCAACGGGATCGGCCTGACACGCCGCTTCTTTGAAAACAACTTGTTCAGTATATCACCTCACCCGCCAAAAGTCAAGCGTTTTCCCCAAAAAACTTCCGTATTTCTCCCGCTTTCCGCCCAAAAACTCAAAACACCCGGCGTTTGGCAAGGAAAAATACCGGATCCCGGTGTAAAAATGTCGAATTTTTTAAACGACGGAGCCAAAAAGCCGGAACCGGGGGCTGCGAAGCGAAAAGCGGAGCCGACGGCAGCGGCAGAAAAAGCCGCCTCCGTCTGCCCTTCCTCCAAATACTCCGTTTGAAAAATCCGAAGCCGGACAAAATTATTTTGTACCGGCCGGCTTTTATGGTATAATAGCATTGACCAAATCCGGCCCGGCCGCGATGCCGGCCGGGGTTTGCGGTATCAACGGGCGGGCCGGCCCTGCCGGCCCCGCGAAGGAGTTTTCATGTTTGATTTATCCTTTCTGCAATTTCTCTCCCAGACTGACTTTACCCTGCTGCTGATCGTGGGGCTGGGGTGCGTGCTGCTGCTCTTTGTCGTCCGCCTGCTCGTGCTGCTGCTGGGCGGAGAGAGCAAAATTTTAAAGGAACTGATCGGCTTTTTCGAGACCGCCGAGGCCTTTGACGCCCTCTGCGAAAAGGAGTTCGAGCTGAAGGTGCAGAAAATGCCCCCCGCCTTCCGCCGGGATTGGACCATCTTCCGGGCCCTGCCCCTGGAAAAGCCCTCCGACCTTCTGACCGCGGAGAGCTGTCTGTCCCGCAGGGAGAGTTTCCGCGCCCTCTTCGCGGCCCTGTACGCCCTGATCTTTGCCTGCGCGGCCGTCTGGGGCTGTCTGCTCTGCTTCAGCGCCGAGGCGCTGCCCTCCCTGGCCGTGGTCCTCGGCAGCATGGCCCTCCTGCTGGGGCTGTCCGAACTGGCGCTGGCCGGCGCCCGGCGGGCCAAAAACAGCCGCATCCGCAAAAAATTTGACCTTTTGCTCCGCTACATGGACGCCCGCCTGTCCAAGAGCCTGCCGCCCCGTCCGGCCCTGCGCACCGAGGAAGAGTTCTTTGCCGAGCCGGCCACGGACGCCGAGTCCGCCCTGGAGGACATCCTCTCCAAGATCGAGGACATCAAGATCGGCGGCGGGGATTCCCAGTCGGTGGAGCACATCATCCTGATGCTCCAGCGGGAAAAGGAAAAGCAGGCCAACAATACCCCCGAGATCCAGAGCCGCCTGAACGAGGCCATGGCCCAGCTGCTCAAAAACATCTCGGACTGAAATTGCCATCAAAACGCCGAAGAGGACCGAATGCCGGTCCTCTTTTTTGTTTGGCTTTGCCACCCCTTCAATCCCTCCCTGGATCTCGCGCCCCTTGCGAAACAAAACGGAAAGGGATGAAACAGCGAAAAATATCTATTCCGGCGGAGCTTCGTTTTTTTGCCTTTCACCCGGGAAGGGCGGCGGAAAAAGACAAAACGCGGCGGCCGGCCAAACTTTAACCGAGTAAATCTTTGAACTTCTTTGTTTTTGATTGTACTTTTTCCCGCTTTATGGTAAAATAGAGAGGAACACCAAACGGAGTCTGCCATGACCGGGAAAAGATCGCACAAACAGGGCTTTACCCTCATCGAGCTGCTGGTGGCCATTTTTCTGACCTCCATCGTCTTTTCCATGGCCCTGGGCATCTACCTCTCGGTCAGCGCCGTCAACAGCGACCTGGGCGCGGACGCCGACGTCCGGGACCAGCTGACCGACGCCCAGATGGCCGTGACCGACTTCGTCCGCCGCTACGACGCCGCCGGGCGGACCTACACGGCCGGCACCACGTCTTCCCCCGGCGGGGAAATCACGTACACCCTGACCGTCACGGAGATGACGGAGGGCGGGACGACGGCGCAGGTGGCAGAACTCTCCTTTTCCGACGGGACGCTGACCTGGACGGAGAACAGGGTCGAAGTCCGCGCCCTGACCTTGGAAAATCTGGAGGGCATCTCCTTCGAGGTCCTCTACACGGCAGAAGGTTCGGGAGGCGGGCTGCTGCGCTGCACCATGACCTACGGCGTGGAGAGCCAATACTCGGCCGACTTTGCCCTGCGGGTCGCCGCGCTGGCCACGGCCCCCGAAACGCCCTAGGGCGGGGAATTTTCCCGGCTCTTCCAAATTCTGATTCAAAGGAAACACGCGCTTATGCTGACTGTCTGCTTCGGGGTGGACCCCATCAACCGCAAGATCACGGCGCTGACCGCCCGGGGGGGCGGCTTCGGCTCCTCGCTGACGCCGGATCCGGCCTTCGAGGTCCTCCCCCTGGACGAACGGGCCTTCGTGGAAAACGAGCTCTCCTACGCCGCGCTGGTCAACACCTTTCTGACCCCCTGGGCGGAGAAGAATCCCAACGAGAGCTACAACGTCTTTCTGGTCCTTCCGGACACCCTGGCGGCCATGGATCTGGTCCCGCTGCCCATGATCTCCCGCTCCAAGCTGGGCGAGGCCCTGAAGGTGGAGATCGAAAAACTGCACAAGAACGCGGCCGAGCTGGACTATTCGGCGGAACTGCTGTTCGCGGACAAGAAGACGGCCTCCTTCTGGGTCTCGTTTTTCCGCAAGGCGGACAAGACCGCGCTGACCGCCGCCTTTGCCCGGCACCGGCAGTTCACCCTGAAGGGGGCGACCTTTGACTCCAACGCGCTGGCGGACGCCGCGCTGGCCCTCTTTCCCAAGCTGCGCAGACAGGACTTTGCCGCCGTGGACGTGCAGGCCGACCGCACCCTGATCGCCCTGGTCCGGCGGGAGTCCACCCTGGGCTTTCTGACCCTGCCGCTGGGCGCCTCTCTGCTGGGACAGGGGGGCAAACACGAACTTTCGGCCGCCGAGCAGGCGGTGCAGGAGGCCAAACGGCAGGATATGATCCGCAGGGGGCTGCTGGAGGAGGCGGTCGAGGAGACCGAGGAGGAGCAGGTCCGCCGCAGCGGCAGCAACAAGGACCGCCTGACCGAGGACTTCGCCCCCGTCTACCGCCGCATCGTGGGCACCCTGCAGAACGCCCGGGAGGACATTCCCGGCTTTCAGCCGGAGACCGTGCTGATCAATCTGCCCGAGGAGGCCGGCTTTTTAACCGAGCGCATGAGCCGGGAGACGGGCTGGAACTTTGCGCCCTTTTTCACGGGAGAGGCCCCGCACCGGGGCTGTCTTCCTCTGCTCGGGGGGCTTTCCCTCGGACAGTTCAACAAAAATCTCAATCTGGTGGGCTGAGGATGGCAAGAAGAGGTCAAAAGGGAACGACGCTGGTAGAGGTGCTGGTCGCCATTGTGGTGCTCGGCATCCTTTCGGCTGCCGTCATGTCCGTTTCGGCCTCCTCCATTCAGATGTCCGACACCAGCAACAAGCAGTTTTTCGCCCAGCGTTGGGCCTTTAACGCCTACGAGCAGTTCAAGGCCGCCGGGTTCGATCTGTCCGGTATGGCAGGACTGGATCGGGACGAAAACGCCGAGCCCCCCGGCGGAGACGAAGCGCTTACCCTTTCCTGGTGGAAATACCAGACTGCCGACGGGACACATCATCAGATCTGTCTCGACGCTGAGGGAAATGTAGTGGATGCGGCGGGAAATGAAATTCCTGAAAGCGCTCTGACCGAGCTCGTCCGCTACTTCGACCGGGCCTGGAATCCCGTGCAGGAGGGCGGATACTACACCCTGCTCTGCTCGGTGGCATCCCAAACGGATGCGGACGTCACCCGAACGGTATTCAACGTCCGGGTGCTGGATCAGGCGGGCGAGCCTCTTTACAGCCTGCCGCAGACGGTCTCCGAAGCCGCCGGATCCGGGGAGGTGAGCCCGTGAAAAAGTTCTCCCCTGCCGTCACTTCCGCGAACGGCCCGAAGGGCAAAGGGCCGCTCTCCCCGCAGGCCCGCCGCGCCAAAAGAGGGGCGGCCTTGGGCTATGCCCTGGTCATCATGCTGATCTGCTTTACCCTGTGCATGGCCCTGCTGTCCGTATGCGTGCTGGCCTTCCGGCAGGCTCAGATTCAGGACACCCTGTTTCAGACCCAGGCCGATTCCGACCTGCAGGGCCAGCGCTTCTCGGCTTGGCTGACTCAAGAGGGCCTTTCGGCTGTCACGGTTTCCGGAGCGGAGCCGGGGTCTGAAATAGAGGCAGCTTTCAGGAACAAACTGAACGATTTTATCCAATCCACTGACGATGACGACGAGGCCTCCCTGTCCGAGTTTATATCTGGACCTGACAACAATACCTTTATCTCGACCGTGACATACACTTGCGGCAGACTGACCGTGGTATATGAGTGCACGTTCACCGAAAGCGAAGGCGGTGGGTCCTGGACGGGCAGCGCCGATCTGACGGCCTGGACGCTGGGCGCCGGGAACAGTTCCGGGTCCGCCTCAGAGTCCGACCCGGCGGAAGGAGGGGCCTGAGGTGGAAGTTCTGCTCTATGTCTTTTCGGCCCTGCTGGGGGTGTGCGTGGGCAGCTTTCTGAACGTGGTGATCTACCGCCTGCCCAACGGCATGTCCCTGATCCGGCCGGCCTCGCACTGTCCCTCCTGCGGGGAAAAGATCCGCTGGTACGACAACATTCCCCTGCTCTCCTGGCTGATCCTGCGGGGGCGCTGCCGGCACTGCGGGGAGCGCATCTCCCCCCGCTACTTTTTGGTGGAACTGCTGTGCGGGCTGCTGTGGGTGTGCTCGGCGCTGAAATTCGGGTTCAGTCCGATGACGCTGGTGGCCGACGTCGCCCTGTCCGCTCTGCTGGCTCAGGTCTTTGTGGACTTTGAGCACATGATCCTGCTCGATTCGCTGACCCTGACCCTGGCCCTGTGCGGAGTGGCCGCCATCTTCGCGGACCCTTCCGTTTTGTGGTGGGAGCGGCTGATCGGCGGCTTCGGCGGCGGACTCCTGCTGTTTGGCCTGGGTTTTGTGATCTCCAAGGCGGTCAAGCGGGAGGCCCTGGGATTCGGGGACGTCAAGCTGACCGCCGCAGCCGGGCTGCTGCTGGGCTGGAAAAACCTGGCTCTCGGGCTGTTTCTGGCCGCCGTGCTGGGCGTGTTTTACCTGCTGGGGAAGAAGATCGCCGGCCGCTACGACCGGGAGGAAGCCTTTCCCTTCGGCCCCTTTCTGGCCGCCGCCTTTGCCCTCTGCCTCTTTTTCGGCACAGACCTGATCAACTGGTACCTCGGCCTGTTTCTGGGCTGAGCCCCCTTTTTTACCGGAGGTAACCATCTTTGCAAAAGTACAAGTACGAGGCCGTAGACATCAACAAGAAAAAGTTCAAGGGCCTGTTTCTGGCCGAGAACGAGAACGACCTGCGGGTGCAGCTGGCCCGGGAGAGCCTTTACCTGGTCAAATGCAAATCGATCTCCGACAAGTCCCCCTCGGTCTTTCTGGCGGTGTCCTCCAGGGTCAAGATCTCGGAGATCACCACCTTCTGCCGGCAGTTCGCCATCATGATCAACGCCGGCATTTCCATTTTGAACTGCATGGACACCCTGAAAAATCAGAGCTATTCCGCGCTGTTCCGCAAGGTGCTGAACGCCGTCTACGAGGACATCAAGTCGGGCGAGCTGCTCTCCGACGCCCTGAAAAAGCACAAAAAGGTGTTTCCGGAGTTCTTCGTCTCCATGTGCTACGTCGGGGAGATGAGCGGCAAGCTGGACGAGATCCTGAATCGTCTGGCCGCCTACTACGAAAACGACAACGCCATTCGGCGCAAGGCCAAGTCGGCCATGATCTACCCCGCGCTCCTGCTCGTGCTGACCCTGGGCGTGCTGGTCCTGATGCTGACCGTGGTGGTACCCATGTTCCAGGACGCCCTGCTGAAGATGAACACCACCCTGCCCCCCATCACGCAGTTCCTGTTCAACGCCAGCACCTGGTTCCAGGAAAATTATCTGATGGTCTTCGCCGTGATCGCCGTTTTGATCCTGCTGCTGTTCGTCTTCAGCCGCACCAACCGGGGCAAGCTGGCCTTCGGGTGGCTGAAAGTCAGCTTTCCCCTGGTCGGTGGGGTCAATTCGGCCCTGGTGGCCTCCCGCTTTACCAGCGGCTTCGGGGTGCTGCTCTCCAGCGGCATGCCCATCGTGGACGCCATGGAGGTCATGAGCAATCTGCTGGGCAACAAGTACGTGGAAAAGAAATTTCAGGAGGCCATCGATCAGGTCAAGCGGGGGGTCCCCCTGGCGCTGGCCTTCGAGGACAAGGGGATCTTCCCCGCCATTCTGATCCAGATGATCTCGGTCGGCGAGCGGACGGGATCGCTGGATGAAGTCTTGCTGCGCACGTCCGGCTTTTTCGATGAACAGGTGGGCGCGGCCCTGAACCGACTGACCACCATGCTCGGCCCCCTCATGATCATCATCATGGGAATCGTCATCGTCTTCGTCATTCTGGCGGTCTACACCCCCATGCTGAGCATGATCGACACCCTGGGATAAACGCCGCCTGACCGTCCCGGAACCTCACACATTTTGTGTAGAACAGCTTTTACCGGAAAGGAAAACCTTATGATCTTTAACCGCGAACTGATGCAGCTGTTTGTCCAGAAGCGCTTCGTCAAAAAGGCCTATTTCGAGACCATCGTCTCCGAGGCGGACAGCCTGGGCCTTTCGGTGACCGAGCACCTGCTGGCCAAAAAAATGGTCACCGAGATGCAGGCGCTGACCGTGCTCTCCCTGTTTTACGGCCTGCCCTGCATCGATCTGGAGATGCTGGACCCCGACCGGGAACTGGTCGACCGCTTTTCCTTTGCCTTCCTGAAAAAGTACAAGGTCGTACCCGTACGCCTGGGCGAGGACGGCACTTTGCTTGCGGCTGTCTCCGACCCCTGCAACTTTTACGGCCGCTCCGCCCTGGCCCTCAACTTCCCCGGGAAGATCGAGTGCATCCTGGTGCCGGCCGCCCAGATCGACAAGTACGTGGAATCCCTGGCCGCGGTCAAGTCCACCTCCACCGCCCTGCAGGATCTGGCCAAGGAAAAGGACACCAAAAACGTCAACGCCCTCATGCCGGGCGAAGCGGCCGAGGACGAGGTCATCAACGCCCCCTCCGTCCGGCTGGTGGACTCCATCATCCGGGAGGCCATCCCCTTCCGGGCCTCGGACATCCACATCGAGCCCTACGAAAAGACGGTCCGGGTGCGCTACCGCATCGACGGCACCCTGCAGCAGCGGGCCGAATTCCCCATCGAATCCTTCCCGGCGGTCTGCGCCCGCCTGAAGATCCTGGCCGGCATCAACATCGCCGAGCGACGGATCCCCCAGGACGGCCGCATCACCATGAACATCAACGACACGGACTATGACTTCCGGGTCTCCACCCTGCCCACCGTGTTCGGCGAAAAGTTCGTGATCCGAATTTTGGACCGGGCGGCTTTTGCCTTCACCCGGGAACTGCTGAACTTTACTCCCGAGGAAAACGTCTTCGTGGACCGGATGCTGGCCCAGCCCCACGGCATCATTCTGATGACCGGCCCCACCGGCTGCGGCAAGTCCACCACCCTTTACTCCTTTCTGGAGGAGATCAACCAGCCCGGGGTCAACATCGTCACCGTCGAGGACCCGGTGGAGTACACCATGCCCGGCATCAATCAGACTCAGGTCAACATCAAGGCCAACCTGACCTTTGCCTCGGCCCTCCGTTCCATCCTCCGGCAGGACCCCAACGTCATCATGATCGGCGAGATCCGCGACGAGGAGACCGCCCAGATCGCCATCCGCGCCGCCATCACCGGACACCTGGTCTTTTCCACCCTGCACACCAACGACGCCCCCGGCTCGGTCACCCGTCTGACCGACATGGGCGTGGAACCCTACCTTCTGGGCGACGCCCTGGTCGGGGTGATCTCCCAGCGTCTGGTCAAAAGGCTCTGCCCGGCCTGCCGGCGGCGCTCCAAGGCCACCCCCCGGGAGATGGAGATCCTCAAGCTGACCGAGCCCACCCACATCTACCGCCCCGTGGGCTGCCCCTTCTGCAACAACACCGGCTACCGCGGCCGGATCGCCGTGCACGAAGTCATGTACGCCGGCGAGGAGCTGCGGGCGGCCATCAACCACCGCGAGAGTTTGGAGACCATCCGCACCCTGGCCGCGCAGGGCGGCATGACCACCCTGTGGGAGTCCTGCCGGGACTACGTCCTGAAGGGCATCACCAGCCTGCCCGAGCTCATGCAGCTGGCCGTCGACTGAAGCCCGGCCGGAACTGCCGCGCGGGCTGACGAAGCCGAGACCGCCGCTCTTTGACAGTTGAGGGCCGGCCGATCCGCTTCACCGGGACTTCCTGCCGGCCGCCTTTCGGAAAGATGAAAAGGCCGGGTCGCGGGCCGGAAAAGGCCGGAAAAGCCTCCCCCCACAAAGGGCTTTTGACCCGGCTCTGCTTTTTGCCATGGGACCGGCCCTGCAAAGAAATTTTTTTTCAAAGACTTACTTTCCCCTCTTTCGGAGATCGATATGAGTTATCCTTTCAAAACCGTACCCGTCATCAAGAACTACATCTGGGGCGGCCGCAAGCTGGCCGAGGTCTACGGCCGGAGATCTTCCGACCCCGTGCTGGCCGAAAGCTGGGAGCTTTCGGTCCATCGGGACGGGCCCTCCCGCATCGCGGGCGGGGACTTCGACGGCCGGCTGCTGTCCGAAGTGCTGGCCGAACATCCCGAATTTTTGGGAGCGCGGGCCGAGCTGCCCATTCTGGTCAAGCTGATCGACTCGGCCGACAACCTTTCGGTGCAGGTCCACCCCGACGACGCCTATGCCCGGGCCCACGAGGGCGACAACGGCAAGACCGAAATGTGGTATATCCTGGACGCGGAGCCGGGCTGCGGCATCTACTGCGGGCTGAAGCGGGCGCTCACCCGGGAGGAACTGGCCGCCAGGGTCGCGGATCAGACCATCGAAGAGGCCCTGAACTTCATCCCGGTCCAAAAAGGGGACTGTTACCTGATCGAGGCCGGTACCCTGCACGCCATCGGCAGGGGGCTGACCCTCTGCGAGATCCAGGAAAACAGCAACGTCACCTACCGGGTGTACGACTACGGCCGGGTGGGCAAGGACGGAAAGCCCCGGGAACTGCACGTCCGGAAGGCCCTGGAAGTGGCCAGCCTTTCGGCCTTTTCCGATCCCACCGGGAAATATCCCCCCCAGCAGACCGAATGGGGTACCCTGACCCTTCTGACGGACTGCCCCTACTTCAAGACCTCGAAGGCGGTCACCTCGGACGAGGCCTTTCTGACCGCCCCCGAGGAGAGTTTTCTGGCCCTGCACATCCTCGCCGGCGAGGGCGTGCTGGCCTCCCCCGAGCTCAGCCAGCCCTTCAAAAAGGGCGACACCTTCTTCCTCCCCGCGGGCGTGGGATTCGTGCTCCCCGCCGGCACGGAGGCCCTGCTGATCACGGCCTGAAAGACGAGCAACAGCGGGGACAGACGGTGTGTAAAGACCAATTCTTTTCATAAAAAAGCTGACTGAATTGCGGCGTTTCCTTCTGCTTTGACTCCCGTTGAAAATTGTATGCCGTTCGGATGTTCTTGCAAATTATATGCTGTTCGGCTGTTCTTGCAAATTATATGCCGTTCGGCTGTTCTTGCGCAAAAGACCGGAAGCCCTCGGGCTGTCCGGTCTTTTTCTATCTTTCCTTCTTCTCCATCGGGTTCAAAGACCTCTCCGGGCGGCCGCGGCTGCGGAGGCCACCGTTCCGGCTTTGCAAGCGGAGCGGCCTCTACCGGGGCGGCATCTGCGCCATGGTGAGCCTGACGCGGTCGGCGATGCTGACGCTGCCGACGCCGAACAAGGTCGTGTGCAGCGTGTCCCCGACCGGCCTTCTCCATTCCGCCGGGATCCCCCTCAGCCCCCGCGCCATTCCGATCACCGAGCCCACGGTGGCCCCGTTGCAGTCGGTGTCGAAGCCGGTCTCCACCGCCATGCAGACCGAGCGGCCGAAATCTCCGCCGCCATAGAGCAGCGCGGCCGCCACGATCATGGCGTTGGGGATGACATGGCACCACCCGTGCTCCGTGTACTCGTCAAAGCGGCTGTGGATCATGCCGAAGACCTCGGCCTGCGGCGCCCCGCGGCCAAAGGCGTCCAGCACCGCGTTCAGCCCTTCGGCCAGCCTGGAGGTCCGCGGGATCTGGGCCAGTCCGCAGCGGACGACGGTTTCGAGGTCTCCGACGGCAGCGGCCGCCGCCAGCATGGCCGCCGCGAACATCTCGCCGTAGATCCCGTTCTTGACGTGGGAGATCGAGGCGTCCCTTCGGGCCATCTCCGCCGCCGACTCGGGATCCCCGGGATTGATGTAGCCGAAGTAGTCTCCCCGGATCTGCGCCCCGATCCACTCCCGGTAGGGATTCTGGAAGAGCGCGGACTGTGGGGGCGCATAGCCCTTGATAAAGTTGCAGTAGGCCACCCGCTCGGCCGTGCAGTAGGCCTCCTTGTTCTGGTATTTCAGCCAGGCCGCCGCGACGTCGGCGGGCGTGAACGCCCTGCCGCAGGTGCGGACGACCTCCTGCGCCAGCACGACGTAGTTTGTGTCGTCGTCCGAGGGCATCCCGTCGATCTCGTCTGCGTAGCACCGTTCCGCAAAGGGATAGGAAAACCTGCCGAGCAGCGCCTCGGTCAGATCGCTCCGCAGGATATAGCGGCGCAGCGGCAGGTTGCCGGTGGCCCGCAGAAAGGGGATCATTTCGTTGGAGCGGATCCCCTCCACCGTCTTTCCCAACAGGCAGCCGCAGATCCGGCCCATCCAGGCGCCGCGGATCTTGCTTTCGGAGGGCGCGCAGGGCCGGACCACGGGACCTTCGGGCCGGAGCTGACGGATCTCCTCGGGATCGTTCGGTTCCCGGTAGGGATAGTCCGCTCTCTGCTCCGCGCCGATGACCGTCTCGAACAGCACGTCCGCCAGCTTTTTCTTGATCTCTCCCTTGGGCAGCTTCGACACGGCGGCGAACACCTCCCCGTACCGCTCGATCTCCAGCCCTTCCTCCGAACTCTGGCAGAATTCGGTCTGCAGGGCGGAAGCATAGAATTCCCAATCCGGAAGATCCTGCCAGCGGGGCCGGAGCCCCTCCCGGCCGGAAGTCTCCGAGGTCCTCCTGTCCCGGCCCAGGATCAGCTCGTCCAGCGACACGCCGAAATGATCGGCGATCTCCACCAGCTTTTTCAGTTCGGGCAGGGCGCGGCCGCTCTCCCATTTCTGGACGGCCTGCTGCGAGACCCCGAAGCGCTCCGAAAACTCTTCCTGGGTCCATTTCGCTTCGGTCCGAAGTCTTTGGATACTCTTGCTCAGATTCATGCGACGCCTCCTTTTCTCCTCCTATTGTATCACAGCCCGGAGAAAAAGACAAGAAACCCGGGATTGTTTTTTTCACACCCGGCGGTTGTCTCCGGCAAGACCGGACCCGGCTGAGGACGGCTGCCGGGTCTTCTCCGGAAGCCGGACGATCCCGAAAAGAGGGCCTCACGTCGAAACGGGCAGACAAAATGCCGGTCGCCCCGGAGCAGCGCACCGCCTCTTGCAGGACGCCGCAGCCCCCATCAGGCGCGGATCCCCTCTTTGGAGCCGGCAACACA
Source organism: uncultured Clostridia bacterium (assembly GCA_944332455.1). Lineage (GTDB taxonomy): Bacteria > Bacillota > Clostridia > Christensenellales > HGM11417 > CALVJY01. The sequence goes on from CALVJY010000001.1 coordinate 82,084, forward strand.
TGGAAAAAGGACCGGAAAAGCTAAGCTTTCCGGTCCTTTTTGATGGCTTTCAGCCGTAATTACTTCATCTCGACGGTGGCGCCGGCCTCTTTCAGCTTGGCAACCATCTTCTCGGCCTCGTCCTTGGGCAGGCCTTCCTTCACGGTGCCGTTGGACTCGACCAGGTTCTTGGCCTCGACCAGGCCCAGACCGGTCAGCTCGCGGACGGCCTTGATGACGTTGATCTTGCTGGCGCCGGGATCCTTCAGGACGACGGCGAACTCGGTCTGCTCCTCGGCAGCGGGAGCGGCGGCAGCGCCGGCAGCGGGAGCGGCAGCCACGGCCACGGGGGCGGCGGCGGAGACGCCGAACTCTTCCTCCAGCGCTTTGACCAGCTCGGAGAGCTCCAGCACGGTCAGACCCTTGATCTCTTCGATAAACTTTTGAATATCAGCCATTTCAGTGTTCCTCCAAAAAAATCTTATTTTGTGTTTGCCGCCCGGAAAGAGCGCGGCTCCTCTGCCCGAACCGGGCGATCATTCGCTGGCCTTTTTGTCGGCTACGGCCTTGACGGCGTAGACGAAACTGCGCAGCGTGGCGGCCAGCACGCCCACAAACCCGGAGATCGGGGCGTTCATGCTGCCCAGCATCTTGGCCAGCAGCACTTCCTTGGAAGGCATGTCCGCCAGCGCCTTGACCATGTTGGCGTCCGCAAAGGCGCCGTCCACAAAGCCGCACTTGGCTTCGATCTTGCCGTTCAGCTTCTTGTTGGCCTCGGCCACGACCTTGGCGGCGCTGACTTCGTCGGCCTCGCAGAAGGCCACCGACGTGGTGCCGTTCAAAAACTCGTCGAACGCGGTCTGACCGATCTCGTTGAAGGCCCGCTTGATCAGGGTGTTCTTGTGGACCTTGTACTCCACGCCGGCCTTGCGGAACTGGTTGCGGAGCTCGGTGTCCTCGGCCACGGTCAGGCCCTTGTAGCTGACGATGATGACCGATTTGCAGGTCTTGAATTTTTCCACCAAAGAGGCGACCACATCCTGCTTGGCCAGTTTTGCCTTTGACATATGTTCTGCCATTTCTTCACCTCCTTGTCAAAGTCCGGAAAACTCCGGCAATAAAAAAGCTCTGTGCCAAAGCACGGCACAGAGCTACAGATCTTCGAAAAAAAATCCGTTCGTTCATGTACCTCGGCCGGCGGAGATCGCTTACGCCGCAGGGCGGCACCGGCTGTCTTTGGAACATTTCTCGTTTATGCGTCTCTATTATACCCGATTTTTCCGGGTATGTCAAGCGATTTAAGGCAGCACCGCGAAGATCGCGCACGCCGCCCTCAGGCAGTCTCGGAAAAGAGCCTTAGTAGCGGTAGTTGACCCGGATGCCGGGGCCCATGGTCGAGGAGACGGCCACGCTCTTGATGTAGGTGCCCTTGGCCGCCGAGGGTTTGGCCTTGACGATGGCCTCCATCAGCGCGTTGAAGTTCTCGGTGATCTTTTCGGGACCGAAGCTCTTCTTGCCGATGGGGCAGTGGATGATGGCCGTCTTGTCCAGCCTGTACTCCACCTTACCGGCTTTGACGTCGCTGACCGCTTTGGCCACGTCCATGGTCACCGTGCCGGACTTGGGGTTGGGCATCAGACCCTTGGGGCCGAGCATCTTACCGATGCGGCCGACCAGACCCATCATGTCGGGAGTGGTGATGCAGACGTCAAAGTCGAACCAGTTGCCCTGGATCTTGGCGATCATGTCCTCGGCGCCCACATAGTCAGCGCCGGCCGCCTGGGCCTCGTCGGCCTTTTCGCCCTTGGCGATGACCAGCACGCGGACCTTTTTGCCGGTGCCGTTGGGCAGCACGACCACGCCGCGGACCTGCTGGTCGGCATGGCGGGGATCCACGCCCAGACGGACGTGCAGCTCCAACGTTTCGTCGAACTTGGCCTTGGCGGTGTCGATGGCCAGCTTGACGGCCTCGTCGGTCTCATACAGCTTGCCGCTCTCGATCTGCTTCTGGCTGTCGATATATTTCTTTCCGTGTTTCATGAATAGACCTCCTGTGGTTCAAGCGAATAAAATTCTCCCACGCAAAATGTTGGTTTGTCTTACGGCGCCTCAGTCGACCACCGTCACGCCCATGCTCCGCGCCGTTCCGGCCACCATGCTCATGGCGGCTTCCAAAGAGGCAGCGTTCAGATCGGGCATTTTGAGCTTGGCGATCTCCTCCACCTGGGCCTTGGTGATCTTGGCCACCTTGTCCTTGTTGGGCTTGGCCGAGCCGCTTTCGATCTTGCAGGCCCGTTTGATCAGCACCGGCGCCGGGGGCGTCTTTAAGATAAACGTGAAAGATCTGTCCTGATAGATGGTGATCACCACGGGGATGATCAGCCCTGCCTGGTCCGCGGTCTTGGCGTTGAATTCCTTGGTGAACCCGGGAATGTTGATGCCGTGCGGGCCGAGGGTGGAACCTACGGGCGGGCCCGGCGTCGCTTTGCCTGCGGGCAGTTGCAACTTGACGATCGCAGTCACTTTTTTCGCCATTGTTTTGTCCTCCTAGATTGTGGTCCTTAGCGGAGCATTTGCAAATTTACTCCTCCCACCGAAAAAAAACGGGGTGACCCCCGATTTTTTACCTTTTGCCGTATGGCCGGATCTCAGTTTTCGCCGGAATCCAGCCCGCCGGCCATTTTTTCGAATTGCACAAACTCCAGATCCACCGGCGTCTGGCGGCCGAACATCGAGACCATGACTTTGGCCTTCTGGTTTTTCAGGTCGATCTCCTCCACCGTGCCCACATAGTTTTCCAGCGGGCCGGAGACCACCCGAACGGTGTCTCCGATGGTAAAGTTGACTTCCTTGACCGTCTTTTCCAGCTGCATCCGCCGGACTTCCTCGTCGGTCAGGGGAAGGGGTCTCCCCCCCGGTCCCACGAACCCGGTCACGCCGCGGGTGTTGGTCACCATGTACCAGATGTGATTGGTGTAGATCAGCTTGATAAAGACGTAGCAGGGCAGCAGCTTTCTGGTCACCACCTTGCGCTTGCCGTTCTTTTCCTCGATGGTCTGTTCAGTCAGGATCTGGATGTCGGTGATGTAGTCCTCCAGGCTGTTGTTCTCCACCAGTTTTTCCAGGCTGTCCTTGACCATGTTTTCATAGCCGGAATAGGTATGCAGCACATACCACTTGGCCTGTTCCTTCGTCTCCATAGTCTCGCTCACGTCAGGCGGTCACCAAAGACACCAGCCAGCCAAGCAGGGAGTCGACGCCCGTGATGAGCACCAGAAAGACCAGCACCACGGCGATGACCACACCGAGCTGTTTGAGCGTGGTGCCGAAGGTCGGCCAGGTCACCTTTTTCAGTTCGGAAAAGATTTCCTTGATCTTCCGCCCCATCCGCTTGAAGATATTTGGTTTTTTTGCCGCGTTCTTCTTGGCAGCGGCCTGTGTTTCCGCCATGTGGATACCTCCGTCGCCGGCTTGTCCGGCACAAAGCGCCCCCCTTCGGGACGCCCCTCGGAACTGAATTTCCGAAAGGTCAAAAGAACTTACTTGGACTCCTTGTGGATGGTGTGCTTCTTGCAGAATCTGCAGTACTTGGACAGCTCCATCCGGTCCGGATCGTTCTTTTTGTTCTTCATGGTGTCGTAATTTCTCTGCTTGCACTCGGTGCAGGCAAACGTGATCTTGGTACGCATGAGTCAAAAGATCCTTTCCAAAAAATTAACACCCCTTTCGAGATGCTATAACATTGTACCATATCCCGCCCCGGTTTGTCAACCCATTGGGAAGGTCTTTTCCGTAAAATTTGGACAAATCTCCGATTATTTTTTCAAAATCCGCAAAAAATCCCCCGCCGGGCGGCCGTTTCCTCTTTTCCGGCAGGAAACGCTCCTCCCCCTCTGCCGCGCGGCACGGCCTCCGTTTCGGCCCTGATGCTCTCCCCGTCCCCCCGGGGACGCGGCAGCGGCGGGGCTAGACCAGCAGCTGGACGTTCTGGTACAGCTTTTCAAAGGTCTTTAAGATCTGCACCCGGGAGTCTCCCAGAAAAGAGATGCCCAGGCGCATCTTTTCCAGCCCTCCGACCTCGGGGAAGCGGATGCGGACCACCACTTCCACCTTCTGAAACAGGTCGAACCAGTTCTTGCCCGAGAGGGCGCGCAGGCGGTGCCCCGAGGGCAGGAGCATTTCCGGAAAGTCGGCCTGCAAATATTTGTCCTCCCCGGCCTCCATGATCCGGAACCATCCCGAAAACAGTACGGTCTCCTCCTCCAGCCCGGCGCGGGCCTTCAGCACCTCGGCCCGGATGGGGGCCCGAAGCAGAGCGGACAGGGTGGCCGGGGTGTCCCCCAGCAGAAAGAGGGAAAAGCCGAAACACTCCTCCCCCGCGTTGTAAAAGCTGAACACGTAGGGCCGGTCCGGGCGCAGCCGTCCCCCGAAACTGCCCTCGATCAGGCGGTGACGGACGGGCTCGGCCTTCCACTTGGCGCTCCGGAAAAAATAGTCGGCCGTAAAGCCGGGAAAGGAGGTCCGCTCGTCGAAGCGGGCCCTGGCGAAGGCGGGATCCAGCCCCAGCAGCTTGAGGATCTGGACCAGCCTGGCCTCCTCGGAGGGATAGCGGCGGGTGAAGACCTTGAAGTCCTCGGGCTTGTCGAAACAGGGCGTCCAGAATTCCGGATCGGCGGGCTGTTTTTCAAAGCCGAAGGCGGCGTGCGAAACGTAATCGCTCTCGGCCCCCACGTCCGAAAAGCTGAGGCAGAGCACGTTGCTGTCGATGAGGGAAAACCGCAGGCAGGTCCCCCGCTGCGGCAGAAAGACCTGCGAGGCCGACTTGAGCTCTTTTAAGCTGGTGCCCTCCAGATTTTTGTCCAGGATGTACAGCCAGCCGTCCTCCTCCCTGCCGGCCACCGCGAAGGAGAGGTCGCACTCCCACTCGTAGCAGGGCTCATAGCCCAGAAGGGACAGATCTCTGAGCAGGTTTTCCAGCACCGCGGAGGTGCGCTTTTCGCCCTTCCAAAGGGCCACGCCGCCGGAATAGATCCCCAATCTTCTGTCCTCCTTTCCCCCGCGGGGTTTTTTCGGATTTGTCCGCCGCCCTGTCAGAGCGGCGGGACCTTTCTTCTTTTTCCTTATTATAATCTTTTTTCTGTTTTTTGTCAATATTTTGCCCGGGGCCTCCCCCTCCCGGCGCAAAAAAACCGCGCCCGGAGATCGCTTCCCCGCGCGCGGTCAAAAACTTTTTATCATTCGGACCGTCTGATCTTTAAAAACAAGACGGGGTCGGACGCGGACAGAGCCCCCCCGCCTGCTTCGGCTGCACGGGCCTTCCCCTTTCAGAAATACCCGGCGCGAGCGCGTCCTTCCCGCATTCGGACAGGCCTTTCGGAAGAAGGGGACAAAAAAAGCCTTTTACGCTCGTGATCGACCTCGGCCGACATCTTTTCAAAAAGAGAAAAAGTCCCCGGAACAGCTTTTGTTCCGGGGACATACGATGGGATACGGGATCCCTGATGCTCAGTTTTGCCCGTTGGTCTCGGCCTGTGCGGGTTCCGCGGCGGTCTGCTCGGGTTCCGCGGCGGCGCTTTCCTGGACCGGCTCGGCGGTCTCCGCTCCGGAGATCCGGGCTTCCGTTCCGGCTTCCGGCGCGGCCTCAGCACCTGCAGCGGGCGCTTCGGCGGTCTGCTCGGGTTCAGCAGAAGATTGGCTCTCAACGACAGTCTGCTCGGGTTCAGCGGCAGCGGCGGCCTCGGCGGTCTGCTCGGGCGCGGCTTCGGCCTGCGCCGGCTCCTCCTTGCGGGAGAAGCCGACCGGCTGAGCGGGCTGGAGGTCCTCGGCATAGACCTTTACGGTGGTCTGACCGCCGGTCACGCAGACCATCTTGGTGACGTTGGGATCGATCTCGTTGGCGGTGATGAACAGGGGCTTATCCAGATACTCGCCCTCGGTGACCACAAAGTAGTTGGCGTTCTGGGGGGCCATGTCGCGCTCCTTCAGCACGGACAGGTCGATGGTGCTGCCGGCGGCAAAGGTGGCGGCCAGATCGTTCAGGCTGTAGACGGCCTTAATGAAGCGCTGGGGCTTTTCTTCCTCAATGATCTCCACGTTTTTGGCCTTGTCGGCAAAGCGGTTGTCCCAGGTCTCCACTTCCTCGATGACCTCGGAGACCCGCAGCAGATAGCCGTAGCCCTTGCGCTCGAAGTCGGTGTACTCGTCCGGGAAGAGGGGGACGTAGTCGGTGGGCTTGAAGCGGGGACGCAGGGTGAGCTCGTTTTTCTCCATGATCTCCCGGATGAGTTCCTGGGCCTGCTTGACCGAACGCCGGGTGCGCAGCCGGAGGGTGAAGGGGATCAGCTCGAAGCCCCTCCGCTCCGAATAGTCCTGCTGCTTGTAGACCTCCTCGTCAAAGGCCTTGGGGTCCAGCGGCAGATGCAGGCGAAGGGTGAGGCCCCGGAAGGTCAGGCGGCCGTAGAGCACTCCCTTTTTCTTGAAGTTTTCCCGGCGCTTGCCCATCCGGCCGCGGATGCCGTAGGAATGGTATTCGTTGTGGATGATGCTGTAGAACTCCTTGACCTTTTCCTTGTTGGTGCGCAGGCGGAGTTCGAAGGTCTTGCGGGCGGGAATGCGCTTGAGGGGCTCCCCATCGGGGGTCAGGGCGGGAGCCGCGGCGGCCTGCTCGGCCTGTTCGGCCTTCAGGCGGGCCAGCTCCTCGTTGGCCTCCCGGTTCAGCTGCTCCATCTCCTCGGCCTCGTTGGCGGCGATCAGGATCTGACCGTCTCCGGCGCCGGCCGCCACGGCGGAGCGGCGCTCGGGCAGGGGCTTGGAAAAGTAGTCCGCCCGGCGTCTGATCCGGCGGCCCTTGCAGCAGCACTTGACGATGAACTTGATCAGTTTGATCAGCCAGATGATGGCGAACGGAATGGCGATGACGACGGCCGCGATCAGCAGGATGGTGGGGATCAGCCCCAGCGTGTCGGTCAGGCTCTTCATGAATTCATTCATTTTCTCTTCCTCACTTCAAAAGCTTTAGTCCGGATCTCCGGGATTCGGTCATTCGGCCGACGATGCGGCCTCGGCCAGCGCCTCGGCCTTGCGGCGGGCCAATTCCTCATCGGCCTCGCGGTTGAGGCGTTCCCGTTCGGCTTCCTCCTCCGCCGAGATCAGGATTTCGGCGTGCTCGGCCCGGCCGACGGACCTCCGTGCGGCCTGCGGGGGCACAAAGCAGCCCGCGGCCTTTTTCCGGGCTCCCCTTCCGATGCAGAGCCCGATCAGGAACCGGATCAGCTTGACCAGCCAGATGATGACGAACGGCACGGCGATGACCGCCGCCGCCACCAACAGGATGGACAGGACCGGCCCCAGACTGTCAAACAGATTCCTCAGAAATTCCGGCATAACCCTTCCCCTTTCCAAAAAATGATGCTGCCCGGACCCTTCCGCAGAGAACAGCTCATTCCGGGCCACTATCATTATACAACATCTTTCCGAAAATTTCAATGATTTTTCGCAAATTCCCGCGATTTCCCGAGAAAAACTTGGAAACCTTTTTTCCGCTCTTTCCGGCCGACACGACAATTTTGTGACATTTCTGGCAAAAGCGGGCGGTTTTTGGGGTCAACTACCCGGAAAATGCGGAAAAAGCCGGGAAAACACGGGTTTTTCTGCTCATTCCTTCGGTTTTTCGCCGGCCTGTTTTTCCGGCTCTTCCTTCCCCTTTCTGGCGGCCTCGCGGGGGGCGTGCTTCTTCTCGGCCTCCTTGCGGCGGCGGGCCTCCTCGGCCTGCTTCTCCTCGGCAAGGCGCTCCTCCTCGGCCATCTTCTTCTCCCCCTCCCTAAGGTCTGTCACCGTGCGCAGGATGCGCTCGGCCACGATGCGGTAGGCCGCAGCTTCGGCCGCCATCTTGAAGGCCACGATCTCCAGATTGTTGACCCGCTCCCCGGGGTTGTCCCCGCCGTCCTCGGACTTTAAGGTCTCCACCGCCTTTTGCAGGGCGGTGTTCTGGACGTCGGCAAAGGTGTCGTAGGCCTCCCGCCCGGGCAGGATGGCCCGGAAGTCTTCGATGGCCGAGCCGATGACCGGGATGGGCAGGGTCTGCTTTAAGATGCAGAGGGGGATCAGCCGCCCCATGTGGCCCTTGGTGTACTTTTTGCCGTTGGGCTTGGGAATGGTGCGGTACTTGACGTAGTTATTGACCATGGCCGGGGTCAGCGTCCGCTCCTCCGGCGACATCTTCAGGGGCTCGAGCTGGCGGTCCATGTAGTTGACCACCTGGTCCATGTAGAGCTCGATGTCCGGCATCCCCTCCCAGTCGGTGACCCGGAAATGTTCCAGCCGGTCCAGCCAGGCGTCAAAATCGGCCAGCTTGTCCTCGGCGAATTTGTCGAAATCTTCTCTCTTCATGCCGGCCTCCTGCCGGGCGGAAGGGATCAAAGCGCCCCTTCCGTCTGCTTCCGGTCCGCAGTCTTTCCCCCTTTTCGGGGGGCCGGGACCGGTCTTCCCCTTTAGTGTACCATAAAAAGTTCGGGTTGGCAAATATTTTCACCAAAAATACACAGAAAATACTTGCCATAATTTTTAAAATGCTGTAAACTAGTATTGAAAACTAGATGACGGCACATAATATAAAAGATGATCCCGCTGCCGAGGGACCGTAAGGAGGTTTTTCATGCTGAACAGAATCATGGTCTTCGGAGACTCGCTGCTGCGCGGCGTCGTCCTGGACTCCCACCGCCGCTACACCCGCCTTCCGGTCTGCACCGCCCAGGAAGTGCAGAACACCCTGAACATCGAGATCGAAAATTATTCGGTCTTCGGGATGACCGCGGCCAAGGCGCTGAGGCGGTATTTTTCCGACGGGAAGCAGTCCTTCCGGGACGCCGCGGTGCTGATCGAGTACGGCGGGAACGACTGCAATTTCAACTGGAAGGAGATCTCGGACGCCCCCCTCGGCGAACACCGGCCGGTCACCGAACTGCCCGCCTTCGAAAATGCCCTGGAAAAGATGGTCCGGACCGTTCAGAAAGAGGGCGGCACCCCCATTCTGATGACCCTGCCCCCCCTGGATTCCGAACGCTTTCTCGCCTGGGTCTCCGCCGACGGCGCCAGGCGGGAAAACATCCTGCTCTGGCTGGGCGACGTGGAGCACATCTACCGCTGGCAGGAGCGCTACAGCAACGCCGTCATGCGGGTGGCCGCCCGCACCCGGGCTTCCCTGGCCGACGTGCGGGACTGCTTTTTGGCCCGGGCCGACTACCGGGACTGCGTCTGCGAGGACGGCATGCACCTGAACCAGAAGGGCAACATGCTGATGGCGGACTTCTTCATCCGCTACGCCAACCGCCACCGGCTGGAGCTGGCCGTCTGAATCTTCCGTTCAAAATCCGGATCGGCCCCGCGGCCTGATCTCTCAAAACGTTCAATAATAAAAAAAGGAGCTGGGATCCCGCAAAAAACGGATACCCGGCTCTCTTTGCTTTTCAGCTCCTTGGCCCCTATGTTTTTTCCCGGGTTGAGGCGGCGAGATCTTCGGTCCTCCCCCTTCATGATCTCCCTTCTTTTACGACTTCTAAGGCATTCGGAAGCATCCGATCTCTCCGATCCCGAAATCTTTTCCCTTCCCTCAGTCCTCCCGGCTGACCTGGCCGCCCCGGACCCGGAAGCGGGTGACGGGGAGTCCCTCGAACAGCGCGGGGTCGACGGCGGCCGCGGTGATCAGGGACTGACTGCCGGCGCACAGCTCCAAAAGCCTGCGGGCGCGGTCGTTGTCCAGCTCGGAGAGTACGTCGTCCAGCAGGAGGATGGGGACCTCTCCCCCGATCTCCCGGAAGAGGCTGAGCTCGGCCAGCTTGAGGGAGAGGGCGGCGGTGCGCTGCTGTCCCTGGGAGCCCTGCACCCGGAGGTCGACGCCGTTGGCGGTGATGCGGATGTCGTCCCGGTGGGGGCCGACGGTGGTGAATTTGAGCTTCATGTCCTTTTCGAGGGCGGCCTTCAGGGCCTCGGCGAGCAGCTGTTCGGGGTCTCCCTCGGCGGGGATGCGGGTGGCGTAGGAGAAGTCCAGCTCCTCCTCCCCGTCGGTGAGGCGGGCGTGCACCCGTCTGGCCTCGGTCACCAGCCGGGCCAGGTACTCCCGCCGGCGGGCGATGATGACCGCCCCCTCCCGGCAGAGCTGCACGTCGTAGGGAAAGAGCATGTCGGTGACGTCCCGCCCGTACCCCTGCTTGAGCAAGTTGTTCCGGGAGAGCAGGGCCTTGTTGTAGCGGGTGAGGGCGTAAAAATAGCTCTTGTAGGCCTGGGAGAGGTCCATGTCCAGAAAGCGGCGGCGGGATTCGGGGGCGTCCTTGATCAGGCTGAGATCGTCTGGCTGGAAGTAGATGGCGGCCACGTTGCCCAGCAGTTCCCCCGTCCGCAGCAGGGGCACGCCGTTGAACAGGATGCGCTTGTTCTCCCCCCGGGAGAGGATCATCTCGGTGCGCACGGTGCCCCCCGTCTTTTGGGCCAGCATGGAGATCCTGGCCCGCTCCTGCCCGCTCATGATGAGGTCCCGGTCCCTGGCCCGCACCGACTTGCCCACGCAGAGCATGAGCACGCTCTCCAGAAGATTGGTCTTGCCCTGCGCGTTTTTCCCCGTGATCAGGTTGATCCCGTCGCCGAACTCCACCGTCTGATCGGTGTAGTTGCGAAAATTCTGGAGTTGGACGCGCAGCACTTTCATCTGAAAAAGGTCCCCGTTTTACTTTACTAAAAGTGAATAAAGTGGTATAATAGAAGTCCACAAAAAAGGAGGGCAGAGCGGCCTCCTCCCCGCGGGAAGGGGGACGGCCCTTCGGGGGCGGCCTTTTGCCCCAAGCATTATTATAGCACAAAAACCGGAAAAATCACAAGAGTTTCGTGGCTTTTCCGGAGGCCGGCAGACAAAGATTTTTGTTTGCCGTCGATTTTTGTGCCCGGGAGATCCCGGCACAGGGGTTTTGGCCTTTCCCCGGCAGAAAAGAGCCGCGCTTTTGGAAGGAAGGATGATCGGACGCAGGCAGTGACGGGCGGGGCCGGATGAAGTCGGACCATCTTTTTTAAGTACTTTTACGGGACGGAAACAAGGTTTATGAGCAAAGATCTGAAAGAATTCTGGACTCAGGTCCTCCAGCTGCTGGAGCCCGCCACCGACCTCGTCAGCTTCGAGGTCTGGCTGCAATCCCTGGAGCCTCTGGAGATCGTGGACGGCAAGCTGGTGCTGATCAGCCCCACCGACATGGGGGTCAAGGTCATCCAGCAGCGGTTTTTGAAAAATCTGGAGACCGCCGCCGCCCGGGTCAACCCCGCGGTGAAGGAGGTCCGCCTGGTGGCGGCCGGGGATCTGACCGAGTACCTTCGCTCGCACATTTTGCCCGAGCCCGAAAGCCAGCCCGAGGAGGAGCCGGTCAGCGCCTTTGACGAGCCCTCCATGTTCCAGCCCAAGTACACTTTCGACAACTTTGTGGTGGGCAAGTCCAACCAGTTTGTGGAGGCGGCCGCCCGGGCGGTGGCCGACAACCCCGGCACCACCTACAACCCCCTGTTCATCTACGGGGGGAGCGGACTGGGCAAGACCCACCTGATGCACGCCATCGGCAACCACCTGCGGGAACACCGGCCCGAGCTGAAGCTGTGCTACATCACCAGCGAGCGCTTTGTCAACGAGCTGGTCGACGCCATCAAGGAAGGCAACGTCAAGACCGGCAAGGACACCACCCGGCAGTTCCGCAACAAGTACCGCAACGTGGACGTGCTGATGATCGACGACATCCAGTTCATCGAAAACAAGCCCTCCACCCAGGAGGAGTTCTTCCACACCTTCAACGACCTGTACCAGTCCAACAAGCAGATCATCGTCTCCTCCGACCGGGCGCCCAAGTACTTAAGCGATCTGCAGGACCGCCTGCGCTCCCGCTTCCAGTGGGGGCTGATCGCCGACATCCAGCCCCCCGAGCTGGAGACCCGGCTGGCCATTTTGAAGAAAAAGGCCGAAAACGAGAAGTTTAACGTGGACGAGCGGGTGTACGAGCTGATCGCCTCCCAATCGGTCACCAACATCCGGGAGATGGAGGGCCTGCTCTCCCGCATCACCTTTTACGCCTCCCTCACCGGCCGCCAGCAGGTGACCTACGAGGACGCCTGCGAGGCCCTGAAGGATTACGTGGACAGCCAGAAGGAATCCCTGACCGTGGACCGCATCATCGACGTGGTGTGCGAGTACTACAAGGTCACCAAGGAGGAACTCTGCGGCAAGAAGAAGAACAAGGAGATCGTGGACCCCCGTCAGGTCTCCATGTACATCATCACCGACCTGATGCCCTCGGTCCCCCTGGCCGCCATCGGGCAGATCTTCGGGGGGCGGGACCACACCACGGTCATGCACGCCCGGGACAAGATCTCCGAACAGGTCAAAAACGGCACCGGCAATTCGGTGGCCGTCTCGGACATCAAGGACCGCCTGACCGCGGGTCAGAAGGCCTGATCCGACCCTTTCGGCCCCTCCCCCGGGGGGGCCTTTTTCATGCCCTTTTCCGCGGCGGAGGAAACACTGTCAGAACTTTTTTGTATCTTGTTCCTTCTGTGACGGTCGAAAGAAGAGGAAAACCGACTGCCAAGCTCCACGGCACGGCGGGCGCTTTTATCTTTTGCCCTGAATGGCCTTTCGCCGAAAAGAGGCATTTTCTGCTCCTTTTATCAGCCAAAAGCGGCCCTCCCGAGGGAGGGCCGCTTTGTTTTGCTCTGATTTTTCTTCTCTTTTCCGGTATCAGACGGAAAAATCCGGATGCTTCACAGATCTGCTTTGCTCTGCTTTTTGTCCGCTTTTCCGGGCTGAACAGCCTCCCCGGCCGGGGCGGATCCCGGCCCTTCGGTGGGCGCTTCGGCCGGGGCGGATCCCGGCTTTTCGGAGGGCCTTTCGGCCGGGGCGGATCCTAACTCTTCGGAGGGCTTTTCGGCAGATGCGGATCCCGCCTCAGCTTCCGTCGGCCCGCAGGGCGCGGTCTTTTCGTCGGAGGAGGCCGAACTCTTTGAGCCGCTGTCCTCCGGCTGGTTCAGAAAGGCCAGCTCTTCGGCCCGTTCGTCCGCCCGGGACCGGCCGCGGCGGAACTTCAGTTCGGAGACCTCCTGCCTGGCCCGGCGGTCGTTGAACTCCTTCCGCTCTCTGCGGATCCTGGCCCTGGCCCCGATGAGCACGGCCAGCCGCTCCCGGCTGTGGGCGAGCATCTCTCCCGCTCTCGCCGCCACGGCCGCGTACTCCCCGAAGGAGAGCGCCTTGGCCCGGCAGGCGGCGCTTAAGATTCGCTCGGCCCGGCGGATCTCGGCGGCGGCGTCTTCGGCCTCGTAGACCTCGTCGGCCGCGCAGCTTTCGGCCTTGAGCGCGGCCTCCTGGGCCAGAAAGGCGGCATAGCGCAGGGCCTTCAGGGTCCGCTTTTCGTTCCCCTTTCCGGCCTGCTCGGCCACCTCCTTCAGCCTCTTCTGGCTCTGTTCCAGCCGCTCGTCCAGGGTCTCCAGCGGATCCTTGCGGATGCGGCGGAAGGCATAGAGGATGATGATCCCCACCAGCAGCAGGATGCCGATGGGCGCCGCGATGGCCCGGACGGCCTCGGGCAGGATGATCAGATCGCTGACCCGCAGGACGTACGAGACTTCCTGCGAACCGGTCCGGGTGGTCACCCGGGCGGTCAGTTCCCGGGTCCCCTTTTGCAGGTCCGTCAGGGTCAGACGGGCGCCCCGGCCGATCTCCTGTCCTCCCTCCAGCCAGACGATCTCCCCGGTCAGAGGTCCCGCGCCCCCCGCGGTCAGGAAAAATTGGGCGGTCTCCCCTTCCAGGTAGGCGCTCTTGTCTGCGTTCACGGCCAGATCGGCGAGGTCTGCCGTCACGGTCACGGACACTCGGACGACGGACGGACCGTTCCCCTCGTCGGAGGAAAAGACAAAAAAGAGCTGGCTCTGCCCCGCCTTGAGGGGCAGAAATTCGCAGACGATCTCCTCTCCTTCCGCGGCGCTGCCGAGGGGCGCCAGGATCTCGGGATCCTCCGCCACCGCGCCGTTTTCCATCAGTTCATACCCCTCCGCCCGGAAGCGCACCGAAAAGCCGGGCTGCTCCAGGGAGACGGCTACCTCCCGTTCGCCGAGCAGGGTGACCGCCTCCTCGGACAGCGCGGAAAGGGCGGCCTTCCCAACGAGGTCTCCTTTCTGCCCTTCCCCGTCCCGGGCGCAGGGACTGACGGCCTCCCAGAGCTGAGCCTCTCCCGAGGCCTCCGCCGCCGTCCCGGGAAGGGCGGCCGCTTCGGCCCGGACGGCGGGGACGGAGCCGAGAAACAGGACGAGGATCAGGCAGAACACCCCCAAAAAACGTCTCATCGCTTCCCGCCCTCCGCTTTTGGGGGGAGGGTGCCGCCGGGAATGGCGATCCCCTCTTCCCGGAAGGCCTTGATCACGGCCTCCGCCACCTCGTAGTAGACCTCGTCCCGATCGGCGTTGTTCACCCAGGCCTGGGCCAGGAACTTCAGGCAGTTGACGGCCTGTTCCTGCAGCCCCACAAAGGGCTCCGGCTCGGACAGCACCTTGGGATGGGCCTTCAGACAGCGCCGGATGACCGCCTTGACCTGGTCGAGATCGGCGTCGCAGCTCACCGAAAAGATCCATTCCGCCCGGCGGGTGGGACGGGCCGAATGGTTGACCACCGTGCCGGCCGTCACCTCGGAGTTGGGCAGGACCACTTTCCGGTTGTCCGTGGTGACCAGCTCCACGGTCAGCATGCGGATGGCCCGCACCCGGCCGGTCACCGAACCGATCTCCACCAGATCCCCCTCCTGAAAGGGCTTGGTGCCGATGATGACCACTCCGTTGGCCAGATTGGCCAGCGAATCCTGCAAAGCCAGGCCGACCGCCAGGCCGACCGCCGAGACGATGGCCACAAAGGAGGTCAGGGGAATGTTCATCATGTTGGCCACGATGAAGGCCAGCACCACGTAGAGCAGCAGGCGCAGCACCGAAAGGATAAAGCCGGAGACCGAATTGTCCACCGGACTCTTTAAGAAGGCGGCCTTTAAAAGCCGAAGGATGACCTTGATGACCACCACGCCGATGACCAGCACGGCCAGCAGCTCGAACACCCGCCAGCCCGTCTGGGAGAGGAAGTCCACCACGGACTCCCACAGTTCCTCGAACGTCACAAAAAATTCCTCCTTTGTCCTTTCCCTTTTGCGGGCCGTCCGATCGGGTCAAAGCCCGGCAGACTGCGCTCCTGAACGGCCTCCTGCCTCCGGCATCCGCGGAAGGCCGGGGCGCCCCGCGCTTTCAGGGCAAACCCGCCCCGCGGGAATGGGCCGGAACAAAACAGGCCCGAGGGAACTTCCTTCGGGCCTGCGCAAAAAACTTCTTATCCGGCGTGCGCCTCTTTTACTTGGCGTACTCCACGCTCCGCATCTCGCGGATGACGTTGACCTTGATCTGCCCGGGATACTCCATCTCGGCCTCGATCTTCTTGGCCACTTCCTTGGCCAGGAACACGGTGGCGGTGTCGTCCACCACCTCGGGCTTGACCATGACCCGGACTTCCCGCCCGGCCTGGATGGCGAAGGACTTCTCCACGCCCGGGAAGGAATCGGCGATCTCCTCCAGCTTTTCCAGCCGCTTGACGTAGTTTTCCAGACTCTCGCGGCGGGCGCCCGGACGGGCTCCCGAAATGGCGTCGGCGGCCTGGACCAGCACGGCCTCCACCGTCAGCGGCTCCACGTCGCCGTGGTGGGCCATGATGGCGTTGACCACTTCCTTGCTCTCGCGGTACTTCTTGGCCAGATCCGCGCCGATCTGGATGTGGGTGCCCTCCAGCTCGAAGTCCACGGCCTTGCCGATGTCGTGCAGCAGTCCCGCCCGCTTGGCCAGGGCCACGTCGGCCCCCAGCTCGCCGGCCATGGTAGCTGCCAGAAAGGCCACTTCCAACGAATGTTTCAGGATGTTCTGCCCGTAGCTGGTCCGGAACTTCAGCCGGCCCAGCAGCTTGACCAGTTCGGGATGCAGGCCGTACACGCCGGTGTCGAACACCGCGGCGTCGCCGGCCTCCTTGATCTGATTTTCCACGTCCCGCTTGACCTTTTCCACGGTCTCCTCGATGCGGGCAGGATGGATGCGGCCGTCCACGATCAGCTTTTCCAGGGTGATGCGGGCCACCTCCCGGCGGATGGGGTCGAAGCCGGACAGAATGACCACTTCGGGGGTGTCGTCGATGATGAGGTCGATGCCGGTGGCGGCCTCCAGCGCCCGGATGTTGCGGCCCTCGCGGCCGATGATCCGGCCCTTCATGTCGTCGCTGGGCAGGGGCACCACCGAGACCGTGCCCTCCGAGGCATGATCGGCGGCGCACTTCTGGATGGCCAGGCTGATGATCTCGCGGGCCTTTTTCTGCCCCTCGTTCTTGGCCTCGTTCTCGATGTCGCGGACCATTTTGACCGCGTCCTTTTTGGCCTCCTGCTCGTAGCCGGCGATCAGCTCGCTCTTGGCTTCCTCCTTGGTCATACCGGCCACTTTTTCAAGCTCGGCCAGCATTTTGTCGTGGGCGTGTCCCACTTCCTCGGACTTTTTCTCCAGCTCCTTTTCCCGCTCGGCAAGGTGCTTCTGGGTCTGTTCGAGCTGTTCGTTGCGCTTGTTTAAGACCTGCTCCTTTTTGTCCAGCACGTCCTCCTTGGAGATCAGGCGCTGCTCGTCCTTTTTGATCTCGACGCGGCGGTCGCGGGCCTCGCGCTCGGCCTCCTGACGGAGACGCTGCGCTTCCTCCTTGCCCTCCACAATGAGTTCTTTTTTCCTCGTCCCGGCCTCTTCGATCACGCGTTTTGCATCTTCTCTCGCAAGTTCCACAATATTTTTCGCTTCCTCGGAGTCCTCCCGCATCTTCCGCTCGGTCCGCTTTTTGTTGACCAGGTAGAAGATCAGAAGGCCGAGTCCGGTAAATATGACTGCGACCAAAGCCAGGAAGAGGTATCCGATTCCTTCGATCCCGATGGCGCTTAAAGCACTCAGCATCTTTCGTTACCTCCTTTCCGTTCTGTCAAGTACCCCAAAAAAGTACTTTAAAATTATTATACTATATCATACCCTCCGAAGTCAAGAACAATGCGCGCCAAACAGGGGCCTGCCGTCCGAAAAATTTTAATTTTTTGCCCCAAACCGGCCCCGGAGGGAAAAGCTTCCCCCGCCTTTCCCGGATCGGGTCGAAAAAAGAAGGTTCTCCCGCCCCGGCCGGGCCGCTCTGCAAAGCCAAAATGTGCCGGCCGGCCCTCTTGCGAGACAGAAACGCGCCCGGGCCTGTCCTCCCTGCAAACCTGAAACGCGCCGGCTAATCCTCCGAAAAATCCGGGACAGGCAGCGGCGCCCTCCCGAAAAACCGAAATACCTGCCTGTCTGGCCGCCCTGCAAAACCGAAATACCTCGGCCGGTCCTCCCTGAAAGGCCGAAACGCGCCGAAAAGCCGAAACACCTCGGCCGGTCCTCCCGGCATATCCGGGACAGGCAGAGGCCGACTTTCGGCCCAGCTCCGGCCCGGCGTTCTCTTTCGGCCGGAAAGAGCCGAAGGCCCCGGCCGGGTTTTCCCGGCCGGGGCCTTCGGCTGTATCATCCTTACAAAGGTTCAACGATATCGTGGTTTTCGATATCATCCTTACAGGTTTGCGGTATCGTCTTTACACGGGTTTGTCGTTCAGGAACAAAAGGCCCAGCGTCCCTTTGCCGCAGTGGCAGGTGATGGTGCTGCCGGCCATGGTCTCGTACACCGTCTCGAAGTCGAACAGCTCCCGGGTGGCCCTTTTGGCGATCTCCACCAGCTCGGGATCCATCTCGGTGTGGGTGATAAAAGCCCTGGTGCGGTCGGGGGTGGGATAGCGCTCGTGCAGGTACTCGATGTAGTTGCGCACCACTTTGTCCATATTCCCCCTGAGCTTTTCCTTGGCAGGCTTCAGATATCCTTCCTGCATGTTCAGGATGGGATGGATCTTCAGCAGATTGGCGCCCAGCAGGGTCAGGCCCGAGCACCGGCCGCCCTTGTACAGGTACTCCAGCTTGTCCACCACAAAGGAGGTCTGATCGTTGGGGACCAGGCCCTCGAGGATGCGGATCACCTCCCGGATGTCGGTGCCGGCGTCCAGCAGGTCCCGGGCCTTCATGGCCAGAAGGGAAGTGCCGGTCGACAGCGCGCCCCCGTCCACCACGTAGACGTTTTTCAGCTCGGAGGCGGCCAGCGTGGCGTTCTGCCAGCAGGCCGACAGATGCTGCGAGATGGAGACGTGCAGCACCTGATCGCATTCTTTCAGCAGTTTTTCGAAGTGTTCGCGGAAGGCATAGGAACTGACCGCCGAGGTCTTGGGGAGGATACCGGTCTTTTCGACGTAGGCAAAGATGTCCGGCGGGGTGACGGTGATCCCGTCCTCGTAGTCCTTGTCCCCCAGAATGATGGTCAGCGGAACGACCCGGATGTCGAACTGTTTGACGAGTTCCGGCGTCAGATCCATTGTGGAATCCATGGAAATGATGGTCTTCATGAGAGCCTCCAGTGGTCTTTTTTAAACTTTACGCCCGTCGGGCGGTTTTTTCAGGTGTCAGTCGGGGAGATCGCAGGGGCTTTCTCCCCGGCGGCCATGATGCGGACTCCCGGGAAAACGTCCGGCCCGCCTGCATGCGGATCCCGCGCTGCCTTCAGATCGATCCGCGGGCCTGTCCGAAAAGAAAGGCCTCAGGCCGCGGCGGACAGTCCGCTCAAAGTCTCGCTTCCGGGGGCCGGCAGCGGGGTCAAATCCGGGCTTTCGGAAGACGGCAGGGCCGTAAACAGGTCGGCCCAGGTGTTGACCACCCGGGAGATCCCCCCGTCCCGGAACAGCAAAATCACCCGGCCCACCAGCTGGGAACGCCCGATGGGGCCGTAGTCAAAGCTGTCCTGACTGACCTCGCGGTGGTCGCCGGCCAGGAAGACTTCGTCTTCCTCGAGGTGCCAGGTCTTGCCGTTGTTGGCGGAATCGTTCTGTCCGTAGATGTAAGGTTCGTTTTGCAGGACGATGACCTCCCCGTCCTCCTGTTCGATGCGGACGGTGTGCTCGTCCACCTGAGTGATGGTGTCTCCGCCCAGGGCCAGCACCCGCTTGATGACCAGGGTGCCGTCGTTGGAGTAGGCGATGACGATGTCGCCGTAGGCATAGCCGGTCAGCCGCAGCACCCCCACCGTGTCCCCGGAGTTCCGGAACGTAGGCTCCATGGAGTGGCCCAGCACCGGCAGAGAGAGGTAGACATAGTTGGGAATGACATAGATCCAGAGGATGGCGACGATCAGGAGGATGGTGAAAAACAGCAGGTCCCCCCGCATCTCCTTTTCCGGATCCTGCCGGCGCTCGATCTCGGCGGGATCGAATCGGTTGGCTGAACGAAATCTCATGGCGTTTCCCTTTGGCTGTCCTGCGGAATGTGGCGCTTGACCCTCTTTTTAAAGCTCTCCAGATCCAGCATGACGATCCGGCCGCAGGTCAGGCACTTCAGCTTGACGTCGGTCCCGGTGCGCAGGATCTCCCACTCGTTGCCCCCGCAGGGGTGGTTCTTTTTGGTGACGACGATATCTTTGACCTTGTAGATCATGGCTAAACCCAGAGGATGTTGTTGAACACGGCCGGACGTTCGGTCAAAAAGGCCGCCATGGAGACCGCCCAGGTCTTTAAGATCCGCCCGTCCGCCGCCTTGAAGTTTTCCTTCTTCAGGGTGACCGGCTGCCAGATCTCCCCGCCCAGCAGTTTGACCTCGGCGCGGTAGACGTATTCGCTCTCCTTCCCCTTGTCGGCGTAAAAGACCACCGTCAGGGTCTGCGGCTGTCTGGACCAGACGTCAAAGCGGAAGAGGTTTTCGTCCTCGCCCCGGAAGGCCTGCCCCGAGAGCTTGTAGGTGGCCAGGGACTGCACGGTCCCGCTCACCCCGGCGATCCCCAGCGGCCCCTCGGCCATTTTGACCGGGACCTGGCTGAGAAAGAGGTCGGACTGCCGCTTCAGCCCCTCCACGGGGTAGCAGGTAAAGGAGTCCTCCCCCATCATTCCGTTGTAGATGACGTGCCCGGCCGCGGCCGGCGCGGCGAGCGAGGAAATGTCCCCCACCGCAAAGCTGCTGGACTGGGTCATGCCGTTTTCCATGGTCACATTGGCATAGGCGAACACCCGCGAGCAGGCCCCGCGCAGGGGGATGGCCCCCTCGTAGACCCCCTCGCCGATGCGCATGATCTTCAGGCTCTTCCAGTCCCGTTCCACCGGGGCCACGGTGTCGAAGGCGTAGTAGACTTTGACCTCGGCCTCCTTTCCCGGCGAAGTCAGCCGCAGCAGGGGGACCTTGTTGCGGATCTCGAAGCTGAGCTCGCAGCTTTGGGGAAGCTCCAGCGGCCGGCCCTTGAGCTGCCGCTCCAGGAAAAGATCCAGCGTGGCCGCAGCGCGATCGGAGAGCAGCCCGTACAGCCTGGGGGAAAACTCATAGATCAGCTCGCAGTCCTCCGGCACCCGGTGCAGGGTGTCGTAGGCGCGGTCCATGTCGGTGCAGTCGTCGTTGGTGCCGGACAGAAAGAGGAAGGGCACCTTTAAGAAGGAGGCGTAGCTTTCCACCGCGATGCCGGCCAGATACCGCCGGATCTCGTCGTCCATGTCCATGACGCTGCCGGCGGGGTCGAATTTGGGCCGGCCCTGGTAGCGCTCCCAGCCCGCGAAGAACAGGGAGCCGCAGGCGGCCAGCGAAGGCTCCAGCACGGCCAGGTGCCAGGCCATCAGCCCGCCCCGGCGGTAGCCGAAAAAGGCGATCTTTTCGGATCCGGACAGCGCCTTTGCCGCCCGGACGGCATAGCGGGCCACCCCCGTCCACTCGTAGAAGCAGTTCTCCCGGGCCGTGGGCTCGGCAAAGCGGAGATGCCGCCCCGCCCGCTGAAAGTTGGCGTAGGAAACGCATTCGGGATAGAGGGTGAACCGCCCCTTTTCCCGCTCGCCGGCGTAGTCGAACATGAGCACGGCATAGCCCCGCCGGCAGAAGTAGCCCATGATGTCCAGGTCCACCGTCAGATCGCAGTCGTTGGCCAGCACCACCGCGGGGGCGTGCTCGTCCGCCCCCAGGGCGTGGGCAAACACGGCGTAGATCCTGGGTCGGCCCCCGCCGGTCTCCCGTCCCGAGAAGTAGACCTCGGTCAGGCTCATCTGGTTCTGTTCAGAGGTGCGGATCACGCTCAGGTCCAGCGGCTGTTCGCCGTCAAAATCCGCCCAGAGCGTGACCGGCGTGTACATGACGTTTTCCAAACTCTGCCCCCGCCGTCCGAGGACGGCCACATCGTATTTAAGGCATCCCCGCACAAAGACCGCCTTGCGGCTTTGTGTACGCCTTGCTTGCATCTTTTCCGCCACTTGGCCCAAAATCTCCTTGAAATACGTTCAGTATTCCTGCGTCGATTTTGGACGAATTGACGAAAAATCTGACGGCACAATCCGCACACAATCTTCATGCGGTGCTGCCTTAGATTATTTTACCATATCATGAAAACTTTTGCAACTAATTCCGGCCGCCGGCCCTCTTTTTGCTCCTTTTTCGCCCCCTGGCCCGATGCCGCCGGGAGAACACCGGAACCATTCCGTCCTCCGGAGGGAGGCCCCCTTTTGGGCCGTTCCGACCCTTTTGCTCCCCGCTCGTCTCCGCGCCCCTCGCCTCCTCTCTCCCTGCCGGGTGCCCCCTTTTACTCCCTTCCTTCCTCTGCCCTCGCCTCCTCTCTTTCCGCCCGCTCCGGCCGTGCGTTTCGCGGGGCTTCAGCATTTAAACCTGCTCTTTCCCTCCTCCGGCTCTCTGCCCTCAGGAAAGAGGGCGGAAAAATCCCCTCTTAAAAGGTTGACATTTTTGCGGAAATTTACTATACTGATACAAAAGTGATTTTTAACAGGCGACACGGCAGGAAGACGGCGTTTTGTCCGTTTGTTCAGGATCGGCGCGGGAATACCCGGACGAACAGGAGATCTTGGCAAAGGGGCGAAAGCCAGGCGATCCAAAGCCGCAAGGCGGTCTTTGCGCTGTGCGCCTCAACGGTTTGAGGGAGTAATGGGCGCCCGTCCGGGCGCGGCCGGTCAACACGCTGACCCTTCGGGGTCTGGCCTGCCTGAAATCATGAGACTCGGACCCCCGCTGTGGGGGGACGAGTCTTTTTTTGCGCCGGCGGCCGGCCGAGATTTGCCGCTTTTGGGAGGATTTTTATGAGTTTGTGGGAAATTCTGCTGCTCGGGCTGGGCCTGGCCATGGACGCCTTCGCGGTCTCGGTCTGCAAGGGCATGGCCGTCAAGGATCTGAATTTCAAAAAGGCCCTGATCGTGGGCCTGTGGTTCGGCATCGCCCAGGCCGTCATGCCCATGCTGGGCTATGCGCTGGGCGTGCAGTTCCGGGAGATCATCGAGAGCTTCGACCACTGGATCGCCTTCGGCCTGCTGCTGTTCATCGGGGGCAAGATGATCTTCGAGGGCATCCGCAACAAGGAGGAGGGCGAGGACGATTCCCTCCGCTTTTCCAAGATGTTCCTGCTGGCCGTGGCCACCAGCATCGACGCCCTGGCCGTGGGCATCACCTTCGCCTTTTTGCAGGTGGAAGTCTTTTCGGCCTCGGCCGTCATCGGCGTGCTGACCCTGGCCTGCTGCGTGGGCGGGTGCTACGTGGGCCGCTTTTTCGGGGACAAACTCAAAAACAAGGCCGAGATCGCCGGCGGCGTGGTGCTGGTGCTGATCGGGGTCAAGATCTTGCTTGAGCATCTGGGCATTCTGGTGCTGTGAGCGGACGGCTTATAACCACCAATTGCGTTTCGGCCGTTTTCTTTCCGTTGGCCGGCCTTCGCCGGAAGCCTTGGGCGGCAGAATACGGCTCCTGAACCGATCATAACGCCTCCCCCTTTCTCTGCACGCATCTTCCGAATATACCGGGGATTTGAACATATACCCGGGTTTTGAATATATCCCGGGGATTTGAATATATACCGGAGGCTTACATGCCGAGGATTATTGGGAGCTTGAATATGGCGAGGGCAGCCGCGGGAAATTTTCCCGCGGCTGCCCTTTTGAACTTTAGAAAAATTAAACTTCTTTGTATCCGGCCTGCCCCTCAGACTTTCGCCCTCAGGTCTTGACGAAGGGGATCAGCCAGGCGTGGGGCTATGTTCTCTGTTTAATCTTCCGCGGGGGTCGCTTTGATCTCCAATGCCGGCTTGTTGTCGGCGTTCAGGGGGGATATGACGGACTGCCCAAGTTGTGTTTCGATGTCCGTCCGCGCATTTTTCGCCACTTTGCCGCCACGGCGGGCCACAGACTTGTTCTCCTCAAAGGTCTCCGGTTGCTCCTGCCTGGAGATCGCCGTCGTCGTGACCTCTGCCAGCATATTCAGAACCAGCTCGATGTTGGTCATGTTGTCGCGGAGGTTTTCCTTATGTAAGCCCTTGACCTGCTTGTATTCCTGCACCGTAAGTCCGCTCCACGCCTTTGTCATTTCGTTGGTCAGAATGGCATAGTCCTTTTCCCGCTCGATCCCCCGCGCCTTCCATTCATCGGTCAGTTCTCTGCGCATTTCGATGGTCTGCAGGCGCTGATTGATCCAGCCCTCGGGATACCCTTTGGCACGGTAAAACGCGGCGCCCCGCAGAATGGCTTTTTCGGGGTCGGCGATCTCGTCGAGGCGTTCGCTTCCCACCTGCGCCAGCCACAGCTTGAACGGCTCGGCTTTGGGGGAGGGAATGGACTGAATGATACGAAGAATATTCTTTGTATTCGCCGCCTGTATCTTTCGCCGTTTCCCGTCCAGGCCTGTCATTTCAACAGGGGTACAAATTGTACCCCACTTGTCCGCAAGCGCGGCGTCGCGTGAACGCATCTTTTTGATGTACTGTTTGGGATCAGAACTGTCGGTCAACACTTCCACTACGTCGACCACGGAAAAGTACCACTCTTCCTCTTCTGCGTTCCAACTCGTTCTGATCTGTCTGCTTTCAAAGACCTTGATCTTGTTCTCCGTCATACAGATACCCTCTGAAATTCAGATCGTCGACCGCTTTGATCAAAAACCGGGCCTGACGAACCGACGTGAAAGCGGCGGACGGTCTCTCATCAAAAGAGGCTTCAGCCCCCTTCAAAGACAAAAAACGGCAGTGCACGGCCAGGGAAAACTTTTGCCGGACAGGGATTGGACCTCTTTCAAAAACTCCGCGGCCGCCCTCAGGTCTTGACGAAGGGGATCAGCCAGGCGTGGGGCAGCACTTTGGCCAGCACCCGGTAGAACTTGAAAAAGAGTTTGTCGGTGTAGACCGCCCTCCCCCGCTTTGCCGCCCGCAGGGCCCCTTTGACCACGTGGGGGACCTTGCAGTAGGGCAGCTTTTTGAACATGGGAGACTGCCCGCGCACCCCGCCGACGTCCAGAAACTCGGTGTCCATGGGGCCGGGACAGACCGCGGTCACCCCGATGCCTTCCTTTTTCAGCTCCTGCCGCAGGCCCCGGGAAAAGGAGGTGACGTAGGCCTTGGTGGAGCTGTACACCGTCATGCGGGCGTTGGGCACAAAGGAGGCGATGGACGAGACGTTGATGATCCTGCCTCCCCGCTTCATGAATTTGAGCACGGCCGCCGTCACCCCGGTCAGCGCCCGGACGTTGAGGTCGCACATGTGCATCTGCAGGCCGGGGTCGGCCTCTTTGACCTCGCCCAGCACCCCCATGCCGGAGTTGTTGATCAGCAGGCAGACCTCGGCCCCGCAGGATGAGAGGGCGGACGTCAGCGCTTCGACGCTGCCCTCCGCCGTCAGATCCAGGGGGAGGATCTCGGCCGGCTTTTTGAGGAGCTTCGCAGTCTCCTCCAGCCGGTCCTTCCGCCTGGCGATCAGAAAAAAGCGCTCGATCTCGGGAAAGGCCTCCTCCGCCCGGAGGGCGAACTCCCGCCCCAAACCGGACGAGGCCCCGGTGATCACCCCGACTTTCATACCTTTCATCTCCTTTCAAAACCCTTTTTAAGGCGGCCTCGCCCTCTGGCGGTTTCGGACGCCCGTCTGCCTGTTTCCAACCCTTCAATCAGATCCTTATTTTTCTCCCACCGGGCACTTTCTATACCCAAAAGAAGCCGCCCGGAACTCCTCGCCGGCCTCTTCCACCGAAGAGGCCGCAGGGGACCCTGCGCCGCCGGAAAAGGGGCCTGAAGAGGCTTTTCCGTCCTTCCGGCCGCATTTCCCCGCCGCCCGAAAAGGCCGAAGGCTTGTCCGACGGAAGGGGCCGAGGGAAGAGCCTTCCCCCGGAGTCTTTCAGTCCGTCTTTTTGACGAACAGCCGCAGGATCCGCCCCAAAAAGCCGGGGACTTTGACGCAGACGATCTTCATACTCATCCTCCTTGGCCGGAGGGTCCCTGCCGCACTGCAAAGAGCAGCAGCGTGCCCCGACAGCGGATGCGCACCCGCTTTTCCCGGGTGACGTTGGAGATCCCCAGGGTGCTGTCGAAGGTGAAGTCCTTGCCGGAGGCGGGGTAATGGAATCCCTCCGCTTCCAGTATATGCGCCGGCCCGCAGATGGGGACCACCGAAAAGGTGGTGCCGGGGGGCAGCTCGGCCTCGAAGGCCGAATCCACGGCCCAGATCCGGCAGGTTTTGGTGACCATTTCGGCCCGGACGCCGGCCTTTAATGCCCGGTACAGCACCTGCAGGTTGCCCAGAAAGTGGTCCTCCCTTCCCCCGCCTGCCCCCAGAAAGACCAACTCGTCCGCGCCCAGCGAAAGGGCGTAGTCCAGACAGAGCTGGCCGTCGGTCTCGTTCTTTTCCACCTGGAAGCGCACCACCCGCTCGGCCTCGGGGGGACGGGTCGAGGAATCGAAGTCCCCCAACAGATAGTGGATCTTCCATCCGTAATCGTGCGCGTAGTCCTGCGCCCCGTCGGCCGCGATCAACAGATCGTGATCGGGCAGATCTTCCCGCTCGGGGCGCTCTCCGTTGAGTAATATGACTGCTTTCATGTTCTGTGACTAAACTGAATGATGGATCCTGTGCGCCGCGCTGCCTTTCGGGCGGCTCCCGGCCCTCAGGTCGGGTCCCGGGCGGATCTCAGCGGCCGGAGCGGATGCGCTCCATGACCGCGCGCTGATCGGCCGAGCCGAACACATAGCTGCCGGCCACCAGCACGTCGGCGCCGGCGGCCTTGACCTCGTCCACGTTCTCCTCGCAGACCCCGCCGTCGATCTCCAGCAGGATGTCCCTGCCCAGCTCGTCGATGGCCCTGCGGGCCTCCCGCAGCTTTTCCATGACGGGGAGGATGAACTTCTGCCCCCCGAA
Source organism: uncultured Clostridia bacterium (assembly GCA_944332455.1). Taxonomy (GTDB): domain Bacteria; phylum Bacillota; class Clostridia; order Christensenellales; family HGM11417; genus CALVJY01. Next base: position 108,375 of record CALVJY010000001.1, read on the forward strand.
GCCGGGATGCACGCTCATCAAAAGGAGCATGTCCACCTCGGGCAGGACCGGCAGGACGGCCTCCAGCGGGGTCTCGGGGTTGACCACGATGCCAGGCTTGCAACCCAACTCCCGGATCTTCCGGACCAGCGGGAGAGGCTGCTTTTCGGCCTCGATGTGGAAGGTCAAAAAATCCGCCCCGGCCTTGATGAAGGCCTCGGCGTACTTGCCGGGGTCCACGATCATCAGGTGGACGTCCAGCGGCAATCTGGTGTGCGGACGGATGTCGGCGATCATCTTGGGCCCGAAGGTGATGTTGGGCACGAACACCCCGTCCATGACGTCGCAGTGGATGAGGTCGGCGCCGTTTTTCTCGACTTCGGCCACCACCTCGCCCAGCCGGGCAAAGTCCCCCGACAAGATCGAGGGCGCAACCTGAAACTTTTTCATCTCTTTCACTCCTGTATGAGAAAATTTTCGGGAGGTCCCCCTCCCGGAACAGACTTTATATGCTATGTTTTTCTTTATTTGCTATGTTTTTGAGGTCGGCGTCAGTACCGCCGCTCCCACTCCTTTTTCAGCCTTTCCAGCCACTCCCGGTAGCGGGCATAGCGGGCGGGCGAGAGGGCGCCGTCTTCGGCCGCCGCCCGCACCGCGCAGTCCGGCTCCTCGGCGTGGGTGCAGCCCCGGAACCGGCACTGCCCGGCGAATTGGTCGAAGTCGGGATAGTACTCGTGCAGGGTCCGGGGATCGATCAGGATCCCGAACTCCGAAAAGCCGGGGGTATCGGCCAGAAAGGTGTCCGGCCCCAGCGCGTAGATCTGGCTGTGCCGGGTGGTGTGCCGTCCCCGCTCGATGCGGCTCAGGTCCCCGGTCTCGGCGGACAGCCCGGTCAGGGCGTTCAGCAGGGTGGACTTGCCCACGGCCGACTGTCCGGCCAGGCAGGTCAGTTTTCCCTGCAAAAGGGCGGCGATCTTTTCCACACCCTCCCCGGTCAGGGCCGAAAAGCAGAGCACGCCGTCGGCCGCCCTGCCGTACTGAAAGCGGAGATCCTCGAAAAATCCCTCCGGGTGGAGGTCGGCCTTGTTGACGGCCAGAAAGCTTTTGATGCCGTTCTGCTCCAAAAAGACCAGCATCCGGTCGGTCAGCCCCAGGTCGGGGGCCGGCGAGGAGGCCAGCACCACCAGCACCTGATCCACGTTGCACAGGGCCGGCCGCAGCAGCTTGTTTTTGCGGGGCAAAATTTCCTCCACCCGCCCCTTCTGGGGGTCAAAGGTCACGAAGTCCCCCACCTCCAGCTTGTCCGAGAGCCGGATCTTTCCCCGGGTGCTCAGTTCAAAGATCCGGGTCCCGCAGGCCACGGTGTACACGCCGCCCACGCCCTTGACGATCCTGCCCTGCGCCTTCAAGCCTCTCCTCCCCGGTCCGCCCGGCCGGCCTCGTACCGCCGGCGGAGCTGACCGCAGCTGCCCTGGACCTCCCGCCCGGTGGAACGGCGCACGGTGGCGCTCAGGCCGAGTTCGTGCAGCTTCTTTAAAAACCGTTCGCACTCCGCCCGGCCGGGAGAGGCAAAGGCGCTCTCCTCCACCGGGTTGAGGGGGATCAGATTGAGGTGGGCGGGAAAGCCCCGAAGCAGCTCCTTCAGCCGCTCGGCGTCCCCGTCCGAAATGTTGAAGTCCCGGATCATGGCGTACTCGAAGATCACCCGCCGGCCGGTCTTGCGGAAAAAGGTGCGGGCGGCGTCCACGATCTCCTCCACCGGATAACGGTTGGCCACCGGCATGATGACCTTGCGCTTTTTGTCGTCCGCGGCGTGCAGGGAGACGGCCAGCACCACGGGCAGCCCCTCGTCGGCCAGGCGGAGCATGTTGGGCACCAGCCCGCAGGTGGACAGGGAAATGCTCCGCAGGGAGATGTTCAGCCCCTCCGGATCGCTGACCGCCCGCAGAAAGGCGGTCACCTCGTCATAGTTGTCCAGCGGCTCCCCGCAGCCCATCAGCACCAGGTTGGACAGGGCCCGGCGCCGGGCGTCCCCGCCGTTGTCGCGGTTGACCACGGCCACCTGCGAGAGCAGTTCGGCCGCCGTCATGTTGCGCACCAGCCCGTTCTGACCGGAGGCGCAGAACCGGCACCCCATGCGGCAGCCCACCTGGGTGGACAGGCAGAGGGTGTTGCCGTAGCCGTGGGGCATGAACACGCACTCGATCAGATTGCCGTCCCGAAGGGCCAGCAGGTACTTGGCGGTGCCGTCCCCGGCCGTGAACTTCTGCTCGATCCGGCAGCCCTGGGCCACAAATCCGGCGGACAGCCTTTCCCGGAGCGCCTTGGGCAGGTCGCTCATCTCGGAAAAGTCCGCCCCCCGCTGCAGCCACTCGAAGATCTGCCCCACCCGAAAAGCGGGCAGATCGGGCAGCAGTCCGGCAAGCTCTTCCTTGGTTTTGGTCAGCAGTTCCTCCATTCGGCTCTGGCTCCTGAAAAATGACCGGCTTCCGCCCCGGCGGGCGTCCCGTCCGCCCTTTGGCCGGACGCAGGAGATCACGCCTGAAAGCCCGCCCGACGGCGGTCCTTACAATTTCCGTGTGAAAGTCCGCCAGACGGCGGTCCTTTCGTTTCCATGCGGCGCCGCCCCAAACAGAGGACAGCGCTTGTTGCCGATCTCAGGCCCCGAAGTCCCTCCGTTGAAAGACCTGGCCGAAAAAGCCCTCGCTTCCCCCCGCTTCCGGGAGCAGCTTGAGGGTGCGGCCGGGCTGAAAATCGGGATGCGCGGCCAAAAATGCGGCGCAGACCTCCTCGTTTTCCTCGGCGAACAGGGTGCAGGTGGCATAGATCAGACTGCCCCCGGGGGCCACGTAGCGGCAGACGTTGTTCAGGATCTTCCGCTGCAGGGCGGCCAGGGCGGGAATGTCCTCCTCCCGGCGGAAGAACTTGATGTCCGGCTTGGAGTAGACCACCCCGAAGCCCGAACAGGGGGCGTCGCAGAGCACCACCGAAAAACGCTCCTGAAAGGCGGGTTCGAAGACGGCGGCGTCCCGCACCTCGGCGGTGAGGTTCCGGCCCCCCAGCCGGGCCGCGTAGGCCGAGATCAGCCCCACCCGATGGGGATGGAGGTCGCAGGCGGTGACGTGAGCGTCGGGAAACCGCTGCGCCAGAAAGACGGCCTTGCCCCCGGGAGCGGCGCAGCAGTCCAGGATCCGACCGTCGGCCGGCGGGGGGCAGAGCTGCGCGATCTTCACCGAGCCGAGGTCCTGCTTGACGTAGCGGGCGGGATCGATCCCCGAGCGCAGCAGGGCGCCGTAGTCCGCCCACAGGCAGCCGGCCGCGGAGGGAGAAAAGGGCACGTTGGCCCGGGTCAGGTCGGCGCAGAAGGCATTCAGATCCCCGCAGACCCGGATGTGCTCGGCGGGACCGGGACGGAAGGAGAGCAGCCGCTCGGTCTCCGCCCGGCCGTACTCGGCCAGATACCGCCGCACCGCGAACAGAGGAAAAGAATACCGCACCGAGAGGGCCTCGGCCTCATCCTCGGGCAGGGTCAGCTCCAAAGAGGCCGCCCGCTTGAGCACGGCGTTGACGAATCCGGCCGCGCTCCCCTTTCCCAGTTTCTTGACGGCCTCCACGCTCTGCGAGACCGCGGCATAGGCCGGCATGTCCGAATGGCGGACCAGAAAGGTCCCCGCCCGCAGATAACTTCGGATGACCGGCTTCGGGGGGCGTTCGACCAGCCGGTCCAGCACAAAGTCGATCTCGATCAGCCGGTCGAACAGGCCGTAGCAAAAGGCGGTCAGGGCCTTCCCCTCCCCGGGATCCTGGGCCAGCTCGGCGTTGAGGGCCTCGCCCAGGTATTCCCCGCCCCGCAGCACCCGGTCGGCCGCCCGGAAAAACCGCTCGGCGATCATGAGGGCAGCAGGCTCCCCAGCAAGGGCCGGTGCCCGGCCAGAAAGGCGAGGTCGGACATCTTTCTGCCGTTGGCGGGCTGCACCTCGGTCAGCCGGAGCGCCCCCTCGCCGCAGGCCACCACCAGCCCGGAATTGGGGTCGGCGGCCAGCACTTCGCCCGGACGGCCCTTTCCCGGAAGGGCCCGGGCGGCGTGGACCTTGAGCAGGTTCCCCGCCCAGAAGGTGAAGGCCGAGGGCCAGGGATTGACCCCCCGCACCAGATTGACAAGATCGGCGGCCGGCCGGGAAAAGTCCAGCCTGCCGTCCTCCTTTTTGAGCATGGGAAAGTGGGTGGCCAGGGCCTCATCCTGGGGAACGGGGGAAAGCTTTCCTGCCTTCAGGGCCTCCAGAGCCTCCCGAAGGGCCTGCGCGCCCAGCACGGAGAGGCGGTCGAAGAGCTCTCCCGCGGTCTCCTCCGGGCCGATGGGGGTCTTTTTGACCCACAGGATGTCCCCGCAGTCCAGCCCGGCCTCGGTCTTCATGACGGTGATGCCGGTCTCGGTCTCCCCCCGGATGACCGCCCACTGGATGGGCGCCGCCCCCCGGTAGGCGGGGAGCAGGGAGGCGTGCACATTGAACACGCCCAGGGGCGGGATGTCCAGGATCTCCTGCGAGAGGATCTGCCCGAAGGCGGCCGTGACCATGAGGTCGGGCTTCAGCGCCCGCAGGGTCTGCACGCCCTCTCTTTTGAGGCTGGAAAACTGAAAGACCGGGATCCCCAGCCTCTGTGCCGCCGCTTTGGCCGGAGTGGGGAGCAGATTCCCCTTCCGGTCCCTGGCCCGGTCGGGCTGGGAGACGACGGCGGCCAGCTCCTCGGTCCCGGCCAGCATTTCCAGGGTGGGCACCGCAAAATCCGGGGTGCCCAGAAAGACCACCCGCATCCTACTTGCCTCCGTTTTCCCGGCCGTAGCGCTCCTCCTGCTCGGGCGTGGGCACAAAGCCCCGGTCAATGAACAGGATGCCGTCCCAGTGATCCATCTCATGCTGCACCGCGCGGGCCAGCCAGCCCGAGACCGTCACCTTTTTCCGCTTGCCCTTCAGGTCGCAGGTGACCACCGTCACCTTTTTGGCCCGGGTGACCATCATGTCGTTGCGGCCCCGGATCGAAAGGCAGCCCTCGTAGTCGGTCTGCTCGCCCTCCCGCTCCACGATCTCGGCGTTGATCAGCTCCAGGGTGCGGCCCTCGGCCTCCACCACGGCCACCCTTTTCAGCAGCCCGATCTGCACGGCGGCCAGCCCGCAGCCGTCCTCCTTGCGCATGGTCTCGTACATGTCGGCCACCAGCTCCTTCAGCTTGTCGTCGAACACCTCCACCGGCCGGGATTTTTTGCGCAGAAAGGCCTCGTCCTTTGCCGTCGTCACGATTTTGCGTTCCGCCATTTCTCTTTACCTCGTCTCGTTGTTGTTCTTGATCTGCCCGGCCAGGTCCTCCGCCCGGTAGGCGTGATACCCCTCGTAGTGGTAGCTGGCGTCGATCCCCTTCATAAAGACTTCCCGATCCCCGATCCTGTCGGTCAGCGCGCTCTTTAAGAGGGTCTTGATCTCCAGGTCGTTGACCGGGCTCCGCTCCATGGCGCGGAGATATTCTTCCTTGTCCACCTTTTGCCAATCCACCACCAGCCCGAGCTCCTTTTTGAGCATGGCGTCCAGCCAGATCCGGGCCGACCTGCCGTTTCCCTCCCGAAAGGGGTGCGCCACGTTCATCTCCACGTACTTTTCCGCGATCTGATCGAAGGTCCCCTGGGGCATGGCGGAGATCTTTTTCAGGGCCGGCTCCAGATAGAGCGCGGAGGCAAACCGAAAACTGCCCTTGGCCAGATTGACCTGCCGGATCTGTCCGGCAAAAGGATAGAGGTCCTCAAACAGATAGCGGTGGATCTGGGAGAGCCCCCGGAAGGTCCCCACCTCGAAGGTGTCCAGCACGCCCTCCTGAAAGAGGGCCGCCGCCTTCCTCTTGGTCATCTCCTCCTCCGCCCGGGCCAGCTCTGCCGGGTCGGTGATCCCGAGTTTGTTTTCCAATGTCATAGGGCTTTTCCGCCTCCCGTCTGTTTTTTCGGCCTTCCTTGGAAAGAGTTCTTACCCCACTCCCCTGTGCGACCGGGCCGGCCGGAAGCCCCCTTCGGCGCTTTAACGGAGAATATTTTCTGCCTTGTCAAACCGCTCTTTTTTGGGCTTTCCCCGAAAAAATCCCGCGCTCAGCTGAGGTTGGAGGGATTGATCTCCAGAAATTTGACCACTTTCCGGTCGGAATCCTGGTCCAGCGCGGCGTAGATCGCCTGTTCGATCTCCTCGGCCCGATCGGGGCGGACCCGCATCAGCACCTGGTAGCGGAAGTTGTTCTTGATCCGCCGGACCGGGGACTTCATGCGGTTGAAGTAGATGAACTCCTCGGGCATGGACTGCCGCAGCGCCTCCAGCCGGGCATAGATGCCCTTCAGGCTCTCCACCGCCGCCTCCTCGAGGTCGGACTGCACCATGACCCTTAAGATGACCGCGAAGGGGGGAAACTGCGCGGCCTCGCGCACGGCGATCTCCCGCCGGTAAAAGCCCTTGTAGTCGTAGTCCCGCACCAGCCGGTACAGGTAGTGGTGGGGGGTGTGGGTCTGAAGCAGCACCCGGCCGGGATAGCCGGCCCGGCCGGCCCGGCCCGCCACCTGGCAGATCAGGGAAAAGGTCCGCTCGCCGCTCCGGTAATCGGACATGTACAGCCCCTGGTCGGCGTCCAGGATCCCCACCAGGGTGACCTTTTCGAAGTCGTGGCCCTTGGCGATCATCTGGGTGCCCACCAGAATGTCGGCCTCCCCCCGGAAGAACTGCTCGGTGATCTTCAGGTGGGCCTCCTTGGTGGAGGTGGTGTCGTTGTCCATGCGGAGGATGCGGGCCTTGGGGAAGCGCTTTTGCAGTTCGCTGACGATGCGCTGGGTGCCCAGCCCCTTCTGGGTGAGGTGGGTCCCCCCGCAGTTCGGGCACTGGGTGAGCATCCGGTACCGCGCCCCGCAGTAGTGACACTTGAGCAGTTCCTCGGCCCGGTGGTAGACCAGGCTGACGTCGCAGTGTTCGCACCGGGCCACATAGCCGCAGTCGCCGCAGATGACCGAGCTAGAAAATCCCCGGCGGTTGAGAAAGATCATGGCCTGACAGCCGGACGCCAGGGTCTCCTCCAGGGCGTCCTCCAGCTCCTGGGAGAAGGGGCCGAAGTTGCCCCGGCGGACCTCCTGCTGCATGTCCACGATCTCTAAAGGTGGCAGGGAGGCCTGGTTGGCCCGCCTCGAAAGCTCCAGAAGATGCAGCTTTCCCTGCTCGGCCTGCCAGAAGGTCTCCACCAGCGGGGTGGCGCTCCCCAGGATCAGCGAGGCGCCGTTCTGCTCGGCCCGGCGGGCGGCCACCTTCAGGGCGTCGTAGCGGGGAGAGCTTTCGCTCTGGTAGCTCTGCTCGTGCTGCTCGTCCACGATGATCACCCCGATGTCGGTCAGGGGGGCAAAGACGGCGCTGCGGGCGCCCACCGCCACCCGGGCCTCCCCCGAGCGCAGCCGCCACCACTCGTCGTACCGCTCCCCCGCCGAAAGGCCGCTGTGCAGAATGGCCACCTGTTCGGAGAATTCCCCCCGGAACCGCCGCAGCACCTGGGGGGTCAGGCCGATCTCGGGGACCAGCATGACGGCGGTCTTGCCCTGCCCCAGGGCCTCCCGGATGCAGCGGATGTAGACCTCGGTCTTGCCGCTGCCGGTCACGCCGAACAGCAGGAATTTTTCTCCCGGCCGTCGGCGGATGAAGTCGAATGCCTGCTGCTGCTGATCGTTGAGGGTGATCTGCTTGGCGGCGGGCGCCATGGATTCGTAGGGCCGGCGCAGCACGGTCTTGGCCCGCTCGGCCAGAATCCCCTTGTCCAGCAGGGCCCGGATCGCCGAGTGGCCGAACAGCAGGTTGAGCTTGGCCACGTCCTCCTCCGGGCGGTCCTTCAGGTAGGCCACCGCCTCGGCCTGAGCTCTGGCCGTCTTGGAGAGCTTGGCCGCGGCCTCCTCGTAGGGCAGGGCCAGCGCGGCGGCATTCCGCTCCTTGCGGCCCACTCTGCCCCCCCGCATCTCGGCGGGGATGAACAGGCGGAGGCTCTCGGCGATCAGGATGTGGAATTTTTGGGCCATAAAAAGGGCCAGCTCTAATGTCTCGGGGGTCAGGGCGGGCAGGGGGTCCAGCTTCTGCTGGACGGCCTTCAGCTTTCCCTCGAAATCCGAACGCTCCTTGAGCTTTAGGACAAATCCCTCCATCCGCCGCCCGGCAAAGGGCACCAGCACCCGGTCCCCCTCCCGCAGGCCGAGCTCTTCGGGCGCCTGATAATCGAACACCCGGTCGACCTCGGCGGCCAGCACGTCCACGATGACTTCGGCGATCATAGGGTGAGCACCCGGTCCAGAATGAGGTCGGCGATCTCCCGCTTGGGCAGCAGGGGGCTGTCGAACCGCTCCCCCGCGCGGGTCAGGATGCTGACCTGGTTGGTGTCGGTCTCAAACCCCGCCCCCGCCTTGGTGACGTCGTTGGCCACGATCATGTCGGCGTTCTTGTCGGCCAGCTTTTTCTCGGCGTTTTTCAGGAGGTTGTCGGTCTCGGCGCAGAAGATGACCAGTTTCCGCTCCCCCTTGACCTTTCCGCATTCCCGGGCGATGTCGGGATTTTTGACAAACTCCAGCACCGGCGCCCTCTCCTTGATCTTGAAGGGGATCTGCTCTTTCACCCGGTAATCGGCCGGGGCCGCCGCCTTGATGATGACGTCGGCCTCGGGCAGGCGGGCCAGAACGGCCCTTAACATGTCCTCGGTGGACTTGACCCGGACCACCTCGCAGCCGGCGGGCGGCGAGACCTTCAGGGTGCCGGCCACAAAGATCACCCTGGCTCCCCGGGCGGTTGCCGCTTCGGCCAGGGCCTTGCCCATCTTGCCGCTGGAATAGTTGCTGATGAAGCGCACCCGGTCGATGTCCTCCACCGTGGCGCCGGCCGTGACCAGCACCGTCTTCCCCTCGAAGTCCCGGCGGGGCTCCAGCAGGGCGGCGATCTCCTCCACGATGCGGGCGGGCTCGGGCAGGCGGCCCTTTCCCGAATCTCCGCAGGCCAGAAGACCCTCGTCCGGCTCCAGCACCCGCACCCCTTTGGACTTCAGGTAATCCAGCTTGTCCGTAAAGACGGGATTTTCATACATGCCGGTGTTCATGGCCGGGCAGAGCAGGATGGGGGCCCGGGTGGCCAGCAGGGTGGTGGTCAGCAGGTCGTCGCAGACGCAGGAGGCCATTTTGCCCACCAGATTGGCCGTGGCCGGGGCCACGACGACGAGGTCGGCCCGCTTGGCCAGGGAGACGTGTTCCACCTCGAAGTGCGGGACGGGATCGAACATGCCCACCGAGACCGGGCGGTGCGAGAGGGCTTCGAAGGTTTTGGGCGCGACAAAGCGGGTGGCGTTCTCGGTCATGACGACCGCCACCTCGGCGCCCAGCTTGTGAAGTTTTGAAACCACTTCGCAGGTCTTGTAGGCGGCGATGCCGCCGCACACGCCCACGACCACCGTCCGGCCCTTCAGCATGTCAGTCATTGGTGAAGGACAGCTTGCCCTCGTAAATTTCCTCGGCGGCCACGCTGATGGGTTTGATCGAGGGATCTTCCTTCAGCTGATCCGATTCGAGGATCTGGCGGGCGCGCTTGGCCGCCAGCGTGGCCAGGGTGTAGCGGTTTCCGACGATATCGACCAGTTTGTCGATGGGCGGTTGATGGATCATAACTTTTTCTCCTTTACGATTTTAGTCTTTTTTACGATTTATCTTTGAAAGTCTTTGGCTGTTTTATCCCTTGCGTTCCGCCTGCCCTTTCGGCGCTCCGGCCTTCCGGCCGATCCGGACGGCACCGCGATCGATCCAAGCCGGCGGCCTTTCCCGGCTTTATTCCGGCAGACCGAAACAGGCAGGGCGGTAAACGCCAATTTTTTAAATTTTCAGCCGGAACGGGAATTTATCTGACGATCTGCACTTCTCCGGTCCCCCGCGCGGGACGGGTCTTCTCCTCTTTGAGGATGCGCAGGATGCGCTCGGCGGCAAGGTCGGGGTCGTCGTTGACCACGGCGTAATGGTACTCGGACATATGCCCCATTTCGGCCTCGGCCGCAGCCAGACGGCGGCGGATGGCGGACTCGTTCTCGGTCTTTCGGCCGCGCAGCCGGCGCTCCAGCTGTTCAAAACTGGGGGGCAGCAGAAAGATCATCAGGGCGTCCGGGCACTTCTGCTTGACGGCCAACGCCCCCTGCACGTCGATCTCCAGCAGGACGTCCAGCCCCTCGTTCAGCTTTTTCTCCACGGCCTCCCGGGGGGTGCCGTAGCGGTTGCCGTAGATCTCGAAGTGCTCCAGAAATTTGTCTTCTTTTTCCATGGCGTCGAACTGCGCGTCGGTCAGGTAGTAGTAGTTGACGCCCTCGGCCTCCCCCGGGCGCATCTTCCGGGTGGTGGCCGAGACCGACTTGAAGACGGAGGGCGCCCGCCTGAGCAGGACGTCGCACACCGTTCCCTTTCCCACGCCGGACGGGCCGGACACCACAAACAAAAGACCAGGTTTTTTCATGTTGATTGTAACCTCGCAGAGGGGATTTCAAACAGAGCCGCCGCGCCCGGGCGCGGAACATCCGGAGGGCCGCAGGGCGCTTTCAGTATTCAAAGAGATTTTGGCCAAGAAGCGGTAAAAAGATCAAGCGCGCCCGAAGAGCTGTCGGGCCGATATTTCGCCACCTTTTCAGTCCTCGGAAGAGGTCTTGCCCTCCCGGGCGGGATCGCCGTTGAGGCGGGCGGCCAGGGTCTCGGCGTTCAGCCCGCACAGGATGACCACCCCGCTGTCCGTCAGAAGGACGGCCCGGGTCTTCCGCCCGCAGGAGCAGTCCACCAGTTTTTTGGCCTCCCGGGCCTCGGACACCAGCCGCTTGCAGGGCAGGGTGTCGGGATTGAGCAGGGCCAGCACCCGTCTGGCGCTGACCAGATTGGAAAATCCGATGTTGACGAAATCAGAGGACATTCTGCACCTGCTCGCGGATCTTTTCGATCTCGGACTTCAGCTCCAGCGCCTGCGCGGTCACGGCCTGATCGTTGGACTTGGAGCAAATGGTGTTGGCCTCCCGGTTGAGCTCCTGGACCAGAAAGTCCAGCTTGCGCCCCTGGGGCTGCCCGTCGGCCAGCAGGGCCAGGCCCTGCGCGATGTGGGAGTCCAGCCGGGTCAGTTCCTCGTCGATGTTGACCCGGTCGGCGTAAAAGGTCACTTCGTTCAGCAGTCTGGCCTCGTCCACCTCCACCCCGTCCAGGATCTCGCAGACCCGCGCCTTCAGGCGGGCGCCCAGATCCTCGGCCACCTGCGGGGCCCGGGCCCGGATGCCCTCCACCAGGGAGCGGACGGTCGCAAAGCGCGCGGTCAGGTCGGCGCACAGGGCCCGGCCCTCGTTCTCCCGCATCCTGTCCAGGGCGGCCGCGGCCTCGGCCAGCGCCCCGTCCAGCAGGGCGGTCAGCTCCTCGGGGTCCTCCTCCGGGGCGGCCGGGCGGATGATCTCGGGCAGGCGGAAAAGGCCTGAGACCGTCAGGTCGTTGGGGATCCCGCAGGCCTCGGCGGCCCGGGCGGCGGCGTCGGCGTAGCCCCGGCAGAGCCGGAGATCGACCTGCACCTCCCGGGGAAGCTCCCGCTTGTCCTCGTAGGTCAGAAAGACGTCCACCCTGCCCCGCACCAGATCCCGCTGCAAAACCTTGCGGAGGCGGTCCTCCAGAAACAGGAAGTTGCGGGGCAGTTTGCAGTTCAGGTCCAGAAAGCGGTTGTTGACCGACTTGAGCTCCACGCTCAGCGTCCGCCCCTCCCGCTCGCAGCTGCCCTTGCCGTAACCGGTCATACTCTTCATCATTTTAACCCTCCTTTGGGGTCGGGGACGGTCCCCCGCCCCTGGTGCAGGTGATCCTCGGTGTCGGTCACCGGCCTTGTTGCGCCATGGCTTCGCACCCGCACGCCCGGCGCCTGCTCCACCCGGCCGATGACGGCGCAGGGGATCCCGGCCTCGGCCAGCGAGCGCTGCACCTCCCCGGGCTTTGGACTTACGATCAGCATACTCCCCGAGGAGATCAGCTTGAAGGGCGAAAGCCCCAGAATACTGCAAAGCTTGCGGGTGACGGGGTGGACGGGAATGGCTTCCTCCCACAGTTCGGCGCCCAGGCCGGCGGCCTGCGCCATCTCCACCGCGGCGCCGAACACCCCGCCCTCGGTCACGTCGTGCAGGGCGCTGACCGGCAGTTCCCGCAGGATCCGCCCCTCGGCCAGCACGCTGATGTTCTGCCCGATCTCCCGGGCCGTGCGCAGCTCCTCCGCGGTCATGCCCCCCCGGAGCAGCCGCTCGCCCTGCTCGGCGGCCAGGATCCCGGTGCCCTCCAGCCCCGCGGTCTTGGTCAGAAGCAGGCTTTCCCCGGGCGAAAACCGGGCGCTGGTGATCAGCCGGTCGGCCTTCCCGATCACCGTGGTCACCGTGATCAGGCGGTTGACCGCGTCGGTGAACTCGGTGTGTCCCCCGGCGATCTCCACCCCCCGCAGGGCGGCCGTGGCTTCGGCCTCCTCCATGACGGCGGCCAGCTCCTCGGGCGGCGTGCCCGGCGGGGCCAGCAGGGTCAGGATGGCGCAGACCGGCTCTCCCCCCGCCGCCGCGATGTCGTTGACCGACACCTCCACCGAAAGTTTGCCCAGCCCCGAGGAAGCCGCGGTGATGGGGTCGGAACTGGCCAGGGTGTAGCCCGACAGCTTCAGCACGGCGCAGTCCTCGGACAGGCTGCCCCCCAGCACCACCTCCTCACGGCGGTGACCCACCTTGTCGAGGATGTATTTTTTCAGTTGATCCGGCGGAAGTTTCCCGATCATGTCTGCCTCTTTTCCGTCTCTGTTTGTTCTAGCGCCGGCTCTCCAGCTCCTTTTGCAGCAGCTCGTTGACCAGCTTGTGGTTGGCCTTGCCCTTGGTGGCCTTCATGACCTGGCCCACGAAAAAGGCCATGGCCTTGGTGTTGCCGCCCAAAAAGTCCTTGACGGCCTGGGGGTTTTGGTCCACCAATTCGCGGACCAGCCCGCCCAGCTCTCCGGCGTCGTTGTTCTGGGCCAGACCCTCCCGCTCCACGATGGCGGCGGGATCCTCCCCGGTCGTCCACATCGTCTCGAAGACGTCGCGGGCGGTCTTCTGGCTGATCCTGCCCTCCCGGTAGAGGGCCAGCAGGGCGGCCAGCCCCTCGGGCCGGAGGGGGACGGGCGATTCCTCGCCGGCCTCCTTCCGCTTGCGCAGGACCTCCCCCAGCACCCAGTTGCACAGTTCCTTTTTGTCCGGGCAGAGGGCGGCGCAGGCGTCAAAGAAGTCTGAGACCTCCTTTTCGGCCACCAGCTGGCCGGCGTCATACTCGGACAGCCCGTACTCTTCAAGATAGCGGGCCTGCCGGGCGGCCGGAAGCTCGGGCAGAGAGGCCCGCAGGGATTCGATGTAGTCTTGCTCCAGCACCACGGGCACCAGGTCGGGCTCGGGGAAATAGCGGTAGTCGTGCGCGTCCTCCTTGGTGCGCATCACAAAGGACATGCCCTTCTGATCGTCCCAGCGGCGGGTCTCCTGCTCCACCGGCTTTCCCTCGTCCAAAAGTTTGGCCTGGCGTTTGATCTCGTAGTTCATGGCCCGGAAGGCCGCCGAAAAGGAGTTGACGTTTTTCATCTCGGAGCGCACCCCGAATTCCGCCTGCCCGAAGGGCCGGAGGGAAAGGTTGACGTCGCAGCGCAGGCTGCCCTGCTCCATCTTGCAGTCCGAGACCCCGCTGTATTTCAGGATGGACTTCAGCTGTTCCAGAAAGGCCAGCGCCTCCTCGGGGGAGCGCATGTCCGGCTCGGTGACGATCTCGATCAGGGGCACCCCGCAGCGGTTGTAATCCACCAGCGTGCCCGAACCCCACTCCGAGTGCACCAGCTTTCCGGCGTCCTCCTCCAGATGGATGCGGTTGATGCGGACGCGGGAGGTCTTTTCCCCCGCCCGCACGTCCAGAAAGCCGTCCTTGCAAAAGGGCAGATCGAACTGGGAGATCTGGTAGGCCTTGGGCAGATCGGGATAAAAATAGTTCTTGCGGTCGAACTTGGAAAAGCGCTGGATCTGGCAGTTCAGGGCCAGGCCGGCCTTGACGGCGTATTCCACGGCCTGACGGTTGAGCACGGGCAGCACGCCGGGATGTCCCGAGCACACCGGACAGCAGTGGGTGTTGGGTTCCCCCCCGAACTCGTTTTTGCAGCCGCAGAAGATCTTGCTTTTTGTGGCCAGCTCGGCGTGGACCTCCAGGCCGATGACTACTTCGTAATCCATTTGAAGCCCTCCGCTGTCTCAAAATACCGGGCCGCCCGCAAAAGCCGGCTCTCCTCGAAGGGGGCGGCGGCCAGATGCAGCCCGATGGGCAGCCCCTTGGAGCTTTTGCCGCAGGGCACCGAAAGGGCGGGAAGTCCGGCGATGTTGGCCGTCACGGTGTAGACGTCCGAAAGGTACATCGAGACCGGATCGGCGCTCTTTTCCCCGAACTTAAAGGCCGTGCAGGGCGAAGACGGGGAGAGAATGAGGTCGCACCCGGCAAAGGCCCGGCGATACTCCTCCTTGATCAGGGTACGCACCTTCAGCGCCTTCAGGTAGTAGGCGTCATAGTAGCCCGAGGACAGCACGTAATTGCCCAGCATGATGCGGCGCTTGACCTCGTCCCCGAAGCCCTCGGTGCGGGAGCGGAAGTAAAGATCGGTCAGGTCCTCGAATTTTTCCGCCCGCACGCCGTACTTGACGCCGTCGTAGCGGGCCAGATTGGAGGCCGCCTCGGCGCAGGCGATGATATAGTAGGCCGAAATGCCCACTTTGGAGAGCGGCATGGAGATCTTTTTGATCTCGGCCCCGCCCGCCCGGAAGACCTCGACGGCGGCCCGCACGCTCTGTTCGATCTCGGGGTCCAGCCCCTCGATGAAATACTCATCGGCCACCCCGACGCGAAGCCCCTTCACTCCCCCGTCCAGATCGGAAAAGTCGGGCAGAGGCAGGTTCTGCGAGGTGGAATCCTTGGGATCATAGCCCATGATGACCCCAAGGGCCAGGGCGGCGTCGGTCACGCTCCGGGTGAACACCCCGATCTGATCGAGGGAGGAGGCAAAGGCCACCAGCCCGTAGCGGGAGACCCGTCCGTAGGTGGGCTTGACCCCCACCGCGCCGACCAGTGCCGCGGGCTGGCGGATGGAGCCGCCGGTGTCCGAGCCCAGCGCCAGCGGAACCAGTCCTCCGGCCACCGCCGCCGCGCTCCCTCCCGAGGATCCCCCCGGCACATAGGCGGGATCGACCGGATTTTTGACCGGCCCGAAGGCCGAGGTCTCGTTGGAGGAACCCATGGCGAACTCGTCCATGTTGGTCTTGCCCACGATCACCGCGCCCGCCTCTTTCAGCCGGGTCACCACCTCGGCGTCGTAGGGCGGGACATAGTTTTTCAGCATGTTGGACGAGCAGGTGGTGGGGATATCCTTGGTGCAGATGTTGTCCTTGACCAGCACCGGGACGCCCAGAAGGGGGCCGTCCTCTCCCGCCGCCCGCCGCCGGTCGGCCTCCTCGGCGGCCCGCAGGGCCTCCTGTTCGGCCAGGTAATTCACCGCGTTCAGATCGCTCTCCCGGATGCGGGAGAGCGCCTCCTCGGCGAGGGTCCGGGCGGTGACCGCTCCGGTCCGGAGCGCCCCCGAAAGCTCGGTCAGGGTCAAAGTTTGGGTTGCCTGTTGCATGAAAGGCTCCTTGTCGAATGGTAAATGTAGATCGCCGCGCCCCCGGAAGATCGGCCGGAAAGAAGTCTTTCCTTCCCCGGCTCTTCCTCCCAGGCGGAAAGGCCCCGAACGTTCCCGGAACGGAAGGCTCCGGAAGCGGGCCGGCCCCGGCGCTTCAAACGCCCTGCTCAAAAGAGCGGACGCGGGCGTTTTCGGCCGGAATGTAACCAGCCCGGCGCCCCGGAACACGAGGGGAAAAGCTTACTCCACCGTCTTGGGGACCAGGTAGGCCCCGTCCTCGGCGGCGGGCGCGGTGCGCATCAGCAGCTCGTTGTCCATGGATTCTTTCGGAAGATCCTCCCGGAAGACGTTTTGCAGGGAAAAGACGTTGGAGCAGGGCTCCACCCCCTCGGTATCCACCGAAAAGATGGATTCCACATGCTCGAGGGTGTTGTTGAACTCCTCCAGAAAGGCGGCCTTCTCCTCCTCGGAAAAGGACAGCCGGGAGAGCTTGGCGATGTGTTCGACGTCTTTGAGGTCGGCTTTCATGGACTCCTCCTTGCGCCCGGGATCCTCCGGGCCGGGACTTCACAGATTTTTTCATTCTATTATACCATAAACAGCCCCCGCTTGACAAGTTTTTCCGGCCGCTTTTCAAACTTCACCCCTCCTTTCCGCCTCCTTCCCGGTTCTTTGCCCCTTTTCCCCGGAATATGCGTACGCGCCCGGCAAATTGCCGGGCGCGCAAAAAAACTGAGGATAGATAAATTTTTAGGCCATTCTCATTCTATGGTGTATACCGGATAATTCCGTGTTGAAACGTTACCTAAGAACTCAAATTTGGCCACGATCATTACCACCTTGCGTTCCCCACAGGGCGAAACATGAATGACCGCGCGGTCAGGCAGGACCTCCACCGCCACACTGCGCTCGTACTCGCCGTTCAGCATGGCATACGGCTCGTAGGTGATGGTGATGCCATACTCGGGAATGGAGACCGGCAGAACGGTGCCGTCTGCGTTCTCCCTGTCGATGACTACCTGCGAATAGGCAAATTCCAGAGCCTCCGAGCTCTCCATTTTTTTGACCTGCACATTTTTTTGAAAGCTCACAGTCTCGTGCTCGGGGTGCGAAAGGGTCACTGTCAGGGTGACATTGACATCCTCCAGCGTGCGGTGCACCTTGCCGTCCGAGGTCAGCGCGGCCTCGTTGGAACTTTGATAGGTAATCGTCACCCCTTCGTAACCGTCAAAAGCGGTCGGAAAGCTCACATCCGCGTCCACCTCAGCGGGCAAAGCATTAAAAACGACCTGCCGCATGTCCAGCAAAAACCGGTCCTCCCCCGGCCCGTTGTCCCGCAGCAGAAAGTAAAGCCCCACCCCGGCCGCGATCAAAAGGACCGCGGCCAGGCAGATAATCAGAATGAGCTTCTTTTTGGAAAGTTTAGATTGCTTGTGAAAACGTACTTTCATGTCGTCTTAGGCGGCTGTCCCGAAAATTTCCTGCATGTCACTCAAGCTCAGGAAGGTATAGTTCAAATCCGAGTAGGTGCCAGGGTGGGTGTATTGGTTGGCATTTTCCAAAGGTTTCAGATTGGAATAATCCTCCGCAACAGGTTCTCCGTCCACCGTTCCCCATGTATCAAACAGATACTGACGGAAGGTTTCGCTCTTATTGTTAAAGTAACTAAACTGGAATTCAGCTAATTTTATGGTTGCAATTTTTACTTCAACATTATTTCCTTCTCTATTTAATTGATTCCCTTCTTCGTCCTCCCAAATAAAATGGAAACCTTCCTCTTTCATTTCATAAGTGATCCAGTCGCCGCCAAAGATACCAGAAAGACCTCCTTCCGGGAAATTAATCATTTTAGGCAACATAAGTCCAATATTAATATATTGTTGAGCCTTTAAATGTTCAGTGTCTTTTTCTAAAATCAGCCCTGAATCTCCCACAATTGCATCTGTCAACGAAGTACGAAATAGAGTTCCAAGAATATTATGGATTCCTGTTGCAATGTTTTTAGCACTGTTATAGGCTGCTTCCTTAGTTGTCCAGGAAAACAGTTTTAAATTCTTGGCATATAAATAGCAATTATGGAAATTCTGCATACCGGCCCCGCTACTACCCGGGAAATAAACTAAAGCAGTGCCATGAGCCGGCAATCCGGTACTCTCATCTAAATTGTCCGTTACAGTACGAATCCCTACATTAATAAGATTCAAATAAGCCGGGCCGGAAGGGTTGCTCGTATCGGCAAAGTATTCAATATTGACGATCGACTTCTCAAAAAAGCTATCTACAATATTGACTACCATCCCGTTTTTCGCGATGACCCGGAATCCTCGCAGACCACCCTCAAAATGGCTGTTGATGATGTTAGCGGAGTTGACGTTGGAAAGAACCGCCGCGCTCCTGGACCAGGCATTTTCCGAATAACTCTCGCCTTCCCGGTCGTAGGTGGTAGCTTGATCGAGTTTGGCGTGTACGTTATTCAGCATGGCCGAGGCATTGAGCCTTAAAAAGACTTTGCTGTTATTGAGGGAAGTATTGTGTAATTTTACCCCATCGATCAGATAATTATTCCCATAGACTGTCCCGCCGATGGTGATAAAAACGTCTGCAATCGTCTTTCCGCTCTTCTTGCCGAAACTTTCCACGTCATACAGCATGGCGTTCTCCACTTTCTGCTCGTCCGCCTCTGCATAGCTGTCATATACCAAATTCCCGGCAAGGCAAACGGCCGTCAGCGCCTGTCCGCTTTCGCCTTTCTGGGTGCGGAATTCCTCAGCCGAAGTCACGTTATAGGCGTCGACCGTCCGGAAGCGGATCGTATCGGAAAGGCTGCCGCTCTTCACTTGCAGGCGGTAGTATTCCCCGTCTCCGCAGACAGACAGGCCGGAAAGCAGCAGTTTGACATTGCCGGCATCGAAATTTTCGATCTCGAATTCGATATTTATGGTCACAAAGGCTCCCTCCGCCGCGGACCATTTTTCCAACTTCAAGTCGCCGGACTGAACGATGGCACTGTCGTCATTTCCCGTAACTTGCAAAATCAGGGGAATTTCGTTCTGCGTGCCGTAGACCGGCAAACTCTCCACCGCAGCCTCCGCACCATCTGTCATTTCGACCCGGTTCATGGCGCTTCCAAAATAGAGAGCGGTAAATCCGACAGTTTTCAGGCTGATCGAAGTTGTATCATCTCCAGCTTTGCTGTGCAAAGTCAACGTGACAAGATAGTTATCCGCAATGGGAGCCAGATTCGCACAAGTGACAGTGAGATCCAGAACTACCACTGCACTGGAAGTTTCCGGTGCGGTCAGCTTAAACAAATCGGCAGGATTTAACGCAGGATCCGCTTTAGCGACAGCCCCATCCGGCAACCCGTCCGCCGTCTGATACTGCCCCTTTGCCGTCTCCAGCGCAGTTGTGATCAGCTGTTTGACCTCTTCACTGCTATAACCGACATTGCACTCGACCTGAACATCAGCTAAAAAATTCAACGCATAAGCGGCGTTATCCACATAGTGCCGATAGAGCGGATAAACCCCCATGTTTGCCGTGGTGATTCCCTCCGTCCACAGGAAAGCTTGCAGATCAGCCTCCCCTGCTTCATCTTTAGCATAATAGTTAAATTTGGCGTAGTTTTCTTTATAATTTTTGACCATCCCCTCTTCCAAAGTTCCGTCCGCAGTCTTGTAGTAATTCAGCTCCCAATCGGCCAGCATGCCGAACATTCCATAAACCGTCTCAATTTCAGCTTTGACCTCTTCGTCCAGCACGTTGACACCGTTTCCGGCGGTGTAGACCTGTTCATAAAGTTCTTCCACCGCATCATAGATCTGATCGATGGTCGCACTCTCCACCGTGCCGAGGTTGGCTTCTTCCGAGCCGGAGACCTCTTTCAGGGTGACGGTGTTTTCGACCTTGTAGCTCTTGCCGCCGGCTGTGATCACACTGTTGTCCCCTTCGTTGATCACGGCAGGGCCCAAAATTTCAGCCACTTTTTCGATGCTTTCGTATTCGCCGGTCAGATTCAGAGTCAGATTTTCGTTGCCGTTAAAGGCTCCGCTGCCCACTTCCGTCACGCCCGCAGGCAGGGTGACCGAGGTCAGATTGCTGTCTGCAAAGGCCGAGGAACCGATCGCGGTCACGCTCTCGGGCAGGGTGATCTCGGTGACGGTAAAGCGCAGCCCGGTCACCGCGTTGGCAGCAATGGCCGAAACCGAATAGGCCTCTCCCTCCGTCGTGCGGTCGGCAAAGACCAAAATTTTGCCCTCGGTCTGGTCGGGCTGGCAGTTCAGAACACCGTTGTTGAACACCACCACCGCATCGGAGGCCTTGGCTGTCAGCATGGAAGCATAGCCGGCGTCGACAGAGCCTTCCAGCGCGGCCAGCCCGGCGTCGATCCGTGCCTTGATCTGGTCGGCGGTGTCGCTCTCGTTCGCAGTGTAAAAGGCAGCCACGGCATCAGCCAGAGGCGAGCCAGACAGATCCAACAGCAGTTTACCGTTGAACTCCTCCAGCGTGCTGCCGTCCTCGGCAGCCGAGGCTCCGGGCACGCTCTTTTCCAGCGTGACCTCCACGGTCTCGGGATCATAGAAGAAGTGATACCCCCTCGAAGCGCTCTCCGGTACGAAGTCAAAGCCGGGCTGATCCTGGCGGATGACTTCGCGGGCCTCGGCGGCCGTAGCCGGAGCCCCGTTTTCCACCGCGTACATCTTCAGCGTGGTGGTGGCATTTCGGGCAATGGCCTGATCGTTTGCTGTCCGGGCGCTCTCGATGGCGCCGGAGAAGGTGGGGATCAGCACGGCGGCCAGAATGCCGATGACGGCGATCACCACGATGAGCTCTACCAGGGTAAAGCCGCGCTTGCTTGCTCTGTTTCTCATAGGTCTTACCTCTTGTTTCTGAGGCCGCTGCCTCGTATTTTGCCTGTTTGCGGGCGGTTCTCCGGCCGTCACATGGTCGGAACGGCTTTTCTCCGTCCGGCACCTTCCGGGCCGAAACCGTACCCCCGCATCAAACACAGCTCCCCCCTTGCCGGAGGGCGTGCTGTTTTTGTCATGAAAGGCCGCCTTTTGCGTGGTGTGTGCCGCAGCGGACGGCCTTTTTTATATGAAAACGTCCTGTGACGTCGTTTTTCCCTTTTTTTCAGAAATGTATGCTTTTTCGGAGCGGAAAAAGGCAAAAAAAATTCGCTCTGTTTTTCAGCAAAACAAAACGAATCTCTTGAAAAAAATTTTATTCTGTTTGAATTCAGTTTTCTAAAAAAGCATACCTTTATGGAACCCCTGTCGCAGGCCGGGTAACGGGATGTCCTGCAAGACAAACCTTGAGCGTCCCTGCCTGGTGCCTCAGGCGCCAAAAGCATACTTTTGGGGAGGCGGCGCACGGAAGACATGCTGCCCTCCGTCTTTTCAGTTCCGGGTTTCAGTCCTCTTTTTTAAATATGGTGTTAAAACGGGTAAATATATTTAAAAATGCCGGGAAGTATTTTCCCCGACATTTTTCGACCTAATATTATACCACATTTCCCGGATTTGTCAAGTCCTTTTGTAACAACTGGTAAGATTTTTGTCATGAACGGTAAAAAATTTTTCTCCGTCCCCTTCCAAAAGCGCATAACGGCCGCTTTCAGGCTCTTTCCTTGTCTTCCGGCCGGGCAGAGCGGGAAAAGCAGGATCTTGTTGTTTTTCCCGGAGTAGCCTTTTCCTGTCCCGAGTCCTTAAGGCGGCCGGCCTTCCCCTTCACGCCTTCGATGCCTTCCGGCGCTGTTCATGGCGGATCTCCCCGGCCTTCCACTCCGAAAAGTCCTCCTCGGTGACCAACTCCAGCCCGGGGACCTCGACCGGGCGTTCCCGCTCGTCGATGGCCACCAGCACCACGTAGGCCCGGTTGATCAGTTTCCGGCTGCCGTCCAGCCCCTCCGCAAAGGAGTCCACCCGCACCTCCATGGAGGTCCGGCCCACCCAGGTCACCCTGCCCTTTAAGATCAGGGCTTCATTGGCATAGGCTGCCGTTTTAAATTCCAGGTGATCCACGGCCGCGGTCGTGACGTTGCGGCCGCTGTGCCGCCTGGCCGTGACGGCGGCCACCACGTCGATCCAGGCCATCAGCTGGCCCCCGAACAGACGGCCGGCTCCGTTGATATGGCCGGCCATGACCACCTGGACCTGCTCGGTCTCGGAATCCGCAACTTTTTTCAGCTTTCTTTCCATAAAACTTCTGCCTCCCGGGACCCTTTCCGGCCGGCCCCCGTTCTCCTCTGTGTTTATTGCCTTCGGACGCCGGATCTATCCGTGATCCTTTTACCCGTCAGCTCCAGACGCCTCCGGACGGGATCCGGATCCCCCGACAGCGAAAAAGCCCGGCGGCCGGATCCCGGCAGACGGGCTTTTGAGATCTGAAGTTCCGGGCCTGTCTCCGGGGCCGAAACGGCCTCCTTACTGCCCGTTGTTCCGGTTGTGCATCCGGCGCATGAAGGACGGGATGTTCAGATCCTCGTCGGCCCGCACCCGGGAAGAGGGGATGACCACATCGTCCTGGGCCGAACGGCTGTTCTGCGCCTGGCGGCCATAGCCCTGCTGCTGGGTCTGTCCGTAC
Source organism: uncultured Clostridia bacterium (assembly GCA_944332455.1). Taxonomy (GTDB): domain Bacteria; phylum Bacillota; class Clostridia; order Christensenellales; family HGM11417; genus CALVJY01. Next base: position 130,670 of record CALVJY010000001.1, read on the forward strand.
CCCTGCTGGGACTGACCATAACCCTGCTGCTGCGCCTGGCCGTAGCCCTGCTGCTGCGGCTGCTGCTGGGCGGGACGGTTGCCGTAAAGTCCCTGCTGCGGCTGAGCCTGGGTCTGCTGGCGCTGACGGTTGAAGCCGAAGATGTCCTGCGGGTTGGGCGCGGCGTTCTGCTGGGGATAGGCCTCGTACTTGCCCCCGAAGATCTGCTCCTTGGGGTTGGGCTGGGCCTGAGCCTTCTGCTTGGCGGCCTCGTCGGCCTTGACGTCGAAGCCGGTGGCGATGATGGTGACGGCCACCTCGTCGTCCAGATCCTCCGAGATGCCGGCGCCGAAGATGATGTTGGCGTTGGGGTCCACGACCTCCTGCACCAGGCTGGCGGCCTCGTTGACCTCGTCCAGGGACATGTCGAACCCGCCCAGGACGTTGATGATGACCCCGGTCGCGCCCTCGATGGTGGTCTCGAGCAGGGGGCTGGAGACGGCCTGACGGACGGCGTTGATCATGCGGTTGTCGCCCTTGGCCCGGCCGATGCCCATGTGGGCCATGCCCTTGTTCTTCATGACCGAACGCACGTCGGCGAAGTCGAGGTTGATGAGCGAGGGCTTGACGATGAGGTCGGAAATGCCCTGGATGGACTGGCGCAGCACGTCGTCGGCGATGCGGAAGGCGTCCACCATCGTGGTCCCCTTGGGCACCACCTGCAGCAGCTTGTCGTTGGGGATGATGACCAGGGTGTCCACATACTTGCGGAGGTTGGCGATGCCCGCCCTGGCGTTGGCGTCCCGGTTTTTGCCCTCGAACGAGAAGGGCCGGGTGACCACGGCCACGGTCAGGATGCCCATCTCCTTGGCGATGGAGGCCACGACGGCGGCTGCTCCGGTGCCGGTGCCGCCCCCCATGCCCGCCGTGATGAACAGAAGATCGGTCCCCCGGACGGCCTCGGTGATGGCGTCGCGGCTCTCCTCGGCGGCCTTTTCGCCGATCTCGGGATTGCCTCCGGCGCCCAGGCCCCGGGTGAGCTTGTCCCCGATCTGGATGCGGGTCTCGGCCTTGGACAGGTAGAGGGCCTGTTTGTCGGTGTTGAGCGCCACGAACTGCGCGCTCTTGATGTTGGCGTTGATCATGCGGTTGACCGCGTTGTTGCCGCCTCCGCCGATGCCCAAAACTTTGATCTGCGCAATGGCAGATACCGGTAATTCAAAGTCCATAACGTTCTCCTTTGGTTGGGTTTTGGGGGTTCCTCTGTCCCCTTCTCTTATGTTTCGGAAGCCCGGTCCTGCCAAAGCTCCCCTTTCATTCTCTTACGGCCTTCCAAAAAGCCGGCGCGGGCGTCATTCCCCGAAAAACAGCTTGGTGATGAAATTGAATCCGCCCTTTTTGCGGGGCTCGGCCCGCTCCAGGGCGAAGTCCAAAAGCCCGTACAGCGAACTTAAGTGCGGCTTGTTGATCTGCGGCACGTTGGGCGCCACGATGTCCACCGTCTTGCCCATGACCTGCGAGAGGTACTCCCTCGCCCCCCGCATGTAGCACACCCCGCCGCCGGTCAAAGATACGGGTACGTACTCGGGGAAGGGATAGGGGCACTCGTCCAGGCACTTTTTGAAGTACAGCCCCATGTCCTCCAGCCGGCTGGAGACCACCTCGTGGACGTCCTCCGACGGGAAGGAGAGGACCTGCTCTCCGTCCTGCACCTGATAGGTGTCCTCGGGCGAGACCTTCAGGGTCAGCTCCACCTTCCGCTTCAGGCTTTCGGCCTGCGGGAAGGGCAGATGCAGGCACTCGGTCAGATCCGCCGTGATGTGGCCGCCCCCCATGGGCACGGTCTTTAAATACAGCAGTCCGTCCCCCCGCACCACGGCCAGATTGGAGGTGATGTAGCCCACGTCCAGCAGCACGGCGTAGTTTTCCCGGGACTCCCGGTCGAACAGGAAGAGGGACTCGGCCAGCACCGAGGAGACAAATTTGACGCTGCGGATCCCGATCTCGGTCAGCAGCCTGGTGATCAGAATGATGAACTTGCGCTCGGCCAGGGTGTAGCACAGAAAGCCCGAAAGCTTGGTGGCCGACTGTCCCACCGGCGAAAGGGTGCGGTTGTTCTCGTCCAGCACAAAGTAGACCGGGGTGCGGTTAACCACCACATAGTCCCGGTTGCCCTGAAAGATGTCCCCGCTGGCATAGAGCTCGTCCACGTCGAGGTCGGTGATCTTGCGGCGGGACCGGAAGGACAGCACGGTCTCCCGGCAGACCGAGGTGGTAAACTCCCCCGGCACCCCCACGTAGATCTCGCTGATCTGGCCCTTGACCGATTCCTCGGCAGCCAGCACCACCTGCTCCAGCTTGCTCTTCAGCTGCCCGGGCTCCAGGAATTCGCCGTCGCAAAAGCCGTCGTATTCCGTCTCGGCCGAGCCGGAAATGACGAAGGTGTTGTTGACGCCCCGGCCCCCGATCAGGATGGAGATCCTGGAGGACCCGAAGTCCAAAACCGTCTTGTCTATCTGCTTTGCCAAATCAAGCACCTCCGCATGGGAACTTCACCCCCGCCCCGGCCCGCGCCCGGGTCCGGAGAAGATCGGCGCTGAAGTCCTCTTCGAATGGTTTTTTTCTTACGTCTATTATATTCATTTCGACAGGATTTGTCAAACCTTTTTGGCCCCTGAAAAAAATCCGTTTTCCCCGGCTTTTCGGGGGTTTTCCCGGAAAACGGCGGCCGGAAAGATCTGTCGTTTGAGGGGCCCGGATCAGTTCTCTTCCTCCCGCCCGGAAGCGTCCTGGTCCCCGCCGGCGGAAGGCCCGGCCTGATCCTGCCTGCCGGCCTCCCCTTCCCCGGCCGCGCCGGAGAGAGGCTGCGCGGGAGCGCCGGGAGCCGTCTGTCCCGGATAAGGCTGTCCCGATTGGCCGGCGTAGGGCTGTCCCGGTTGCCCCGCATAGGGCTGGCCCTGTGGTCCTTGCTCCTGGCCCGGTTGACCGGGTTGTCCCGGATAAGGCTGTCCCGGATAGGGGCCGAAAGCCCCGGGATAAGGCTGGCCCGGAGTACCGGGAGCGGACTGACCAGGCGCGCCGGGATAGAACGGCCCGGCTTGTCCCCCGTATGGATAGCCCGGATAAACGGGACCGGGACCAGGTTGACCGGGTTGGCCCGCATAGGGCTGCCCCTGATAGGGGCCGAAAGCCCCGGGATACGGTTGACCCGGCCCCCCGGGATAGGGTTGTCCCGGATAAGGATGACCGGGATAGGGCTGACCTGGACCAGGCTGTCCCGATTGCCCCGTATAGGGTTGCCCCGAGTACGGTTGTCCCGGATAGGGCGTTCCGGGATAAGGCTGGCCCGGAGCGCCGGGATAAAGCGGTCCGGCTTGTCCCCCGTTCGGATAGCCCGGTTGAATGGGACCGGGACCCGGCTGTCCGGGGTAAGGCTGACCCGGCTGGCCCGGATACGGTTGCCCCGCATAGGGTTGTCCCTGCGTTCCTTGCCCATCCGGTTGACCGGGCTGACCCGGATAGGGTTGTCCCGCATAGGGCTGCCGGCGGGCCGGAGGGTCCTTCAGTTCCCTGTTCCGGAAGGCGAACAGGAAAAAGGCATGGATGGAAAAGAGGAAGCCCAGCACCGTGAAGAGCGCCGGCGGCTGAGCGTCCAGCCGGGTGTAAAGGGTGTGGTGACAGATCAGGTTGAATACCTGATAGGGCACGATGCAGAGAGTCAGCAGGGACCCCAGCACGATCAGGAGCCACAGGACAGCCACAATGCCGTCCCACCATCTCTTAAAATCGGCATACCCGTTATCCCTGCATAATTTGTTAAAAACGATGATACAAAAGGCCCAAATGAGCACGACGCCCACGATCTGGCAGGCCTCAAAGATCGCGGCCAGCGCGCCGTATCTCTTCTTGCCGGCCAGCTCGCCGACCAGGGCGGTCTGCCCCACCGGCACCCAGCAGAGGGTGGACTTTTTGCCGGCATGTTTGCAGATGCGGCGGAGGGCGATCCCCCGGAAGACATAGAGGATCACCCAGAACAGCACGTCCAGCACGATCAGGCCCAAAAGTCTGCCGAGCAGACCGGGAGCCAAATCCCTCCAAAATTCATACGTTTCGTTATAATAATACATCAATTTTTCCTCCCCTACAGTATTCTGTGCATTTCCGGACGGCGATGTCCGTCAACGTTTCAAGTTTCAAAGGGACAGACCTCGCTTGTCCTCCCGGCCCAAGTCCTGTCACCGGGCAGTCAGCCGTCCGCCTCCGCCCCCTTCCTCAGCGGGAGATGGTGTAGGTCAACCGCTGATTTTCGAGGTAGATGTTGACTTCGGAGTTGGCCCGCATGGAGGCGTCGGTCAGCTTGGTCAGATAGATGTCCCGGTAGACCAGGGCGCAGAACTCCCCGGTGTGGTCCTGATAGGACAGCAGGCGGAAGCGGGCGCCCTCCCGGGTGAGGACGTCGGCATTGGTCGGCAGGGTCAGATCCACCTCCTCCAGAAACTGCCGGTACTCGAACATGGTCATGGCCTCCTGAGCGCTCTCCCCGTCGGGCAGATGGGTGGTCTGCAGCCAGAGCTGGTACAGAAGATCGCTCTGGAAGGCATAGGAAAAGCTGACGGCCTGTCCGACCTCGCCGGAGGCCGTCCCCTCCGCCGTCCGCACCACGATGTTGTCCGCGGCGGTCTCCAGGGGCAGATTGGAGGCCGGGGAATCCGAGATCCTCAAAATTCGGCCGTTCCGGTCGGTGTGCAGAAAGACTTCCCCCGACTGCACGGCGTAAACTTCGTAGCGCTCGGCCACGTGGACCACCACCCGGGAGGGAAAGACCCGCTCGACGCGCAGCACTTCGGCGTAGGGGTAAGCCTCCTCCAGCCGGTCGGCGATCTCGGTCTCGTTCAGGGCCAGGATGTTCCGGCCCCGAAGGTCCTCCAGGCTCTCCTCCATCTGGGTGGACTTCAGTTCAAAGGCCGCGTTGGACAGCCGCACCTCGATGTGCTGCACCGAAAACAGCACCCCCGAGAGCACGGCCAGGGCGGCCACCCCCACCAGCACGCAAAAGAGGATGAGGATCTTTTTGTTCTTTAAAATCTGCATAATACCTCCGACGCGGCCGCAGCCGCAGGTTGGTCAGGGACTCGCTTGAAGGCCGCCGGGCGGCAATCTTTGGGCGGTGTCACCTTAATGATGTCTAATTGTTATATACCAAAGGCTTTAAGGTCCCTTTCGCCCGGGAAGGCTTGTCCCTCCGGGCATGACCGGACGTTCAAAAATCTTTTTCAGCCCGCCTTTTTCAAAAAAACAGTTCTTTCGTTTTTCGGGAAAGGGCTTGTCCGCCCCGGCCCCGGAAGGGGTCAGGTCCGGCGGATGTTCCCGCCCAGCGCCGAGAGGGTGTCCTCCAGGCGTTCATAGCCCCGGTCGATGTGGCCAATGTCCCGCACCACGGTCTCCCCCTCGGCAACAAGACCTGCCAGCACCAGGGCGGCGCCCCCGCGCAGGTCGTGGGCCCTGACCTCGGCGCCGTGCAGCCGTTCCACCCCCCGCACCATGGCGATGCGGTCGCGGACGGTGATGTCCGCCCCCATGCGGATGAGTTCGGCCGCGTGCTTGAACCGGGTCTCGAAGATGGTCTCCAAAATCATGCCCGTCCCCTCGCCCACGGTCAAAAGGGCCAGGTACTGCGCCTGGAGGTCGGTGGGAAAGCCGGGATAGGGCGAGGTCTCCACCTTATGTACGTTCCGGGGCCGCCCGTTGGCGGCTATTCTTATTTTATCATCAAAAAGGGTAATTTTGCAAGCACTTTCACGCAGTTTGAAGATCAGGGAGGAAAGATGTTCGGGAATGACATTTTTTAACAAAATTTCCCCTCCGCACATGGCGCAGGCGATCATCAGGGTGCCGGCGGCGATCCGGTCGGGTATGGGCCGGAATTCCACCCCGTGCAGTTCCTCCACCCCTTCGATCTCCACCGTGGAACAGCCCGCGCCGTACACCCTGGCCCCCATGCGGTTGAGCATGGCCTGCAGGTCCGCGATCTCCGGCTCCTTGGCCGCGTTCAGGATGCGGGTCCTGCCCTTTGCCCGGACCGCCGCCATCATGATGTTTTCGGTGGCCCCCACGCTGGGAAAGTCCAGATGCACCAGGCCGCCCCGCATTTTCCGCCCGTCGCAGACGATGGCCCCGCCCTGTTCGGAGATCTCGGCGCCCAGGCAGGCCAGCCCCTTCAGGTGGAGGTCGATGGGCCGAAGGCCGATGTCGCATCCCCCCGGATAGGCCACCACCGCCCGCCCGAACCGCCCCAGCATGGGGCCGAGCAGAAAGATGGAGGAGCGCAGCTCCTTGGCCGGGCCGGTGGGCATTTCGCACCGGTCGGCGGGGCCGGCGTCGATGATCAGGTCCTCTCCCTCCCGGGAGACTTCGCAGCCCAGCCCGGTCAGGATCTCCCCCATGTTGCGGACGTCCGCAATGGCCGGGCAGCGGCGGAGGCGGACGGGTTCCCCGGTCAGAACGGCGGCGGCCATCAGGGGCAGGACGGCGTTTTTGGAGGTCTGCACTTCGACCTCTCCCCGCAGCCGGTTTCCGCCCGTTATCGCGAAGTTTCCCATAAAAGCTTCCTCCTGTCGTAAAAGCCTCAATAATCCAATATATGACTTCCGGAAAATTTCGGTGCGGAAGCCGCCTGCCCTCCCTCCGCCCCTCCTGCGCGCCGGACCTCCCCTTCGTCCGCTCCGCAATTTCGACAAGAGGGGTGTGATATTTAAGAATACGGTCAGAAAGGAGAAAAAAACGATGACCCGTTTTTGATTCTGACTGCGCGCTTTACGGCGGTCGTCCGGCCGGCCTTTGGGGCCGCTCCCGGGGCGCCCCCTCCGGAGCCGGAGCCTCAGGGCTTTCGCCCGGGAGACCTCAAAAAGACAGACTCCCCGGGCCGCCTGGGCGCCGAAGAGCCTGTTCAAAATGCCTTTCCCCTTTTTCCTTTGCGATCTTACATCGTTCAATAATCATTTATTTCCCGATTTTTTCCGCCTTTTCCCCCTTGCGGCGGGCGTCTTCAGGGCGGGAAGGCGGTCCGACAGCGGGGCGGCGGAGGCCGAGATGTTCTGCAGGATGCCCATGCCGCCCAAAAAGACGGTCAGCGAGCTTCCCCCGTAGCTGATAAAGGGCAGGGGCAGGCCGGTGGGCGGAATGGAGCCGGTGACCACGGCCACGTTGACGGCCACCTGCACGGCCACCAGGGCGGTGATCCCGGCGGCCAGGTAGCAGCGGAAGCGGTCGGGGGCGTTGACGGCCGTCCGGATCCCCCGGGCGATCAGGAACAGGAACAGGCCCAGCACGCCCAGACAGCCGAACAGCCCCAGCTCCTCTCCGATGACCGAAAAGATGAAGTCGGACTCGGCGAAGGGCAGAAATTCAAACTTCTGCCGGGAATTGCCCAGGCCCACCCCGAACAGGCCGCCGCTGCCCAGTCCGTAGAGGGACTGGATGAGCTGATAGCCCTCGTCCTTGGGGTTGGCCCAGGGATCCAGAAAGGCGATGAGCCGGTTCATGCGGTAGGGCTCCAGCCAGATCAGCAGGGGGATCAGAAGCACCAGGGGCAGCGTCAGAGCCAGCAGGTGTCTGATCCTGGCCCCGCTGAAGAACAGCATGGCCATCATCACGGCGGCCACGCAGACGGTGATGGACATGTTGGGCTCGGCGATGATGAGCAGGCAGGTCGCCCCGCCCGCCCCCAGAATGGGGAGCAGGGTGGAAAACTTTTCCATTTTGCCGGCCCGGTCGGCGGCATAGGCGGCCGAAAAGATCACAAAGGCGAACTTGGCGATCTCGGAGGGCTGCAGGGTGACGCCGCCGAGGCCGATCCATCGTCTGGCGCCGTAGTTCTCCACCCCCAGCCCGGGCACGAAGACCAGGGCCAGCAAAACCTGCGAACCCCCGAACAGGGGGAGGGCCCACTTTTTCAGCCGGTCCAGATCCAGAAAGCAAAAGAAGGCAAAGGCGCACCCCCCGGCCACGAAGCCCAGGAACTGCTTTTTGACAAAGTACAGGCTGTCCCCGGTGTCGCGCTGCGCGGTGTAGCTGGAGGCCGACCAGATCATCACCATGCCCAGCGCCGAGAGCAGGAACACGGTGACGGCGATGCTCCAGTCCGCCCGTCTGGCCTCAAAAGGTCTGAGCAATTTCAGCAAAGCGCTCCCCCCTCTGCTCGAAATTCGCAAACTGGTCGAAGGAGGCGCACCCCGGCGAGAGCAGCAGCACCTCCCCCGGCGCGCACAGCGAAAAGGCGGTCTCGGCCGCCGCCGTGAAATCGGGCAGGCTGACGAACTTCACGCCGGCCGCCCGGGCGGCCGCTTCCATCTTCTGTCCGGCCTCGCCGTACAGCACGCAGGCCTTGACGTTGGCGGGCAGCTCCCGGAAAAAGGAAGAAAAGTCCTCTCCCTTGTCCGAGCCGCCCAGGATCTGGACCACCGGCTTTTGGAAGTTTTCGGCCGCCCGGACGGCCGCCGCCGCGTTGGTGGCCTTGGAATCGTCCACGATCTCCACCCCGTTTTTCTCCCGCACCCGCTCCAGCCGGTGGGGCAGCCCGGAAAATCCGCGCAGGGCCGAACGCACCGCCTCGTCCGAACACCCGGCCAGCTTGGCCATGGTGACGGCGCAGAGGGCGTCCGACAGGCCGAAGCGGCCGGGCAGGCGGCAGTCCTCCACTTCGGCGGTCTTTTTCTGGCAGAACAGGATGTCTCCCCGGCGGACGCAGCAGCCGTACTTGAGGCTTTTGGTCCGGGAGAAGCCGTACAGCTTGGCATAGGTGGGCAGCCGGCGGCAGCTTAAGCCCTCGTCGTCCAGATCGATGATGCAGAAGTCCTGCCGGGTCTGGTTCTGGAACAGCCGGCACTTGGCAGCATAGTAGGCCTCGACGTCGGCGTGCCGGTTGAGGTGATCGGGGGCAAAATTGACAAAGGCCGCGATGTGGGGATTGAAGGAGAGGGTCTCCTCCAACTGAAAGGAGGAGAGCTCCGCCACGATCTTGTCGAAGGGCCGGTCGGCCACCGCGCTCAGGGGCAGGCCGATGTTGCCGGCCAGAGCCGTCTTTTTCCCGTCGGCCTCCAGCATTTTGGCCAGCAGGGTGACCACGGTGGACTTGCCGTTGGTCCCCGTGACGGCCAGCACCTCCCCCTGCAGCCCCCCGAAGGCATAGTCCGGTTCGGTCCAGACCGGGATATGTAAACGCGCCAGTTCGGCCCGGGCGGGGTGCGAGGGCGGAAAGCCTGGGCTGGTCACCGCGTAATCGGGGAGGATCTCGCCAAAGTCCCGGACTTCCGCCAGAAAGGCCCCCCGCTTCAGCAGGCCGAACAGCTGCTCGGCAAAGCCGCCCTTGACGCTGTCGTCGTACAGAAAGACCAGGTCTCCCCTTCTTAAGGCCCGGTCGGCCACCGCCGTTCCGGTGACGGAGACCCCCAGCACCAGCACTTTTTTGATCTGCATATCGTCATCCTCCCGAATCGAAAATAGGTTTCCCTGCCAAAGTCCGGCGGCCCGGGACCGGGTCCCCGTTCACAGGCAGAAGATCAGCGTGAAGGCGCTCACCGCGGCCGTGACCGCGAAGTACAGCGCCGTGATGCGGTTTTCGTGCATGCCCTTCATCTGCAGGTGGTGGTGGAAGGGCGCCATGAGGAAGATCCGCTTCCGGGTCAGTTTGAAGGAGGCCACCTGCAGAATGACCGAAAGGCAGCTGACCACGAACATGACGCCGAACAGGGGGAGAAAGAGGGCGTAGGGCGTGAACAGGGCCATGGCGGCGATCAGGCCGCCCAAGGCCAGCGACCCGGTGTCCCCCATGAACACTCTGGCCGGAAAGGCGTTGAAGAGCAAAAAGGCCAGCAGTCCCCCCATCGCCGCCGCGCTCAGCAGGGCAAAGCCGTGCAAAATGCCGGCGCTGCCCGGATCGCCCAGTTCCTCGGCCGAGCGGATGCCCAGGGCCAGCAGGACGAAGAAGGCGAGCAGATACCCCAGCACGGTCCGGGCGGCCAGCCCGTCCAGGCCGTCGGTCAGGTTGACGCCGTTGGTGGCGGCCAGAAAGACGAACACCGCAAAGGGCAGGTACCATCCCCCCAGATCCAGCGAGCCTCCCGCGAACGGCAGGACCAGCCGGGTGCCAAGTTCCCGGGCATAAAAAGCCGCGATGCAGGCGATGATCAGCTGGAATCCCGCCTTCTGCCAGGCCGACAGCCCCTTGTTGTTCCCCCTCCGCACCTTTAAAAAGTCATCCAGAAAGCCGACCACGCCGTAGCTGAGCATGATGGCCAGCGCCAGCAGGACGGGATGGGAGCCGAGGGCAAAGGGGAGGACGGCCAGCGTGATGCCCAGAATGAAGATCCACCCGCCCATGGTGGGGGTCCCGGCTTTTGAGCTGTGTTCGGCCACATAGTGCAAAATGGGCTGCCCGGCCTTCCGCCGCCGCAGGAAGGGGATCAGGATCCCGCCCGCGATCAGCGAGAGCAAAAAGGAGGCCAGCAGGATGATCAGGTCTTGTCTCATAGGCACTTCCCCGCGATGTTATGTAAGATGCAAGACCCGCCGCACGACCTCCCGGTCCGAATAGGGGTGCCGGCAGCCCGCCACCTCCTGGTACTGTTCTCCCCCCTTGCCGCAGACGATCACGGTGTCCCCCGGCTCTCCGCTCTCGACGGCGTAGGCGATGGCCCGGGTCCGGTTTTCGATGAGGATGTAGCGGCCGGTCAGCCCCCGTTCGATCTCCTGCATGATGGCGAAGGGGTCCTCGAAGCGGGGATTGTCCGAGGTCACCACGCAAAAGTCGGCCAGTTCCCCGGCGATCCGCCCCATGATCGGGCGCTTGGCCCGGTCCCGGTTTCCCCCGCACCCGAACACGCAGATCAGCCTCCCCTTTGTCATGGCCCGGGCGGCCTTCAGGACGTTCCGCAGCCCGTCCGGGGTGTGCGCAAAGTCCACGATCACGGTCAGCTCGCCCCGGTGGAAGACGTTAAAGCGGCCCTCCACCTCCCGCAGCGCGGCGATCCCGGCCGCGATGGACTTGTCCGGCACCCCCAGGGCGGCCGCCGCCCCGGCCGCGGCCAGCATGTTGTAGACGTTGAACTGTCCGTGCAGCCGGCAGCGGACCTCCAGCGGCCGGTCAAAGAGGTTGACCAGCGCGGAAAAGCCCTCCCTGGCGTGCCGGACGCGGTCGGCGTAGATCTCGGCGGTATGGTCGAGGGCATAGGTCAGGGTGTCGCAGCGGGTGCCCCGGATGATCTGGCGGCCCACCTCGTCGTCGGCGTTGATCAGGGCGGTGCGCACGTTTTTGGGGGTGAAGTAGCCGGCCTTGACGTTGGCGTAGGTGTTCAGATCCCCGAAAAAGTCCAGATGGTCCTGGGTGAGATTGGTAAAGATCCCCACGTCGGCGCACAGGCCGGCCAGCTTGCGGTAGTAGATGGCGTGGGCCGAGGCCTCGGCGGCCACCACCCGCACCCCGGCCTTGACCATGTCGGCCAGCAGGCGGGAGAACTCGATGGGATCCGGCGTGGTCAGGGAGGCGGCCTCCGCCCGCTCCCCGATCCGGGCCCCCATGGTGCCGATCAGCCCGCACTTCTGGCCGTCCGCCTCGAAGATGGATTTCAAGAGGTAGGTGGTGGTGGTCTTGCCGTTGGTACCGGTCACCGTGACCGTCTTCAAGAGCTTGGCGGGATCCCCGTAAAAATGGGCGGCCATCAGGCTCATGGCGGCCCGGCTGTCCGCCACGAGGACCTGCGGCACCGCCAGCGGCAGTTTCCGCTCGCAGACCAGGGCGACGGCCCCCTTTGCGACCGCCTCGAAGGCATAGTCGTGGCCGTCCCGCTTTCCGCCGGTCAGGCAGAAAAAAAGAGCTCCCCTGCCGGCCTCCCGGCTGTCGAAGCACAGCCGCTCGATCCGCACCCGGATCTCGCCCACGATCTCCTGAATTTCCAGGCCCGCCAACAGCGCCGCAAGTTCCATATCCGCCCTCCCTTCCTTTTACCGTCGGTACTCCCTTTCTTTACCGCTAGTATATGACGAACCCGTCCAAACTATGCGGCGGCCGGGAGGCGCAGGAAGGGGCACGGAAGTTCCGCAGCACGAAAACATTTCGGCCCCCGCTCAACGGGTCGCGGAGTTCCCCGGCATGATACCGTCTCGGGAACGCACCCGCTCAATGGGCGGCGGAAGTTTCCGCATCGAACGCCCGCCTGAGCGAAAATCCCGTCAAATCCTCCTCCGCCATATTTACCTTGTCAGATCCTGCCAGAACATTCCCCCGACCAGAACGGCGCGCAGCCCGGCAGACGCCGCACATGGAGGCAGAAAAACAAAAAAGACAGGGCGAACTTTCGGCTGAAAGTTCGCCCTGTCTGCATCCCTTTCCGGCAGGCCGGGGACGACTGTTTCTAAATTTTTTGTCTCAAGGCCAATTCCGCTCCTTTGTCCGGCAGTCTGAAACAATTAGCCAAGGGCGTCAGTTTTCTGCCGTCCGCAAACATCCGGTATCCCTCCTCCGCCGTTCCGTCGTTTTTTTCGGTCAGCAGCCGATCTCCCAAAAAGTAGACTTTCCGGCCCTTCCTCTCGGCAGAGAACGGTTCCAGCTGATAGCGAATTTCCAGTTTTTCGGGCAGGCCGCCCGAGAAAATCAAGAAACATTCCGAACGCTCAAAAGGATATTCACAGCGGATTTTGCAGCCCTCCGGGACATAGAGCCTGAATCCCGACTTCGGGGGCCGGCAGATCAGCACTCCGCAGTCCTCCCCTTCTTCCCGCACCGACAGCGAGATCTTCTGCGCTCCCTCTCCGGACTCGAATTCATTCCAGAAGCCGATGACGGGATCTTTTTCTCCGATCCGTTGGGCGCGGGTCAATTCGTACAGTCCCTCGGCCAGCCGCATACTGCAACAGAAATAGGCCTCGTAAAGATGGATCTTCAGGACCCGCTGGTCCCGACTTAAACAAGTCTCGCATCCGGCCCCGCCGTTGATCCGCTGCGCGGGAAGCAGGGCGTTGGCATAGATCCGGTTGACCAGGCGGAGATAGCCCGGGTTCCCGGTCTCGCCGAAAAGTTTGAGGGCCAGGATCAGCGAATCCACCACCGCGCAGGGTTCGGTCCAGGAATCAGGCCGGCCGAACCAGTTAAAGTTGGCGTAATTGACCGTGCTGCCCTCTTCCAGGTAGCGCGCGAACATGCGCTCGGCCAGCGTCAGATAACGGACCTCTCCCGTCATGCCGTAAAAGCGAAGGATCCCCCGGGTCGCAGACAGCGTGGCGTGGGTCTGGCAGCGGCAGCCCACCACATCCAGCCCGGAAAAGGCCTCGATCATGCGCGCGGCGGTCTTTTTCAGCTCCGCATCGTTCAGCAGTTTGCAGGTCTGCGTGATCCCGTCCAGCATCATGAAGGCACAGCCGACGTCCGAGGAAAGCCTCCAGCGCCCGGTCACCCCGGCCTGCAGATGCCCTCCCACACCGCCCATCTCCCGGGGTTGGAGGGGATAATCGTCATAGAACGCGCCCAGCGGGATCAGAAAATTCCTGCTGATCGAATCCAGTCTCTCCAGGATCTTTTCGTCCCCGGTCAGGCGGTAGGCCTCGCACAGCCCCCGTAAAAACCAGCTGTTGCCGGATACCTGCTGCTCGTTGACCACCCGGCCGTCAAAGGGCTCTCCGAAGTAGCCGTCCCTGTTGCAATGCTGCGGCAGCGCCTCCAGGATCTCCCGAAGCTGACCGAAAACAGCTTTCCGTTCCGGATCTTCCTCGTTCAGGCCGCGATACAGGCTGCAGAGGGCCAGCATGGTCCGTCCCTGCCAGTCCCCGGGCCACTCCCGTCCCTCCGCAAAGATCTGCGGAGCCCGGTACTCCGGGGCCGACAGCCTCCGGGCATTTCTGATCAGTCTTTGATGCAATTCTCCGCCTGTTTTCATCGCACGCTCCTGCCTTGCTCCTTTTAACCATCTCCCTCCGGGCTTTCGGGATGTTTCCCGCAGGTCCCGGCGGATCTTTCAACGTCATCTTAACAAAAAATCGAGGCCGTTTCCTGTAACCGAACTTTCAAGCCTGATCGGGCCTCTGTTTTCCACCCCCTCAGTTAAAAGCTCTTTTCCGGCTGGCCTGTCGGGCCTCCTTCTCTCCGCAGGAAGGTCAGCCAAAGGACTCTTCCCGCTGTTCAGACAGAAAGAGGCCGGCCAAGCCGGCCGGCCTCCGTCCGCGTCGGATCTTCCGATCAGAGGATCTCGACCAGTTTGATCTGCACACTGCCGAGGTAGACTTCCACCGTGGCGGTGCTGGTGTAGAAGCTGGTCCAATCCCACTTTCCCGTCCTCTCGATGGTCACCTTCTGGTAACCGGTCGTGCCTTCGTTCACCAGCACAGGGAAATCGCCGTCACAACGGGCCATCAGGGTGCCTCCGGACAGGGTCTTGACGTAGAGGAAGAAGGTGATCTCGTACTTGCAGCCATCCTCGAAGTAGGTGTTGTTGTTCTGGAACAGCTCTGCAGTGAGGTTTCCGCTCTGCGAAAGAAACACGCAGGAGGCGCCGAAGCCCTCCAGCCCGGCCAGCTCGGCCACGTCGGCGGTGTTCACCCGGGTGAAGGCCGATCCGACAGGATTAGTCGTGGCATAGTCGAGGGTCCAGGTCTGCCCCACCTGATAGCCGTTGGGCGTGGTGGCCGCGGCCTGATGCACCTTGGCCTCCACGGTGATGTCGCCGATGTAGATCTCGCCCACGGCGCCGGAGTAGAAGCCGATGTTGGCGTAGGAGGCGTTCCCGAGGAAGGTCACCGTCAGGGTGCCGGCGCCGGCCTGGAAGGTGACGCCGTTCGCGCCGGTCTGGGCCCCACCCGCATTGGTCATGAACAGATGCCAGCTTTCGCCGGGGTTCTTGGCGAAGTACTTCACGGTCAGCGTGTAGTCGTAGCCGGGATCATTGCAGACGTTGGTCAGGGAGAGGAAGTTGTTGATCTGGGACTTGATCTGGATGGCGTAGGGGCTGTTGAAGCCGTTTTCGGCCGTCAGATTGGCGGCCTCGTCCGCGGTTAGCAGGGTGGCGTCCACCAGCTTGTCAATCTGCACGTAGGTGGGGTTGCCCGTGCCGCCGAGGTCGGTGTAGTTGTCGTCGGCTCCGGTCAGGGTGTAGCCGCCCTCCGCCGTCAGATCGTCGATGGTCAGATCCTTGGGCGTTCCGGTGCGGTCCACGGTGGCGATGACCACTTCCTCCCAGGTGATGCGGATGTTGTCCACGGCGATCTTGAAATCGTCAAAGGAGGCGTTGCCCATGAAGAACATGGTGAACCACCAGGTCGTCCCCTCGGCGAAGGACTTGATGTCGGAGTAGGTGATGGTCTGTACCTTGCCGATCTCGTTTTCCAGCGTGAAGGGCACGTCGTCGCCCTGCTGGCTGCCGTCCTGGATGAAGGAGAAGTAGATGGAGCTGGGCACGCTGCCGCTGAGTACCTTGACATCCATGGTGATCGTCCACCTGCCCGTCTTGATGTAGGAATCCATGGAGCTGAAGAAGTAGCGGGTGTTGGTGGTCGAAGTCCCTCCGTCATAGTTGAACACCAGCGAATTGCCGGCGATCATGTCGGTCGTCCCCTCGATGGAGACGCTGGGGATATTGGAGCCATAGGACAGGCCCTGCGCAAAATCGCTCTCGTAACCTTTTGCGAAGTTCTCCACAAAGGTCACGCCGGACTGCGACAGATTGTCGATGCGGTTTTCCTCTTCGGTCAGAGTGGTCTCGGCGGTCAGCGCCTCCACCGTGACTTGCAGAAACTCCTCGGCGTCGTTGCCGTTTTTGTCCTGCACGTAGTAGGAGATCAGGAAGGAGCCGGCCGCGCGGGAGGTAAAGTAGTAAACGCCGTCCTCCTCGCTCTTTTCCAGGCTGCCGTTAAAGGCTTTGGTGACCTGCACGTCGATCTGATCGCTCAGGTCGCCGTCCACGGGATCGGAAGCTGTGGCAATGGGAAGGGCCAGGCTCTCGTTGACGTCCGCGGTCAGCGGGGTGAGGTCCACGGTCAGCTCGGGCGCCGCGGTGTCCTGCACGGTCACGATCACTGAATCCGTCTTTTCCTCCTCGCCCTTGACGGCGGTCACGGTCAGGGTGTACTCGCCGATCTCGGCGGCGGTAAAGGTCTTGGCCTCGGCGTCATAGCCGGTCTCGACCGGGGTCTGTTCCTCGCCGTCCTTCACCGTGACGGTGACTTCCACCGAGTCCGCATGCTCCGCCGTGTAGGCCAGCTGGTAGGGCGAGCCGTACTCCACGGTGGCAGCCGCGCTGGTAATTTCCAGCGAAAGTTCGGGTTCGGTCCCGGTGTCGCCGCAGGCGGCCAGGCCGAGGGCCAGCGACGCCGTCAGAAGCATCGCGAGCAGCATGAGAAAACTTTTCTTTTTCATCTGTTTTCCTCCTTGATATTTTCAGGGATCATGCCCCGAATTTCAGGTTTTCGGCCTCAGTCCACCAAGGTATACTGAGGCATTTTGGCGGTCTTGGTCTTGTAGTTTTCCACAAAGTGCGGTACATTGCCCACCTGGACCCGCTTGCGGGAGAGCTCGTCGCGGTCGTTGTCTCCGAAAATGAAGGCCATGGCCGCCGTCCCGCCCGAAGTCAGGGACTCTTTCAGCCCGTCGAAAGCCGAAAACGGCAGGAACAACTCGCCGGCGTAGCCGTCCGCGGTCTGTTTGACCACGCACTGCATGGAAGAGGCCTTTTCCAAAATGGCGGAATTGGTGCGGCTTTCGACCACCGTCATCCCCCAGGTCGGCGTAAAGGCGGCGTGCAGCACGTTGCCGGTCTCCTTGAACAGCTGGAAGTCGGCGTTGGGCTTGGTCAGCACGTCGGAGAGGAACAGCTCCACGCAGTCCCCGGTCCAGAAATCCAGCTGAGTCTTGAAGTCCAGCTTGTCATCCCGCACCCGGAACACAAAGTAGATCCCCTCGTCGCTCCAGGCCAGCTTGCAGACTTCCACGCCGAACACATCCTCGAAGGCCGAGAAAGCGATTTCTTCGCCGGTGGCCAGGGAACTGCCCACCATCTCGATGGACGTTCCCATGTCGGCCCATTCGCCGAGGTCGCCGTCGAGGGTGACCGCAGCGGCGTCGATCTTGCGGACTTCGGTGACGGTGACCTCCCCCGAGACCTCCTGATAGCGGAGGTTGTAGTTGTCCTCCAGGGTGATGATCTCGGGATCGGTCAGCCCTCCCGTGACGATGCCGGAGAAGGTCTCGCTGCCCAGGGTGTTGTAGTTGTAGTTCCCGCGGATGGCAAAATTCCCGCTGTTGATCAGTTCAACGGCGCACTCGGTCATCTCGCTCGAGGCCACGCGGGCCACGTTGTAGAACAGGTTGTCGGCGATGACGGTGTCGCTGCCGCCCACGCCGCGGAAGGAGATACCGGCGTTGCCGCTCTCGGCGAAGTAGTTGTTGGAAACTTCGATGCCGGTGATGGTGCCGATGGGCGCCACTTCGGCGGCGCTGCCGATGGCAAACACCGAAACGCTGCCCCTCAGCCCTTCCCCGAGCAGGTAGCCGTTGTTGATAAACTTGTTGTTGGCGATCCGGATGTCCCGGGGCATGGTGGCCTCGTTGAACACGTCCAGGCTGGAGTGGATGGACACGGCGCCGTGACCCACCGAATCAAAGGTGTTGTTGGTGATCACGGAATTGCGGGTCTGCACCAGAATGCCGCGGTTGCGCTTGTTGCGGACGATGTTGTTGGAAAAGGTCAGCTTGGCGGTGTCGGAGACGTCGGTGATCACGCCGCCTGCCAGATCCATGCTCCCGCTGATGCGCTCCTCCACCGCGACGGTGAAGGACGATCCCGTCCCCGTCGCGCTCTTGACCGTAAAGCTCCCCTTGTAGGCAAAGCTCTCGGGATCGTACACCTCCAGGACCGCCCCCTCCTTGGGCGCCGAAATGCTCTCGGTCCGCCGGGTGATGACCATGGTGCGGGCCACCGAGTCCACAGAGGAAACGTTGTACCAATAGCCCTGCTTGATGTTGAGGGCGTCGTCATGCGTGTTTTCGATGACGCTGTTGGTGATGCTGACCTCGCCGGTGCAGGCATTCAGATGCAGGCCGTCGGCCGTGGCCGTCATCAGCCGGTCTCCCTTCAGGGTCATCATCAGACGGTTGATGAACAGGTTCTCGCACGCGCCCGCCGTCAGCCCCATACCGGGACAGGCGTACACCGCGCAGTCCTCCAAAAAGACGTCCTTGCAGGCGGAAAAAGTCATGCCGTTGTACCCGTACATGGAAAATCCCAGCGCGACCAGCTCCTCGGTGCGCGGCGTCTTGAAGGAATTGCGGTAGGCCTCGGCAAAGGTCACCTTGACGGTGCCGGCCGTGTCGGCGGCGTCGCTGGGGGTGATCTCCACGTCGGCGAAGTAGTTTTCGCTGCGGATCAGGATGTTGCCGTTCTCCTTGGGGGCCAGCGTGTACTTGTCGTACTCCACAAAGGAATACAGCGTGCCCAGGCTGTCCGAAGCTTTGTAGGCCTTTAAGGTCTCCCGGAAAGAAACCGGGATGTCGTAGGTCACGCTCAGGGCCGCGGCGTCATAGGAAGCCAGCACACCCGAGATCGAGGGCGATACGCTGTAATCCACCCGCACGCCCTGCAGATGCAGGTTCTCGCAGTTCGAGACCGAAAGGCCGCCCACCCAGCCGGTGCTGATCTGGATCTCCAGCACGGTCGAGGGCCCGCCCTCCACGGTCAGGTCCTTGAAATTCGACAGGCTGACGGCGTAGCCACCCGCGGCCGTGGCGCTTTGGGCGGGGTCTATTTTCAGCACCCGGTCGGGCAGCTTGATCTTGACCGCGCCGTCCTTGGCGGCGGCCTCGGCCAGAACGGCGTTCAGCTTTTGGGTGTCGCTGCCCGCATAGCTCTCGAAATCCAGCACGTTTCCGGCCGGAAATTCGGAATCGGCAGGCGCGGGATATCTGGCGGCCTGGGTCTCCGCTTCGATCACGCCCACGTTGGAGGGATCGGAAAGGCCGAAGTCCCCCGCAAGGTCGGCCGTGTAGGGATCGGCGCTCAAGGTGCTCACCGCTTCGTCTATGGTGACCGTGGGCGCCGGCGGATCCGAAGATTCACCCGGAAGAGAAGATTCCTCGGCCGGCTCGCCGCAGGCCGCCGCGAAAATCATCACGAAGCCGAGCAGCGCGGCCAGCAGAGTCTGAAACAGTTTTTTTCTCATCATCTCATCTCCTTTGTCAGTCGACATTGTGTTTGACGTTGCCGCTCTGCCCTGTGCCCGAAGAGTTGGTTTCGCTCACCGCGGCAAAGCCTGTCTTCTGTTCGGTCATGTAAAAGAGGTTGTCCTCGATGACGGTATCCAGCGCCAGATTCAGACTGACGCCTGCCGCCGTTCCCGTCCGGCTTCCGTCCAGAAACAGGTTGTTCCGGATCAGGCAGTCCCCCGTCCCCGTGAAGGAGACGCCGGCGTTGTTCCCGCCGTAGAAGAAGTTGTTGAACACCTCGATGCCGGTGATGGTGCCGGCCGTCGTCCCGCCCGTGCCCGAGCAGAACACCGCCACGTCCCCGGCAAGCCCCCGGCCCGTATTGTTGCGGATGAACTTGTTGCCGGAAATGACAAAATCCCTGGGCACGATGGCCTCGGCGAAGATGTCCATGACGCTGTGGACGGAGATCGCGCCGTGCACCACGTTCAGGAAGGTGTTGTTGGTGATCTGGGAGTTGCGGACCTGCGCCAGGATCCCCCGGTTGCGCTTGTTGCGGAAGACGCAGTTGTTCACCTTGAGTTCGGGGACCCGGGTGACGTTGCCCACCAGATAACCGTTCAGGCTGTCGTTGATCCGTTTGTCCAGCGTCAGGGTGGACACCAGCCCCACCCGTCTGACGCCGGTCACGGTGTAGCTGCCGTACAGCGCCATGGTTGCCTTGTCAAAGATCTCGATGACGTCGCCCTCTTCGATGGGATAGTCGGTGCTGTTGGAGGCCGAGGTGCAGACCAGTTCTCTGGCGAAATTGCTGGTCACGGTCTTGTAAAAGCTGCAGATGTTGATGGAATCGTCGTGCGAATTTTCAAACAGGCTGTTGGTCACGAACAGATCGCCGTAGCAGTCGATGGCATGCAGGCAGTCGGCCGTGGCCGTCATCAGACGCCTGCTCCCCTCCCGCAGACAGTAGTTGGTGTCGTTGAAGTACAGGTTTTCGGTGGACTCGCAGGTCATGGCCATGCCCGCCGAAGCATAGATATTGCAGTCCTCCATGTAGAAATTTTTGCACTCATCCACCAGGAAGGTGGTGTACTCGTACATGGTGAAAGCGGCCGAGGCCATTTTGCCGATCTCCGGTTTGACAAAGGGCTGGACGGTGGAAAAAGTCAGCGTCAGCGTCTTGGTGGCCTCGTCATAGCTGCCGCCCGAGATCATGTTGACCCGGTCTCCGGTGGAGTTGTAGCGCAGCATCCCGTTGGCATCGGGATAGTAGCAGTCGAATTCCTCGTCGTAGACGTACTCCATGTAGTTGCCGTAGAGGATGGTCCCGTTGTTGTAGTGGTGATCGGTCAGATCGAATTCGTCAAAGATCCGGATGGAAATGGTCCGGGCGCTCTCGTCGGCGGCCGTCACCGTCCCCGAAACCGAGGGGCTGATCAGGTAGTCAAAATCGATGTTGTTGAAGTGAATGTCGGTGCATCCGTTCAGTTTGACGGCGCTGACCCACTCGGTCATCATCCACTCCGTGACCTCCTCCCCCACGAACCACAGGTCCGAGATCCCCGAAAAACTGACGGTCTGGCCGAAGCGGTAGACGCCGGCCGGGAAGTAGAGCTGCTTCAGCCCCCCGATCCCCTTCAGGTCCTCCAAAAGCCTCTGCAGCGCGGGCGCATTGTCCGCCGCGTCCGCCGAAAGGCCGTATTCGGTGACGTCCCGGATCTCCGCGAATTCGGAATCTGCCGGCACGGGATAGAGGGTCTTGGAAAATTCAGTCTCGGAAACGCCCACTTTTTCAATGTCGGACAGACCGGAAAACTCCTCGCAGGCAAGGGCCGACGAATACACGCTGCCCTTCAGCTCCCCGAACAGTTGCGTCTGGGAAACGACCGGAAAGGCGGGCTCTTCCGAAGAGCTGTCCGGCGGCAGCTGCGAGCTTTCCGAGGGCGTCCCGCAGGCCGTCGCCGACAACAGAGTCAGAAGGCCTATTGCCACGGCAAACCATCTCCTTTTTTTCATTTCATCATATCCTCCCATATGATCTTCATTCTCTTCCCGACGGGTAAAAAATCCGATCTTACCTGCCCTGCAGATACCGCTGGTAGGCCGCTTCGTAAATGCCCAGCAGCCGCTCGTAGTTGTAGCCCTTCATCCCGTCCACGTAGCTTTGCCATCCCTCGGCCACGGTCTGGTCGGCGTTCCGGACAAAGTCGCTCACCGAGGAACGGACGTACAGGTCAAGATTGGTCCGCAGGCGGGAGACTTCGGTATACTCGTCCGCATTTGCGAATTTGAGTTCCTCGGGGACCGGCAGCTTGAGATAGGGCATGTAGCGTTCGCTCATGCGGTTGAGGTCGGTGATGATGGGGTCGTTCATCTTGCCCACGAAGTCATAGCTCCAGTAAAGCGCCGAAGCCGTGCCCACATTGGGGGTGATGGTGGCGCGGTATTCCTCCTGGGTGCCGGCCCAGTCCGCGGGCACGTGGAAGGTCCAGGAGGTGTGCGCCTCGTCGTCCCAGGTCCAGTCCTCCCCCTCCATGCCGTAGGCGATCAGCTGGGTCCCGAGTTCGGAATACATGATGTCCAGAAGCCTGGCCACCTCGCGCACGTAAGGAGTTCCGGTCGGGATGGTGGCGCCGGAGGCAGTGAAATTGGAAAATCCCCACTGCAGAGGCTCTCCGGTGTAGTACTCGCTGGTCAACGGCCCAAAGGTCACGTACTGATCCTCCAGATCCATGCCCACGGTGATGTAGGCGGCCGCCGCGCAGAAGGAACCCAACCGTCCGGCATACCCCTTCACCGCCATTTGAGAATCGGTGGTGATGGAGAAGACCTGGTTGTCCAGCAGCCCCTCCTGATACATCATGCGGACGGTCTCGAGATATTTCTGATAGGCCTCGGTGACCGGCGTGTAGACCAGGCCGGAACCGTCGTTTTTGACCTCCACGTCCGAAGAGACGTAGCCGTAGGCCGCCAGGATGAAGTTGGAAAGATACTCCATGGACTTGGCCGTGACCGGGACCTCGTCGTTTTTGCCGTTGCGGTTGGGGTCGCACTCCTTGAAGGCCCGCAGCACTTCGATGTACTGTTCCACGGTGGCGATCTCGTCGGCGTCGGGCAGATCGCGGTCGGGATAATCCTCGTTGATGTTGTCGATCCACTGCTGGTTGATGAACATCTTGAAGGTCAGATCCCGAGGCACGTCGTTGACCGACAGGGTGCTGTACATGTAGCCGTCGTCCAGCATGGCCACCTTTTTGGCGTCGGTTTCGGTGTCGATGTTGAAGTTTGCGTCCAGCAGGGCCCTGTAGTTGGGCATGTAGTTTTCGATGAGGTTGCCCACATGGATGCCGCCCGCGGTCAGCTCATCATCGTTGAAGGCCACAAAGGCTCCGAACTGCGAGTAGGCCACCTGCTCGGCCACGGTGTTGTTGAACAGGAACAGGTCGGGCAGATTGTTTTTGTCCTCCCAGGTGGTGCTTCTGAGGTTGTCATAGGTCGAGACCTCGGCCTCGATGAAGTTGAAGTTCAGATTGGTCAGCTCGGACAGCTTTTGGAACATCTTCATCTCCCGGTAGGGGGGATTCATACCGCCGCGAGGGACGAAAATGTCCAGCGTCACCGGCTCTTTGACGATCTGCCAGGGATTTTCGGCCGTGCCCGCAGGCAGAAAGTTGTCGGGGTCGTAAGTCTCTCCGCCTCCGCACCCGAACAGCGCGGCCGAGGCGCCCGCCATCAGGACCAGGGCGATCAGAAAGCTCAGGATCTTCCGTTTCATCTGTTACCTCCGTATTCAAATTGACCAAAGGCCTTGCGGGCCTTCATTTTTATCCCTTCACGCCGCCCACCATCAGTCCCTTTTCGAAGAAACGCTGGAAGAAGGGGTACAGGAACAGGATGGGGGCCGAAGACACCACGATGGTGACGTATTTCAGAGATTCGCTCAGGAGCGCCTGCTCGCCGCTGCCGATGGATCCGCCGATGTTGCCGGTGTCGTTGGCGATCAGGATGTTCTGCAGCACCCGCTGCAGCGGGTAAAGATCGTCGTTCCACATGTACATCAGCGAGTTGAAGTAGGCGTTCCAGTAGCCCACGATGGCGTACAGAGTCATGACCGCCAGAATGGGTTTGCACAGCGGCAGCACGATGGACCAGAACAGCCGCACGTTGGAGCAGCCGTCGATCATGGCGGCCTCCTGCAGCTCCCATGGAATGGAGGAAGTGATGTAGGTGCGGATGATGATCAGGTTGTAGATGCCCACGCAGCCGGGAATGATCATGGCCCATCTGGTGTTCAGCATCCCCAGGGCCTTGACCACCAGGTAGGTGGGGATCAGACCGCCGTTGATGAACATGGTCAGCACAAAGTAAAAGCTGAAAAAGTTCCGGCCCTTCAGATCCCTCCGGGAGAGCGGATAGGCCGCCGTAAACTGCAAAACCAGCTGCAAAACCGTGCCGACGGCGGTGTAGATCAGGGTGTTCATGTAGCCCCGCAGGATGCTCTCTTCCCGGAACACCCTGGCGTAGCTTTCCAGGGAAAACTCTACCGGCCAAAGTCCGACGGCTCCCCGGTTGACCGCGTCCGCCGAGGAAAAGGAATTGGCCAGCACGTGCAGCAAGGGGAGCAGGGTGACAAAGGCATACAGCCCCATCAGGATCAGGATGACCCAGTTGAAAACCTTGTCCTTTCCTCTGTTTTCGATCATCATATCCTCTCCTCCTTTACCACAGCGAGGTCTCGCTCACCCGGCGGGAGATCAGGTTGGCCGTCACCAGCAGGATGATGTTGATGACCGAGTTGAACAGGCCGATGGCCGCGGCGTAGCTGTACTCCGGCAGCCGGCTGCCCAACGACACCCGGTAGACGTAGGTCGAAATGATCTCGGAGACCGCCAGCGTGCTGTCCGTCTGCATCAGGTAGACCTTTTCGAAGCCCACCGACAGCATGTTGCCGATGGAGAGAATGAACATGATGATGGCCATGGGCAGGATGGCGGGCAGATTGATACACCAGATCCTGCGCAGACGGCCGGCCCCGTCGATGACGGCGGCCTCGTGCAGATTCTGATCCACGTTGGACAGGGTCCCCACATAGATGATGGCCCACCAGCCCAGGCCCTGCCACAGCCCCGAGGCCACATAGATGAACGCGAACAGGTTTTGGGACTCCATCAGATTGGATCGGGTGCCGCCGAAAGCGGCGATGATGTTGTTAAAGATCCCCCGCTCCAGATCGGAAAAACTGAACAGCATCCCCACGACCACGACCACCGAGATAAAGTAAGGGGCGTAGGAGATGGTCTGCACCGTCTTTTTGAACCAGCCCACCCGGATCTCGTTGATCATCAGGGCCAGGATGATGGGCAGCACGGTGTTGAAGGCGATAGAAGCTACGCTCAGCACCAGCGTGTTGCGGACGATGGCCCAGAAATTCGGCAGGGTGACAAAGCTGTAAAAGTGTTCGAATCCCCCCATCCCCGCCCAGGGGCTCTGAAAGATGCCCTGAAAGGAATTGTAATCCTTGAAGGCGATGATCAGCCCGCCCATGGGCAGATAGTGCAGCAAAAACACATAGACCACGGTGGGCAGAAGCAGCAGATAGAGGGAAAGATTCCGGAATCGACGTCCGGACGGCCGCCTTTTGACGGTTCCCTCCGCCTGCTGAGGCAGAGAGGAAGTAATCAGATCTGTTTTCTGCGGATGGCTCATCACAATTTCTCCACATATTCCGACGGATATTCACAGAGGAAGCATGTCCCGGTCCGCTTCCCCGCGCCCGGAGAAAGGGAAGCCATTGGATCCGGTCCGGAAGCGGAAAACGTTCCCCCTTGCTTCCGAGCGTACTCATTTCAGATCCATTATAACAAACTCAAAGAAGAATTTCCATACATAAAAAAATCCAAAGCATGCAGATTTTTAACTAAAATCAGCTCGCTGACGAAAAGTCAAGTAGTTTTATAGAATTTTTTTAGAAGTTCAAAAAAAATTTTTCTGTAAGGTATTTACTTTTTTGAGCAAATGCGCTATAATAGAGGACATGAAAGACAGCTATGATTTTTTGAAAAACACCATATATTTCAAATTTCTTCCCCAGGAACTGAACCTCAGCATTCTGCCCATCATTCTGGGGTTTGAACGCTGTCATCCCAACAAGGGCGTAATCGGTCCCCTGACCAAGTCCCATCACATCCTGCACTTTGTGATCAGCGGACGGGGATTCTACACCCTGGAGGGTCAGACCTTCAATGTGTCGGAAGGAGATCTTTTCCTCATTCCCCCGGAATGCCGGATCAGCTACCGTCCGGATCCCGAAGATCCCTGGCAGTACATGTGGCTGGAATTCAGCGGAAGCGAGTGCAAAAACCTCTGCGAACAGGCCATGCTTACGCCCAAGACCCCGCTTTATCATCCCCAAAGCGAAGAAATTTTCAGGCACATGGCGGACATGATCGAGGAGAGCATCACCAGCAGCGAGAGCGGAGTCACGATCAACTGCGCGGGGCACATGCTCTGCATTTTCGGCCAGCTGATCCGCGAGCGGAATTTCAGTTCCGAACATGTCCTCTCCCGGGGCGAAGCCAAGATCCAGCCCGTTCTTGAATACATCGAGCGGAATCTCGGGGATGAATCGCTCTCGGTGGAGCAGGTGGCCCGCCAGATGAATTTTTCGGTCCCCTATCTTTCCAGGATTTTCAAGGCTTTCATGGGGCTTTCCCCCACCAAGTACATCATCGAGCGCCGCATGCGCAAGGCCTGCGCCATGCTGGAATCCAAGGCCTTTACCGTCTCTGAAATTGCTGCGGCCGTGGGCTACAATTCTCCCTTTTATTTTTCCAACGAGTTCAAAAAGCGGGTCGGGATCACGCCTTCGCAATACCACGCTCAGGCCAAAGAGTGACCTTCCGGATCTTATAAAAAAGAGTTAACAGAGCATCAGCCCGATCGGGCCGATGCTCTGTTTTCTTTCTGTCTTTCCCGAAATTCCCCTTGCTTCGTCCACGGCCGAAGGGCCTCACCCGTCAAGGCAGGGAACGAATTCAGTTCTTTTCGAGAAAGGACTGCATGTAATCGAGCAGCGCGTCGGCGAGGGTCTGGGATTCCGTTCCGCAGCCGATCATCAGTTCAGCCGTCCGGATCAGTTCCTCCAGCTCCGCCCTTTTCAGTTCGCTCCAGCCGGCCGTGTCCAAAGCTCTCAGTTCGGCCAAAGAGGCCTCGACAAGGCTTAAGTCGCACAGCGGAGTCAGTCCGTCCAGGGCCGCTTTCAGCCCGGCCGCGGCATCGTCGATCTCTTTCTGCGACAGGAGATGATCCTCCAGCATGCCGGCGCACTCTTCCCTCAGCTCCAGGATCGCCGAAATTTCGCTTCCGGCATACTTCGTCCAATCCAGGCGGTCCGCCCGGTCGATCTGAGCCTGAAGTTCGTCCAACTCCAGCGGCGTGACCCGGACCAGAGCCTGCATGGCGCCGTAGAGCCGCATGATCCCCACGCCGAGATCGCTCTGACGGGCGTAATCGTCGGTCAGGTTGCCCTTGGCCATGATCAGATCGTTTTCCACTGCCTTCCACGATTCCGGCGTAAAGTCGGCCGGATTGAGCGCTTCGGCCTGGGCGACCAGGGCGCTCAGTTCGCTCTTGTCCAGCTGATACTTGACAAAAACCCGTGCCTGCGCCGAAATGTCATAGAGGTTCTTTACGCCTTCCGGGAGCTCCCGGATGACCCCGTAGATGTTGTTGAATCCTACCTTTTTGCGGTCATAGGCCGAAAAATCCCAATCCACGGCGAGAGGTATAATATTCCCCTCGTTGTCGTAGAATTCCACCGTTTCGGGCAGTCTTCTTTGAATGTAGTCCTGCTCGGTAAAGAGCTCCACCGGCAGAATGAAGTCGAGGTTGTAGCCGGAAATGATCCGCTCTTTTTCGAGATGCTCGGCCGCAAAGCCCTGGATCTTGACCTCGCTGAAGGACGCCGGCACCACACCGGAGAACAGGGCAAAATAGCCTTCTCCGACCGCGAAGTCGTCCTGGACCGCAGCCAGCACGCTGATGCCGTTGACGCTGACCGTGATCATGTTGTCCGCAGCCGTGACCTTGAACAGGAAGGGCTGCGTGGCGTCAAACCCCTGCAGGACGTTTTCTTTCAGCAGGTATTCCGCATAGTCGTGCCAGATCAGCACCGTGCCGTTCTGGCGGATCCCCACAATGACGCCGGACTGATCCGGACCGGATTTCCAGAGTTCAAATCCCACGAAGCCGTAGTTGCCGGAGGTCGGCTGGGTCATCCGGATGACGGCCTCGGCCATCAGACCGGTGTAGGTCTGCCCGGTGTAGACATAGCTTCCCAGCCATTCGTGCTCGGAGGGATCGTAGGGAGCGGACTGACTGAACACGCCGTCCTGCAGTTCCCACTGCCCGGCGCCGCTCGCCGTCCAGTCCTGATCCTGCCCGGCAGACAGATCGGTGTCGTAATCAAAGGTGTTGTAGACTTCGATCTCGGTGTAGATACTGCGGAAATCAGACTCGCTGTACACCCGTACAAAGCGGGCGGTCCGGGGTTCGAAGGTGACGACGATGCGGCCTTCCTCGACGGTGTAGTTCTGTTCTCCCAGCTCGAAGACCTTGACGCCGTCCGAAAAATCGGCCTCTTGCGCCACTTCCACCCGCAGAGCGTCGATGCGGTCGTTCTTGTAGATGTCCAGCTTTACCGTGTCGATCTCGAAGTTTTTGCCGAGATCAACGGTGGCCGTACCGTAGCTGTCCCGGGCCGTTGCGATGGTCTGCCGGTAATCGGACACGCCGTCGGTCAGCCAGACTGTGGTCGGCGTTTCGTAGCAGCGATACCCCTCAAAGGGGGCGGACAGCGTCACGCTTTTGCCGAAGGCCACATTTCCCCGGTCCCGCAGGATCAGATAATCCAGATCCAGGACCTCGCTGACCTCCTCTCCCCGCACTGCGACTGCCCGCAGGGTGATCTTGGCGAAGCTGTCTTCCGCGCCCAGGACCAGAGGGCCCTCGTAGCGGGCGGAATCCACGGTGGGATAGCTGCCGTCCAGCGTGTAAAAGATCTCCGCGTCTTCGTCCGCCGTCAGGGCGACTTCCTGTATTCCGACATAGCTGCCCGAGGCCAGGCTGGCCTGAGGCGCCTTGAGGGCTTCCGGGATGACGATATCCCCGTTCAGCTTGATCAGTCTGCCGTCGCCGGGATCCAGCGTGAAAGAGATCATGCCCTCCCGGATCTCCAGAGGTTCATACTCTCCGGTCTCGGCCGAGCAGAGCTCCAGGCTCTCGATGCCGGCCCGGTCCGAAACGTAAAAGCTGACGTTCTGGCTCTTTTCGTAGCTCTTGTTGACGATCATCAGGTGATCGGCGAAATCCCCCTTGCCCTCCATGTAGGAGATCAGCAGGTCCGCCGAACTGTCGGTGGGCTGAATGATCCAGTTTTTGGGGAGATACTCCACCCCTCCGACTTCTCCGGCCGTATGGTAGACATGCGCGGCGTCCAGCTGCATGAGCGAGGGACCCAGGGCCCTCATCTCGTAGTTCAGCTCCACAGCCGGCTCCAGCAGATCGGTGGGCTCGCCGGCTGCGGAGTAGATGAAGTCCTGCATCCCCTCGCCGCCTTCACTGGGCGGCACATAGGCGGGAGCCACCCAGTTGAACCAGGACAGCGCCTTGAATCCATAGGCGAGGTAGGTGTAGATGTTCCAGCGGAGCTCCTCCTTGGTCGGCCGGCGGGTGGAGTTCCAGCTGCCCGACTGGGGAAAGCCGTGCGTCTTGATCTTGCCGTTTTCGTAGGCCACTTTGCGCATGACTTCCAGGTCTGAGAAGTAGGAGGCCGAGTCGCCCTGCGCCCCGAAGGGATAGTGATCGTGGCTGAGATATTCCAGATTTTCAGGGCCGGCTTCCCGGACCCAGGTCGAGACATAGTGCTCGTAGTCCCCGCCCATCGCGGCCGTTCCCACATAGCTGGGGAACAGGTTCAAAAAGGGTGCGCGGGTGTTGTCGGCGGCCAGAAAGGCCCGGAGCAATTCCCCGTAAAAGGGCAGTTCCGTCACGCCGGGCTCGTCGCGCAGATGGTAAAACTGCGCGTTCTCCAAGCCTTCGGCCAGGGCGACGGTGCCCTCCACCGTGTCGAGATTTTCCGAAGAATAGCGCTCCACGCCGTAGACGATGCCGGCTCTGGTCATCAGTTCATCGATCTCCTGCCAGCCTTCCTTATCCTTGGGGAAGTTTCCCCAATCCGCCGTGGGGAAGATCAGGAAATTCAGCCCGTTCTCCCCCATCTCCAGCACCTGTTCCTCGTAGGATTTGACGCTCTCCGGATAGAAGGAGACCCAGGAACCGACCAGAAACTGCTCTCGCTTTTCATTGCGGACGTAGTTTACCTCAAAGGCCTCCTCGGCCAGCAGGTTGTTCGGATAGCACAGCAGACAGGTCACCATGAGGAGCAGCAGCGGCGCGATCAGCAAAAAGCGTTTTTTCTCTTTCATCGATCATCACCTGACCTTTTTGAGGATCACGACGACCGCCGCCCCGATAACTGCCAGCAGGGCAGCAGAGGCCTCTCCGCCGCGGCAGCCGCCGCCGGTGGCGATCTCTTCCATGGCGTTCAGCGCCTCTTTCAGTCCGGCCGCCGCCTGATCGGCCTCGGCCTGCGTGGCCAGACCGTCCATCACCTTGCGCGCCTCCTCCAGCGCGCTCTGCAGCGCCTTCCAGCTGGATTCGGAGTAATTTTTCTCCTCCAGGGCCTCGGCTTCAAAGATCGCCTGCTGCAGAGCCGCCTTGTTGACCTGCGCGGTCAGTCCTTCCAGTGCGGTACGCAGCATCTGTTCGGCCTCCAGCACCGACTGTTCGTCGGCCTCCGGCCAGGCCGCCACTTTGCGGGCGTTGTCCAGCGCCACCATATACCCCAGCCAGCTGACCGGCGTATATTCGGACGAATCCCCCACCTCGGAGGCGATCAGCTCATTCAGCTGCGTCTTGTCTCCCTTTTTCACCAGTTTGTCCAGGGCCGACTGCAGTCCTTCCTGCGCTTCGGCCACGTTCTCGGCCGTAGCTTCGAACAGCGTCTTGACGCTCTGTGCGGCCGCCAGCGCATCCGCAAAGCCCTCGGCGCTGGCAAAGGTGTAGTCTCCGATCTCAATTTGCTCGGCTTCCGCGATCAGCTCGTTCAGCGCGGTCACGTCCACCAGCGCCAGCTCCGCCGCTTCCAGGGCCGAGATCATCTCCTCAGTCTCCGGCTCGGCGATCTCCTCCTTTTCCAAAAGCGCCAGCGCTTCGGCGATCAGATCTTCCAGCACGGCAAACGAACTCTGCGTGTAATTCTTGCCGACATAGGTCTGAGCTTTCTCCACGGCCTCGGTCAGAGCCGCGCGATCCCCCAGCCTGACCAGCGCTTCGATCGCGCCGTTCAACTTTCCGACCATGGCGTCGGCGTCGGCCTGGGAGACCTCCCCGGACTCGATCAGCGCCTCGGCCTCGGCTGCGATCTCCTGCAGCGCTTCAAATCCCGCTTTCAGGTAGTCCGCTTCGTTCAACGCGCCAACTTCCGTCAGGATCCGGTTCAGCTCCTCCAGATCGGCGACCTCTTTCAGGGCCTCCATGGCGGCGCGCAGCGCCGAGACGGCGGCGTCGGCGTCGGCCTGGGAAAGATCCTCATCGGCCGCTGCCGTTTCGGCTGCCGCAATTTTTTCCTGCAGCGCCTGATAGCCGGCGGCCAGATAATCTTCCTCTTTCAGCTCCTTTGCCTGGGCGATCAGCTGGTTCAATTCGGTCTTATCGGCCTTCAGCGCCAGATTTTCGTAGGCGTTCTTCAGCGCTTCGGCGGCCGCGTCGATTTCGCTCTGCAGCACGTCGGCATTGTCGGGATCCGCTTCGATGAGAGCCGAAATCTCCTTGGCTTCGGTCAGAGCCTGGTTCAGGACGGCCGTACTCTTTTCGGTATAGGCCGAATAGTCCTGCCCGTCAATTTTGCCGATCCATTCGTTCAAAAGGGTGGGATCGGGTCGGGTCGCCACGTTGACGCGCACGACGATCGCCGTGTCGTAAAGGTCGACCAGATCTTCGGTCAGCAGTTCCGAGGGAACTCTGCCGTAGAAGTAGAACACGCCGCCGTAGTAGCTGTCGTAATCCGGGTCGGCTTCGTAGGTCACGGGAAGGAGGTGTTCGGTCCCGTTCTGATCGGTAAAGGTACGTTCCGCTCCCAGCTGTCCGGCGATGGCGGCCTGCACCTCCTCCACGCTGAGATCGCGGCCCACAGAGACCTCCTGAACAGTCTCGTCCACGGTGAGGTAATTCTGCGGGACGGGCGTTTCAAATTCGGTCGTGTAGTCGGGCGTGCGGATGATGACGCCGGACAGGCAGACCGTGTTCCCCTCCTCCCGCTGCGTGAACTGGATGCGGACGTAGCGTCCGCTCACGGGTTCGTCCAGCGTGATCTGCAGCGGATAGTGGTAGCCGAACGGGCCCCAGCCATCCTGCCAGATCAGTCCGGCCGTCACGAACTCGTTCTCGTAGAACGGCGTAAAAACCTCGCCGTCATCCGAGACCGAGAGCACGACGTTTTTGTACTCGTTCCAGTCGTGGTACCCGCTGACGCCGATAAAACTGAAACTCTTGATCTCGCCGAAATCCAGTTGATAATATGGCCTGGGGCCTCCGTCCGGATTGGTCAGAAAAGTAGCTTCGGCGGAATAGATCCCGCTGTGCAGGGAGTTGAGATAGGGTAGGACGTTGTTTTCGCCGGGGCCGCGGTAGTTACTGCCGGCGGACTCGTACTCGGAGAGCGTCAGCTCGGCATCCTGCGCGATGTCATAGTTTTTGTCGATGTTGTACTGAACGGTGGTCACATCGGAAAACTTTCCGTCCTTGAAGGCCACGGCGCGAAGCAGCCAGGCTTTGTGCTCGTCGGCCTGTCCCACCGTGATCGGTCCTTCGTAAAGCGTGGACTGCTCGGTGGGCACGCTGCCGTCCAGCGTGTAGTAGATCTGCGCGCCCTCCAGCGGGCAGGTGATCTCCACCTCCTGCGGGCCCATGTAGGTGCCGGCCGCCAGCGAAAAGACGGGCGCACTGTCGTAGTAGTAGCGGTTGACCTCATCCTCGGCCGCCGATGCCGGCGCAAAGGCGGACAGAGACAGGCAGAGGGCGCAGACCGTCAGCAGGACGATCCAAGCATTTCTTTTTCTCATCGTGATTTCTCCTTATCCCACATAAATTTGCTCGATGGCAATGATCTCCAGGTTGTCGATGTAACATTCCACAGCGTCGGTCTCGCCCGCATAGGGGAAATTGACGATCATGCGGCGGTTGAGAGCCGAGTCGTTGACGATCTCCACGCGGATCTTGTACACGCCGTCCACCTGCTTGCAGGTCGCCAGCGAAACGCTGCCCGTGATGTCCGGGCTGGCCTGCAAAGTGTAGGCGAAGGAATCCGGCACATAGGACGAAGTGATCTTCAGATCGCATTTGACTACGTACTTGACGTAGGGAGCGAAAGTCAGGCCTCCGATGATCAGCGAGGGCCGAAGTCCGTACAGGCTGTTGGGATAGGCGTACATCAGGCAGAGGCCGTCCAGCACGCCGTCGGCATAGCCCAAAGTGGACTGCCCGTACTCGGTGGAGTAGGTCACGCCGGCTTTCAGAGAGGAAAAGTCGTCAAAGTAGCGATCCCCTCCTTCTTTGAAATCGGTGACGCCGCCGGAGGTCGTTTCCAGACGGGAAGCTTTCAGTCGGATCGTCTTGAAGCGGAAACTAAAGCTGGTGTTGGCCGAATCCGCGTCGTTGGCGATCAGCCCCAACCGGTTGTCTGAGCCCGAAGGCACGGACTGAAAGGTGTAGGTGACGGTGTAGTCTCCGGTCTCCGGATCCAGACAGGCGTCAGGGTTAAACTGAGGCCCCTTGCCGTTGAGGATCAGAAAGATATCTCCCGGAAAGTTCGTCTCCATCGAAAAGACCAGTTCGACTTCCAGCAGATTGTTCTGCCCGACGTCAAACCCCGAGATCCTGATGCCGCTCATAAACTCGATAACGCCCACCCGGTAGCTGTAATTCAGGGCATTGTCGGAAAGTTCCATGACGGGATCCAGTTCTCCCCCGTTTTCGCATTCATAGGTCAGGCCCAGATCTTCCAGAGAAGCCACGCCGAAATTTTCGGAAAATTCGGCGTCCTCCCCCGTCAGATCCACCGGCACCTCCCCTGCCTGCTGCACATTTTGCGGTCGGCCGATTTCAATTTTTTGCTCTTCCGGCGGGGTACACCCGACCAAAAGGCAGCAAAGTCCCAAAATCAAAGCCAAAGCCGCTGTGACTTGTTTGCGCATAGTTTCCTCCTTATCTTTATTTCACGGTTTACACCGCGATTTTGCGATCCTGAAATCCAAATCTGCTTTCCATAAAAGCATACTTTAATATAATCTGAAAGGGAGGAAGGATCCGGAGATCCCACCTCTTTTTTTGCCCTGTTTCATGGAAACAGGGCTTTTTTTATCAATTGGATCGTCTCCATAAAAGTGTACTTTTATGACAGTCCTGCCGCAAGCCTGGAAAAGCCGCAAAAGCAGGGATCCGACATGTCTTTCCGGAGCCACCGCCGCCGGGAAAAGTTATTCTGCAAGGGCAGAGATCCCTTCCGTTTTTTTTTCATTATACCTGATAAGCTCGAATTTTTCCATACACAAAAGCAACCAATCCATGCAGATTTTTAACCTGCTTTGCTTTTGGCAAAAAAACGGACAGCCAACGGCTGCCCGAATGATAATGCCTTATTCACCAGGATCTCAGATGTCGGGAAGAGCGCTCAGCGCGACGCAAGCAGGTCAAATGAAATCCAGGTCATTTGATAAATCATAAGCGAAGTTTCGCCGCGCAAGAAAGACCTGCCCTGGGCGACCGCTTTCAGCCCGTGATCTCCCGGATGGAGGAGATGATCACCGGGGTCAGGGGCTTGTCGGCGTAGTCGGTGCGCACCGAGGCGATGCGGTCCACCACCTCCAGGCCCTCGATTACTTTGCCGAAGGCGGCGTACTGGCCGTCCAGGTGGGGGGCGTCGGCGTGCATGATGAAGAACTGCGAGCCGGCGCTGTCGGGCTGGGCGGCCCGGGCCATGGACAGCACGCCGCGGGTGTGCTTCAGGTCGTTTTTGACTCCGTTGGCCGAAAACTCGCCCTTGATGTGGTAGCCGGGGCCTCCGGTGCCGTTGCCCTTGGGACAGCCGCCCTGGATCATGAAGCCGGGAATGACCCGGTGAAAGGTCAGATTGTCGTAGAAGCCCTTGTTGGCCAGACTGAGAAAGTTGTCCACGGTAAGGGGGGCGACGTCCTCGTAGAGTTCGGCGATCATCACGCCGCCGTCCTGCATCTCGATCTTGATCTTTTTCATAAAATCTCTCCTGAATTTATTCTTAGCTAAATCACAACTGAGGCTCATGACCTCTGCATCTGATCAGCCGAAAGCCCTGACTGACCTGGCGAGGGTGAACGGCTAAACTTTTTAAGCGCCCCATCACATAAATCCCCAAGCCCCTGCGATGTACGCTTCCCGGCTCCTCCGATTCTGTCTTAAAACGTGAAAGGCCGGCCCGACAGAGGGCGGCTTTGTCATTCGGCCTTGGGGGGCTCCTTCTCCTCCCTGGCCTTGAGCAGATCGCGGATCTCGGCCAGCAGCTTTTCGGTCTCCTCTCCGGCGGGCGCCGCAGCGGGAGCGGGAGCAGCCTCGGCGACGGCCTCGGCGGGGGCAGCGGTCTCCTCTTTCTTCAGATTCTTCAGCTTTTCGGCGGCCTCTTTCCCCAGCTTGCTGGCCCGCATCATGATGCGGATGAAGACAAACACGCAGATCGCGATGATCAGAAAGTCGATGATAGACTGAATAAAGTTGCCGTAAGGCAGAATCAGCGCGGCCGCGTTTTCGGTCCCGTCCTCCAGAAACTGCGGTTCGCCGTTGAGCACCACGCACAGCTCGGACATGCTCTTGCCGCCCATGGCCAGCGCGACCAGCGGCATGATGATGTCGTTGACCAGGCTGGTGACGATGGCGCCGAAGGCGCTGCCCATGATGACGCCGACCGCCATGTCCAGGATGTTGCCCCTGGAAATGAATGCCTTGAAATCCTTCCAAAAGTTTTTCATAAAGGTTCCTCCTTGTTTAGTTTGTCTCGTGTCTTCAGGCCGTCCCTATTTTAACATATTTCATCAAAAATACCAAGCGTTTTGCAGAGGTCGGAATTTTTAAACCCCCCCTTCCGGTTTTCTGAACGTCCGAAAAGGGGCAGGACCTCCGGGGATGAGGCGAAGAACAGAAAACGGGAGCGCCTCCGATCGGGCAGGGGCGTCTCGCGGGGCTTTTGGGGCGCCGGGAAATGCGCGTTCCGAAAGTCTGACAGCGCGGAGGCAGACCCAGCGGCATTGCGGCCTTTTCGGGAGAGGCTTTCCTCCGCTCTCCCAAAAATTTCCCGCTCTTGGACCTCTTCCTCCTTACGAAGGCCTCCGGTTTCCCAAAATCCCTTCACGGGTTCCTCCTCTCTTACGAGATCTTTCCGGCGATAAAGGACTCTCCCAAAGGGTTCCCGGCCGCCTTTAAAGGCCCGAGGTCCGGCCGGCCCTCCGGTAGGCGGAGGGCGACATGCCGATGGCCTTTTTGAACAGCTTGGAAAAGTAGTTGTAATCGTACAGGGCGCAGCGGGCGGCGATCTCGGAGACCGGAAGGCGGCTGGAGGTCAGCAGCCGGCAGGCCTCCTCCAGCCGCCTCCGCTTGACCTCGTGGGCCACCGTGCCGTGGAAAAAGCGCTCGAACCACTGGTAGAGCTCGGCGCGGGAGACCCCGAATTCCCCGCACAGCCGCCCCACCGAGAGATCCTCGGTCAGATGCTCGGTCAGAAAGCGGTCGATCCGCTGCTGCAGGTGCGTGCTCTCGACCTCGTAGAGCTTGGAGAGATACAGCGACCCCGCCAGGGCCTCCAGAAGATGGGCGACGGCGGTGAGCTTTTCCCCGGGCAGGCGGTTGACCGAGCGGAAGCAGGCCTCGGCCCGGACGGGATCCACCCCGCAGCGGCGGACGGCGGGGGCCACCTCCGCGAAGGTCAGGTCCTCCGTCCCCGCCTGGCCGATCATGACGTAGCCGATGATGTTTCCCCCGTGCTTTAGGGGGAACACGCATTCGGTCAGCCCCAGATGACAGCGGTAGACGTAGACCCCGCCCCGTTCGGCGCAGACCTCAAAGGCCCGGGCGTCCGATTCCAGGCAGGCCCGGCCGCCCGCCTCGCTCTCCCGGATGAGGCCGCAGAAGGCGCAGCAGCGCTCGGGATAGAAGGCGATCTCCTGCCGGTCGGCGTCAAAGACGCAGGCCTTGATCCCGGTCACCAGGTAAAAATCCTTCAGCAGCGCGTGCAGTTTTTCCCCGTCGAATCTGACCATGTGAATCCCCCGTACGAAATTACCATATTTCAGGATAAATTATACTTTAAATTCTCTCCGCCGTCAAGTATAATGAGAGAAAAACGGGTCCCGGCCCGAAGGAGGTAAAAATATGGCGGTACTCGGACTCGACATCGGCACCACCCGCACCAAGTGTCAGGTCTTCGGGGAGGACGGCAGCATGCTGTCGGAGGCCTCCGGAGAATTTCCCCTGCTCCGCCGCGGGGGCGAAAGCTACCTGGACATCCGGGCGCTGACCCAAAAGGTCTTTCAGGTGATCGGACAGGCGGCAAAGGCTTCCCCGCAGCCGCCCGGGACCATCTGCATCTCCTCGCTGGGCGAATCCTTCGTCCCGGTGGACAAAAACGGGGCGCTGGCGGACGTCATGCTCTACTCCGATCCTCGGGGCAAAGAGGAAGCCGAGTCGCTGACGGCGGCCCTCGGCGCCGAGCGCATCCTCCGCATCGCCGGCGTGCGGCCCAAGGGCATCTACTCCCTGCCCAAGATGATGTGGCTGAAAGAGCACCAGCCCGAGATCTACCGGAAAGCGGACAAGCTGCTTCTGGTGGGCGACTATGCGGGGTGGCTGCTGACCGGTCAGTGCGGGGTCGGCCTTTCGCTGGCCGCCCGCAGCATGGCCCTGGACGTCCGCACCCGGACCTGGAGCGGGGAACTT
Source organism: uncultured Clostridia bacterium (assembly GCA_944332455.1). Classification (GTDB taxonomy): domain Bacteria; phylum Bacillota; class Clostridia; order Christensenellales; family HGM11417; genus CALVJY01. Next base: position 167,901 of record CALVJY010000001.1, read on the forward strand.
CTGGACGCGGCCGGCATCCCCGCCCAAAAATTCAGCCTTCCCCTCCCCCCCGGGGAGGAGGTCGGAAAGGTCCGGCCCGACCTTTGCCGGGAGCTGGGTCTGGCCCCCGGCTGCCGGGTGGTGGCGGGCGGCCACGACCAGAGCATGGCCGCCATCGGCGCGGGGGCGCTGGCCTCCGGTTCCGGCATCAACGGCATGGGGACCGTGGACTGCATCACCCACGTCTTTGACCAGCCCTGCACCGACCCCGCCTTCGCGGACGCGGGCTTTGTGTCCGTCCCCTACGTGGAGGGCCGCTACGTCTCCTACGCCTTCAGCCTGGACGGGGGCGGGCTGCTGAACTGGTTCCGGGACAAACTGACCGAAAACCGCGCCTACGAGGAGGGATTTTACGACCACTTCGAGAGCCGCCTCTCCGAGGCGCCCTCCGGGCTGCTCTTCCTCCCCTACCTCAGCGGCAGCGCCACGCCCTACTTCGACGAGCGGGCGGTCGGCGCCGTCGTGGGCCTGACCCAGAACACCGATCTGTTTGCCCTTTACCGGGCGGTGCTGGAGAGCACCTCCTTCGAGATGAAACTCAACCTCGACGTACTGAGCCAAAGCAAAGTGGCGCCGGACCGGCTGCTGGCCGCCGGAGGGTGCTCCCGCTCCGACGTCTGGCTGCAGATCCGGGCCGACATTCTGGGCCTGCCGATCACCCGCCTTTTCAACCACGAGTGCGGGCTGTGCGGGGCCGCCATGCTGTGCGCGGTGGCGGACGGCGCCTATCCCGATCTGGAAGCGGCGGCCGCGGCCTTCGTCCGCGAGGGGCCGGTCTTTGTCCCCGATCCCCGGCGGCAGGAGGCCTATCTGCCCCACTACGAGCGCTACAAAAAGCTGTATCCCGCCCTGAAGGCCCTCCGCAGCTGACGAGGCGGCCCCCTCTTTTAACCTTTTCATACCGGACAAGGCATGGAACGGCGGAAAAGCTTTCACCTTTCGCAGGCTCGGCTTCAGACCGCCCCGCTTTTCTCCGGCGATCCCGCCCCTTCCAAGCCGGACAAGGCGCGACGGGAAAAGCTTTCGCAAAAATCAGTTTACCCTATTTTACGGCACTTCCGGGCCACGGCCCGAAAAACAAGCATACAAGGAGAGAGATCATGAAATTTGCCCTCTATTTTGCCAACCGCGGCTTTTTCCCCGGCGAGCTGGTGGACGCCGCCCGCGAGGAGATGACCGAAGCCCTCAAGCGGGCCGGCCACGAGTTTGTGGCCATGGACAAGAGCCTGACCAAGTACGGCGCGGTGGAGACCAAGGCCGACGGCGAGCGCTATGCCGCCTTTTTGAAGGAACACGAGGACGAGGTGGACGGCGCCATTTTGTGCCTGCCCAATTTCGGGGACGAAAACGGGGCGGTGCCCGCCTTCCGCCACTTCAAAAAGCCCATCCTCATCCAGGCCTATCCCGACGAGATCGGCAGGATGAGCTTCGAGGAGCGCCGGGACGCCTTCTGCGGCAAGCTCTCCATCATGGACATGTTCCGGCAGTTCGGCATCCGCTTCACCGCCCTCGAGCCCCACGTCTGCCACCCCCTTTCCCCCGAATTCGCCCGGCAGATCGACGTCTTCGCCTGCATCTGCGCCGTGGTCAACGGCATGCGGGAGTTCTCCATCGGCGCGATCGGCGCCCGCACCACCGCCTTCAAGACCGTGCGCTACGACGAGCTGGCCCTGCAAAAGGCCGGGGTGACCGTGGACACGTTTGACCTTTCGGAGGTCTTTGCCCGCACCGAGGCGCTGGCCGGCGACGAGCGCCTGCCCGGCCTGAAAAAGGAATACCTGGCCTACTCCGACTTTTCGGCGGTGCCCGAAGAAAAGCTGGATCTGATCGCCCGGGTGACCCTGGCCATCCTGGATCTGGTCAAGGAGTACCGTCTGGACACCCTGGCCCTGCGCTGCTGGAACGAGTTCCCCAGCGTGATGAAGATCTCGGTCTGCGTGGTGGTGGGCTTTTTGAACCATCTGGGCATCCCCTGCGCCTGCGAGCTGGACGTGGGGAACGCCTATGCCATGCGGGCCCTGACCCTGGCCGGAGCGGGGGTGTCGACCTGCCTGGACTGGAACAACAACTACGGTGACCAGAAGAACAAGTGCATCCTGTTCCACTGCGGCCCGGTGGCCAGGGAGCTGATGACCGACGGCGGAAAAGTGAGCGATCACAAGATGTTCTCCAAGACCTGGGGCAAGGGCTGCGCCTTCGGGGCCTGCGAGGGCCGGATCGCCCCCTGCGACTTTACCTTCCTGAGCGCCAAGACCGAGGACGGCAAGATCTCGGCCTATCTCGGGGAGGGGAAATTTACCGGAGAGCCCATCGAGGAGGCCTTTTTCGGCTGCGGCGGCGTGGCCGAGATCCACGACCTCGAAAAGATCCTCCGCTACATCGGCAGAAACGGCTACCGCCACCACGTCAGCGTCACCCCCGGGCAGCTGAAGGAAGTCCTGACCGAGGCCTTTTCGGCCTATCTGGACTGCGAACTGACGGTGTTCTGATCGGGAGGGCCGGACATGATCGTCACAAACTATGAAAAAGTCCGGGCGGTGTACGAACGGGCCGCCCGCGAGGGCTGGGTGTTGCCCTGCTTCTGCTCGGAAAACCAGACCACCACCGAGGCCGTGCTGGCCGCCGCGCAGGAGCGGGGCCGTCAGCTCGGCCGGCCGGTGCCCGTCATTCTGGCCATCACGGTCAACTACGGCCACCGCTCTCAGGCCCCCAACTACGCCTGCGCAAAGGACTGGAGGACCGGGCTGAAGCTCTTCCGGGACGACGCGGAGATCCTCGCCGGCCCGGGCGGCCCCTACGAGGACGTCGAGACCCTGATCCACCTCGACCATGTGCAGTTCGATCTGGACGCCGAACTGCTGGAGGGCGACCTTTCCCCCTACTCTTCGGTGATGTACGACGCCTCCGCCCTCCCCTTTGCCGAAAACATGGCCCGGACGGCCGAGTTTGTCCGCCGTCACAAGGGGAAGATCCTGATCGAAGGGGCCTGCGACGAGATCGTGGACGCCGGCGGCGCGGCCGGGAACGAGCTGACCACCCCCGACAGAGCCAAAGAATACGCCGCCAAGACCGGGGTGGACATGATGGTGGCCAACCTGGGCACCGAGCACCGCGCCTCGGGCAAGGATCTGCACTATCACGGCGAGCTGGCCCGGGAGATCAGGCGGGCGGTCGGCCCCATGCTGGTGCTGCACGGCGCCTCCTCGGTCTCCGAAGATCAGATCGCCGACCTCTTTCAGGACGGCATCTGCAAGGTCAACATCTGGACCGCCCTCGAGCGGGACAGCTCCCCCGTCCTCTTTGAGGCCCTGGTCAGACAGGCCTCCAAAGCGGCAGGACCGGCCGCCGTGGACCGCCTGATCGCCGAAGGGTACCTGACCGAAAAGTGCCGCACCGGCGAAAAGCAGAGCCTGGCGGTCTTCACCGAGTTCTACCGCCGGAGCGTGGTCTTCGAGGCCATGAAAAAGCTCACCCTCTCCTACCTGGAGCTGTGGTACCGCTGAAAAATCCACCCCGCCCAGGGTTGGTTTCATGGCGGAAGATCACTCCCCCATCTGCCGGGTATCTGCCGGATCAGAAATCTTTTGAAAGCGCAAAAAGCACCTTGTCTTTCGACTTGGTGCTTTTGCTTTGTCTGTTGATTTAGGTTCAGTCTTATCCCCAGGCCACAAGGTCTTCTTCAGGGAAATGACCTTCTTCCGAACAATCCGTTATTTTAGCATGACCTCGGTATTTATAATAATCTTCACGATCTCCTTCCGCCAATTTCGGGAACGGGAAATGAGGACGTTTTTAGAAGATCGTTCACACCCGCCGGTAGAACAGCAGGGCGGACGAGGGACGCTGCGGCAGACGGAGGGTCAGGCGGGAAAGTTCGGCCCCGGACAAAATTTTCCGTTCCCCGGTGTCCGCGTCCTCTGTTTCGTAGCGTCCCTCCGGGCAGAGGCCCTCGAGGAAAAGCTCTGCCTCCGGGCAGACGCTTTCGGGACGGCGAAAGGCCAGGAGCAGCCCCTCGTCCCGGTCCGGCAGGCGGTAGTGTCCCCCGTTCCAGGCGGCAGGCTCGGAGGGAAAACCGAACACCGGAAAAAAATCTCCGGACAAAAAGGGACGCACCCTCTTGTACTCTTTTAGGAGCCGCTCCAGCAGGACGGGATCCTGATCGGAAGGGATTTCGGGATAGGCGAACATGCGCACCACCAGGCCGGGGGCGTAGACGCTGCGCATTTCGTAGGTCGTCCGCACCGGAGTGACTGTGGTGCCGGTGCCGTGAAAGGGCAGCCACCAGGACAGCCCGGTCTGATGGTTCTGCTGGGCCTCGCCGTCGGCGTTGAAGGAGCAGGCATAGTCGCTCCGCCACAGCGGAAGAGTCAGGCCGCAGCTCTCCCAGTCCAGCCGCCGCCCGCCCGAGGCACAGTTGTCGATGCCGAGGCCGGGAAAGGCCGCCCGCAGGTCCTCCCACAACCGGTACAGCCCCTCGATGTGCTTCAGCTGGGCGATCCCCCGCCGCCCCTCGGGATCGGAGGCCTCCCAGGCCGGCAGGGGATCGATGTTGAAGTCCTGCCGCACCCAGCTGAGATTCAGTTCCCGGATCAGCCCGCTCCACAGCGCGAACACGGCTTCCCGGGCCTCCGGATTGCCCAGATCCAGCAGGTACTGTCCGGAAACCGGCTCCCGGCGGAACCAACCCGGATGTTCCCGCAGCAGAGGCGTTCCCTCGAAGGCCCGCTCCGGCTCCAGCCAGAGCAGCCGTTCCAGGCCGGCCCGCCCGGCGGCGGCATATACCTCCTTCAGCCCGTCGGGATGGGCGCCGGGATTGACCTGCCAGTCCCCGGTGTAGCGCCCCCACTCCCCGGTGAATTCGTCGGGACAGGAACCCTCATAGGCGCCATACCAGCCGGCGTCCGCCCAAAAGCCCTCGATGTCCGCCGGGGCCTTGGCGATCGCCTCCTCCATAAACGCCGAGGAAGCGCCGCCCCAGGCGTTGAGGAACAGCGGGGGCTTCGGTCCGCCCGCCCGCAGGTAGCGTTCCCGGATGATCTGCCGGAAGGCGTTGTGCGCCGCCGTCTGTCCCCCGCCATAGGGCATCACAAAGACCGAGGCCGTGCGCACCCGCTCGCCGGGGAGCAGGTAAAAATCCAATGGTTCCACGCCCGCCCGGACGCGCACCCGGTCCTCTTCCCGGTCGAAGCGGAGGAACCACTGCCCCGTCCAGCCCACGGCGATCAACAGGCCCTCCTTCCCCAGGTTGAGGTCAAAAAAGGGAAGCACGCCCTGTGAGGACCTCCCTCCCCGGGGCCGGAAGACCAGGCTCTCCCCCTCCGGCAGTGGGGTCCGGACGGGGATGAATTCGGAAGCCGACCAGTCCGACCCTCGGGAAGAAAACACCTCCAGCTCTCCGGCCGGCGGCAAAAAACCGGGCTTTAAGGGAGCCCTTCCGACCTCGGCCGTCAAGTCGAGGTCGCACACCTCCCGCAGCCGCCCGGTGGGCGAACTCCCCTCGTTTTCCCAGGTCAGCAGACTTTCTGTTCCCCCGCCGAATTGGCGGAGCCGCCTCCGCACGGTCAGGTTGCCGAAGCAAAACTCCGTCTGAGCGCCTCCGCCCGTCTGCTCCTCCCCGTCCAGGGCAAAGGAAAAATCCATTCGTTCCAACCGCATGTCCGCCTCCTGTCCGCCTCTCCGGAACTTCTCCGGATGGGCGGAACTTTCAATGTCATAATTTAAGTATACAATCATGAGTGACACTTGTCAATCTTTCAGATTAAAAAATTTTTAATAATTTTTGAAAAACACTTGCCATCTGCGGCGATCCGGGTTATAATAGAGGCAGCGGAGATCTCCGCAAATTCCGGACAAGGGGATGACGAAAATGAAAAAGTGCTGTGTGGGGCTTTTGGCCCTGACCCTTTCACTGACGCTGCTGTTTGCCGCAGCCTGCGCGCCGGGCGGCGACGAGTCCTCGGCCGAGCAGCCCAAGGACACCCCGGTGAAGGCGATCACCATGAATCTGCTGGCCGGCGAGTTCTGGCACTCCGAATACACCTACGGCGGAGAGACCCTGACCGCGCAAGCCCGCTGGGAAGCGCAGCGGACCTTTTTGGAGGCGGAGGACGCCGACATCGTGTTTTTGCAGGAGGCCGCCGCCTGGCAGGACGAGCAGATCCTCGCCTCTGCCGAAGAGATGGGCTACACGGCCCTGCGCGAATCCGATTTCGGCAATGAGCTGAGGGATTATCCCTACTACGGCAAGGTCAACCAGTATGAACACCGTTTTGTGAACTTTGTACTGGTCAAAACCGAACGATTCGAGGTGGCGGAGGAGGACTCCTTTGCCATTTCCGACACGCCCGCCCAGCTGCATTCGGTCTTCCGGGGCATGTCCGCCAACTACTTCCGCGAAGTGGAGGGCCGCCCCAGAGTGGCCGTGTGGGGACGCCTTCGGGAAAAGACCTCGGGCAAGCACCTGATCGTGCTGGGCACCCATCTGCCGGCCGTTCCCTTCTCCGATCCCGAGACTCCGGGACAGATCTACGGGGTGGAAGTTGACCACTACAACCTCCGCGGCCAGCAGGTCCTGAACGAGCAGGCCGCACGGATCGCCGAACAATATCCCTCAGACGCCTTTCTGATTGGAGGAGACCTGAATAACGCAGACGTTGCAACCGCCGCGGGCGAACGATTTCAGACCGTCAATGACGGCAGTCTGCTGACTCATCTCGACACCGACGCCCTCGATCATCTCCTCTTTGCGAACGCCGTCGCCGCCTCCCCCGCCGCGGTCAAAGGGGACTTGCATTGGAGCGATCACCGTCCTCTGGTCGCCGAGTTTCTCATCTGAGCGCTCTCCCCGCCAAGAGGAGGAGCCTGCCCGGCTGTGAACGGAACCGCCCGCCCAACGAACCGCCGGGATCCTGTCCTGTAAGGTTTTCCTACGCAAAGAAAAAGCACCTTGTCTTTCGACTTGGTGCTTTTGCTTTGTTTGCTGCTTTTGTTTGCCCTTATCCCCAGGCCACAATGGCTTTTTCAGGAAAGTGACCTTTTTCCGAACAATCCATTATCTTAGAGAACGCATGACCTCGGTATTTATAATAGTCTTCACTATCTCCTTCCGCCAATTTCAGGCAAATTCTGTCCCCTGTCTCTTGATCATAGCATAATAGTCCCCATTCTCCTATCCCTTCATTCTGATAGTAATAATAAACTTTTGAACCAATTATTTCCTTTAATCTTAACCAAAGCATTTTATTCCTCTCCTGCAATTTTTTCTCGTGATTCCTGTTCTATTTTGTTTCCGGCCCTTTCGGGAGCGGCTCTCCCCAGATGTTCAGGCCCTTGGCTACAAGTTCCTTTGCCTGATCCATACTCATTAAATTATAATCTTCTTTTTCGTCCAAATCATAACAAACCTCTACGCCCGTATATCCCCATCCGCAATAGGAGCATTCCGTGTAAGGCTCGTCTTCTATTATCGTTCCGCAAATCGGACATTTTACTATGATACTCATACGCTCCCTCCCGCCTTTCCGTTTTTAATTCCAAGTTTGCACTCTCATTATAGCACATTCCCCTCTTTTTCTCAACTTTTAACGACTCAAAATCTCTGTCAAGATATTTTTCTTTTCCCATTATAACATATTTCTCGATTTCTCTCAACTTTTTTCATCAAATAACTTAAATAAGAGCCAAAGGTTTCCGCTTCCGAAATCGGTCCGACGGGCCGGAAGGAGGGCAAATGCGCCCCGCAGCCGGTCAAAAAAAATTTTTCGGACCGATCTTTTGCTCCGATCTTTTGCCGAAAGGGCAAAAAGAGGACAAAACCTCGTGGCAACCGGGCCGAAAACTTTCGGATTCTTCCGTCCATCCCGTTTTGCAAGGTCCTGCCTCCCGCTTTTTCTCCCCGTTTCGGGTTGACAATCGGCCCCGGCTCGGGTAAAATAGAGGGCACAATCGGCTGAACGTCCGATCCAAGGAGGTATGTTATGTTCAAACGTTCCGAAAAACTCTTCGACATTCTGGGGGAGATCCTGGCCGTGGTGCTGGTGCTGGTCTATGCCGTGCTGATCATCGATTCCAATTTCGACTTCATTCCGGACGGCACCTTCATGAATATCCTGCAGATCCTGCGCACCTACGGCTCCCTGGCCCTGGTCGGCATCGTGGGGCTGGAGGCCATGTCCAAGCGCAATCTGCTGTTCCAGATCATTTTCCTGGCGCTGATCGCCCTCATCGTCGTCTTCCTGTTCTTCCCCGGGACCTACGAAAGCTTCATCAACATGGTCGGTTGACCGGGCCTTGTTCCAAGCAGTCCGCTCCCCTTCTGGTCCCCAAGCCGGAAAGAGCCGCTTTCTCTTCCGGTAAAGTCGGAAAGATAGGCAAGATCAGTTTTCTTTCCGATAAAAGCCTAAGATCGGCTTTCTTTCGATAAAGGCCGGAAAATAGGCAAGATCGGTTTTCTTTCCGGTAAAGCCGGATCGATTTTACCCGCCGACGCCAAGGCCGGGAAAATGGCTTTATCTGCCGATGCCGAGGCCGGGAGACGCCGTTTTGCCCGGGTAAAATCGGAAAAATCGGTCTTACATGTCCATGCCAAACCTGGCAAAGTCTAATCTCCGCGGAATCCGGCGGTCAGACTTCTGTCACGCGAGAGCCCTCCCCAAGCACAAGGCTTGGGGAGGGCTCTTTGTCTGAGCTGAATACGCTTCATTTGTCTGGGACGAATACTCCGTTGGAAAAGAGGAGAAAAACAAGGCCGTCCTGCCCTTTTTCAAGCGAATCGACCGAACGCCTTGGGCCATAAATTCCCGGCTGTTTCAGATCAAAATCATTCCCGTCAGGCTCTTCGCGATAATTTCCGTCAGGCTCTCGCGCGCCTCACTGTCCCGCAGGAACGGCGCAAAAGAGGAAGTGCGGAAGGCCGGAGCGGGCGGCCCGCTCACCTCCGGTCCGGGCGCACGAAGGGCGGCAAGACCCCCTCCTCGGTCAGCCCGCCGTAAAGATCGGGCCGGCGGTAGGCGTTTCCGTGCGCCTCGGCGCTGCGGTAGGCCCGCATCTGCCCGAGGGGAAAATCCGCCAGAAAGATCCCTTCGCCCTCTCCCGCCTCCACGATCAGGGTATCCCGGGAGCCGGGCTCTCCCTCCCGGTAGGCCATGCCGTCAAAGGCCGAGGAGTGGCCGTTGCAGTCGGGATGGGGAAAGGCATAGTTGGCCGTGGCCAGCCCCATCATGTTCTCGAAGGCCCGGGTCCGGAGCTGGGAGAGGCGGTTGATCTCCATGGGGCAGGCGTTGGGCACCAGCACCACCTCCGCCCCCTGAAGCATCAGCAGGCGGGCGCTCTCGGGGAACTCCCGGTCGAAACAGATCATGGCGCCCACCCGGACCGGACCCTCGGCCGTGTCGAGGTCAGCCGTAAAAAAGCCCTCTCCCCGGGTCAGCACCCTTTCCTCGCCGAAATCGCAGGTGTGCACCTTGGCATAGTGCAGCACCTCCCGGCCCCGGCGGTCGAACAGGATCACCGAGTTCTTCAGCGCCGGGCCGTCCGCCTCCAGAAAGGTGACGGCAACGGCCATGCCGAGCTCTTCGGCCAGCTTCCGATGGGCGGTCACAAAGGGACCGTCGGCCGGGACCGCCCGGGCGCGGATGTCGGAGAGGCTGCCGCTCAGGTCGTAGCCGCAGTTCCACATTTCGGGGAACAGAGCCAGATCGGCCCCGCAGGATCGAGCCTGCCGGCAGAACGCCAGGCCCTTCTCCAGATTATGATCTCCGCCGGTCATCTGCAGCAGCGCCACCTTCATATTTGTTCCTCCCCGGGCAGATCCAGGTAAAAGCGGATGTCCTTTTTCCCCTCCTGCGGCGTCCCCCGATAGCCCATGGTGTCCAGCCCGCCGATGACAAAGCCGCAGGCCAGGTAGAACAGACAGGCGTCCAGGTTGTTGTCCTGACAGATCGTCCGGATCCCCCGATAGCCCCGCTCCTTCGCGGCGGCGACGGCGGCCTCGATCAGCCGCCTTCCCACCCCTTTGCCCCGGCAGTCCCGGTTCACTTTGAGGTCGTGCAGGTACATATAGCGGAAAAAGTCGTCCCGGAGAACGGCCAGCCCCAGGCATTGTTCCCCTTCAAAGGCCGCCAGGGCCAGCGAACCTTCCGGAATGGGCTCTTCCGGAAAGGTCATCTCCGTCCGCCCGGTCAGCTCCTCCCGCCAGTGCCAGGCTCCGTCAAAGGTGACGGCCAGCCTCCCCCGGATCTCAAAGGGCTGATTGGCCAGGGAAAAAGAGGCATCCACCCTTTCAATGCGAATACTCATAAAAACTCCTTACTCCGCATCCTGATGAGAAATGCGAAATCGCCTCACCCTCGGATAACCTCTTTTCTGCCCTGAAAGATCCTGTCAGTCAAACAGAGATCATTCCCACTCGATGGTGCCGCAGGGCTTGGGGGTCAGGTCGTACAGCACGCGGTTGACGCCGGGGACCTCTTTGGTGATGCGGTCGGTGATGTGCTGGAGCAGCGGGAAGGGGACGTCCTCCACCGTGGCCGTCATGGCGTCTACCGTGTTGACCGCCCGCAGGATGACGGGGTACTCGAAGCAGCGCTTGTTATCCTTGACGCCCACCGACTTGAAGTCCGGCACCACGGTAAAGTACTGCCACACCTTGCCTTCCAGGCCGTTTTTGGCGAACTCTTCGCGCAGGATGGCGTCGGATTCCCGCACGCACTCCAGCCGGTCGCGGGTGATGGCGCCCAGACAGCGCACCCCGAGGCCGGGGCCGGGGAAGGGCTGGCGGTAGACCATGCCGTCGGGCAGGCCCAGCGTCTTGCCGACCACCCGGACCTCGTCCTTGAAGAGGAATTTTAAGGGCTCGACCAGCTCGAACTTGAGGTCCTCGGGCAGGCCGCCCACGTTGTGATGGGCCTTGACCGGGCCGCTCTCCAGGATGTCGGGATAGATGGTGCCCTGCGCCAGGAACTCGATCCCCTCCTGCTTGCGGGCCTCCTCTTCAAAGACCCGGATGAACTCGGCCCCGATGATCTTGCGCTTCTGCTCGGGATCGGCCACCCCGGCCAGCTTGTCCAGGAAGCGGTCGACCGCGTCCACATAGATCAGGTTGGCGTCCATCTGATGGCGGAAGACCTCGATGACCTGCTCGGGTTCGCCCTTGCGGAGCAGACCGTGGTTGACGTGCACGCAGACCAGGTTTTTGCCGATGGCCCGGATAAGCAGGGCGGCCACCACCGAGGAGTCCACCCCGCCGGACAGCGCCAGCAGCACTTTTTTGTCTCCGACCTGCTTGCGGACGGCCTCCACCTGCTCGGCGATAAAGGCCTCGGCCAGCGCCGCGGTGTTGATTCGGGCCATGTTTTCCGGCCGCTTGTTCTGTTCCATCTCGTTACCTCCGATATGATTGAAAATATTTTGTCTTTGATGTGTCTCGCCGCGGGAACTCCCCTTCTGCCTGTCGGGGGCGGCTCCCTCTCCGGGATCCCTTTGAAAATCTTCCCGCAGCAGGATGTATTTCAAGCCGGGGATCTTTTTTTGCAGTTGTCTGGCGAAGTACTCCTCCTGTCTGACGAGGCGGAACCCGCACTTTTCGATGACCCTTTCGGACTGCCTGTTGCCGGCAAAATGGCCGACGGTCACGGCGTCCAGGGAACAGCGTTCAAAACAGAACGCCAGCACGGCTCTGACCGCTTCCGGCATCAGTCCCCGCCCCCAGCGGTCCTTGGCCAGCACATAGCCGATCTCCTTGGCCCGAAGCCCCCGGTAAGCCGGATCCTCCTCGGTCCAGGACGGGTGAAGCCCCAGCGAGCCTATGACCCTTCCGGTCTCCCTGTCGGCCAGCGCAAATACGTTTTTTCGGATATAAAAATTTTTAAAATGGCCTCGGAGTCCGCCGGCGACTCGTGGTGCCGCCAGCCCGCCATCTCTCCGACGCCCTCCACCGAGGCATAGGCGTACAGATCGGCCAGATCCTCCGGCCTCCAGGGCCGCAGCACCAGCCGCGCCGTCCGGATCTCGACCTGCGAAACATCGATGGGAACGTCCATAAAACCTCCATGACCCTGCGGTTCTGCACGCAGTCAGAAAGGATCCTGCCCGTCTGGCCGCAGCTCAGTCCTTCAGAAAGGCCGCCGCAGGACGATCGGCCGTCCGCCGCAGCCGGTCCAGATATTCCGCCGCCCGCGCCTCCAGCACTTCTCCGCGTTCCAGGCCGAAGCGCAGGACCAGGGCGGTCAGCTCGTAGATCGGAAGCCCCAGCGCGTGCCCCCTGGCATGAACGGTACTGCAGCCCTGGGCCACCGCATGGCAAAGAGCCGCATTCTCCCGGTCCGTCTCCCGGGCCGCCGCGTGGCAGGCCAGGATCAGCGGGCGGACCGCCGGCATGCGGAGCGCACCGGCCGCCCAGGCGCGGGAGGCCGCCACGGCTGCGGCAGGACGCCCCTCTTCGGGCATTCGCGCCTTCAGTTCCCCGGCGATCTCTTCGGCCAGGTCCAGCGCCCAAAAGGCCGTTCTGCGGCGGCCGCACCCTTCCAGCTCCGCCGCCAGCGGGGCCAGAAGCAGACTTTTTTTCTCGAACAGCAGGGCATTGCCCCGGCGAAGCCGGGCCGCCGCCTCCTCCTGCCAGGTCATGGCGCCTCCCTGTTTCCTAACTTCCGGTCCCGCTTTCCGTCAGATCCGGACAGAGAAATTCTCGAAATCATAGAGTCCCGGCCTCATGCCGCCCTCCGCCAGCCGGTCAAAGGCCTCCGCCGCCCGCCGGGGCAGATCGAGGGGCACCTTCAGCGTGCGGTGACCGGGAAAGATCCGGCCGACCTCCAGCGCCCGCACCCGGTGCAGAGAGGCGCGAAAAGCCCAAGGATCGGTGGTCGGATAGAAGGCGTCCAGCCGTCCGCAGTAGAGCAGATCGCCGGAAAAGAGATACCCCCGCTCCGCCTCGTAAAAACAGCAATGGCCCGGGGAATGTCCGGGCGTGTGCAGCACGATCAGAGCCCGGCCGCCCAGATCCAGCCGCTCTCCGTCCCGAAGGAGGCGGGCCGGCTTTCCCCGGAAGGGACGGTAATTTTTCGGATCAAAGCCGGGCGGAAAAGCGCAGGGCTCCCGGGTCAGGCTCTGCCGGACCTGCTCGTCCGGGAGCGGAAAGGCGGAACTCAGCCAGCTCTCCTCCGCCCCGTGCACGGCAAAGTCGGGAAACTGCCGCAGACCGCCGATGTGATCCCAATGGGCGTGGGTGAGCGCCACGGAAAGGGGCAGATCGGTCAGCCGGACGACGGCGGCCCGCAGGTCGGCCACGCCCAGCCCCGCGTCCAGGAGCAGGGCGCGCTCTTTTCCCCGCAGCAGGTAGCAGTGCGGCTGCTCCCAGTGGCGGGGTTCGCTGACGGCAAAGGTATCTCCGTCCAGCTGTTCTGTCACAAACCAGTCTTCCACCTGACGCCTCCCGGCCCTCCTGTTGGCCCCTTGGCACACGGCAGGCCGCCCTCCGGCCGCAGAGCGGGCACAAACTGCCGGAAGGACGCCTTCGCCGCTCCTTCAACCTCTCTGTCTTTTCAGCCGTGCAGGCCCCGGGTCTGCCGGTCCATGTCCTCCACGACGATGTCGTAGATCTCGCCCAGGGTGGCGCAGTACTCCAGCACCTTCCAGGGCTCGTTGGTGTGGAAGTGGATCTTGATCAGCTCCTTATCCCCCACGGCCAGCAGACAGTCGCCCTCGAAGTGCTCGTTGAAATAGGCGCTGATCTTATCCTCGTCGAGGTCGGTCCCCTCGATCAGCAGCTGGGTGTCATAGCGGTAATCCAACATGGTTCGTTCTCCTTCTCCGGCCACGGCCGGTTTATTCCCCGGATAAAATTCCCCGCTCATGGTCCAAAACTTTGCTTACAACGTAAAGGGGCACACCTCGAAGCATACCACGGCTGAAAAAGGGTGGTGCCTGAGGCACCATGCAAGTACGCCCACACGAAACAAATTGAAGAGCAAACTTTTTATTCCCTGCACTTGCCCTTGGAAGGGAAAAAACACGGCAGAGCTTTGTTGAAAGAAAACCTGTTGCAGGAAAAAGAACCGGGTTTTCCTTTCAGACAGCGTGGGCGTTCTCGCCCGGCGGCGCTGCCGGGTGCCACAGGCACCTTTTTGTACGCCCTGGCCAAATATTGTTCTTTTCGTTTAAAGTTCGTCCTCGCAGCAAAACTCTTAACAAAAGCGAGACTTTGCGCTTGGTCGGAAGTTTAATCTGTTTCCGCAAAACGGCGGACATGCGCCGACGTTTTGCACGATCGTGGCTTTGCGGTGAGCAAAGCCACGGGCGAAAAAGGGTGAATCAAAAGGCAAGGCCTTTTGAGAGGGGAAAACGTTGCAGAGCTTTGCCAAAAGAAAACCTGTTGCAGGAAAAACAATCGGGTTTTCCTTTCAGACAGCGTGGGCATTCTCGCCCGGCGGCGCTGCCGCCTTGTCCCCTCAAGTCCGGCTCATTTTCCGCCATCGGCGGAAAATGACGTCTGGCCGGAAGTTTAATCTGTTTTCGCAAAACGGCGGACATGCGCCGACGTTTTGCACGATCGTGGCTTTGCGGTGAGCAAAGCCACGGGCGGAAAGAGGTGAATCAAAAGGCAACGCCTTTTGAGAGGGGAAAAACGTTGCAGAGCTTTGCCAAAGGCAAAGTGAACAACGGTTGTCCCCTCAAGTCCGGCCAAAATTCCGCACAGCGGAATTTTGCGTCTGGCCGGGGATTATTCCCACTCAATGGTTGCGGGGGGCTTGCTGGTGATGTCGTAGACGATGCGGTTGACGTGCCGGACCTCGTTGACGATGCGGCTGCTGATCCTTTCCAGCACCTCGAAAGGGACGCGGGCCCAGTCGGCGGTCATGCCGTCCACGCTGGTCACCCCGCGCAGGGCCACGGTGTAGTCATAGGTCCGCTCGTCCCCCATCACGCCCACGCTGCGCAGATCGGTCAGCACCGCGAAGTACTGCCAGATCTCCCGGTCCAGCCCGGCCCTGGCGATCTCGTCCCGGAAGATGAAGTCGGCCTCCCTCAGAATGGCCAGCTTTTCGGCGGTGACGGCGCCGATCACCCGGATGGCGAGGCCGGGTCCGGGGAAGGGCTGCCGCATGACAATGGAGGCCGGAAGCCCCAGCTCGAAGCCTACCCGCCGCACTTCGTCCTTGAACAGGTCCCGCAGGGGCTCCACGATCTCCTTGAAGTCCACCACCGAGGGCAGGCCGCCCACGTTGTGATGGCTCTTGATGGTGGCCGATCCCCCCAGCCCGCTCTCGATGACGTCGGGATAGATGGTCCCCTGCACCAGAAAATCCACGGCGCCGATCTTTTTGGCCTCCTCCTCGAAGACCTGGATGAAGGCCGCGCCGATGATCTTGCGCTTTTTCTCGGGCTCGGACACCCCGGCCAGCTCGGCCAGGAACCTTTGGGAGGCGTCGACCTTGATCAGGTTCATACCCTGCTCGTCCCGGAACACCCGGACCACTTCCTCGGCCTCGTCTTTGCGCAGCAGGCCGTGATCGACGAAGATGCAGGTCAGGTTTTCCCCGCAGGCCCGGTGCACCAGCGCGGCGGCCACGGCCGAGTCCACCCCGCCCGACAGCGCGCACAGCACCTTTTTGCCGGCCAGCTTGGCCTTCAGTTTTTCCACGGTCTCCCGGGCGAACCCGGACATGGTCCAGTCCCCCTTCAGCCCGCAGATCAGGTAGAGGAAGTTGTGCAAAATCTTTTCCCCGCACTCGGTGTGCATGACCTCGGGGTGGAACTGCACCCCGTAGATCTTCCGGGCGGGATCCTCGAAGGCGGCCGCCGGACAGGTGTCGGTGACGGCCGAGACCGAAAAGCCCGCCGGCAGAGCCTCCACCCGGTCGGTGTGGCTCATCCAGCACGCCGACTTTTGCGGCACGCCTTCGAACAGCAGGCTGCTCCCCCTGCGGATCAGCTCCTGCCGGCCGTATTCCCGCACCTGGGAACTTTTGACGGTCCCCCCCAGGGTGAAGGCGATCAGCTGACAGCCGTAGCAGATGCCCAGCACCGGCACCCCCAGGGAAAACAGGGCGGGATCGATCTTGGGCGAACCCTCCTCGAACACGCTGTTGGGGCCGCCGGTGAAGATGATGCCCGCCGGCTTCATGGCCCGGATGCGGTCCATCCCCACCGTGCAGGGCAGCATTTCGCAGTAGACGTTGTGCTCCCGCACCCTGCGCGCGATCAGCTGGTTGTACTGTCCTCCGAAGTCCAGCACGAGTACGGTATCTCTCGACATGGAAAACCTCTCCACAAAAAAAAGTAGCGTTTTTTAACGTCCCCCTCCGGGGACGAACGGCAGGGCCGGAACGGGAACCCATTCCGGCCGGGTCTTTCAGTTTGAAGTGCGGCCCGCAGTCAGCTTTCGGCGGTCAACTGCTCGTAGATCTCCTCCATCCGGGCCATGCCGGCGGCGTCGTCCATGTACTTGAAGTAGGAATAGTAATCCAGGCAGACGTTCAGGTAGGCCTCCCGGTTCTGCTCCGAGGGGTCCTCGCCGTAGGCCGTGGCAAACTCGGAGAAGTAGTCGTCCAGGGCCTGCCGGACCGCCTCGCGTTCGGCCAGCGTAGAGTCGGAGCGGTCAGTCAGCTCCCCCACCAAGTAGCTTAGGGCACAGTTGCGGACGTAACCGGTCAGGGCCACCCCCTCCCGGGCCGCCGCCACGGCCTCGTCCGGTCTTCCCTGCCGGAAGTGGGCCCGGGCGATGTTGCCGTACACATAGGAGCGGTAGTCCGAGCGGATGCCGGTCTGCAGCTGTCCGTCCTTGAAGTCGGCAAAGTCCCCGAAGGCCTCCTCCTCGGTCAGGGCAGTGCCGTACAGCACGATCATGCGGTCGTCCCCGTACTGCACCGCCCGCTCCACGGTCAGCCCCAGGTCGTTGATGTCCCCGGAATAGTCATACCCCCGGGCCGTGAAGGTGGTGGCCAGAAAGGAAATGTTCCACTTGGCCCCCAGATCTCCCAGGGCCATGGGCCAGACCAGCGCGGTCACGGCAAAGGTCAGGATGAGAAGCAGCAAAATGCAGAGCGCGGTTTTTGCCGCCGTCCTGGCGACGATCTTGCCGACGTTCATGTCGTCTGCCTCCTTTGTTCACACTTTCATTCATTATACCACACAATCGGGAAAAAGACAAACAGCTTAAGCCCGGCGGCCGCATTTCCCCCGTCTTTTGGCGGAGAAAGCGCCGAAAACCGCCCCGGCGTCCCTTCTCCTTTCGGTCTCTTTTTCCCCGCGGCCGGGCGGACGGCGGAGAAGGCCGTGCGGAAGAACAGATATATAAACTCTTGTCCTGCGTTAAATTGGCGGGCCGATCTTTTCGGATATTTATTCTCCATTAAAGCGCAAGGCATGGGTCAGCACGTCCGCTGCCCGCCGCAGGACAGCTTCTGCGTCCGATCTTCCTCGTCCGCCCTCTGTTCTTCCCGATACGCCCTTTGCCCCTGCATGTCCGCTCTTTCCTCCCGCATTTCCCGCCGCAGGACAAAAGTTTCTGTGTTCGGCTTTCCTATGCCCGTTTTTTTGCCCCGCGCTTATGCCGCCGCACCCGCCGCAGGACAGACGGAGCGCCGGGGCGGACCGCCCCGGCGCTCCTGCCGGATCCCGTTCCCAAGGAACGGGCCGATGTTAGGATTCAAAGACGGCGTCCGGAAACCTTATTCTCCGGGGGTGTAGCCGAACACGAGATCGCAGTAGATGTAATCCGTCCACCATTCGCTCCACTCCACTTCGTACTCGGTGTCCTCGTTCTGGATGACGCCGTACAGGCTCTCGGCGTATTCCTGCGTGAAGCAGCAGTAAATGGCCGTGAAGTACTCCGAATAGTCGAACGCGTACTCGCTGATGGCGATGATGGAAGCGGGCAGGACCAGTTCGATCTCCTGCTTGTCATAATCCATGTAATCTTCGAAAGTGAAGACGTTGTCCCCAAGGTAGCGGGTCTCGTCCCCCAGGTCGATGTCGTTCAGTTCCAGAATATAGGCGAAAGCATAGTTCCGGATATAGACCGGGGCGTCCTGGATGATCAGAGCGGAGATGTGCGTGCTCTGGAAGGCGTAGTCTCCGATCCAGGTCACCGTCGAGGGGATGGTCAGTGTTCCGGCCAGCGCCGAGTTGGTAAAGGCCGAATTGCCGATGCGGGTGACCGTCGAGGGAATGGTGATCCCTTCCAAATTGGTCTGATAAAAGGCGGAATTTCCGATGATCTGCACGCTGCCGAGGTCCACGCCGGTCAGGCTGGTGTTGCCGCGGAAGGCGTTGGGACCGATCTCGGTGACGGTCTCGGGCAGCGTGAACGAGGTCAGCGTGTTCGAGGCGAATTTGACCAGCTCGGTCCCGTCCGCGCTCATCACGGTGTTCTCGCCGACGACATAGTTATCCGCTTCGGCGGTGTCCACAAAGATGTTGTTGGACGAGTTCAGGTAGAAGCCGCCGTAGGTGGTCGAAGTCAGATCCGCCCACAGTTCGGCGGTGGTGAACACCACGGGACTAGAAGATCTTTTTTCAAAGTCCCATCGGCACCGGGAAGACCCGACTCGATCCCCGCTCTGCAATATCTTTTAAGCGGCAAAACTGCCAGATTAAGAATACTTTGGGGGGAAAAGAACGCCCCACTCTCCTCTCTGTATTTGCGGGATAACGGCCGTTCGCTTTATCGATTTAAAGTAATATTTTATCTTAATATTATAACACTTTTTTGTTATGCCGTCAAGTCTTGAAGCCTACTTTCCAGAATTTTTATCATTTTCTTGGGGTCCCCTCTTTTTTTGACCTATTCTGTTCTCTCTCCGCACGGCTTTTCTTTTTCGGCTGCCGATCGAAAAAATCCGGACAACGGGCCTTTTTTTATTGACAAATCCCGGCAAAAAAGATACAATAGATACGCTTGACTTCTTTTTGCTTTCCGGCGCCCTTTGAAAGAGGCGATCCGCTTGCGGTTCTCCCCTGTTCGGCAACGGAAGTTTTGCTTTGACCGAAGGCGAAAGGGCTGCTTTGCCTGTCAAGTGAAGTCCTGCTTTCATCCGAGATTTCGGGGTGTAGCGCAGATTGGTAGCGCGCATGGTTCGGGACCATGAGGCCGTGGGTTCAAATCCCGCCACTCCGACCATTTGCCCAGGCCGCCTTCTTGGCTCGCTTGGGCTTTTTGCTGCCCTTCGGCACGCTCAAAACCCAATCTTCGCTTCCTGCCGGCCCGGGCTTTCCCTCCGTGCCGGCCCCTCCGAATTCGTGACGCGATCGGCTCCGCTCCTCTCCGCAGCGATCGCTGTTCCGTCGCGGAACTGCATACGTCTGAACTCCATTCACCCTACTATCTCGTATGCCCTTTTTGGCTTG
>CALVJY010000002.1 GCA_944332455.1 uncultured Clostridia bacterium
CTTGCCTTTTGATTCACCTCTTTCCACCCGAAAATTTACTCACCGTAAATTTTCGATCGAGTCCGATGGCGGCGCATGTCCGCCATCGTCACGACGAGATTGAAAGCCTGGTGCGGGGATAGATTTTGAGGAGCCGCGATGATTTGGAGCGGGCGTATTGCCTGGAGCCGCCGGCTCCCACCCCGGCATTGGCGCAACGAGATTGAAAGCCCGGTGCGGGTGCCGACTTTGCGAAGAAAAGACAAATTAGAACGAGTATAAAAGTTCTTTGTATATTGTCCGTCCACAACGTGCCGCGAAGCGGCACATATCGAACAAAGTGAGCGCAACTGAGCCTGTATATCAGCTAAAATACATTGCAGGAAAATCAAGCAATCTTCACATTTGCTTAGAGTGGGCGCGTTGCCAGGTGCCGCCGGCACCGGAACTTTGCATATCGAGTGGGCGCAAGCCCACATATCGAGCGAGGCATAGCCTCGCATATCGACAGATATTTATCGCAGGATAAATAATCAATAATTCCGCTTAGTCAGAGTGGGCGTTCAGGGTGTGCCTCAGGCACCCCGCCGGCACCCCGCCATACTCAAATATACCCGTTTTCGGAAAAAAACAAACCCCTGCCCGGCAGGGAAAGGAGAACCTTTTTTATGCGCGTCTACAATTTTTCGGCCGGTCCCTCCATGCTTCCCCTTCCCGTCCTCGAGAAGGCGGCCGCTGAAATGCTGGATTACCATGGCACCGGCATGAGCGTGGCCGAGATGAGCCACCGCTCCAAGCCCTTTCAGGCCATCGTGGACGAGGCCGTGTTTTTGCTGCGGGAGCTGATGGGCGTTCCCGAGAACTACGACATCCTGTTTGTGCAGGGCGGGGCCTCCACGCAGTTCGAGGCCGTGCCCCTGAACCTGCTGAAAAAGGGAAAGGCCGACTATGTGGTCACCGGCAACTTTGCCAACAAGGCCTTTAAGGAGGCCCAGAAATACGGCGACATCCGGCTGGTCGCCTCCTCCAAGGACAAGAACTACACCTACATCCCCGCCCTCTCCCCCGAGATGTTCTCGCCCGAGGCCGACTACGTGCACATCACCTCCAACAACACCATCTTCGGGACCCGCTACACGGCCTTCCCGCAGACGCCCTCGCCCCTGGTGTGCGACATGTCCTCCAACATCCTCTCCGAGCCGGTGGAGGTCTCCCGCTTCGGGGTGATCTACGCCGGCGCCCAGAAGAACATCGCCCCGGCCGGGGTGACCATCGTCATCGTCCGGAAAGATCTGGAGGAGCAGGCCCTGCCGATCTGCCCCACCATGCTGAAGTGGAGCACCCAGGCCAAGGAGAACAGCCTCTACAACACCCCGCCCTGCTTTTCCATCTACATGGCCGGGCTGGTGTTCCGTTGGCTGAAGGAGCTGGGCGGGGTCCCCGAAATTTACAAGATCAATCAGTACAAGGCCGGGCTTTTGTACGACTTCATCGACAACAGCGCCTTTTACACCAACGCCGTCAACCCCGCCGACCGCTCGCTGATGAACGTGCCCTTTATCACCCCCTCGGCCGAGCTGGACGACAAATTCGTCAAGGAGGCGGCCAAATCCGGCCTGGTCTCCCTGAAGGGCCACCGCCTGGTGGGCGGGATGCGGGCCTCCATCTACAACGCCATGCCCGTCGAGGGCGTCAAAGCCCTGATCGGGTTCATGAAAAAATTCGAGCTGGAAAACGCCTGATCCGGAGGTATCGTGATGTACGAAATTCTGACCCTGAATGCCATCAGCCCGGCGGCCGCCGCCGAGCTGGACCAAAATTACCGCCTGACCCCGGAGTCGGACTCCCCCGACGCCATCCTGCTGCGCAGCTTCAAGCTGCACGACTATCCCCTGCCCGAGAGCCTGCTGGCCGTGGCGCGGTGCGGGGCGGGTGTCAACAACATCCCCATCGAGGTCTGCACCAAAAGGGGCATCGTGGTCTTCAACACCCCCGGGGCCAACGCCAACGCCGTCAAGGAGCTGGTGCTGTGCGCCCTCTTTCTGGCCTCCCGCAAGGTGGTGCCCGCCGTGGAGTGGGCCAGGAGCCTGAAGGGCAGGGGCGCCGAGGTCGGTCCGGCCGTGGAAAAGGGCAAGTCCGCCTTTGTGGGCCCGGAGATTTTGGGGAAAAAGCTGGGCGTGATCGGCCTGGGCGCCATCGGAGCCATGGTGGCCAACGCGGCCTATGCCCTGGGGATGGAGGTCTACGGCTACGACCCCTTCATCTCGGTGGAGGCCGCCTGGAGCCTTTCCCGCAACATCCGCAGGATCGACGACCTGAACACCCTGTTCGCCGACTGCGACTACATCACCCTGCACGTGCCCTACCTTCCCGCCACCCGGGAGATGATCAACGCCGAGGCCCTGTCCAAGATGAAGGAGGGCGTGGCCGTGGTCAACTGCGCCCGGGGCGAGCTGGTCAACAGCGCCGACATGTTGGCGGCCATCCGGTCGGGCAAGGTGGCCCGCTACGTCACCGACTTCCCCCAGGACGAACTGCTGGGGGAGGAAAACGTGGTCTGCATCCCCCATCTGGGGGCCTCCACCCCCGAGGCCGAGGACAACTGCGCGGCCATGGCCGCCCGGCAACTGAAGGACTACCTGGAAAACGGCAACATCGTCAACAGCGTCAACTTCCCCGCCTGTTCCATGCCCCGCCAGTCCGCCGCCCGCCTGACCATCGTGCACCTGAACGTGGCGGAGATGATCAGCCGGATCACCCGGGCCATCAGCGCCCACAACGTCAACATCGCCCACTTTCTGGACAAGAGCCAGGGCGAGTACGCCTACAGCATTTTGGAGCTGGACGATCCCCTCTCCGCCGAGGCCCTCGAAGGGATCCGGGCCATCGACGGGGTGATCTCCCTCCGGCAGATCCTCTGAACGCTTTGAGGGGAGGGAAAAGAGATGAGATGCGTCCATTGCGGCGCCGAACTGCCAAGCGGCGGAAAATTCTGTCCTCACTGCGGCCAGCGCCTGGAAAAGACGCGCCCCTGTGCCCGCTGCGGCGCGGCCCTGCGGGCGGACGACCGTTTCTGCGCCCGCTGCGGCGCGCCCGTAACAGGAGAAGCGCCGGCCGAAACGGGAAAGGCCCTGACTCTGCCCTCCGAGCCGAATGAGTATGGCTTCCGGCTCGGGCAGATCGCCGTCCCCCTGCCCTCCGCCGACGTCGCCGGGCAGACGGAAAGCGCGCCGCCCCAACCGGAACAGCCGCTGACCCCGCCCGCCGATCCGGCCGAATACGGCTTTAAACGCGGGCAGATCGATCTTTCGCAGACCGCCGGGCCTCAGCCCGCGGACCAAAAGCCGCGAAAAGGCCGGCTTCCGGAGCGGACGCCCTCCGCCCCGGTCCCCTATCCGGCCGCCCTGCGCTCCGAACACACCGAGCCGAGCCGAACCCTCAACGTACCGGGGCTGGTGGGCATGGTGTTCGGCATCATAGCCCTGCTGATCTCATGGATGCGCATTGCCCCGCTGGTGGGCATCGCCGCAGCCGTGATCTCCGGCGTCTCCCTCTCCGAGCGGCGGGAGAGCAGGGGCCGCGAACCTGCCCTCGTCGGGCTGACGCTGGGCCTGGCCGTCGTGTTTCAGGCCCTCCGCAACCTGATCCTCTTCTAGCCCTGTCTTTCCCCGACACATGCACATCTTTTGCATGTACAAGATCGGAGTTTTCGATTTGGAGACTGCGGCTGTTTTTCCCCACACATGTACCTCTTTGCATCGCATCTTAGAACTGTTGGCGACACCTAAAAGTTCCGCTCCTCTCTTTGAATATTTTTCAGGTAAACCAGAAAAGTTTTCAATGAAAGGCAGCGGATTTTTTCCTTCTTGACAAGAGGCACCGGGGAATAAAGGGATAGCTCCGGATCATACCACGATCCGGCAGAAAAATTACATGCTCCGCTGCGTCTCAGCTTAAAGAGTTCTGCAATACTTTTGAAGTTCCGCGCGATGTCATGCCTGACGGAACCCCTTCCTCTCCCTTCTCGAACAAAAACCCTCCCTGAAAACCGATGTTTTCAGGGAGGGTTTTTCGCGTAGTGAATTATGAACAGGAGAGAATAAAAAAGGAGTTCATACAGATCTGTGGTAAAATAGAGTTGCGAAACAAAATTTACTACACAGGAGGTCTGTATGAACTCCCGCCATTTTACCATAGAAGAGTGCTGTTGTCTACGAAAATAAGAAACAGGACTTTATTCGAAGTGATAAGATAAAAATTTACTATACCTGTCTGACAGTTCTTTTAACTTCTTTTTATCTTTCGCCACGATGACGCAACCCCTTTCGTCATATAATCTGATCCCCATCATTCCGATCAGATCGATAAGATAATAGTTGCATGCGGGGCACACCCTTTTGAAGACAGATCTAACAAAATGCCTGATGTTCAATTGCCCTGCTCTTACCTTGATGTAGGTGATATTATGATACAGGTAATCGATATCTTCATTGAACCCTTGAAACTCAAAATAGTTCTCCTTTGAGGGATGCCCTTTGACCAACTTCTTCTTGTCAGAAATTCCGATACTGCCATATTCACAGAGAAAAAATCTTTTCCATTCAGTAATTCATGCAGGAACCCCACGACAAAAGAACTGCGTTTGCGCTTTGGGATCGATGTAAAATTCAACTGTATGGCATTTTGGGGGTTATTCTGCCAGACCGGATCTTCAAAAACAAAATCCTGACAGATAAAAGATCTGATCTCTTGATTAGATTCTTCATCAAACCAATGATCTTTCGTCATCCACTTTTTTATTTTATGCATAATCCCCTCGTTTGCTTTGGTCAGGACACCATCCGGGAGCAGGCGCGATCTCAGATCTTCCGGTAAGTATCCGTAAACGCCAAGGCTTCAAAATTTTTAGGACGCCGTCCGAACCCTTTCAGGCATACGAGACAGAGTTCATCCTTTTGGCCGAGCAGAAAAACTCTTTTCACACCGGAGAATTTTTCAAAATAATACTGCCCTCGAAATAATTTTTTGATCTGTTTTTCGCAGAATTTCCCGTAAAAGAAGTTTCCGTCCTCGGTCATCAGTTTTGACGTTCTGTTGAAGTCCGTTTCGGGAAAATCACGATGATCCGTGTTTTCCTGCAAATCAGCATGCAGATACGCTTTTACATACAGGACCCATTCGCCGTTTTCCTGCCTCAGATCGACTTCGACCGTTTCGAAATTTGCCTTCTTTACATAATCAAAATGATAATACTCAAGAAGGATCTCTTCCATGCCTTCTTTGTTCAGCTTGAGATATCTCAATTCAAAGCCTCCATATCCCTGCCCCTTTTGTCTTGTTTTTGAACTGATGACTTTGATCATTTCGACAACACATTAGGATGACTTTTTTGCCATTCTTCCAATAACCGTTTTTTCGTCATATCGGCCTTGATATCCAACGACAGTAGATATTGAAACACTGACGCAAGAAGTACAGCAGGGTATGTATTTTTACTCATAAAGTGGCTTAAATCTTTATCCGTAAAACAATCATTGGTGTAGATCAGATAAATCAATTGACAAAATGCCTCTGTTCCAACTTTCTTTCTATTCAAATACATTAATTGATAAAACGATAAGTTGCAATGACTTAACGCTATGAAATATGTTTTCCTCATTCTTCCCGGATATCTGACCAATTTCCGAAAAATTGGATCTGTAACGCTATTATGATCGCAAAAATATAGAACATCACCGAGAATAATTTTTATATATTTATTTTTATAACTTCTGTCGATTATTTTCAATAAACCATCACTGTTTAATTTTCCCTCAAAATTATTTTCCAAATAATCCGGGGCATTTTGAATTTCTTCATATATTTCTTTTGCTTTCTTTTCATCTCGCAATAAAACATCAATGAGATCATTTATATTTTCCATTAAAAACTCCTGACTTTTAAGGATCAACATAATAGGCTGACTTTTTATCGTTGGCCGGTCATGCTGATACTCAAATCGTTTTCATGATACCCTGCACGCCGATCCAACAGCCACCTCCGATACCGGATCGGATTTAGACGCCCGATGTGATTATGATATCCCGTTCCTTCCGCAATGTCAAGCCCGGCTTCCGGTTTATTCTTATAAAATGGCGTATTTATAATGCAAGGGAGGCCCAATTTTTTGACCCTGCCCTGTCATGACCGTTCCGCATCTGACATGGATGACCTTTGCCTGTCAAAGTTTTTCTAAGTCCTCCCTCCTTACGTCCAAAGCCTGCAAAATATCATGTATCAACTTTTCTCCCTGAAAATCTCCTTTTTTTCGACTTTCCACCACCATAATAGAATCTACAATGTTTTTTATAAGCAACAATTTTTTCCCTTCTTTACTCGCTTTCCGGTAGTTTTCATAATCGATCTTTAAACGGATATCTGCCCATTTTTCTTTAAATCGAATCAACTTTCTTTCTTTATAGACATCAAACCGAGGCGAAAGGATCATCATAATAATACCAATATCCTCAAATTCTTCACCATAAGTATGGTCTTTTTTAAGCTTTTCTTTCTGGAG
Organism: uncultured Clostridia bacterium; assembly: GCA_944332455.1. Lineage (GTDB taxonomy): Bacteria > Bacillota > Clostridia > Christensenellales > HGM11417 > CALVJY01. The sequence continues at coordinate 6,536 of CALVJY010000002.1, forward strand.
ACGATTTGTCAGAAAACTCAATTTCCCATCGATTTCATTGCAAAGAACTCTGAGCTCTTCGAAGTCAATATCTCCGGTCTCAGAACTGATAAATAAATACATTTTTTCATTCCTCACCAAAAATTTTTATTCATAGGGGGCCTTGTACCCTTCAATTTCTCATTTCTGCTTAGCCTTCCTGATCTGTCACAATTAAATCTCCGCAGGCCCTCAACGCCGATTTTGCCGACAAAGGATCTGTTCGCGCCCCTTTCTTTTGACCTAGTTGAAGTAGAAAATCCAGGAACACGCTCAAATCGTGTTTTCCGGAACCTGGAACCCCGCTAAAGCATGAATCCTTTCCCCTTTGGCAGATCCTTATCCTTCAAATTATAGCTTCTTTTACTGTCTGTGGACGCATACTCCAAGGACAGACACGGTTTTAAATCTCCGTCTAAAACCGTTGTCCCCCAAAATGTAAAGACTTTCAGATTCGGTAATTTGCTGACAAAACGGACCGACGGAATACTTCCACAATCCGACAACAGCAATTTTTGCAGAAGCTCCAGACTTCCTAAGAGCTTCTCGAAATCAGGAGGGAAATTTTTACATCTTTGCAATTCTAAATAAGAAAGACTTCGACAATGCGACAAAAAACTGTAATCTTCCAATTTCGGACAGTACCCCAAAGACAGACTCTGCACCGTTTCCAAATGAAGTCCGCGCAGCGATGTATTCCGGATCTGTATGATTTCTGCCGATTTCAAACTCCTGATCTGATCCATTTCCTGAAAATCGATTTTTACGTTTCGCAGATATAGTTCTTCTATCCCGTCATTCAATTTACTGAAAGGAAATTGCCCGGTCTCGGCGACTCCGATTTTCTTCAAAAACAAAAGTTCCAACCCGCTGACGTCGAAATCTCCTGTCAGGCTCAATCCTTTCAAATCAGGAAGGTGTTGCAGATCAAGTTCTTGTGCTTTGATCTTGTGATTCCCCACTCTCAGTTGCTTCAATTTGGGAAATAACTTTAAAAAGGAATAAGAACTGCATTCCGCATCGACGATCAGGGACTCTATGGTCTCAAGCCCCTCCAAGTCCGCAAGAAAGGCTAAATCATATACTTTTCTATCCTCAAACCCTGCCCAATAAAAAGTTCTTGAATTCCGTTTTTTTTGATCCGATCGTCCCATGCACTCTTTTTAAAACGAGGTAATATTATTTCAAACCGTTTTCCTTTTCGCTCCATCACTGGTTCTCCTTGCCGAAACAAATTTCACAAAGCAAAGCATGCCAAACGAGATCGCAGCGTTTCAAAGACCTTTGCGATCTCCTCTCCCTCTGTGATCAATCGTTTGTCCAAACATAGAGAATCATATTTTTTATGTCGGAATAAAAAGATACATTTTTCTGTGGATGGAACATAAATGTTAGATCCTCGAATCTCGATTTTTATATGATCGTCTGGCAAGCTTATGGCTAAATCCTCATCTAAATCTGGTTCTTTCCGATAATCGCTGAACGGCGTGACGACGAACCCCTGATCTTGAAGATCTGTTAAGAACTTCCTCCTTTCTCCATCCGGAAAACAACAACGAATCTCCTCCTTCTGCAGCAGGTAAATCGCAGAAACTTTGCGTGCCAGCCATTGTTGGTAAAAGTCATCTGCTATATAAATTGATGTACTATCCAGATTTATATAATTTGTTTTTATAAACTTTTTGATGGCCTTGAATGCCTTTAGGAGTTGTTCGCCCTGAACATATACGATAGACCCCTCCATCGTCTCCCCTTTTGGATTCAGCCGGCAGTTCGCAAATTCAAGAAAGCGGCTTTCCTCTGAAAATATCATCCTGTTTCCGATCTTCGTCAGTTTGACATCCTCTTCCGATGTTAAGATCCGAAAAAATTCAGGTTTGTTCCATTTCTTCAGTTCTTCAAGTGTAAGGGGTTGACCTTCATAAGAATAAATTTTACATTGAATTTCAAACACAAATTCGCATAACCGATAAAAGTCTTTTTGTGTCTGCAAAAAATAAACTCCATGACTCATAAGCTGCCTCCCTTTCATTATATGGAATAAAAAACACTTGCCCCCATGACCGTTCCGCATCTGCCTTGGATGACCTTTGCCTGTCAAAGTTTTTCTAAGTCCTCCCTCCTTACGTCCAAAGCCTGCAAAATATCATGTATCAACTTTTCTCCCTGAAAATCTCCTTTTTTCCGACTTTCCACCACCATAATGGAATCTACCATGTTTTTGATCAGCAGCAACTTTCTCTCTGTTCGATATGGTTCTCTCTCCACATCCCATTTGCCCCGAATAAATCTTTCATAGTCCACAAATAGGCGGATGTCTGCCTCCGATGTCTTTCTCTTGATCAAGCGTCTTTCCCGGAACCGTTCGTGCAGGTCTTCCGGCATAATAATGGGAATGACGGCCATGCTTTTAAACTCTTCGCCGTAATCGTTCTTTGCAACCGCTTTTATGCCGATATCTATTTCCTGCTTTGCCTGGATGAATAAGTTGCCTGCCGTTTGATAAGTTTCCGCCGTAAAAATTATTTCCATAAGTCGCTGAACTTTTTAACTTTAAAAGTCTGCCTGGCCTTTCAGGGGCAAATCTTTTTGTTATGATACAATGGACTTGTACATTGAGGCAAGTCATTTTTATCCCCTTTCCGATCGCCGCAAAAGAGGAGTTAATACTGCTTTTTCTCATCTAAGACAAGACGATACAGTTCTTTTGCGGAAAACTCCAGCCCCTGCCCCTCTATGGGGAAAACAACAAACTTGTAATCGCCGTAAGCCTCGTTCTTCAGATACCCGCGCAAAAAGGCAAGGTATTTCAAACGGGCACACGGCCTGTCTGCATATTCCGCAAATTCCCGGAAGGGATAGACCTCTATCCTCTTGGCCTGTTCATCGACATATACAAAGTAAGAATTTCTCGGGACAGCCCGATGCAGGAAGTATTCAAATCTTTGCTCATCGGTCGCCTTCACAACGTGTGACAAAGTCTCTTGCGAGATCTTCATGCTTGTTCTCCTCCTTTTTTACGGGACCGATGCGACAGCTCCAGCCCGATTTGCGCCCTGATGCAAGGTTTTGAACCGGTCCGCATCATTTATGCCGCAAAGATCGGTCGGCGGCGCAACCTCCGCTCCGTTCAGGCGGATCGCCGCCAAACGCCGGAACTTGCGGAACAGCGGAATCGGGCGCTGCCCCTGTTTTGATTATACCCGTCTTTATTCAGAATGTCAAGCCCGGGCATTCATAACGGCTTTAAAAGCCGAATGCGCCCCAAAAGTTCGGCTGACTTTTGGAGCGCACATCTCATCCCGGCGGAAAAGCACTCGGCCATCTTCACATCATGGGGTTTTGTGGAACCTTACACAAATCTCCCGACAACCTCTGTCGTTTTGTCTGCAAATTTTATGCCATGATCTTCCTTGTCCAGGATCTTACGGTCAAAATCAGATCTTGAAATGTACACCGTGTACAGGTCGGACTCCTGTTTCGTCACGCAGTAAAACTTCTTCATGTGCAAAAGCTCGGCCACGATGGAAAGCAGCAGACGGGACATGTCCTGATCGTTCAGTTTTAGGTATCGGACCTCGTCCGCCAGATCATGATCCCGATCCGATTCCCGGATCGCCCGGCTTTGACCGGAACTGCTTAACAGCTGTGCGTCATACAGGCCTGTCTCTTTCAACTCGTGATGTTCCAAAAAGTCCTTAAAAAACTGTCCATGCCCATCCCGCATCAGTCCGACCGTCAAGCACTTGTTCCGGACGTCCGGCTCGATCCAAAATGAACGATCCCGATTGGTAGCCTTGAACAACCTTTCGCAATTTGAAATGATATATTCATAGACCGCTTCAACCATTTCTTCCCACCGGTAGCGGACAACATAAATCTTCATGGTAGCCCTGCTTAATATCCGATATATCCCTTATATCTTTGCAAAAATCGGATCACGGACAGTCTTTGGATATTTTCCACGATTTGCTGATCTTCCTCTCCCCAACGATCGCCCAGATACATCGCGCCATCGGCGTAGTGCCACGGCACGATCTTGGTGTAGACCTCTTTTCTGGGAATGATATGATATAAATAAATATTGCCGGTAAGCCAAAGCGCAAATTCTTCACTCAGCTTGTACATTTCAACAAAATCTTCGTTCTCTCTGCATCCTGCCCGGCTTTCCGAAGCTGCTGCCGATATGTCGATATACGCCTGATACAGCGTGGAGGACTTCAACTCATCACTGTCAGGCTCCTCATGAAACAATTGCTCCATCAACTTCTTCCAGCCAAACTCTTCCAGCAGTCTTTTTGTCGACCTGAATCCTTTCCCTTCCGAAAGGTCGATCCAAGCTGAACGGACACAGCGAGCTTGACCTTTCAGCACCCTTTTCCTTACCATAATTTTTTCCATGATCCCCTCCCGGATCTACGGCGATAAACCGTTCAAAGCTGCATCTTTCGGCATCATATTTGATTTTATCGCAAGAATTCTTTTATCGTCGGATAGAACAATCTCCCTCTGCGCCTGATGCTTGTCTGTTCCGGCATTGAATCAAATCGATTATGTGAGAGAATAAAACGGATCATTTCCTTTTCTGACGCCGCCCGACGGCATTCTTCCGTGCCGTCGAAAGTAAAAACAACGCCGCCTTCATCATCCCGAAAGTAGGCAGTCAACTTATTCTTTCTTCCGTCTTTTCGCCAGGCAAAATTTACCGTTCTCGTTAAAGGAAAATCCTGTAAATCGCTGAATTCCAAAGTCGGGATTTCCCGGCAGCACAGCAGGATCTTGTTCTCTTCCGCATGAAATCCCATGTTTCGATTAAAATGATCGATACAATCCCGATATGCCAACTCGCCGGTAGCCCCAACCCCTCCTATTTTACTTATGATCGCCCCACAATCACTGTTGATCACACTGACATTTATGGTTGCATGCTTTTCCTTTTGATCAAATTCATCTATGCTTTTGATACATTCAGTCAAGGAAACAACCAGGATCAAACCATTTTTTACTATTATTTTGTGTTCACATTCCCTGTCTATACTGAAATCATTTATCATAACACACCAAAGGGCCTTCCTTTTCTTCTTCCCTCCAAGACATCAGTAAACCTGTTTCCATCCTGACAAAGTTTGCAGTTCCGGAAACAGTACGAAACTCTCTTTGAACTCCTCTTTTAGATCAATGGGTTTCACCTTGTCAAAAAAGTTCGATTCGTATAAGGATATTACGGCACGTATGATCTCTTTTTTGCTTACTTCTTTTACCAAAATGATCGTATGATCAATTTGATAGACTTGATTTTTGGCAATGGCCCTTTCAAAGTCTTGCGTTAACGAAAAAATATCATAGAAGGAGGGATGATAGAACTGATCTTCGATCTGGACCAAAACATCGTTCCTGGAGCCGCCGTCTATGCTGTTTATTTCCATGTATTCGCTGTCATCAGCAAAAAATATGTGCAATGCCTGATTCATCTCACACCTTCCCGATCCCAATCCCTCTTAAAAAAGGCTGAATGCCCTCCAAAAGCCCGTTCGCCTATAATCCGAAATGCACGATATACTTTTTCTCTTCTTTAGCAGATTCACATAAGCCGATCAATCGGGACAATTGGGCATGCATCTTTGAAGTGATCTTCACGGCTTTTATGGCGAAGATCTCCCCATCCTCGCTTTTTACTGTCGATTCAGGAATGATCTTCCAACTGTTGAGTTCTTTCAAATTATTGATAAAGCATTCCAACGAAGTATGAGGAATTAAAGTGATACCACCATAATCCAACCCTTCTCCCGGGTTTTTGAAAGAACATTTAAAACTTTTGAATCCTTTCAAGAAAAGGCCGTTGTCCGACACCCATTTATCCGGCAGAAGGACGCTCGTCTTGATCATGGAACGATCTGAAAACCACAGCGGTTTATCGACTATTTTTTCATCTTCCAAAATGAAAAACTCATGATCCGTCATATTCTTCCCTCCCGATCGATCCCCGGGAAATTTTTCGTGCGCTTTTGGACTGATCCCATCCAAATTGTCTTCCCCTTTCAGCATGAGTTCACGCTGCACTTCCGTGCTCCGCACGCCTCCCGTCCTGTGCCAGCGCCTGTCTTCGGCCTCGATGCCCGCTTCCGTCTTGTTTCCCTGCCTGCAACCCCGCGCACAATTTTACGAGCGGCGCCTCTGTTTGTCGCGCCTGTCAGCTTTGGCTTCTACTGAAATTTTTCCGCCCATTGCCTGAAAACTTCCAAAATTCTAAACAATTTGTCCGGATCCCCATCCCCTAAGAAGACATTTCCTTCGACTTTGCAGAACATCCAATCATTTTCTTGATTCATCACGTTAATCTCTTCAAAAGGTTGATCCTCCAATTCGGTCTCGGCAAGGTCAATGGTTATACTCCATCCAGGATTGTCCAGTGTTTCAATTTTGATTTGATAGCAATGCTCCCAATCTCCATCGCAATTTGACTTGTACCACTCATTTAACCAATTTACGGCATCCATTTCATATACCTCCCAACAGTCAAGGCACCCCGCCAAAATCCGCCCTCGCTTCCATTGTAACATATTCCCTCGATATTTGCAAGGATAAAAAGAACAGCGCAACCTCAAAAAAATTGCACTGTTCTTTCTGTTCATGATCCATTGCTGCCGTTTCCGGCATGATCTCTGCCTAAAAAGCTATCCAGTTCCATGAAAAACTGTTTAAACGCCCCTTCATCACCATAAACCTTGATGAGGATTTGCGACCAATGCGCCGTTGTTTTCCTCCCTTGATACTTATCTTCTATATATTCCTGAAAACCTTCAAATATATCAAATTCTTCATCGTGGCAGTCCCCAACGTTTTCGGCGCAGCCGAACGCATAACCATTGATAAAATGGTTTAAGCCGCACATAGTAGGTGTTCCTAAATACAATCCGGGGGTTTTCTCTATCTTCTTTAACAGCTGATATAACTTATTCATTTTTTCTCCTGAATTCTGGTCATCTTTTCCCCTCTCTCCAACTCCATAAAAATCATCTGCCCCATTGCGCTTGCAGTCCGCCCCCTTCGCTCCAAGACTTTGTCGTCATTCCCTGTCCGGCTGTCTTGTCCACACCTTGCTTACCCGCAGATTCGCACCCTGATGCAAAAGACTCGGCAAGGAGAACTGCTCTCCCCTGCAAACTTAAATGCTAAACAGCCACCAAACTCAATCTTACCGGAACAGGCTCCCAATAATCTTCCAAATTGACACCTTGCTCCAACAATTTATTCCTTTCTCTGATAAAATCTTCTACCTCTTCATAACGACGAAGAAGCCCGTTTGCGTTCAGCCTGCCTTTTATTTTCTTGTATGACTCAGGGGTGTCGGGATCTTCTGAAAGCACTTCGACCAGATATGAAACACTGTCTCCAGCCATACAATCATAGCCTAATTCTTCCCTCTCTTCCAGATCTTCATCTGCCATACGGGCATCACTGGCAGACATAATTTTCATGACCACGACTTCTATTTTTAAATCTTTACAGTGCGCTACATACTTTTTTAATAATTCAGTATCTCCTAAAATTTCAACGTATCCGTTTTTTTCAAATTCATGATCGACCTCCCTTGTCAATTCTTTGGAAACAGGGTCCTGCTCTCTCGCCAATGGCCAATTGTGATAACTCTGCACCCCTCTGTAAGCGCTATGGTTTATTAACAGATCTTCATTTTCGATCAGATCTTTCACAACATATCCGTTATGATAAAGCATCTTTCTCCCCTTTAATGCCGCAATGATTGATATATGCCCATTATGAAATCCGGTATGCAGATGCAAAACTCGACTTACTGCACCCCCAAATGAATGCCCCCTATCGATCCGAATAGACCAGATTCCTTTCCCCAAGCCACAAGCGCCTTGGCCTTTGGGCCGAGGGCGAAAAAGCCTTTTTTATCGGCTTGATCCCTTTAAAATTTGGCAATGGATCCCTGTCGCCGCGATAAATATGCCATAAGGATTCCGGATCTCTTCATCCTGCATTTTAAAAACATATCTTCCATGATAGGCATAAAGCCCTGTCTTTTCGCGCAGCTCTTCTTTCGAAGATAGGCTTAAAAACGGTTTTTGATTCTCTTCAATGATCCAACTAAAAGGACCCGCCATCATTTGGGGATAACAAAAGGTTATTTCGATTTTAGGATCCGGACAGATCAAATCATCACAACCTATTAAAATGATGCTTTCCTCATCAATTTTAGTAAAGGCCATTTCTGTCCAAAGAAATTTAGCCAAATACTCATTGATTTCATCGATCCGCTTTTTGACTGTTTCGACAGGCATTGGTTTTAATTTATCAATACGCTCATTTAATTCCTTTTCAGCAGCCAAAATCAGATCCTTATTTTCTTTCATGAATTGCTTTAGCTTTTCTTCTTCTCTCATCTTTTTGCCTCCTTCAAACTTTCTGCCCATTGCCTGAAAATTTCCAAAATCTTGATCAATTTATTCGGATCTCCAGAGCTACTAAAGATATTATTCTCTACTCTGCAAAACAGCCAATCATCCTCGCTGTTATTGATCGCAATTTTCTCAAAAAATTGATTTTCAAGTTCAGTATCATTCAAATCAATTTTGACCCACCATCCGGGATTGTCCAATGTTTCAATTTTGATTTGATAACAATGTTCCCAATCTCCATCGCAATTTGACTTGTACCACTCATTTAACCAGTTTATGACATCCATTTCATACACCTCCCAACAGCCAAGGCACCCCGCCAAAATCTGCCCTCGCTTCCATTGTAGCACATTCCCCCGATATTTGCAAGGATTTGGTTTTTGTTTTATAGGGAACGCCGCAATCCCTTAATTTGGAATTGCGGCGCTCCTTCATTCTCTTTCAAATTTCATCATCCTTTGATTTGTCATGGAACTTTGCCAGCTCTGCCTTCACCTCATCGGCCAACTGAAATATTTCCTTCCAGATCGGAGAAGTCCTGACAAATTTTGCCGAAAACTCAACTTCAGACGAAAAAGCAATATCGCTCAGTTTTCTTATCCGTAAACTCTTCTTCATTCCTTTTTTGGACAATATTTTGTTGCGATAAAGAGTTTTCAGATTTTCTTTTGTCAAAAACACATAATAATACATGAATTCTTCATATATGCCCCCTGTTAAATCAACATCTGAAAGCGATAGTAAGGAACTGCCGCAATTTTCAAAAGCAATTTGAATCTTTTCAAGGATGTCAGAAGCCTTTCTTCCCTCCCTCCTTTTTCGGATCGGGCCTTTGCTCCTATTTTCATAAAAGATCAACCCTCTTGCCACAAAGGCTTTGTGCGATCTAAGCGAAACCCCAGTGGTCTTTTCTAACGGGAATTCTTTTCGCATATAATTTTCAAAATCATACCGAAACGAGTCAAACTCTTTGTGTAAGGCTTTAAGCCAAAGTTTGATCCACTCCCCTTCCGAATAATCTCCAGGTGAAAAAATTTTGTGATTAATTAGCGTCCTATTACCCTTCCTTGTTTTGCTAACACGTATATCTTTTAAAACCCCTATATCTTCCGGCATGTTTTTATAATCATCTTTGGTCTCAAATCGATAATCTTCGTGTATATCTTTGAAACAACAATTATATGAATAACAATATTCTCCCGGACGAAATCTTGCGCCAAACCGATACACTCTTATCACAACTCTGTCCAGATTCAAAAAGAATTGATTTCCTATTTTCAGAAATCCATATTCCTGAAACAACTTTGCCGTCAGTTTTAAAAACTCATCCCTTTCCATAATTCCTCCTGAATCATTTTCTCATAACCGGGGCTGATCAGCCGGCGATGAAAGCCTCTCTTCGTACGATATTTAAAACCGGGACCCGGCAACAAAATCCCAGCCGATCATGTTTTGCCCAAATCCTTTCGCAGATCTTCATAAATGTTTATTGTCGTCCGATAATCATTTCCAGGTGTCACCTTTTCCAGATCCGGATTTAATTGCAACTTGTGATATTTACTTTGCAGAACGTTTTCTTTTTCTCTCATTTCCGGAAAAGCATTCATAAAATTATCTACCAATTCAAAAAACACATCAAAGGCATTTTCATCGGTATGACTTTCAAACAGAACAACTTCTTTCCAATTATGTCTGTCATTCTTAACTTTAAAATGCTTAAAAACATACTCACTAAACTTGTAAGCATCTGAGAGGAAGTCTTCTGTTCCGGCAAACAGTTCAACCAAACATTTTGAGTATCCGGACATATAGACCATCAGAAGTCGAAAGGATTTTTTCATAATGTATAAAGGATAGTACTTTTTTACTTCCATTAACATTTCATATCTGGTTTTCATCTTACCAATCTCCGAATAATCTCCGAATATTTTTTTATTCTAGCTTCAAAATACACTTTATTTTTAGAGGGCTCAGTAAAATCCCTCAGTCAAACATCTGACGGTATACCGGCTCTTAAATCATCGAATCTTTTACCACTATTGCAGGCCGTGAGGCCCCATCTCCGCATCATTCCGGGCGCATTTCGCCTTCGTCATAGCGGCGGACGTTCCCTCGTACCCCGTCAGGATCCGTCCTCGCTTCCATTGTAACACATTCCCTCGATATTTGCAAGAATAAAAAAAACAGCGCAACCTCAAAAAAATTGCACTGTTCTTTCTGTTCATGATCCATTGCTGCCGTTTCCTGCATGATCTCTGCCTAAAAAGCTATCCAGTTCAATAAAAAATTGTTTAAATGCCCCTTCATCACCATAAACCTTGATAAGAATTTGCGACCAATGCGCCGTTGTTTTCCTCCCTTGATACTTATCCTCTATATATTCCTGAAAACCTTTAAATATTTTATCATCATGATATACTTCAGAATTTTCTTCACAGCAGAAAATATAACCGCTAAGAAAATAACCTAATCTGAACATAGATGGTCTTCCCAAATATAGTCCGGGCCTCTTCTCTATTTTCTTTAACAGCTGATATAACTTATTCATTTTTTCCTCCTATATCCTTGTTGTTTTTACAATTCTCTCACCGAGACCATAAAAATCATCTAACCATTGTTGAAGAGGTAATCCCATTCTATGGATGTTATCGTTTCTTCGTTGGAATTGCGCCAGCCTTTCATCTCTTTTCAAATTTCATCATCCTTTGATTTGTCATGGAACTTTGCCAGCTCTGCCTTCACCTCATCGGCCAACTGAAATATTTCCTTCCAGATCGGAGAAGTCCTGACAAATTTTGCCGAAAACTCAACGTCAGGCGAAAAAGCAATATCGCTCAATTTTCTTATCCGCAGGCCTTTTTTTAATCGCATCTTTGGAGATAATTTTATTCTTATGGAGTATTTTTAAATTTTCTTCGTTTAGATCAGTATACTGAAACATAAAATCTTCATAAATTACACCCTCTAAGTCAAAATCTGAAAGCGATAGTAAGGAACTGCCACAATATTCAAATACATTTTCTATCATTTCGTATATTTCTTTATCAAAAGCGTTCATTGCACACCTCTTAGAAAAGTCATATCCAGACTAAGGGATATTCCCTTTCCACCCCGAAAACATTTTTAATTGATTCATTTCCGGGGTTTATCCTTTAAGATCACGTTGAAAACAATCGCAAAATTGAAAACTCACAAAAAATATCTTCATTTCGTTTTATTGTTCTTTATTGCTGAAAAATTTACGTAATACTTCTTTCTTTTCCATCGTTACCTCTTCCATGGGAAAAGTCTGAAGAAAATACTGCAAATTTTCCTGGATATTTTCACGATAGTTCTTCCCGCTTTTCAAAAACTCAGACAGATCATATTGAGAAAAAGCATCACTTTTCAAGCATCGTGCAATCATTTTCAGCCACACTTCAAGATCTAAATATCGTTCATTCAATTCTTGCAATTGGTAAAAAGACAAATCACAGTGGCACAAACCGATCAAGATACTCTCTCGATAGGATGTTTTACACTTCAATAACGCATCAAACACTTTAGGCGTTATTTCGTCTGCCGTTGCAAAAGGTGAATACTCGGATAAAAATCGTGCCAGATTTTTGTCCTTCGCTTTAGAAATCAATGCCAAAAAAATCTCCTCATGGATCTGCCCCGTCAAAGTTTCGCTAAAGTCAGCTTCACTTAATCTTTCGGTTTCCAGTCGGCAAAATTCCTTATCCTGCATGATTTTTAAAATCCATTCGTTTTTGTCCATATCCTTACGTTCCCCCTCTCTTTTGCCACAACTGTACAGTTTCTGTCCGTCCAGCGTGATCAGACAGCCGTCCGATATGCCCCGATGTTTTCATTGCTGCTCTTCCCGGCCCTTTCTTTGCCTTAAAAACAATCTAATTCCGTGAAAATTGTTTAAATACCATTTCGCGCCACAAACCTTTATGAAGGCCTGACCTGCAAATCCCATATCATTTTTTGCACATCATCACCATATATATCCACACTATACGCCGAAATATTATATCTGCTTATATTTTTAATAGGGCAAGAAGAAAATTCGGTACAATGTATAGCCAAGTTATGGGAGAGAATAAATGAACCGGTGAAATATTTCTGTATTTCATGCAATTCAGATGAGTAAAAGCTCCGATAGATCTTATCCAAATTGCACCCTTTTTCATAGAACAACTTCTGTACAATATTCCCGTCGACTTTTTGTGTTGTCGGAATGAGTACTGTCACGACTCCGTTGATTTGAAAAGTCTCATTTGCAACAACGATCATTTTATTGTTCTTATCTTCCCAAACAGAAAAAGACTTGTAATGATTCTTCTGAATTCTTTCCTCAATTTTCTCGTAAATAGATCCCAACGGTTTTAATTCCTCGTGTATTTCCGGCGAAAAGCCAAAACATAATTTCACAAAGTCCTTTCTTTTTTCCACCCAAAATATTTCAGTTTCTCTAAAATTGACTTGATCCATCAAACTTTCCCCTGTCTGTAGAAAAAATGTACACCTCTTATTTGACCATTCTGTATCGTCCCCATCTCCTCCCCCAGGATCCGGCCTCCGGACGTGTAATAGCGGTGGACCGCTCCCTCCGCCGTGATCTTTTCCTGCCGGATCCCGTTCCCGTCGTAGCGGTAGGCGTTCCCTCCGTACCCCGTCAGGATTCGCCCTCGCTTCCATTGTAGCACATTCCCCCGATATTTGCAAGGATTTCCCACCCCGTCGTACATTCGACTGTTTGGTGTCCAAAACAAAGATATGACCGTATCTACATAATACCCTCGACACCAAAAGTGCCGGTTCCCGTACTTGTATTTCAGATTGGCGAATTGATCAAAGATCATCAGACTGCTCTTCCCTTTCAGATATCCCATGAATCCCGATACGCTCATCTTCGGCGGTATACTTACCAACATATGCACATGATCCGGACAGATTTCACCTTCTATGATCTCTACTCCTTTCCACGCACACAGCTTCCTCAGAATCTCTCGGATCTCTGCCCTTTTCTCTTCGAAAAATACTTTCCTCCGATATTTCGGCGCAAACACGATATGATACTTGCAATTCCACTTCGTATGTGCTAAACTATTTGTGATGTTCTTGGACTCGTTCTCCATAATATCCTCCGATTGTGTTTTCTTCTTGACTGGCAGGTCCTTTCCATTTTAACACAATCGGAGTCCTTTTGTCTTCTTCATCGGCTGAGCCTCTACCCAACCCCGCGACTATCGCGGGGTTTTCTGTGTACAACAGAACAGCCAGTCGGAACCGACTGGCTGAATTGCTTCAAATGAAGTCTTTTTCTAATGAGGATAGCAGGACTTGATGCATCAGAACCACTTTGCGTTTTCATCTCTGAAATGCGGTATATTGCCATCTTGATAGGGGTCATACCGATTTTCATTACAACCAAATTCTTTTAAGAGGGCGATCTTACCATCCGGCGTCCATTCGATCAATGACAACCCATCAAATGCCTCTGCGTTGCCGGTGTCCATCTTATTTTTGAAATACCATTCAACTATGGTCTGACTCCCTTTATGGAAAAATTGTTTAATGTCCCATTGCAAGACGGTCCCGCGGGTATTCCATTCCTCAAACCAAAGTTTTATTTTTTTGGAGCCGTGGTACTCTGGCCCCCAACTTTCAATATATACGGCATCATCTGAAAACACTTCAAATATGCCTGAATCTTTTTTTGCAAGCCACATATCGAACCAGAGTCTGATCTTTCTTTCTCTATTGTCCATTTTTTAGCCTCTTCCTCGTTCGTTTGATATTTCAGATTCATCCTGCCCTATTTTCGATCCCATCCAAAATGCCGCAATTCTGAGCTTCGCCGATATGAACCGGCGTTCCAACTTGATGCCTTCACCCCTGCCGGCAATCCTATTTGCGGTAAGACCGGCGGAAATCCGCTTTGAGGTAAGACCGGTAAAAATTCGCAAGCCCTCTTTCCTCATGTTGCGCTCAACCAGTGTGCGCCGGAGGGAATTAAAACTCATGTGCGTTTGTCCTCCTGCCTGCTTCCGCTTCCGGGCGTTCTGTTCCCACTCTATCAAAATTCTTGCGATCCCGCAAACATTGCCGGACACAACCGCCAAGATCGTCCGGAGTATGTTCCTTTCTTCCCTTATGGCAAAGCCAAACCCCGGAAACGCAGAGAGAGCAGAATCTTGCGATCCTGCTCTCTCTGCTATGATAAGGGGGAAAATGATGAGCGATTTTGAAATCTCAGTAGCGGAACGCTTGCCGCAACCTTGATTGTGCCTTTATTATACCACCTTGTGAAAAATTTGTAAAGCGTTTGCGTGTCGAATTTTAAAATTTTTTCTTCTTCGCAAACAAGACTATTTTTCGCAAAATTTTACCTATTTTTGATCCTTGTTGAAACCTGAAGCCTTCAGCAAGCCGCTGATCTCTCCGAAAGCGCTCAGGGCGATCTCCCCTCGCACGGAAAGGATCTGATCCTGCTGGAACCACCCCCGGGCGCTGAGGCGGACTTGCTGCCGGTCAATTCTCTGCCAGGTGATCGTCGTCAACGCAGCTTCCCTCTGGGGTTCGCCGTAACAATAAAACTTCCAGACGATCTTTTCTGCGTTTTCGATCCGGATCCCCTGATCTGAAAGGACTACCCCCTCCGGCCGAAAGACCCGGCATTCCTCCCCGTCCTCAAAAGACAGGTACAGGCCGTCCTCGTTCAGGAGAAGTTTTTTCGCAATGTAGGCGTTGTCATGGGGCCTGCCCGGCCCAAATCCCCAGATGCTCAGAGATAAATAGTTTTTCATGGAAAGTCTCTTCTCTCTTTTCGGGAGCAGCGGACAAAATCCGAACGGCTCCGAAAACAAGTCAGGATATCAGAAAGGATTTGTCCCCGTCTGGAACAGATAGACCGTCCGGGAAAAGACGATCCTCCTCGACCGGGGCAAGACGGACGAAAAGGGCAATCCCTCCTCGGGGCGAGGCGGTTGGAAAGGAAGGCCGGCAAAGGGGGCAACAGTTGCCTCTTGGAACGGGACGCCCCCAAAACGCAGAGAGAGCAGAATCTTGCGATCCTGCTCTCTCTGCTATGATAAGGGGGAAAATGATGAGCGATTTGAGATCTCAGCCGCGGAACGCTTGCCGCAACCTTGATTGTGCCTTTATTATACCACCTTGTGAAAAATTTGTAAAGCGTTTGCGTGTCGAATTTTAAAATTTTTTCTTCTTCGCAAACAAGACTATTTTTCGCAAGATTTTACCTATTTTGTGCCCGATTTCCCGCCGAAAAGCCGAAAGGCCGGGTCCAAGGGTCGGAACGGGCCGGACGGCAGCCGGCTGGAAGGACGAGCGGCATGTCTTTTCAAAACAGCTAAGCCCGGGCGGCCCGACAGGGCGCATCTTCCGGGCCTTTTCGTGCCATGCGGCGCCCGGGAGGCCGGCATCCGGAGAAGACCGGTCGGTCAGACTCCGGTCACCCCGACCAGCGTCCAGGAGGGAGAAAAACTGCCCTCCCGAAAGACCATCTGGCGGATCAGATAGCCCAGCAGATCGGCGCTGTACAGGCCGGTGATCCGCTGGAAGGCGGTCAGCTCAAAACGGCCGGTGGTGGCGTTGAAGGAGGGGAAGACGTAATTGAGGGCGGAGACGTCAGCCTTTTTGGGGGCGATCAGGGTGCCGTCCGGCTGATAGATCGGGGCCAGCTGTTCCCGGGGGCGGTCGGAGAGGTCGATCAGAAAAGAGGTCTCCTCCGCGTCCACCCGGACCTTGAATCCGTCCTCGTAGCGGGCAGAATCCCGGAAGGGCCAGTCCTGAAAGTCGAACAGGGCGACCGGCTTTCCCCCGGTGAGATCGAACAGATAAAAGAATCCGAACCCGCCGCTTCCTCCGCTGGTCATGCCCAGAAAGATCTGGTCGGTGCCCGCTTCGGTAAAGGGGCCGAGCATGATACGGGGATCGTATCCTTCATTCACAGGGGGGCTCAGCACAAAGATCCGGCCGTCGGCCCGGACTTCGATGCGGACGTCTGTCACGTAGGGCCCCTCCCCCGTTCGCCCGAACAGGCGGACAGCAGCGCAGGCGCCCAGCTCGATCACCTGTCCCCAGCTCTCCTGCAGCAAAGTTTCCTGTCTTTCGTCGGCCGTGCAGGGGGCGAACTTGCCCCCTCCCCTGACGTTCAAGGTTCCGGCTGCCGCAGAGCCTTCCCCTTCCGCACCGACGCCGGACGCATCGAAGGCCTCCGCCCGCTCCTCCCGCAGGAGGGCCTCCGCCCGGGCCGGAGCAGATCTCTCCTCGGAAGCGATCGCCGGGACAGCGGCCGCCGGCTCCGGCAGGTCCACTGACGGGGACGGGGAGGGCAGGAAGGGCAGTAAAAAGGCCAGTAAAGTCAGAAGAAAAGTTTTCATACCCTCAGTATGCCGCGCCAACCCCTCTTTTATGCTCCCATCTCAAAGCTCACTTTTCCCGATCTCCTTCTCCCGGTTAGCCGGCCCTTCCGGAAAAATTTTCAGATTCGTTCGTCCAGGCGAAACCCGGTCCTCCCTTTTGAGGCTCCTTCACCCGGACGGTCTCGCGCCGCGCCGGGGTGGCCTTGATGAATTGTTTGCCGCTCGGACCGGCCAGGCGGCCCAAAATGTCCCGGCATGAACTTTTTGCTTGACCGGGACAGCGGCCCACCATTATAATAGAGGTGAGAAAAACAAGATCAACTTGCAGGATACAGGAGGTAACGAAATGCGATTGGTGGACGCCGTTTATGCGCGGATCGTGGAGCTGGCAAATCAAGCAGATCAGAGTTTTTACAAAGTTGCGCGCGACGGATGCATCCCCTATTCGACCATCGCGACGATGAGGCGGAGCCATACGGTCAAACTGTCCACGCTTTACGGCATCTGCGAGGGGCTGAATACGACGTTGAGGGACTTTTTCGATTCTCCCCTCTTCGCAAAGGAAAACATCACGGATTAGAGCAAAAAAGTCGAAACAGCGCAGAAGGCGGAAGCCGGGCGGGTCGATCGGACCTGCCCGGCTTTCTGTTTTTCCCGATTTTGCGCCTTTGTTTTCCGCTCCTGCAAGGCTCGTCATCGCCGATGAAAAAGGCACTCTTTTCCGCGAAATCTCAATGCCCTCCCCGAACTTTTTACTCCGGAAAGTTCGCTTTTAAAAGAAGGATTATACGATCATCAAACTTTTCAGACGGGACAGCTTAAAACAGTTCTGAGGCCGGCCGCTGGTCCCGGAAGAAAGAGCCGCAGGGGCTAATCCCGGTGGAAAAAGCCGTAGGGATGGATGACGTGTTCTCCTTTGACGTCCACCTTGGCCAGGCGGGGATCCTTCAGGATGACCGCCCGCTTGACGATGTGGGGGCCGTACTTTTTCCGGAGGGCGTCCACCGTCCGGTCCAGCCCGGCCAGCCGCTCTGCCCGGGGAGAGAGAAAGTCCAGCTGGTCGTAGTCCCTGACAAAGTCAAAGGCCCACACGCCCAGCGCCCGGGCCGGCCGCTCCCAGGAAAAGACCTCCTCCGCCAGCCCCATGGCCGCCGCCGCGAAGTCCTCGGTCCGGCCGGTGGGCCGGATCCTGCGCTGTCTGCGGAAGGCGGCCAGTCTGCTGTCGGTGACCGTCACCCCCAGCCCCGCCGCCTTGAAGAGGCCGCACTCCCGCATCCGGGCGGCCACCGATTCGCACAGCAGCACGCACAGCGGCAGCAGGGCCTCCGGCGAGGCCATATCCTGCGGGGCGGTCAGGCTGTTGCCGATGGAGCGGATGTTGCGGCTGGCGCCCACCTTCTGCACCGGAGATTCGTCCAGGCCGTTGGCGAACCGCCACAGGTAGATCCCCCATTTGTGCAGTTTTTGTTCCAGCAGATCGGGATCGGCCCGGGCCAGATCCCCCACCGTGAAGATGTTCAGCAGGGCCAGCTTCCCGGCCGTGGCCTTGCCCACGTACAGCAGATCGGAGGCCGGCCGGCTCCAGGCCGTCTCCCGGAAATTTTCGGGGGTGATCAGGGTGACGGCGTCCGGCTTGCGGATCTCCGAGGCCAGCTTGGCAAAGACTTTGTTCCAGCTCACCCCTACGCTGACCGTCAGCCCGATCTCCTCCCGGACCTCCCGCCGGATGCGCTCGGCGATCTCGGCCCCGCTTCCGAACAGCGCCCGGCTTTTGGTGACGTCCAGCCAGCACTCGTCGATGCCGTAGGCCTCCACCTGGTCGGTGTAGCGGCGGTAGATGTCGGACACCGCCTCGGAAAAGCGGAGATAGGCCGGAAAGTCGGCGGTGATCTCCACCAGGTTGGCGCACTTTTTCCGGGCCTGCCAGGTCACCTCGCCGGTGGTCACCCCGGCCGCCTTGGCCCTCTCGTTTTTGGCCAGCACAATGCCGTGGCGGGCCTCCTTGTCCCCCACCACGGCCACCGGCAGGGTCCGAAGCTCCGGCCGCCGCAGACACTCCACCGAGGCGTAAAAATTGTTCAAATCACTGTGCAGAATGGTTCTCACCCCCTTAGTGTGAACCACTGCACTCTCTTTTACTCGCGGTGCCTGAAGGCACACCCTGTACGCCCAGGCGGCGTCGCCGCCCGGAAGGCAGGCCCAGGTGCCGGCGGCACCGGGCGATACGCCCACTCCCGGCTAACCGAAAAATGGGCTGATCGTTCCTGCAATGGGATTATGTCGATATGCGAGGCTAAGCCTCGCTCGATATATGGCCTGGCGGCCATTCGATATGCAAGGCTTTGCCTTGCTCGATATGTGCCACAACGTGGCACGTTTTGGATAGACAACATCAATAAAAAATGATATGTCCGTTCCAATTGCTTGGATGCCGCCGGCACCTTTTTGTACGCCCACACAAATTTAAAATCAGAATCAACCTTGGTTCCCTGCACTTATTTTTGAGAGAGAAAAACGCGCAGAGCCACATAAAAAATCGGAGGCCGGAAAAAATCCGGTCTCCGAACGGTTATGCGGTTTATTAAACTTAAACACTTTCGCAGGAGAAGAAGAAGGCTCCCACTCTCCAATGGAGTGGGCGTTCCCGCCCGGCGGCGCTGCCGCCCGGTTTGTCTTTCAAGCCCGACCGATTTTTGCGAAGCAAAAATCGGTCGGAACTCAAATCTGTTTTCGCAAAACGGCGGACATGCGCCGCCGTTTTGCACGATCGAAAATTTACGGTGAGTAAATTTTCGGGCGGAAAGAGGTGAATCAAAAGGCACAGCCTTTTGAGAGGGGAAAAACGTTGCAGAGCTTTGCCACAGGCAAAGCGAACAACGGTTGTCCCCTCAAGTCCGGCCAAAATTCGCCAAGGGCGAATTTTGGCCGGAAGCGAAGCGTGTTTCCGCAAAAGTCCGGACCTGTGCCGGACTTTTGCACGATCGTGGCTTTGCGGTGAGCAAAGCCACGGCGGAAAAGAGTGAATCAAAAACGCATCGCGTTTTTGAGAGAGAAAAACCGCTGCCGAGCTTTCCAAAAAGGAAAGCGAACAGCGGTTTGTCTTTCAAGTCCGGCCGATTTTCGCGTTTAGCGAAAATCGCGCCTGGTCGGGAAAAAAATGTTTCGCAAAACGGCGGACATGCGCCGCCGTTTTGCACAATCGAAAATTTACGGTGAGTAAATTTTCGGGTGGAAAGGGGTGAATCAAAAGCCACAGCCTTTTGAGAGGGGAAAAACGTTGCAGAGCGGAACAAAAAATCGGAGACCGAAATAATTTCGGTCTCCGAAAAAAGTTTTCAGGTTCTACATCTCGTTCGCGAACAACGGTTGTTCCCTCAAGTCCGGCTCATTTTTCGCAAAGCGAAAAATGACGTTTGGCCGGAATTTTTATACAAAAAACTGATAGACGTCGGCCACAATGACGAAGGCGAACAGCGCCAGAAGCCCCACGGTGTGGATGGCGGCCTCCACGCTCCGCTTGACCGGCTTGCCCCGGATCCACTCGATGGTGGTAAAGATCATGCGGGAGCCGTCCAGCGCGGGGATGGGCAGCAAATTGAACACCGCCAGATTGACCCCCAGCAGGCAGACGATCTCCATGAAGTTCCGGAATCCCGTGCGGGCGATCTCCGCAGTCATGGCGATGGTGGTCACCGGCCCGCCCACCGCGCTCAGCCCGAGGGCCCCGGTGATCAGCTGGCCCAGCACCCCCAGGATGGCCCAGCCCAGCCGGAAGGCATAGATGAACGCCCGGCCGATGCTCTCGAAAAAGCCCAGCCTGCCGATGCCGGAGGACTGCAGGATCCCCAGGCCGAAGCCCGTCACCGGGATCTTTTCTCCATTCTCGTCCAGCACAAAGTCCCCGTTTTCGTCGGTCTGCCAGACGATCTCGCCCTCCTCGTCCAGGGTGACGTAGGCGCGCTTGGTCAGCCCCTCCAGCGTCATGGACCGGCCGTCCCGGATGATGCGCACCGAAAAGGGCTCGTCCTCCCCGATCCGGGACAGCTGAGTGGCCAGATCGCCGTTGAGGTAGAGAAAGTTTCCGTTGATCTCGACCAACAGGTCTCCCTCGCGCAGGTCGGAGGTGGCTCCGCCCGAAAGGTCGGCGTCGGGAAGGACCTGCCCCACCGAGGGGAAATAGATGCCTCCCAGAAGAAAGAGCAGAATGACCAGAAGCAGGGAGACCACAAAGTTGGTGAAGGCCCCCGCGAACTGGACGATCAGGCGCTTCCAGGGCTTTTGGTTGTTGAAGGCCCTGGGGTCCTCTGCGTCGGCGTCCTCCCCCGCAAAGGCGCAGTAACCGCCCAGGGGGATGAGCCGGAGGGAAAAGAGCTCCCCGCTCTTTCTCCGCCGGGAGAACAGCTTGGGGCCGAACCCCACCGCGAACTCCTCGATGGAAAACCCCAGCTTTTTGCCGGCCAGGTAGTGCCCGAACTCGTGCACGGTGATCATGAACAGCAGCGCTAAGATGGCCGCCAGGAATGACAAGATTGTTTGAAGCAAGACCCGACCTCGATTTTGATTTTTGGGCGGCCGGACAGCCGCTCTCTTATCCTACCGCGCAGCCCCCCTTTTTATGGGCGGATCGGGCGGAATTTCATCTCTTTTTCACTTTCGCCCGGGGGCATGGCCGGCCAGTTCTTCCCCGGTCAGGCGACGGGCCAGCTCGTCGGCGGCCAGCACCTCCCGAAGGTCCCTGGGGAAAAGGGCGGGAAAGCGGTCCAATACCCTCTCCATAAGGTATGGGATCGCGGACCATTTTATACGGCCCTCCAGAAAGGCCTCCACCAGCACTTCGTCGGCGGCATTGACGGCCAGCGGTCCGGCCCCGCCCCCCTCCAGCGCCTCCCGGCAGATCCTCAGGCAGGGAAAGCGGGCCTCGTCCGGGGCCTCGAAGGTCAGCCTGCCCAGCGCGGCCAGATCCAGCCGCGGGGGCCGGGCGGGCAGCCGGTCGGGCCAGGTCAGGGCATAGGCGATGGGCACCTCCATGGTGGGGCTTCCCAGCTGGGCCAGCAGGGAGCCGTCCCGCCAGCGCACCAGCGAGTGGACCACGCTTTCGGGGTGGACGACCACCTCGATCTGTTTGGGTTCCAGCCCGAACAGCCAGCGGGCCTCGATGATCTCCAGCCCCTTGTTGAACAGCGAGGCCGAATCCACGGTGATCTTGGGGCCCATCTTCCAGGTGGGATGCCGCAGGGCCATTTCGGGGGTGACTTTTTCCAGCTGCTCGGGCGGCAGGGTGCGGAAGGGGCCTCCGCTGGCGGTCAGCACGACGCCCTCCAGCTCCTCCCGCTTTCCCCCCTGCAGGCACTGAAAGACGGCCGAATGCTCGCTGTCGAGGGGGAGGATGCGCACCCCCTTTTGCTCCGCTTTGGCCGTGACCAGCTCCCCGGCCATGGCCAGCACCTCCTTGCTGGCGAGGGCCAGATCTTTGCCCCGCTCCAGCACGGCCATCACCACCGGCAGGGCGGTCCGCCCTGAGATCGCCACCACGGCCAGGTCGTAGTCGGCCTCGGCCGCTGTCCGCACGCAGGCGTCCGGCCCGGCAAAGGTAAAGCCGTCCTCCCGGCTCCCCTCGGTCAATCCGCAAAAAGCAGGCCGGAATTCCTCCGCCTGCTCCTGGAGCTTTTTGCTGTTTTTGCCCGCGCAGAGGGCGGTGACCTTCACCTCGCCGGCCAGCCGCCGGACCACGTTGAGGACCTGGACACCCACCGACCCCGTACTGCCGAACAGGGCGATCTTTTTCATGTCATTCCTTCCGGGCGGCCAAACTCATCCGGTCTCCCCGGACGGCCGCCGCCTTGCTTACAGAACGTTATGTACTTAGGATATGCGGCCCTCTTTTACAAAATGACCACAAAGAACAGGTAGACGAAGAAGCCGTGGAACATGATGCTGTCCAGCCGGTCCATCACCCCGCCGTGCCCGGGCAGCAGGTTGCCGAAATCCTTGACCCCGGCCCGACGCTTCAAGGAGGATTCCACCAGATCGCCAAGCTCGGTAAAGACCGAGCCGATCAGTCCCGCGATCAGCAGGATGTACCACTCGTAGGAGACCGGGATCCCCAGCGCGCCCTCAAAGATCAGCCAGGAGGCCATGACCCCGGTCACCCCGCCCAGCACCCCGCCCAGCGCGCCCGAGATCGTCTTTTTGGGGGAGATCTCCGGACAGAGCTTGGGGCCCTTGAGGGCCGACCCTACAAAGAAGGCGAAGGTGTCGGACAGGCAGGAGCCGGCAATGGTGATCACCAGCAGAAAGAGGCCGTCGGGCTGATCGCTGAGGTCGTAGAACAGCGAGATCAGCACGATGGGATAGAACAGCATCAAAGCGTACAGCCCCATGCCCTTCAGGGTGACGTTGCGGTCGAACAGGGTGGTCACCATCATGAGGAGGAAGGAGGACAGCACCACCGCGAACAGCAGGATCATGCCGCTGCCCTCCAGGAAGAAGCTGACCGGCAGGGTGGCGGCCGCCGTCAGCATCAGCAGCGCCCGCAGGGCGGGGGTCAGATCGGCCCGGAAGGTCGACTCCATCTCCCAGACCGCCATCAGCATGACCAGACAGGCCAGGATCCGAAAAGACGGCGGCCAGAGCTCCCGCAAGAACAGGAGCCCCAGCCCGAAAATAGTCAAGATTCCAGCCGTCAATAACCGTTTCGCCATACTTCCGTCCGATGGTGTCAGAATTTTTTCAGCCCTTCAGCCCGCCGAACCGGCGGCTGCGGGCCGCATAGGCCTCCAGGGCCTCGTCCAGCTCCCGCTTTCCGAAGGCCGGCCAGGGGGTCTGGGTGAACCACAGTTCGGCATAGGCCAGCTGAAAGAGCAGAAAGTTGGACAGCCTCATTTCCCCCGAGGTGCGGATCAAAAGATCCGGGTCGGGCAGCCCGGCCGTGTACAGATGCCGGCTCAGGCTCTCCTCGGTGACCGGGCCCTCGGCGGCGGCCAGATTGGCCGCCCTTGCGATCTCGGCCCGGGAGCCGTAGTTCAGGGCGATGTTCAGGGACATGCCGTCGCAACCCGCGGTCTCGGCCTCCGCCCTCTGGCAGGCCGCGGCGAGGTCCTCGGGAAAGGCCGAGATCTCCCCCAGCACCCGCAGGCGGATGTTCTCCTTCACGTAATCGGCCGGGATCTGTTCCAGATAGTCGCGGAAGATGCCGAACAGGGCCTCGATCTCGGACTTCGGCCTCTTCCAGTTTTCGGTGGAAAAGGCGAAAAAGGTCAGGCAGGGAATGCCCAGCTCCCGGCAGTACTTCACCACCCGCTGCACGGTCTGCACCCCTTTTTTGTGGCCGGCCTCCCGGGGAAGCAGCCTCTTTTGGGCCCAGCGCCCGTTGCCGTCCATGATGAAGGCCAGATGCCGGGGCAGTTTTTCAAACGCGGTCTGTTTCACTGATCTCCCTTTTGATCGCCGTGACAAAGCCCGCCGTCAGCACGACAAGGCGGCCGCCCTCCTCCCGGAGGCCGACCACCAGCGTCCTGTCCGCCCCCGTCAGCTTTTTGGGGGTCAGATCCCGCCGGACGGCGCCCGGCGGCAGCAGGGATTCGTCAAAGACCTGTCCGATCCGCATCAGACGGACATCAGTTCCTTTTCCTTGTCCTTGAACACGGCGTCCACCGTCTCCACGGCCTTGGCAAAGGGCTTTTCGACCTCCTTCTCGTAGGAGGCCAGCTCGTCCTCGGTGATCTTTTTGTCGTTTTTCATCTTTTTGAGGGCGTCCATGCAGTCCCGGCGGAGGTTGCGCAGGGCCACCTTGGAGTCCTCGCTCATCTTCTTGATCTGCTTGACCAGATCCCTGCGGCGCTCCTCGGTCAGCTCGGGGAAGGTCAGCCGGATGACTTTGCCGTCGTTGACCGGATTGACCCCCAGATTGGCGGCCAGAATGGCCTTTTCCACCCCTTTAAGCATGGAGGCGTCCCAAAGCGAGATGACCAGGGAGCGGGGCTCCGGCACCGAAATGTTGGCCATCTGATTGATGGGCGTCATGGTGCCGTAGTAGTCTACCTGCACTTTGTCCAGAATGTGGGGATTGGCACGGCCGGCCCGCAGCGAGGCAAACTCCTCCCGCATGACCGAAATGGTCTTGTTCATCTTGGCCGTAAAGCCGTCCAGCAGCGTCAATACCTCTTCGTTCAGTTCCATTGCCATAACCGATCATCTCCTTTTTAAACGGGGAAGTCCCCCTCTCTTTCGCTTTTCAAAGCCCTCCGCATCGGAGGAAATCCGGATCCCCTCAGTTTTCCTTCGGGGTGCGGATGACGGTGCCGATGCGCTCGCCCAGCACGGCGCGGACAATGCTGTCGCGCTCCTCCAGCCCGAAGGCCAGAATGGGGATGCTGTTCTCCAGACAGATGGAGATCGAGGTGGTGTCCATGGCCTTCAGGCCCCGGGCGATGACCTCCATGTGGGTGATCTCGTCGATCTTTCTAGCGTTTTTGTCCAGCTTGGGGTCGGCGTCATAGATGCCGTCGATGTTCTTAGCCAGAAGCAGCACCTCGGCGTGGATCTCGGCCGCCCGCAGCGCCGCCCCGGTGTCGGTGGAAAAATAGGGGTTCCCGGTCCCGCAGGCGAAGATGACCACCCTCCCCTTTTCGAGGTGGCGGATGGCCTTGCGCAGGATGTAGGGCTCGGCCACCCGGGTGATGGTCAGCGCGGTCTGCACCCGGGTCTGCACCCCCCGCTGTTCCAGGGCGTCCTGCAGGGCCAGGGCGTTGATGACGGTGGCCAGCATGCCCATGTGGTCGGCCGTGGTGCGGTCCATGTTGCCGCCCTCCCGGCCCCGCCAGAAGTTGCCGCCGCCGACCACGACGCCCACCTGGACGCCGAGCTCGACTACTTTACGGATCTGCTCCACCACGTAGGCCACCATGTCGCCGTCGATGCCGAATCCGGCCTTTCCGGCCATGGCCTCCCCGCTGATCTTGATGACGATCCTCTTGTACTTGGGTTCCATTCAATCCTCCCGGCCTCCGGTCTTTCCCGTCCGCCGCTCTCGCCCGGCCCGAAAACCGGACCGACGCTTTTTTACGCCTTGGGCCGGACGGAGAATCCGTCCGCCCGGTCGGCGATCTCGTAGCCCGCGGCCTCCACTTCGGCGCGGAGGCTGTCCGCCAGGGCAAAGTTTTTCTGCTTTTTGGCCTGCCACCGCCGCTCGCACAGGGCCAGGATCTCCGGCGGGGCCTCTTCTTTTTCGGATTGGGGCAGTTCGGCCCTGTCCAGCGACAGCCCGAACACCCGGTCAAAGTCCAGCGCCTGCTTCCAGATCTGCCCGGAGCGCGGCTCTTTGACCATGGTCCACAGCACCCCCAGGGCCAGGGGCAGATTGAGGTCGTCGTCGACGGCCTCCCGGAACTGCCGGCGGTATTCCTCCATCTTCTGCTCTGGGATGACTTCCCTGCCCTCCCGGTGGGCGGCCAGGGCGGCCAGCAGCCGCTCGTAGGAGGTCTTGGCCGCGTCCATGCCCTCGAAGGTGAAGTTCAGCTTTTTGCGGTAGTGAGCGTTCAGGCAGAAGTAGCGGAAGACCAGGGGCGGATAGCCCTTCTCCTCCAGCTGGGACAGGGTGTAGGTGTTGCCCAGCTTTTTGCTCATCTTGCCGTTGTCCACCAGCATGAACTCGCCGTGCATCCAGTACCTGGCCGGCTCCTTCCCGGTCAGGGCCTCGGACTGGGCGATCTCGTTTTCGTGGTGGATGGGGATGTGATCCACCCCGCCGGTGTGGATGTCGAAGGTGTCGCCCAGGTACTTGCGGCTCATGGCCGAGCACTCGATGTGCCAGCCCGGATACCCCATGCCCCAGGGGCTTTCCCACTGCATGATGTGCTCCTTGGGGGCCTTTTTCCAGAGGGCGAAGTCGGCCGGATGCCTTTTCTGGCTGTTGACGTCCACCCGGGCGCCGGCCCGCTGTTCCTCCAGATCGGCCCGGGAGAGCCTGCCGTAGTCCGGAAATTTTCCGATGTCGAAGTAGATGCCGTCCTCGATCTCGTAGGCAAAGCCCTTGTCCATCAGCCCCTGCACGAACGCGATCATCTCGGGGATGTGCGCGGTGGCCTTGGGGGTGACCTCCGGCCGGGAGATGTTCAGCTTTTCAAGGTCCTCGAAAAAGACCCTGGTGTAGAAATCGGCGATCTCGTAGGGGGATTTTTTCTGCTCCCGGGAGGCCTTTTCCATCTTGTCCTCCCCCTCGTCGGCGTCGGAGAGCAGATGCCCGACGTCGGTGATGTTCATGACCCCCTTGACCTTGTAGCCGTCGTAGCGCAGCACCCGGCGGAGCAGGTCCATAAACACATAGGTCCGCAGATTGCCGATGTGTGCAAAATTGTAGACGGTCGGCCCGCAGGAGTACATCCGGACCGTCCCCTCGAGGGGGGTGAACTCCTCCTTTTCCCGGGTCATGGTGTTGTAAACTTTCATAGCGCCCTCGCTGTTCCCTCGCAAAAACACGGGAACGCGCCCTTCCCCCGTCCGCGGCCCCGTGTCAGCTCCTTTATTTCCTTCTATTATAACCGATTGAGCCGGGTTTTGCAACCGAATTTTCCAAAATTTCGGGAATCTGTCCGCGGAAGGGCAAAAAACCTCATTTTCAGACCCGTCCGGCCCCGCAGAACCCACCGTCATGCCGCAGAAAAACGCCGTCTTTCAGACCCGGGCAAATAACGTCTGGTTGCACCCGGACTGAAAACTTTGCTGAAATGAAGGAAAGTCTTGATAGAGCGTAATGACGCCATCGTCTCGGCGGTAATACAGAGCAACTTCAAACGTGGCGCCCGATTCTTCCTTTTCTCCAGGGAAGAGGATAAAAAAGGTAAATTGCCAAAAGATCCTGCCGCGGGGAGAGGACAGCCACGCTGCGGGGACGGTCACGCCGTCATCAAACACGCGGGAGCCTCCATCCGGAAAGTCAAAGTCCCAAACGTATTTGCTGAAGTCCTCAAATTCCCGCAAGGTGAACTGCTCCAGAACGACAGGGGCACAGAGGTCTTCGTCATATTCCGCCCGACCCATGACGACATTGGCCGTCACGGATTCCGCAGGGGGATCCAAAGAAAGATAATCGCGGTTCAGCGCATAGGAAAGGAATACGTCCAGATCTTCTCCGACCCCGATCTGAGTTCGGTCAATCGAGAGAGTAAAGGGAGGGATTGCTGAAGGATCATTTGCCGAGACCGGGCCGACAGAGAAGGCCGCGGTCAGCAGCAGGACGGCCAGCAGAGCGGTCAGCGTTTTTTTCATGTCGGTTACCTCCCGGGTCCGCCTTTTAAAAAGGACCCGACCATTAGACACCGCAGCAAGGCCTTTTATTGGCAAAAACAAAAAATTTATCCCCAAAAAGCAAAAAAAGCGCAGAGAAGGACTGTCTGTTCTCCTTGCGCTTTCCGATCTTCCGCATTGCGATCACCTCCCCTTATCCCTTCTCATTGATTGGCCGCGGTGTCTTGGTTCTCGCCTCTATTATACCATATTTTTTCATTTTGTCAAGGGGGGCGGAAAAATTTTACAATTCAGGAAGGAGGGCGGCCGCCGTGCCGGGCGCCGGGCCTGTCTCCCCGGTCGGCAGAGAAGAGGCCGGGAAAGCGCGCAGGCTTCCGGAATGGCTCAGGGGAGCAGATCGAGGGCGGACTCCGACCCGCTCCCCTCCCCCATCAGCTGCAAAAAGACCTCGGGGATCTCCCCCACGATGACCGACTCGGCCACCAGCAGGCGGTGGCTGACGGTCAGGGGCCGGGACATCAGGGGAAGGATGAGCCTCATCTCGGTCTCCACCTCCAGATAGACGGCGTGCAGGGTCTGATTGATGCCGGCCGATCCGAACTCGGACACGAACCGGCAGACCGGGGCCCCCACCGGGCGGACGGGGATGCGCACCTGCCAGCCGAGGTCGGACAGCAGGCCGATGCCGGTGAACACGCCGGCCGGCACCCGGACCGAGACCTCGTCTGTTAAAAGCCGCTCCTGCACGGCCAGCGCGGAAGAATAGGCCAGCCGGTTGACCGAAAAGGAATTGTAGCTTAGAAAAGTGACCCGGTCGGCGTCGTCGAAGCGGATGGTGACCAGGTCCTCGTAGTCGCAGCTTTGCAGGGACTCGTAGAGGGCCAGATTGACCGAGGCCACGGTCTCGGCCTCGGCCTGGACCGAGGAGACCGACAGCACATAGGGGTTGACCACGAAGACGGCATAGCAAAACAGGGCGAGCAGAACGCCCGCCAGAATGATCAGTCCTTTTTTCCATCTCTTTCCCCGCCGTCTGTCCTGCGCTTTCATGCTTTCAGTATATGCGAAAGGAGCCGAAAAGAGAATGTGCCCGGCCCGGCCTTTTGCCTGTTCGGGGCCTCCGGAAAGGCGGCCCTTTTGACCGATCATGGCGGCTTTGAAGGGCTTCCCGGCCCGAAGGGGTATAAATCAGCGCGGTTTGCGAAAACATAAGGGTATGAAAGTTTCCGTTCCGGCCCTTGCGCCCTTTCAGAACCCCGAGGACACCGAGATCCGCTCCCGGCCCTCCGCCCCCAAAGGAGAGTCCCGCCATGAGATCCCTCAACCGTGAAAACACGGCCTACGTCGAATACGTCAAGCAAAAAGACCCCAAGACCAAGGTCTTGAAGACCCTGATCATCGCCTTCTGCGTGGGCGGCTTCATCTGCATGGTGGGGCAGGTCTTCCGGGACATTCTGCAATCCTCCTTCCCCGATCTGGATCCCGACGTTCTGTCCGGGCTGGTGACCGCCATCATGATCTTTCTGGGGGCCACCCTGACCGGGCTGGGCCTCTACGACGACATCGGCAAGTTCGCGGGGGCGGGCTCCATCATCCCCATCACCGGCTTTGCCAACTCGGTGGTCTCTCCGGCCATGGAGTACAGGACCGAAGGCGTGGTGTACGGCATCGAGAGCAAAATGTTCGTGATCGCCGGCCCCATCATCGTCAGCGGCGTGGTCTCCTCCGCCCTGGTCGGGCTGATCTACTGGATCATTTCCCTGTTCTAGGAGGCCGCCATGGATCGTCACACGCTGCTGTTCCGGCACGCCCCCCGGATCGTGTCCGCCTCCTCCATCGTGGGCCGGCGGGAAAAGGCGGGGCCTTTGGGCCGGTACTTCCCCCACGCCCTGAAAGACGACGTCTTCAGCCAGGAATCCTTTGAAAAGGCCGAGCGGCAGATGCTTCAGTTCGTGATCTCCGACGCCGTCCGCCGGGCGCCGGCCGGAAAAAAATTCGTGGATATCCTGCTGGCGGGGGACCTGATGAATCAGATCGTCTCCTCCTCCTTTGCCGCCCGGGAGTTCACGGCCTCCTTCTGCGGGCTGTACGGGGCCTGCTCCACCATGGCCGAGGCCCTGGCGCTGGGCGCGACCTTCGTGGACGGCGGCTATGCCGGCCAGGTCGTGGCCTGCACCGGCTCCCACTTCGGCAGCGTGGAGCGGCAGTTCCGCTTCCCCCTGGAGCTGGGCACCCAGCGCACCCCCACCGCCCAGTGGACGGTGACCGGAGCCGGCGCCTGCCTGATCGGAAGCAGCGGCAATTTCCCCCGCATCCTCTCGGCCACCCTGGGCAAGGTGGTGGACTACGGCATTTCGGACGCCAACAACATGGGGGCGGCCATGGCCCCCGCCGCCCGGGACACCATTCTGACCCACTTCGAGGACACCGGCACCTCGCCGGCGGACTTCGATGCCGTGGTCACCGGCGACCTGGGCAAGCTGGGTTCCGAAATTCTGGACGACCTCTGCATGGAAAAGGGGGTCTCCCTGGGCAAGATCCACTTCGACTGCGGCGCCGCCATCTACTCCCTCGAGAAGGAGAACTTTCAGGGGGGCAGCGGCGCGGGATGCTCGGCTTCGGTGTTCGCAAGTTTTATCTACGACCGCCTGATGTCCGGGGAGTGGAAGCGCATCCTCTTCGTGGCCACCGGCGCCCTTTTAAGCCCCGTCACCACCCAGCAGGGGGAAAGCATCCCCTGCGTGGCGCACGCCGTCTGCGTGCAGGGTCCCGCCCGTCCCCGCGCCGGGAAAAACTCCGTCCAGGCGGCAGCCGGGAAGGCCAGGACCCCGGGACCGAAGACCGGGAAAAGCCGGTCGAACACATAAAATAAATTTTTCCGGAGGATCGCATGATTCTGGAATTTCTGAAAGTCTTTCTGGTGGGCGGCACCATCTGCGCCATCGGACAGCTGCTTCTGGACTACACCAAACTGACTTCGGCCCGCATCCTGGTGCTGTTTTTGCTGATCGGGGTGGTGCTGCAGGCCCTCAACCTCTACCAGCCCATCGTGGATTTCGGGGGGAGCGGCGCCACCGTCCCCATCGTGGGATTCGGCTATCTGCTGGCCAAGGGGGCCATGGAGGGGGCGAAGATCGGCTTTCTGGAGGCCCTGACCGGAGGCCTTTCGGCCGCCGCCGTGGGTCTGACCGCCGCCATCGTGTTTGGCTATCTGAACGCCCTCATCTTCCGCTCCCGCACCAAAAAGCAATAGTCCCTCCGCGGCAGCAATAATTCCTCCGTGGCAGCAATAGTTCCTCTGCGGCAGCATAAGTCCCTCCGCGGCCACAATAGTCCCTCTGCGGCAGCAATAATCCCTCCGCGGCGGAAACATCCGTCCTTTTCCCCGACCCCGCTTCCTCTGACGATCAAAAGGGGCAGGCCTCCAACAAGGTCTGCCCCTTTTTTCTGCCCTGCCCGGCCGGAAGACGCGAACAGCCTTTAAGGCACACCGCACGAAGATCGTCCGTCCGCCGTCAGACTTTTCCCAATTCGTCCAAAATCAACCGGGGGTGTCTTTGCAATAAGGGGCTTTCAAACGGTTTTTCAGGCCGTCATTCGCGCATGTCCGGCCGTCGGCAAATTTTTCTCGGGGAAAAACTCGAAAAATATTGTTTTTTGAGCCGGATTATGATATACTGTTAGTATAAAAATAAGGAAGAGGTCTTATGAGCCAGGATTCTTTTGATCCGGATCGCTACAAATTCGATCCGGAAACGGGCAAACCCCTGCAGGGAAGCGCCCCTTCTTCGGATATCCCGCCGCTGCCTGCGCAGCCCGGGGGACCTTCGGCGGCGCCGTCGGAGGCCCGGCCGGATCCCAACGCGGCCGGCCAGCCGACCCCATCCGCCCAACCGGACGGGCAGGCCCCTTACGGACAGCCCACGCCGCCCGGACAACCCGGACAGCCCCAGCCCGGCCCCTATGGTCAGCCCGGTCCCTACGGATCCGGACAGCCCTACGGGCAAAACGGGCAGCCCTTCTACGGCCCCTATTACGGTCCCTGTTACGGACAGCCTTACGGCCAACCCTACGGACAGCTGTCCCCCAATCAGCCGGGAGCCGGTCAGCCTTACGGGCAGAACGGGCAGGGCGGACAGCCGGTCTATGACCCCAACCGGCCCTACGGGCAGAACGGGCAGCCCTATGCGCCCAACCAGCCCTACGGTCAGCCGGCCGCTTCCAACCAGCCCTACGGCGCGCCCGTTCCGGGAGCCTACGGCCCCTACGGTCAGCCCCTGCCCCCGCAGAACGGACCGTTTGCGCCGGCCGAACCCACAGGGCCAAAAGGCTTCGGGATCGCCTCGCTGGTGCTGGGCATCTGCTCCATCGTCCTATGCTGCTTTATCTGGGTGGGGCTTCTGACCTCCGCCCTCTCGATCACCTTCGGGATCGTGCAGACCGTAAAGCGCAAGACCACCCTGGGCACGGTGGGCCTGATCCTCGGCATCGTGGGCGCCGCCCTGTTCGTGCTGCTGATCTTCATGGTGGCCACCGGCCTGCTGGAGATCACCTACAACATCAGCACGCCCTGACGGTCGCTTGACACCAATTTAACAGAAAAGCCGATCTCAGGCTTTCAGGAGGGTACCTATGAACGAACAGAACTACGATCCCAATCAGCCGAACGTCCGGCCCCCGCAGGGGGATCAGCCGGCTCCTCCGGCCCAGCCGGGCGGGCAGGCCCCTTACGGACAGCCCTATGGGCAGCCTTACGGCCAGCCCTACGGACAGAACAACAGTCAAAGCAGCCAGCCTTACGGGCAGAACGGGCAGAGCGGACAGCCGCCCTACGCGCCCTATGACCCCAATCAGCCCTACGGGCAGACCCCCGTTCCCCCGGGCGGATACGACCAGCAGCCCCAAAAGCCCAAGGGACTGGCCATTGCCTCTCTGGTGCTGGGCATCTGCTCGCTGGTGCTGTGTTGTTTCTACTACCTGATGGTGCCCTGCGCCATCGCCGGACTGGTGCTCGGCATCGTGTACCTCTCCAAATACGGCAAAGACGCCATGGCCACAGCCGGCCTCGTGTGCAGCGCCGTCGCCCTGGCCCTGGCGGTCTTCACGCTCATCTTCGAAGCCTCCATCCTCGCCTGGCTGACTGAGAACTATCCCGAGTACGTTGAATCCTACATGTCCATTTTCCTGAGATGAATCTGAAAGTCAAACGGGCAATCATCCTCGCGGGGGTTGCCCTCTTTTTGTCCCTCGCCGTCTTTCTGTACTTCCAGGACCCCATCGACGGCGACCTGTTCCCCTGCTGGTTCAAATCCCGCTTCGGCGTGACCTGCCCCGGCTGCGGGCTGACCCGGGCGCTGTATTCCCTGCTCCACCTCGACCTTTTGAGGGCCGTCCGCTATCACGCCTGGTACGTCCTCTGTCTGCCGGTGGCGGGCTATGCCCTGCTCTCCCTGGGCCTGAACCACTTTTTCGATCGGAAGATCCTGCCCACCATCCCCTTCCGCCTCTGGGAGGTCTGGGTGTTCGTGGGCGGACTGATGGTCTACCAGGTCCTGCGCTGGATCTTTCCCGCCCTCTCCCTGGCCTGAAAGGAGGGCAGATCAGTCGAGGCCGTCCTTAAAAGCGCAAAAGAGCCGTCATCTTCGGATAACCGCTCTTTTTTGTTCTGTTGAAGAGAGTCCGCTATTACAGCATATTCTTCTTTATTTGTCAAAAAGTCCGGCTCGCTTGGGCAGCGCTTTATCCGTTTGGAAAAGACCGATCCGGCGCTTTCCCGTTATCTGAAAACAGGCCCGCTTTGGCCGGCAGAATTGCCCTCCGAAAAGATAAAGCCCCCGCCTGGCACAGAGGAAAAAGATCGTCGCTTTTCCGCCGGCAAAGCGGCCTCCGGCTGTCAGTCCACTTCCTCAAACTCCACGAGAGATCGCAGCCTCTCCGGCAGTTCCTTGTCGGCCAGCGGGAATTTCCCGTAGGGCGTACGCAGGATCCGCGGGGCGTGCTTAAAGATAAAAAAGATCACCCTGCAGGGCGGCTCGTCCGCCTCAGGCTCCTCATAGGTCTCGCACACCTTTTCCGTCCCGTCCGGATTGAGGTACTGCTCCATGTAGGGAGCCTGCCAATCGGATTTCTTTTTCCCTCGCTCCGGCACAGTAAACTTTTCCCACCTGATCTCGGACGGCCGTACATTCAGCGCCATCTCCACTAAAAACCAATCTTCGTTGTAGTTGTAGCAGTCATAAAAGCTGACCTTTTTAGATCTCATTTCCCGCCTCCCTTGACTTTATGCCCTTAGTATAGCACACTTTCCCCTCCGTTTCAAGTCTTTTTCAAAAAAAACAGGCTTTTTTAAAAAACACTCCGTCCCGGAAGGCTAAGGCTGTTCCCCTAAGAGAGGCGGGACGGCCTGTCATGATCTGGGAACGTCAAATTGGCCGGGCCTCGATTTCTTCAAAAGAGCAGGACACATGCCATGCCGGCCCTTAAAAGCGCAAAAGAGCCGTTATCTTCGGATAACCGCTCTTTTTTGTTCTGTTGATCTTCTGTTGATCTGTTGATGCAAGTCCGGCCCGTTTGTCGATTTTTCAGGGACCGGGCAGGCAAAGTAAATGCCGCCAAAGACAGGATTTTTTCAGGAGAACAGACCGGCCGCGGCTTTAGAACAGGACCGGCCGCGGCTTTACTCCTCTTCCCGGTTCTGCTTGCCCGCCTTTTCGCCGGCCGCGATCAGCTTTTGCACCACGCCGTCGTAGTTGTAGTGGGGATACAGGCAGACCGAGCAGTCCTTGATCCCCTTTTCGGTAAAGGTGTAGTTTCCGCCGCAGTCCAGAAAATAGAGGGGACAGTAGCACATCAGGCAGTTGAAGCCGTCGGGATCGGGGGTCGGGTGGCAGGGGAAAAATTCGCAGTCGCGGTGCTGAAAAAACTTGTAGCGGGTGGTATCCATTTTCACCTATGTACTCAGTTCAGATAGGTCAGGATCAGCCAGATCAGCAGGGCGGCCAGCGCCAGCATGCCCAGGGTGAAAAAGCCGATCTTGAGCGGGGAGCGGGGCACCTTTCCGATGACCTTGCCCGTGGAGCCGTTGACGTAGAAGTGATAGATCTTGGTGTTGAAGCGGTAGTTGCAGATCCAGATGGGCAGCAGCATGTAACGGAAGGTCACGTCCTTGTAGAAGGAGGAGACGTTCAGAAAGTCCACCACGTCCGCGTGATACAGGTTTAAGATCTCCTGCCGGATGATCTTGTCCAGCCCGGAGCGGGCCTCCAGCCAGGAAGTGTCCATGTCCTTGTCGTAGTGGGAGGCCGCAAACCCGGCCAGAAAGCGCTGATCGTAGGCCACCGACTTTTCCAGCCTGTAGGGGCGCAGGTCGTCCACCTGACGCTGGGTCAGGTAGGGACTGGCCTCCACGATGTAGTCCTCAAAGGCGCGGGAAAAGTTGCCGGACACCAAAAACCAGCGGATGCGGGTCTCGGTGCGCCGGTTCTTGCCGCTGCCCACGGTCACGGTGTAGCGCTCCCCCAGCCTTCCGTTGTAGACGCTGTCGGAATTGGCGTTGAACAGCCAGCAGGGCGAGTAGACGCCGTTCATCTGATCGGCCGCCGCCTGCTTTTTGAGCTTGTTGGGCACGAACCACTTCTTTTTGACCCAGGCCAGAAAGTTCTTTTTGGCGGCCTCCTCGTCAAAGAGAAAGGGCAGCACCCCGTTGGGCTTCATGCCGGACAGCTCGTCGGTGGCCACGACGTTGGTGGTGCCGCAAAAGGGACAGGTCTTGGCGATCTCGGTGCGGGCCAGGATCTCCTTGGCCCCGCAGTTCTCGCAGCGGTAGACCACGGTCTCCTCGCCCCAGGTCTCCTTGGGGCGCTCGCCGGTGGCAAAGTCCACGGGCTGGACCCCGTAGGTCTTGCCCATTTCGAACTCGCCCCCGCAGTGGTCGCAGACCAGCATCTGCTTGGCAGGCGAAAAGACGAGGTTCGCCCCGCAGGAGGGACATTTGAAAACCTCAGTCTCGTGTTGTTCGGCGTTGTAAAGATCCATGACGTCCGCCATGTTCTCCCCTCCTATAGTGCCTGAAGGCACACCCTGTACGCCCAGGCGGCAGCGCCGCCGGGCAACGCGCCCACTCTCGGCTAACCGAAAAATTGGCTGATTGTTCCTGCGAAGGATGAAAGTCGATATGTGCCGCGAGGCGGCACTCGATATGTGGGCTTGCTCCCACTCGATATGCAAGGCTCCACTACGTTCGCCTTGCTCGATATGTGCCACTTTGTGGCACATTGTGGACGGAAAACATAACAGAGAAATTTATAGACTCGTAACAGATTGCTTTTTACAAAATCTATATATGCACCGGATATGCACCGGGCTTTCAATCTCGTGGCGACGATGGCGGACATGCGCCGCCATCGGACTCAATCCGACTTTTGCGGTGAGCAAAAGCCGGGGTGGAAAAGGGTGAATCAAAAGGCAAAGCCTTTTGAGAGGGGAAAAACGTTGCAGAGCTTTGCCAAAGGCAAAGTGAACAACGGTTGTCCCCTCAAGTCCGACCGATTTTGCCGCAGGCAAAATCGCGCCTGATCGGAAAAGCGAAGTGTTTTCGCAAAAGTCCGGACCTGTGCCGGACTTTTGCACGATCGAAAATTTACGGTGAGTAAATTTTCGGCGGAAAAGAGTGAATCAAAAACGCACAGCGTTTTTGAGAGAGAAAAACCGCTGCCGAGCTTTCCAAAATGGAAAGCGAACAGTGGTTTGTCTTTCAAGCCCGGCTCATTTTCCGCCATCGGCGGAAAATGACGTTTGGCCGGAAGCGAAGCGCTTTATTTCGCCTCGTTCATCATCTTGACCAGGGCCTCGGGATCCTGGCCGTGCACGGCGGCGGCTTCCTCCACGGTCTCGCCGTGGGCCATGGCGCAGCCCAGGCAGTGCATGCCGACGTTCATCAGCACTTCGGCCGCAGCGGGGTTGATGGAAAGAGCTTCCTTAATGGTCATTTCCTTGGTGATCATGTTGATATACCTCTCTGAAAAATTATTTTTTGACTTGTTTGCAAAATACCGCTCACGCGCAGGCTTTCCATCTCGTCGCGACGATGGCGGACATGCGCCGCCATCGGACTCAATCCGACTTTTGCGGTGAGCAAAAGTCGGGGTGGAAAAGGGTGGGTGCCTGAGGCACCTTGCAAGTACGCCCACACGAAGCGAAATGAAAAAGCTAAAGATTTAATTCCCTGCACTTGCCTTTGAAAGGGGAAAAACACGGCAGAGCTTTGTCAAATGAAAACCTGTTCCAGGAAAAACAACCGGGTTTCCCTTTCAGACAGCGTGGGCGTTCTCGCCCGGCGGCGCTGCCGCCTTGTCCCCTCAAGTCCGGCTCATTTTTCGCAGAGCGAAAAATGACGTCTGGCCGGAAGCGAAGCGCCTTTCAAGTCCGACCGATTTTGCCGCAGGCAAAATCGCGCCTGGTCGGAATAAATCAAAACTTTTCCCCGCACTCGGGGCAGAACTTGGCCCCCTCTTTGACCTGGGCGCCGCACTTGGGGCAGGTCTTCTTGGCGGGTTCGTCCGCCATTTTGTTTCCGCACTCGGGACAGAACTTGGCGGAGGCCCGCACCTCGGCCCCGCACTTGGCGCACTTGACGGTGGCATTCATCTTGCCGCCGCACTCGGGACAGAATTTGGCTCCCTTGCGCACCTGCGCGCCGCACTTGGGGCAGGGCTGGGTCTCCGCGGCGGGCGCTGCGGGAGCGGGCGCGGCAGCCTGGCTCATGCCCTGGGCAAAGTTCTGGGCAAAGACGTTGCCCACGCCCAGGCCGGCGCCCAGGCCCATGCCGGCGCCAGCCAGGCCGTTGCCCTCGTTCTGGGCGGCGTCCCGGATGGCGTGCGCGGTCTGGTACTGCATGAAGGCCCCCATCTTGTCCCCCATGACCCCCATGGAGGTCCGGGTGTCCATCATCTTTTCCACTTCCTCGGGCAGCGAGACGTTCTCCACGATCATGTTGACCAGCTGGAGGCCCATCTTCTGGAAGTCGGCGTTGCTGTGCTCGGTGACCGCCGCCGAAATTTCCCGGTACTGGGTGGCCAGATCGAGGGCGGGGATCTTGAGCTCGGCGATGGTGTCGGAGATGTTCTGGATGAGGATAGATTTCAGATAGTCGGTGATGTCCTTGGTCTCGAAGGTGGAATTGGTCCCGAACAGCTCCTTCAGGAAGGTGGCGGGATCGTCCACCCGGAAGGAGAACTTGCCGTAGCCCCGGATGCGGATCATGCCGAAGTCGGCGTCCCGCATCATGATGGGATTGACCGTCCCCCACTTCTGATCGGTGAACTGCTTGGTGTTGATGAAGTAGACCTCGGCCTTGAAGGGGGAATCGAAGCCGTACTTCCAGGACATGATCTTTGTCAGCACCGGCATGTTGTCGGTGCTCAGCTTGTAGTAGCCGGGCTGGAAGATGTCGGCGATCTGGCCCTTGTTGACAAAGATGGCCACCTGCGACTCCCTCACGGTGAGGGCGGAACCCATCATGATCTCCGTGTTGGGCTGCATGGGGAACTTGTAGACCAGCAGATCCTTGCTGTCGTCCGTCCACTCGATGACCTTCAGAAGCTGGGATTTGATGAAATTGAATACCATGATTTTCTCCTTTTCGGGCTGCCGGGTCGGCCTCCCTCCGCATATTTTTTAGGGGTGAAAAGCGCGTTTCCCTCTATTTCTAAACCGTTTTTCCCCCTTTTAAACCGGATCCGGGCCAAAACCCGCCTAGATCAGCAGGGCGGCCAGCGGAATGGTGACCACCGACAGCAGCGAATTGACCAGCATGGTGCGGGCGGCCAGGCCGCCGTCGCAGCCGTGGGTGTGGCAGAGCGCCATGATGATGGAGGCGCTGGGCATGGCCATCAGCAGCACCATGGCCCCCTTGACCAAAGGGTCGATGCCGAACGGCAGCATCAGCGCGAACATCAGCAGGGGGCTGATGACCAGCTTCAGCAGGGCCACGCCGTACACCTTCCGGTCGCTGAACAGGGTCTTGAAGGGAATGTCCGCCAGCCGCAGGCCCATGATCAGCATGGAGACCGGGGTGGCCATGTTCCCCAGCAGGTCGATGCCCTGGGCCACCGGGGCGCACAGCTCCCACAGGTCTACCCGGAAGAAGAACAGGGGCAGGGCGATGATCAGGGTGATGCAGGCGGGATTTAAAAGGGCGCTTTTGAAGCTGATCGTGGAAGTGTCCCCGGTCAGCAGCCAGATCCCCAGCGTCCACACCAGCAGATTGAAGGTGACCAGAAAGACGGCGGCGTAGATAATGGCCTCGGGGTTGTCCGGAAAGAGCAGCTTCAGGACCGGGATCCCCATAAAGCCGCAGTTGGAAAAGACCGAAGTGAACATCAGCACCCCGCTCTGGGAGAGGGGCAGCCGATTTTTCAGGAACATCAGCCGCACCAGCAGGAGCATCAGGGCCTGGGCGAGCAGGGAAAACAGGGTGCAGAGGCCGATGTTGCCCAGAAGAGCGGGCTCGTAGGTCACGTTCAGAAAAGCCGACAGGGTGATGAAGGGCTGGTTGACGTAGATCAGCACGGCGGAAAAGGCCGCCACCGCGCTCTCCCCCACCATCTTCCTCTTTTTGAGGAGATAGCCGGGCAGGCAGAGGCAGACCAGCACCAGCACGTTGATCAGCACGTCAAAAAAATTAAGGTTCATGCTCCTCCTCGCGGTTGACGGTCAGGCAGACGGTCTTGGGGGGCCGGGACAAAAGCGCCTCGGGCAGCCCGATCTCGTAGCGGCCGGCCCGGATCTCCTCGGCCAGTTCGGGGGCGGAGGCCACTTTCCTTTGGGTCTCGATCCAGGCTCTGCCCTGGTCGCCCTCCTGATGGAAGTCGTCCCCGGCCAGGGGGATCAGGCCGAATTCTTTGACCCAGCACTCGGCCAGGGCGTTGTGGGACTGATGCCGGACGTTGGCGTTGAAGACCTCGGCCCCGTGCAAAAACAGGGGGGATCCCGGCCGGCTGCGCCCCCGGAAGGGGTGGGCCTGGTACATGAGGATGCCGCTCCTGTCCAGCAGCTCGAAACATTCCTCCTGCCGCAGCTCGTACAGGCGGGGATGGGCCAGAATGAAGTCCTCGGTCAGGCCGCAGCACAGAAATTCACAGACGGGATAGCCGATGCCCGGCTCGTTGTAGGGGGCCAGATTGAGCTCCATGCCCAGCATGACGCAGAGGCCCAGCTTTTCGCCCGCCGCTTTGACCCGGCGGTAGCCGTCCAGCCAGAAGTCGACCTTGCACTCCTCGGAGCCTTCGGGATAGTAGTCCTCGAACAGATAGGAAATAAAGTGATCGGTGACCATCAGGCCGTCAAAGCCCGCCTGACGGTAGAGTTCGGCGATCCGCTCCGGCTGAACGCAGGCGCAGGGGCTACGGCCGGCCGTGTGGCAGTGCAAGCCGATTTTCATGAAAATGACCTCGCGGTAAAAAAATTGAAGACGAAAAGAGAAAAAACCCCGATTTTGTTGCCAAACCCCGCCGATTGGGGGTATAATATTGGGGTTGGGCGCAGTGCGCCTTCAACGGCCGGCGCCCGGCCGCGGAAGATACCGGAACAGGCGGCCGATCCGAACGTCACGGACGCTCTGTCCCGTCCGGCGGGAGCCGCTCCCCCGCTTCCCGCCCCTTTGGGCGAGGCGATCGCAGGGTCTGCCCCGGCTCAGGGAGGGGCCGCACGGGCAGACTCGCTGTCTGAACTCTCTTATTATACCACCATTACGGGCAAAAAACAATTAAAATCGAGGCGCCTATGAACAGAATCGTGCTCACCGACCTCACGGACCCCTTTGCCAACCTGGCTCTTGAAGAACTCCTGTTCGAGAGTTCCTTTCCGGACATGACCTTTTTCCTCTGGCAGAACAGCCGGACGGTGGTGATCGGCCGCAGCCAGAACGCCTACCGGGAGTGCCGGGTGGAAGAACTGGAGGGCGCGGGCGGACACCTGGCCCGACGGGCCAGCGGGGGCGGCGCGGTCTACCACCACCTGGGCAACCTGAACTTTACCTTCTGCTGTCCCGAGCCCCTCTTCGACCTGGAGCGGCAGTTTTCCGTGCTGCTGAGGGCCGTCCGGACGCTGGGCGTGGAGGCTGCCTTTTCGGGGCGGAACGACCTGACCGCGGGAGGCCGGAAGTTTTCGGGCAACGCCTTCCGCCACGCCCGGGGCCGGGCCATGCACCACGGCACCTTGCTGGTCAACGAGAACATGGACGATCTGGGCCGCTACCTGAACGTGGACCCCGCCAAGATGGCCTCCAAGGGGGTGCAGTCGGTCCGGGCCAGGGTGGTCAATCTGGCCTCCCTTGATCCGGACATCGACATTCCAAAGCTCAGGGAGGCCCTTATGACGGCCTTCCGGGCCGAATACGGGGAGGCCGATCTTTTGACCGAGGCCGACTTTGCCGGACCCGAGCTGGCGGCCAAGACCGAAAAATACGCTTCCTGGGCCTGGCGGATGGGCGAAAATCCGGCCTTTGACCTCCGGCTGGAGCGGCGCTTCCCCTTCGGCAGTCTGGAGGTGCTGCTGCAGGTCTCGGGATCGGTCATCCGCGCGGCCTCCGTCTTTTCGGACATGCTGGATCCCGATTTTCCCGCCGCCCTGGCCGGCCGGCTGAGCGGCTGTCCCTTTTCCTCCGAGGCCGTGCGCCGGGCCGCGGAAGATCTGACGCCCCCCGAGATCGCCCGGGAGACCGCCGATTTTCTGGCGGAGGCGCTGGCCTCTCCCCCGACCGCCGGGACCTGAAGCCCTGACGGGCGAGGCCCTTTAACCTGGGCCTTATAAAAGAGATTGACGGGATCGCCGACTTTTGCGTCCGCCCTGACGGCTCTTTGAACATCTTTCCGGCGGCCGGGACGGGATTTTCCTCAAAAAACGATACGAACGAAAACGGATGGGAATATGAACATGGATCAGAAAAAAAGCGAACTTTCCAAAGACAGCCTGCCCGCTGGCCTTCCGGAAGAGCCGCAGGGGCTGCCGACTGAGCGGGCGGCCGGCGAG
This sequence comes from uncultured Clostridia bacterium, assembly GCA_944332455.1. GTDB lineage: Bacteria > Bacillota > Clostridia > Christensenellales > HGM11417 > CALVJY01. The sequence goes on from CALVJY010000002.1 coordinate 48,627, forward strand.
GAAGTTCGCTCCGCCAGCCCGGAGGGAACCGGGGAACAGCCCGAAACGCCCGACGGAGCCCAAATAGAGGCTGGACCCGAGCCGGAAAAGAGCGCGTCGGGCGAAGAGCACGATTTATCAGCCAGGCAAGCGGAAGGTCCCGCCCCGTCCGCGCAGGCAGCCGTCGCAGGATCGGAGGGCGGCATGACCAAAGCGGAGGCCCTGAAGCGGACAAGAGCCGCCCTCTTCAAGCGGGAGGCCAAGCGCTATGCCTTTATGCTGCTCGGCTGCATCCTGTACGCCAGCAGCTTCCACGCCTTTCTGACCCCGCACAAGATCGTGGCCGGCGGAGTGTCGGGACTGGCCTCCATCTTCTACCTGACCCTGGGCTGGCCGGTGGGTCTGATGAACATCCTCATCAACATCCCCATCCTGATCCTGGGACTCAAGGTCAAGGGCTGGGCCTTCATCCTCCGCTGTCTGATCACCACCGTCTGTCTGGGGCTCTTCACCGACCTGTTCGCCGTCCTCCCCTCTATCACCGACAACGCCCTGCTGGCGGCCATGTACGGCGGCATTCTCCAGGGGCTGGGCATCGGCCTGTTCATCAAGTACGAGGTCTCCAGCGGGGGCACCGAACTGCTGGGCCGGATCTCCCAGCACTTCCTCCCCGTCGGCAGCATTCCCTTTCACGTGGCTTTCTGGGACGGCCTGGTGGTGGTCGCCGGCTCCATCGTCATGAAGAACCCCGAAAACATCCTCTACGCCCTGATCATCATCTTCATCAGCGCCAGGCTCTCCGACCTGGTGGTCACCGGCCTCAACAAGGCCAAGCTGTGCTACATCATCACCGAGCGCTCGGAGGAACTTTCGGCCTTCCTGCTCACGCACAGCCCCCGGGGGGTCACCCTGCTGGAGGGCAAGGGCATGTACACCCGCCAGCCCAAAGGAGTCCTGCTGACCTGCGTCAAGACCAATCAGCTCTCCTTCCTGCGCACCGCCGTCAAGGAGATCGACCCCCAGGCCTTCGTCATCGTCAGCGACGCCAACGAAGTCTACGGCAAGGGCTTTTACCAGATGTAAACCCGGAGCAGAGCAGCCGCTCTGCCCGGACATTGAAACCCGGAAACGCAAAACGGCGCCCCGCTCAGGCGGGACGCCGTTGTTTTTGGTTGTCGTTTGCGCTTGCATGCCCGAAGATCTGTCGCCCCGGGACATCCGTCACTTCCGGAACCCTTGTCAGTTCCGGAGCCCGTGACAGTTCCATAGCGTCTGCCAGACGGGAGGCTTTTTCGGTTCCGCAGAGTCTGTCAGGCCGGAGGCTTTGTCAGTTCCGGCTGCGGGCAAAGATGCGGGCCAGCAGCTGCAGAATGCGCAGGAAGAGGTAGATCAGGGTGAGGGTCAGCCCGTAGGCCGCCGTCCACTCGTACTGTTTGTCCAGTCCGTTTTCCACGATGCGGGTTATCTGATCGAAGTCCATCAGCAGCATGAGGGCAGCGAACACCACCATGACGGCCGAGATGACCAGTCCGAACACGCTGTTGCCGTAGAACAGGTTCCACAGCACCGGCGAGAACAGCGAGACGATCAGGATGATGAGGTTGACGGCCACGATGCCGAGCATGGCCGAGATCATGAATTTCCGGAAAAAGCTGCCCACCCGGATGACGCCGGTCCAATAGAGCACGCTCATGACGGCGAACACGCCCACGGTGGAGAGCAGGGCGGCAAAGATGATGCCCGAATAGGCCGCCTCGAACAGACAGCACAAAAAGCCCACGGCCAACCCTTCGAACACGGCGTAGAGCGAGCCGGTCACCGGCACGGTCCGGGGGGCGAACGAAGCGATCAGCCCGCAGACCAGCGCCCCCACCGTGGAGACGATCATCACGATCAGCAGGACGTCAAATCCCGCGCCGACCGGATCCTGCATGGCCAGATTGACTCCGGCAAAGCTGGCGATGGCGGCCAGAATGGTCAGCCCCACAAAGTAGAGGGTCTTTAAGGCGATGCCCTTGTAGCTGGCGGCCTCCTCGCTCTGCCGGGGATAGGCCGCCACCTTGTTCAATGTCGGATTGTTCAGCATAGTACTCCTTTTGGGCGGGGAGTTCCCGCGTGTCGTTACGAAATTATAAACCCTTTCTCTCCCCTTCAAACATCTTTCCTTCCCCGCCGCGGGCCGCCGCAGGGCGGGAGACCGGAAGATCTGCGCATGAAAAGGCGCCTGCGTTTCCGGTTCCGGGAACAGGCCCTTTCCGCCGGGACACGGTAATGTTATATTCCTTTCCGGCCCTTTTTATGCGGCCCTTGCCAAGGCCGGGGCCTTCCGGGGCGCCGGGCAGGGCTATCTGCTCTTTTTGCGGGGCTTTCTGGCGTGGGCCGAGGCATACTCGGCGATGCTCTGCAGGGAGATGCTGCACATGTCGAACACGGCCTGATCGGTGAAAAAGGCGGTGTGCGGAGTTAAGATGACGTTGGGACAGACCCGCACCAGCACCACCCCCGGCTTCATCTTGTTCAAACTCTCCTCGTTGACCAGGTGATAGCTGCTCTCGTTGAGGGGGGTGTGGAAGGTCAGCACGTCGCACTCCTTGAAAAGGGTATCCAGATCGACGTAGCCCTCCACTTCCTTGGCGGGATACAGATCGTAGCACAGGGTCCGGCAGCCGAAGCTCTTCAGAAGCTCCAGCACGCACCGCCCGATCCGCCCGGTGCCGATCACCCCCACCGTGCAGCTGCGCAGTTCCCGCCCCCGGATGTTGCGGAGGGAAAAATCCTGCACCCGGTAGCGCTCGGTGATCATCTCCATCTTCCGTACCGCCATCAGCATGAGCATGACGGCGTATTCGGCCACCGAATGGGGAGAATAGGAGACGTTGCGCACCTCGATGGAAAATTCCTTGGCCGCCTCCAGGTCGATGTGATCAAAGCCCACGGTGCGGGTGGACAGCAGCCCCACCCCCACCTTGGACAGGGCCATGCACTCCGCCCGGCCCACCGGGGTGCCCACGATGGAAATGCCGTCCGCACCCACGGCATAGTGCACCGTTTTGGTGGAAAAGGGCTGCTCCAAGAGTTCGATCTCCAGCCCCAGGCGCTCGGCCTCTCTCTCGAAAAAGGCCCTTTCGTCCGATCTTACGCTGTACGCCACTGCTTTCATGCCACGACCCTCCTTACTCTTGATTGTCTGTTCCTGGGCGGCAGGCGGCATCGCCGCCGGGCAATACGCCCACTCGTATGGAGTGGAAAAATGAACTTTATTTCCTGCAATAAGTTTCTGTCGATATGTGCCGCTTCGCGGCACTTGATATATGGCCTGACGGCCATTCGATATGCAAGGCTCCACTATGCTCGCCTTGCTCGATATGTGCCGTTTCACGGCACGTTTTGGACAGACCTCATAACAGAGAACTTTGTAGGCTCCTTCCAATTGCTCTTTCCCTCAAAGTCTATCCTCGCACCAGGCTTCCAATCTCGTCGTGTCGATGGCGGGGCGGCTCATTTTCCGCCACCGGCGGAAAATGACGTCTGGCCGGAAAATTTCCGGAGACTTCAATGATAAAGTACATCCTTCAGGAGCTTCTGCATCCGGCCGCTGGAGAGCCGCCACTCGAAGATCAGGCTGCCCAGAGCGCTGCCCAAAGTCCCGAAGATGATGTCGTCCAGGGTGACCATGTGGCGGAGGGGGATGACGAACTGGAGAAACTCCAGGAAGATGGCGGCGCACAGCGCGGCCGCGAACACCCGCCCCACCCCCACGCCCTTCAGCCGGCACTGCATGTTGCCGAAAAAGCCGAACGGCATGAAGAGGACAAACTGGATGAAGATGCGGAGAGGCATCCGCCAGCTCTCCCCGCCGGACAGGGTGAAAAAGCGGTAAAAGGGCACCAGATCGATCTGTTTTTCGGGGACCAGCGCGTCGTCGAAGATGGCATAGCTCAGCAGGATCAGCGCGTACATCAGGATCAGATTGATGTAGACCGTCCGGGCCACGCCAACGTCGTTGCGCTTGCAGTACCACACGCCGAACAGGATGCTTCCGTAAAAGACAGCCACGCCGAGCGCGGCGGCATATCCGACCATCGTTCGCCCTCCTTTTTTGTCGTTTCTCCTATTTTACCACAAAAGCCGCCGAAGTTCAACAAAAACGGCCCCCTTTCCCCGCTCTTTCCCCAAATCGCGGCCAAATCTCCCCTTCCCCTCTCCGACGGGCCGAAAGCGGCCGATCTGTCCGGCAAGGCCCCCGCAATCACCGGAAGCCCGGCCGGTCTGAGGGAGATCCCCCTCAGGTTTTGCGGCCCGGGCCGTCGTTTTGCTTTACTTATCGGGCAAATTTGACTATAATAGTATTCAACGATCTAAGGCACCCCCGCCCAAAGACCGCCTACGGTTTTGAACGCCTTGCTCGCATCTTTTCCGCCACTTGGCCCAAAATCTCCTTGAAATACGTTCAGTATTCCTGCGTCGATTTTGGACGAATTGACGAAAAATCTGACTGCGCAATCCGCACACAATCTTCGTGCGGTGCTGCCCTGAATCTTAAAAAAACCGTCCCTCCGGCGGGAGGGAGCGGTCGAGGAGAGCTGTTTTTATGAGCGAAAAGACACTGGAAAAGATCCGCAACCACTGCGACACCCGGGGCTTCATCTTCCCCGGTTCCGAGATCTACGGGGGCCTGGCCAACACCTGGGACTACGGCCCCTTGGGCGTGGAGCTGAAGAACAACGTCAAAAGGGCCTGGTGGAAAAAGTTTGTGCAGGAATCCCCCACCAACGTGGGCGTGGACTGCGCCATTTTGATGAACACCAACGTCTGGGTGGCCTCCGGGCACGTGGGCGGCTTTTCGGATCCCCTGATGGACTGCAAGAGCTGCAAGGCCCGGCACCGCGCCGACCAGCTGATCGAGGGATACTTTGCCAAGCACCACTCCTCCGAGAGCCCGGCCGGCTGGACCAACGAGCAGATGGAGGCCTTCATCGCCGAGCACAAGATCCCCTGTCCGGTCTGCGGGAAGTCCGACTTTACCCCCATCCGAAAATTCAACCTGATGTTCAAGACCTTCCAGGGGGTGACCGAGGACTCCGCCGCCACCGTCTACCTCCGCCCGGAGACCGCGCAGGGCATCTTTGTCAACTTCAAGAACATTCAGCGCTCCACCCGCAAAAAAGTTCCCTTCGGGGTCTGCCAGATCGGCAAGTCCTTCCGCAACGAGATCACCCCCGGCAACTTTACCTTCCGCACCCGGGAGTTCGAGCAGATGGAGCTGGAATTTTTCTGCAAGCCGGGGACCGAGCTGGAATGGTTCGACTACTGGAAAAATTTCTGCCACGGCTGGCTGCTGGAGCTGGGCCTTTCGGACGAGCACCTGAAACTGCGCGACCACGCCAAGGAGGAGCTGGCCCACTACTCCAACGCCACCACGGACTTTGAGTACCTGTTCCCCTTCGGCTGGGGCGAGCTGTGGGGGGTGGCCTCCCGCACCGACTTCGACCTGAAGGCCCACCAGAACCAGTCCGGGGAAAGCATGGAGTACCTGGATCCCGAGACCAACACCCGCTACATCCCCTACGTCATCGAGCCCTCCCTGGGCGCCGACCGGGTGACCCTGGCCTTTTTGTGCGAGGCCTACGACGAGGAGACGCTGGAGGGCGGCGACGTCCGCATCGTGCTCCGCCTGCACCCTGCCCTGGCCCCCTACAAGGCCGCCGTGCTTCCTCTGCAGAAAAAGCTGAACGAGGGCGCCGAGGCGCTGTATCAAAAGCTGTCCAAGCGCTTTATGGTCACCTTCGACGACGCCGGCTCCATCGGCAAGCGCTACCGCCGGCAGGACGAGATCGGCACCCCGTTTTGCATCACCTACGACTTCGAATCCGCCGAAAACAACACCGTCACCGTCCGCGACCGTGACACCATGGCCCAGATCCGCCTCTCTGTCGACGAGCTGGAAAACTACCTGGCCGAAAAGCTGGCCTACTGAAAATCAGCCCCCAAAAGGTCAGGTAAACTTTTGCAGAAGATCTGCTCTTACATCCTTCGGGAAGGCCTGATGTCTGCCTTTCCCCTGCGATCAACAGCGGCGCTGTCCGTCCGGACAGCGCCGCTGTTTTGTTCCTTTTTAATCCCTTTTTAATCCTTTCAGTACCCGGAAAACCTGTCCGGGAACGGCTTTCAGGCCCCCGGGACGTAAAGCGGCCGAGGCCTTGCCTCGCGCCGGTCCCGGTTGCAGTGCCCGTTCCGCTTGCAGGCAAGCGACAACAGCAGCACCTTCACAGAGCCATGAAAGAGCATGCTCAGCGGGCACCTTGACCGCTCATACAGGGGATGGCCTCCGGGAAAAACTTTGACCGCGGATCGCTCACGGCTCTCCCGTCCCCGGCTCCCGGGCCTCCCGGGTCCTTCTGCCGGCCCACCAGAGCACGATCGCCGCAGCCGTCGTCAGCAGGATCCCGGCGATCAGGATCCCATTCAGCTTTAGGACAAACGACGACAGCAGCACGTTCACAAAGCCGTGAAAGAGCATGCACAGCGGCAGACACCTTGACCGCTCATACAGGCTCCCCAGCCAGAAGCAGAGAAAGATCCCCAGCGTCGCCTGGACCCAAAAGGGCATGGACTGATTGGGATGCCCCTCGATGAACCAGAGCGGCAGATGCCACAGCGCCCATATTCCCCCGCACACCAGCGCCGCGAGCGGAAAAGAGATCTTCTTCGACAGGGCGGGCTGCAGGATCCCCCGCCAGCCCAGTTCCTCTTCGCCTCCGTAAAGGAAGGTGGAGCCCAGCAAATTGAGGAAAAAATTGAGCGCCGTCATCTGCGGATTCCATTCCATGGAAGACAGGCCGACCGTGCCGGTGACCAGGGCGGCAAACAGCAGAAAGACCCACACCCCGCCTCTTTGATACGAAAACAGGAAATTTTTCAGCGCGCGCAGAAAAGGTCTGCCGCCCATACAGCACAGCGCGGCGATGGCGGGCCCGAAATTGCCGATCAGGTAAAGAACGCTCGGCAGCAGGTCCCCGTAGACCAGATCGGTGAACGCGACCAGGGCGGCCACCCCCCACCAGCACGCATAGGTGATGGCGAACGTGAGGAGAAGATATTTTGCAATCGCCTTCATTTTTCAGCCTCTTTCATGTCGTTCCTGAATATTATAGCACAGCCAGAGGTAAAAGTCATCCGTTTCTCCGATTCCGATCCGTTCCACGCCGGGCAGGGGAAATTGAAAAGTCCCTTGTCTGAATAGACACGGGACCCATTCGGCGGCCTCGGCCGCACCCCGCCGGAAAGATCGTCGGAGCTTTTCGGCGGAAAGGAGCCGCAGGCGGGAAAGCCTGAGCCGGGAACCTCTTCCCGGCTCTGCGACCTGAGCCTTGCGGCGACGCGACCCCTGCGAGGCTCGTAAGGAGCCGGCATCCTGCCGGCGACGGAATAGCGATCGCTGGACGCGGCAGCGGCCCGATCGCGTCACGTAAGTTCAACGCCGAGCAGGGGAAACTTAAAAGTCCCGTGTCTGCATAGACACGGGACCTGATGTGAAGGGGCGATAAAAAAGATATTTTCGCCACTTTTAGTTTGGGTTTGAACTGACGCATATTTGCTTTAAAATAAATTGCTTTTCGACCGTAAGAAGAAAAGCTACATCAGCACCTTTTCACTATTCACTATTACTTATTACTTCCGCCAAAAATCGACAAGGAATTAGTGAAAAGTGAAGAGTGAAGAGTGAAGAGTGAAAAAGTAAAATCGACAAGCTTCTGTCGAAACTTATCGATTTTTGGCTAATAACCCAAATTTTGATACAAAATTTAAGCATTCCAAAACTATATATTATATTTTGACTTTGATGAATCGAACGGGGGGATTTTCATTTCCCCAAATAACTGTATATATATTATTTTGGTAAACCTTGATTCTTCCCACGACCTCACCATCCACCGGGAGCTTTTGTAATACATTTCCGCTTGCAATATCAACTTGATAAATCATCTTTTCAAAATCACCCAAAATAACCGTTTCACCGCAAAAGTCAAAATAAGCGCAACCGTTCTTTAAGAACATCGACCATTTTTCTTTCCCGCTTTGTGCATCAAGATTGACGAAATAACCGTCTCTGCCTGCTGTGCCATACATCAAACAACGTTTTATAAACAAAGGATCTGTATAGATCCAGGGAGTGGTCTTAACACAATACGTTTCCTCGCCGGTATCTATATCCAAGCAAACCAGTTCCGTATCGTTTTTTACCCAATACACAAGATTATCTTGCCGATATATTTTACATCTCAGAAGCGGACCTTCAAATGAACGTTTGCTTTTCCAAAGAACTTTTTTATCTGTTGTATCATATTTTAAAATTCCCGCATTCGACCAGTTTGTGAATCCGATCAATAAAGTCCGTTCATCCAATCTGATAGGCATAAAAAGTTTATCGATGCGGGATATTTTTATTTGATCTTTGATCACTCCGCTGACAATATCAATAATCAGCAGTTGATCGTTGCCGTAGCATGAGACCGCATTTTGAAATAAGCAAATATCTCCGGCTTGATACGGTTTTGTATTTAAAATATGATGCTTCCATTCAAGATTTTGCAAATCCAAATTCAAGCACCATAAGGATGATCTGTCAGCGAAAATAAAATAATGGTCTTTTAATATATATGAGTTTATATGGTCGTCAATCCGAACTTGATCAAATTTGGAAAGCCTTTCGTTTTCATAGACCCAAAGCTCCCCCGTATAAATAATGATCTTGTCTCGATACTCCGCAAAAAAGCACTTTGAAGAAATAACCGACTGTCCTGCGCATTCGATTCTGAATTTTTCTGTTCCCGTCTCCGTGTCTATAACATATAAAACGGCTTCAGGATGGCAACTTATAAAATACAGGTTGTTATCCTTGATCAAGATGGGCGATTCATAGTGATAATCTTGACTTTTTTCGTCCGTAGGCAAATCAAACATCCACTCGATCTTCATAGTTCCTCCGTTTTTTGCAGTAGCATTGCATACATTATACCACAATAAAACATAAACCGCAATCCCTTTGTATCGGAATTGCGGTTGGATTTTTATTTGAACTCTACTCCTGCGCGAGCCAAACGCTGCTTGCGTTTGCACTTCGTGCTTTGTTGCGGCGTGGCGCAACGCTCGCGGGAGCAACATTGCTTGCCTCGCTGACAAGCGAGCTTGTCGACTCGGCTTCGCTACGTTATCTGCGCCGACGCACGCTTTGCGTGCTGCGGTGCATGAGGGGCAAAATCTCTCCTGCTCTCGCCGAAAAGAAAAATAAGGAATGCCCGAAAGGACATTCCTTATTTTTGGTGACCCCTGCGAGGCTCGAACTCGCGTTACCGCCGTGAAAGGGCGATGTCTTGACCACTTGACCAAGGGGCCGGGGTGGTAGCGGCGGTGGGACTCGAACCTACGACCTATCGGGTATGAACCGATCGCTCTAACCAACTAAGCTACGCCGCCACGAAAAAAACCCTTTTTTAAGTGTAGCCGCCCCTTTGAAAAGGGACAGCTACCGAAAAATGGTTGCGGGGGTGGGATTTGAACCACACGACCTCCGGGTTATGAGCCCGACGAGCTACCAGACTGCTCTACCCCGCGGCAATGTCGTCTTGCCGACGATGTGGCTTTTTTATCAAAGCCTTATTATTATATCTGATTTCGGCGCCGATGTCAAATGTTTTGAGGGTGTTTTTCGGGATATCTTTTCCGCTCGGACCTCCGGCCGTAAAATGGGGCCGGAAACGGGGCTTTTTCTCCTCCCCCGTCCGGCCTTCTGCCCCGTACCCGGACTGCCGAAGTTTTCTGTCCCCTGCTTTTTTCTTTATTATCCCCCGTTTTTGTGGTATAATAGTAATAACATTCCCCCCGGAGGCCTGTTATGGATTTTTATCAAGCCGTCGAGACCCGGCAGAGCTGCCGCGCCTATGCCGACCGGCCGGTGGAGAAAGAGGCCGTGCTGCGGATTTTGCGGGCGGCCAGGCTTTCGCCCTCGGCCTGCAATTCCCAGCCCTGGACCTTTGTGGTCGCCGACGACCCGGCGCTCTGCGCCAAAGTGTCGGACTGCCTGCAGAGCGGGCGGCTGGGCATCAACCGCTGGACCGGACAGGTGCCCTGCTTCATCGTGCTGGTCAGCGAGAAAAAGGAGCGGACCGGCCGGGCGGCCGAGATCCTGCAAGCGCACGATTTTACCCAGGTGGACGCCGGCATCGCCGTGCAGACCCTGGCGCTGGCGGCCGCCGCCGAGGGGCTGGGGTCCTGCATTGTGGGCTGGATCGACCGGCCCGCCCTGCGCAAAGTCCTGGACATTCCCGAGGGCAAGGAGGTCCCCGTCATTCTGGCGCTGGGCTACCCTGCCGACCCGGCCGTCCTGCCCAAGAAAAGGAGAGAGGAAGCCGACCTTTTCCGCTTCGGCTCCTATTCGGCGGGAGAAGGCCGCTGAACGTCGCCGGGCGCCTTGTTGCCTTCCCCAAAAGCGGCCAGGCTGTGTCATGAGCGCCCCGCGTCATGCCCATTCCCCTTTCCCGGTCGGCGGTCCCTTTTGATCGGGCCGGCCGGCGGGCCCTCTTTTGATCGGGGTCTGCGCTTTTTAAAAGCGGTCCGCAGGAGGGACTTTTTCGCCCCGTCCGAAGCCCCGGTAAGTTTCGGCGGCCCTTCCTTCCCTCCCGTCCGAAGCTCCGGCAGTTTCGGCGGCCTTTCCTTCCCTCCTGCCCGAGGCTCCGGCAGGTTTCGGCGGCCTTTCCTTCCCTGCCCGAGACTCCGGCAGGTTTCGGCGGCCTTTCCCCTGCCCGCGCCGCCGGGCGGCCGCATTTTTCTTTTTTCATTTTTCCAAGGAGTTCCCATGATCCCGGCTGATCTGCACAATCACACCGCTTTTTCCCCGGACAGCGAGGCGCCGCTTTCGGCCATGGCCGCCCGGGCCGAGGAACTTGGCTTCCGGTACTTCGGCGTCACCGAGCACGTGGACCTGGACTACGAGGCCTACGGCATGGAGATCGTGCCCACCGACCTCGAGGCCTGCCGCGCCGAATTTTTCCGGCAGAAGGCCGCCTTTGCCCCCCGCCTGGAACTGCTGTTCGGGGCCGAATTCGCCTTCCACCCGGACGCCTCCCCCCGCTATGCGGCCCTGAATGAGCGCTTTCCCTTCGACTACGTCATTCAGAGCGTGCACGCGGTGGAGGGCAAGGACCCCTATTTCGCCGACTACTTCGAGGGCAGGGAAAAGGAAGGGGCCTACGGCGCCTACTTCGAGCGGGTGCTGGAGTCCCTGGATGCCCCCTACCGCTTCGAGATCCTGGGGCACGTCGGCTACTGCCTGCGGGGGGCGCCCTATCCCGACAAGCTGACCCTCTCCCCCCGGCACCTTTCCGTGCTGGACGAGATCTTCCGGGCCGCCGTCCGGCGGGAGATCGCGGTGGAGATCAACACCAACGTGCGGGGATGCGGCACGCTGACCCTGCCCACCCCGGAGATGCTGAGGCGCTACTTCGCCCTCGGCGGGCGGCTGATCACCTTCGGCTCGGACGCCCACCAGCCCCGCCGGGTGGGCGAAAACCGGGACTGGGCCGAACACCTGGCCAGAGAGATCGGCTTTACGGAGTGGTGCGTCTTTCAAAATCGGAAGCGCCTGCTGCTGCCCCTCGGCTGAGGCAGAGCCTTTCCCCCGACCGCCTCGCCGCATCCGTTTCACTCTGTTATTTTTCGCATCCGTTTCAACCCCTTATTTTTATCGAAAAAGGAGAGATCCCGATGGACCGTCATACCGACGTACTCATTCTGGGGGCCGGACCGGCCGGACTGACCGCCGCCCTCTATGCCGCCCGGGCCGGGCTTTCGGTCCGCATCCTGGAGCGGAGCATGCCGGGCGGACAGGCCGCCCTGACCCCCGACATCGAAAACTATCCCGGCCTTTTGTCCGTGGACGGAGTGACCCTGACCCAGACCATGTTGAAGAGCGCCGAATCCGCCGGGGCCGAGCTGGTGATCGCCTCCCCGACCGACCTGTCGCTGGGCGGCTCGCCCAAGACGGTCAAGACCGAGGCCGGCACCTTTTCGGCCGACTTTGTCATACTATGTACGGGGTGTACCCCCCGGGGGCTGGGCATCGGCGAGGAGCGGTTCATCGGCCGTGGCCTGTCCTACTGCGCGGCCTGCGACGGCGCCCTGTACAAGGGCAGACGGGTGGCCGTGGTGGGCGGGGGCAACACCGCCCTGGAGGACGCCCTGTACCTTTCCAAGCTCTGCGAAAAGGTCACCCTCATCCACCGGAGGGATCGCTTCCGGGGGGCGGCGGCCCTGGCCGATCGGGTCCGGGCGGTCCCCAACATCGAGCTGCAGATGGAATCCCGGGTGATCGCGATCGAGGGTGCGGCCCGGGTGGAGGGTCTGACCGTACAGCCCGAGGGCCGGCCCGCCTTCACCCTGCCCGCGGACGGCGTCTTTCTGGCCGTGGGGCAGATCCCCGCGACGGCCGACCTGCTCGGGGTGGCGCTGGACGAGCAGGGCTATGTGCTGACCGACGGACACCTTCAGACCAATCTGCCCGGGGTGTACGCCGCCGGCGATCTCCGCCAAAAACAGCTGCGGCAGATCGTGACCGCCTGCGCGGACGGAGCCCTGGCCGCCGAGACCGTGGCCGCCCTGAAGAACGCCTATTAAAGCCCGCCTTTCCCCTTTCCCCCCGATCGGCCTTCCTGTTGGAAGGACTTCACCATGATCTCAAGGGGGAAGGCAGAGGTTTGGCTCTCCCGAAAGATCGGCCCCGCCGTTTGGCGAAAAGGCTGACGGACAGTCCACGAGCCCCGTGCGGTGCCGCCTTTATGCCCGAAAGATCGGCCCCGCCTTTTCAGGGGCCTTGACGCAGGCAAAAGGGCTTCACGCCCGGCCCGTGGAGGTTCCGCCGGCTGAAAAATATTTTCCGACTTTACTTTCCATACGCCCGCCAGGACGTCCGAGGCACCGAAGAGGACCAAAACAGTCAGGAGGCCCTTTTTATGAAGGTTTTCGGCACCGACGGCATCCGCGGGACGGTCCGAAAAAGCAGTCTGATCCGGACTGCTTTTTCGGTCAGTCAGGCCCTTTCGCATCTGGCCGTTTCCCGCAATCCCGACGCCAAAATTTTGGTGGCCCGGGACCCCCGGGACACCGGGGAACTGCTCACCCGCGCGGTCACGGCCGCCCTGGCCTCCTACGGGGCGGACGCCGTGGACCTGGGGGTGCTGCCCACCCCGGCTCTGGCCCGGCTGTGCGCCCGCTACGAGGCCGACTACGGGGTGATGATCTCGGCCTCGCACAACCCGCCCGAGTACAACGGCATCAAGATCTTCAACAGCGAGGGCCGGAAGCTCTCCACCGCCGAGGAGGAGTCCCTCGAGGCGCTGACCGAGACCCTCCCCCCGCCCGGCCGTCTGGGCCGGTTTTCCGCCCTGCCCGGGGCGGCGGAGGACTATGCCGACGAACTGCGGGGGCTGATCAAAGTCCCCTTAAGCGGCCTGCGGATCGCCCTGGATCTGAGCAACGGGGCCGCGCTTCGCACCGCGCCCCTGGTCCTCGGGGGGAAGGGCGCCAGGCTCTTTCTGACCGGGAACGATCCCGACGGGCGGAAGATCAACTGCGAGTGCGGGGCCACCTTCCCCTCCTCCATCGTCCGGGCGGTCAAGGAAAACCGCTGCGACTTCGGCTTTGCCTTCGACGGGGACGGCGATCGGGTGCTGTTCTGCGACGCCGAGGGGCAGACCTACGGCGGGGACGCCCTTCTTTTCCTGTTCGCGGCCTTTTTAAAGCCCCAGGGCCGCCTCCGCCGGGACACGGTCGCCGGCACCGTGCTGACCAATCTGGGCTGCGAGGAGGCTTTGAAGGCCATCGGCGTCCGCCTGATCCGCACCGACGTGGGCGACAAATTTCTGATGGAGGCCATGCTCAAATGCGACCTCAACCTGGGCGGGGAGGATTCCGGACACCTGCTGCTGCGGGACTACGCCCAGACCGGGGACGGCCTGCTGTCCGCCGTGATGACCCTGAACGTGCTGCTGGACGGCACCGCCTCCCTGGCCGAGCGCCTGAGCGGCTACGAGGAATATCCCGTCCGCAGCGTCAACGTCACCGTGGCCGAGGAACAAAAGCAGGCCCTCTTCCTCCACCCCGCCGTGCAGAAGGAGGCCGCGGCCCTGCAGGAGGAGCTGAAGGGCTGCGGTCGGATCGTCCTCCGCCCCTCCGGCACCGAGCCCAAGATCCGGGTGATGTGCGAGTGCCGGGAGGACTTGTTGGCCGACACCTCGGCCGCCCGCATGCAGCAGGTGCTGCTGGAGGTCCTGGAAAAGCTGTAACGCCCTTCCTGAGCCCTTTGAAAATTCAGACGGAACCTTCCGCCGAGGACCCCTTCCGGGTCCTCTTTTTTTGCGTACTTCTTGACGAGTCGGACCGGGGCGGTATAAACCGCGGAAAGCGGGACATAATTCAAGCCGAAGCCCGGGCCTTCCGTGAGCTCGGGCAGAGCTGAAAAGCGCCCTCTCCGCCGAACGCACGCGAATCCGGCGAACGTGTACCGCCGGACAAGCCCGCAGGAACGCTTTAAGCGCCCCGGCCGAAGCGAGCTCTTCCCGGTCTTGGAAAGCGCCCGCGGTTTCCAAACGGCCCCGAGGCATTCAAAAATGCCCTGGGGACATTCCAAAATACCCCTGCGGTATTCAAAAAACGCATCCGAAGTATTCAAAAAACGCCCCTGAGGCGAAAGTGAGGTCTTGTCATGAACCGCAAAAGTCTTCCCGTCTTTCTGGCCCTGAGTCTGGCCGTCATCATTCTGCTGGCCGCCGGCATGACGCCGAAAAACAATGAAGTCTTCCGCATACATATCCGCGCGGATTCCGATCTGCCGGCGGCGCAGGCCGTCAAGTACAAGGTCAAGGACGCCGTGGTCAACTTTCTGACCCCCGTGCTGGCCGACTGCGCGGATAAGGCCGAGGCCATGGCCGCCGTCCGGGAACTTCTGCCCGAGATCGAGAAGGAGGCCGACGCCGTGCTGGAGGCCGAGGGCTGCGCCTACCGCTGCCGGGCGGCCGTCCGGCAGGAGGAATTTCCGGCCCGGGACTACAACGGCGTGACCTTCGAGGCCGGGGTGTACGACGCCCTGATCCTGGAGCTGGGTTCGGCCTCCGGGGCCAACTGGTGGTGCGTGGTCTATCCCCCGATGTGCTTTCTGAACGGCAGCGACAACGGCACCGAGATGATCCGCTACCGCTCCATTCTGGCCGAACTGGTGGAAAAATTCCTGGCCGGGTACGGCGGATGATTCCGGGGCGGGCGCACGCTCCCCCGATCCCGTAAAGCCCGGCGCGCCCTTTAAGGCCCTTCGGACTTTTGGGAACCACTCCCCTTTCCGGCCTCCGGGCATTCCGACAGCGGCTCATTAAAACTTTCGACATATCCGGCAGCAATGCCGGAAAAGCAATAAAACCCAAAGACAGGAGAAATAACATGCGTAAACTTGTCAAAGCCCTCTCCCTCGTCATGGCCTCGCTGGCCGTGCTGCTGCTCTTCCAGGTGGCCATGGTGGATCCCCTGGAGGCCGAAGCTGCGGTCTTGAAGTCCGGCAGCACCGGCTCTCAGGTGACCGCCGTCCAGCAAAAACTGCAGTCCCTGGGCTACTACACCTACGCCGTAGACGGCATCTACGGCAGCCGGACCACCACCGCCGTGCGCAGTTTCCAGCGCGACAACGGACTGGCCGCGGACGGCATCGTGGGCAGCAAGACAGCCGCGGCGCTGGGCATTTCGCTGACCTCTTCCTCGGTGGGGGGCTATTCCTCCAGCGAGGTCTACCTGCTGGCCAAGTGCATCTACGCCGAAGCCCGGGGCGAGCCGTATGCCGGAAAGGTGGCCGTGGGCGCGGTCATTCTGAACCGGGTCAAAAGTTCCAAGTTCCCCAACACCATCGCCGGGGTGATCTACCAGCCCTATGCCTTTACCGCCGTGGCCGACGGGCAGATCAACCTCTCCCCCGACCAGAGTTGCATGAAGGCCGCCCAGGACGCCATCAACGGCTGGGATCCCTCCTACGGCTGTCTGTACTACTTCAACCCCAAGACCGCCACCTCCTCCTGGATCTGGTCCCGGAAGCAGGTGACCACCATCGGCAACCACATCTTCTGCCTGTAAGGAGGTTTTTATGGAAGAACAAACCGCAAGACCGTTCTCCTCTGACCGGGGCGAACGGGGCCGGGCCTTCCCCATCGCGGTGATCGCCGCGGTGCTGGCCGCCCTGATCGCCTTCGCCGGACTGACCGTGTACGCCCTGTTCCGCCAGCGGGAGGGCTACCGCCAGCAGCTGGAGAACCTTTACCACCGCTCCTTTTACGAGCTGAACGACGACCTGAACAACCTCGAGGTCAAGCTGTCCAAGCTGATGGTGGCCTCCGGCGGCGTCGAGGTCATCCGCTACCTGAACGACGTCACCCGCCAGACCGACGCCGCTTCGGTCAGCCTTGCCACCCTCCCGGCCTCCGAGAGCACCCTGCTGAAGCTGACCAAGTTCGTCAACCAGACCGGAGATTTCTGCAACAGCCTGGTCTCCAAGGTGGCCGAGGGCGGCGCCCTGTCGGCCGAGGACCTGCAGACCATCGAGGAACTGTACGACATCAGCCTGACGCTCTCCAACGAGGTGGGCGCCATGACCGAAAAGATCAACCAGGGCTATCTGTTCACCTCCCATCACGAGAACACCCTGGGCACCGACCCCTATCTGGACGAGAACTTCTCGGCCATCGAGGACGCCGAGACCGAATATCCCTCCATGATCTACGACGGGCCCTTTTCGGACGCGCTGGAGAACATCGAGCCCAAGGGCCTGCCCGCCGAGGAAGTGGACCGGGCCGGGGCCGAGCAGAACCTCCGCGATCAGCTGGCCTTTCTGGGCGAGCTGACCGTGGAATACCAGAAGGAGACCGACGGACTTTGGGCCACCTTTGACTTCCAGGTCACCGACGCCGAGGGCCGGAGCTTTTTTGTGCAGATGACCAAACGGGGCGGCAAGGTCCTGCTGATGGACAACATGCGCAAGTTGGACGAGAGCCAGTTCTCCCCCGAGGAATGCGTGGAAAAAGCCGAGGCCTTTGTGCGCAGCCTGGGCTTTGAGACCCTGGAAGGGGTCTGGGTGTCCGATTACTACGGCTATGCCTATGTCAACCTGGCCCCCGTAGAAAACGGCGTGGTGTACTATCCGGACCTGGTCAAGGTCATTGTGGCCCGCGACACCGGGGAAATTCTGGGCTTCGAGGCCAAGACCTACTACACCAATCACGTAGCGCGCACTCTGGAGGAGCCCAAGCTCACCCGCCTGGCCGCCCGCCAGACCGTGTTCGACAGCCTGGACATCGAGAGCGAAAAGCTCACCCTCATCCCCCTGACCGGACAGACCGAAGTGCTGTGCTACGAGTTCTACGGCACCTACCGCGGACTGAAATACTTCGTCTACGTGGACGCCTCCACCGGCGAGGAAGTCAACATCCTGCGGGTGATCGACAGCGAGCAGGGCAGCCTGGTGCAGTAGCCGCACCCCGCCGGATCTGAAAAGTCTCTCTCTCCTTTAAAAGAGGCTCTCCCCTGCCGTAAGCCCGCCAAAAGCGGCTTTTTGATACAAAACAGCAGGCGCCCCCGCCATTTGGCGGGGGCGCCTGCTGCTTTATCCCTTAGGGCTTTTACTGTTTGGTCGCGGTCTGGTTGAAGTTCTCATCGCCGTAGTCATCCTGGAAGTTGGCATTCATGCTGCCATCTTCGTTCAGGGTGCAGGTGATGGTGTAGTAATCGTTGTAGAAGACCGCCGCGCCGCTGTCATTGATCGTATAGCTGTACGTGTCTCCGTTGTAGCTGACAGAACTCTGTCCGTCGAACACATAGGTGTTGTTGTTTCCGTCCACCCAAGTACCCTGGAAGGCATCGCCGGCGGGTTCTTCCTCGGCGTCCATGTTGGTGAAGGTGCCGCCGGGGCCGGAATAGCCATCCGAGTCACTCGTTGTTACGGTCAGCGTGCCGTCCTCGTTCAGCGTGCAGGTCCAGTCATAGTCGACAACAGAGAAGGTCACCACATTGCCGCTGACGCTGTAGCTGCCGGTGCCGTTATACCAGGAGCTGTCCGGATAGGAGAGCGATGTGACGGTGATAGTGCCGTAGCCGTCGAATTGCAGCACATACTGATAGTCGTCTTCCTCGCACATCCAGCTCCCCGCAAAGGCATCCTTTTCCACAAAGGTGGCCGTCGTCGGGAAGGGAACCTCGCCGTCGTCGTAGTACACGCTCATGGTCGTAGCCGAGGTCAGCGTGCAGGTAAAGGAAACATAGCTGTCGCCGAAGGAGGCCACATTCCCCTCTTCGTTCAGGGTGTAGGCATAGGTCTCGGAAGAGTCCCCGGTGTCATAGACGACCGAACCCTGCCCGTCGAACAGATAGGTGTTGTCGTTGGCGTCCACCCACTTGCCTGCGAAGGCGTCCAGCTCGATGACCGGCTCCTCGGTGGCGGTGTACGTCTCGGTGACAGGCTCGGTGATGTACTCCTCGTAGACATCGTCCCATTCGATCATCCGGTCAAAGGTGATGGTCAGGGTCTCTCCGGACACCGTGGCGGTAAATTCAGGCTCGGAACCTTCAATGGGGCTCCCCTCGTCCACGGCGGTGAAGGTCAGCACCGAGCCGTTGTAGTTGGCCGAAAACGCCGTGGTCTGGCCGCGGTAGGTGACCATGCCCAGGGCGGTGTTGAAGGAGACGTAGTTGCCGCCCTCATCGACGAACCAGCCCTCGAAGTTTTCCAGCTGGGAGACCACTTCGTAGCCTTCCTTGACGTAGACGGCGTCCCCGCCGACCTCGGTCAGCACGTTGCCGTCCTCCTGCACCTGCCAGCTGCCGTCGATGTTGTAGTAGACGTCCTCCACCACGATCTGCCCGTCGGCGACGGTATAGGTCCCGGGATAGAGGGTGTCGCCCGACCAGGAGGAGGTGTAGACGAAGATCAGCACGCCGAAGTCATAGAACGTGACGCTGTAGGAAGTGCTGCCGTCCAGCAGGAAGCGGCCGGAAACGCCGCCCTCCACGGCCGAAGCTGCGGTGTAGGTGTGTTTTTCAAAATCCAGCACATAGCCGGTCTGATCCAGAATGGCGATGCTGCCGGCCAGGGTGTAGGCGATCTCCTCCTCCCCCAGCACGGCGGTCCCGAAGCCGTCCAGGGTCAGCTCGCCCGCGGCCCCGGTGTAGGTGCCCCGCTCAGACCCGGCCAGCACAAAATTGTCAGAACCGGTGATCCGTGCGATCATGGACTGATCCCCCACCGAGATGGTGATGATCTCGCCCTCGGCCACGATGCCCGTGATCTCGGCATAGCTCTGCACATTGTCATAGTCCCGCCAGACATAGACCGTGCCCTCCGCCGTCTGATAGGCGTAGAGGAAGCGGCTGCCGACTTCGGAGACATAGTACTCGTAGCGGGCGCAGCTGTCGGCCTCGACATAGATGCCGTTTTCCGACTCGGAGGAGGCCCCGGCGATCACCAGATTCCCTCTCCCGTCCACGGTGACATCCAGCACGGTCAGCGTGGTGGTGTAGGAATTGGCGTAGTACTCCAGCTTCCAGGCTCCGTCCTCCTGATACAGGCGGCCGTAGCGGTCGCTGCTGCCGAAGGAGGCCAAAATGCCGCCGTCCAGCACCACCAGGCCGGTGGTCCCGTTCAGGTAGCTGCCCGCAAGCTCGAAGGTCCCGCACCGGGTCAGCTGATAAGTCTCGCTGACCATCTCCTCGTACATGGTGTCATAGTAGTCATGCGAAAGGGTCAGTGTGTCCCCCACCGCCGTCAGGGTGTAGGTGTCGGTGTAGTAGCTGCCGTTGTCGAAGGTCATCGAACCGGTTTCAAAGTCGAAGGTGAATTCGACGTCGAACAGCTCGTCCTCGCCGAAGGTCACGCCGTCCTCGGTGACGATGACCGCGATGTGGGCTTCGGTGTCCGCCCACACCCCGAGATAGTCGGCCTCGGTGACGAACACGGCCTCGTAGGCGGCGTTTTCGGTCACGGTGATCCCGGCCTCGGCTTTTACGCCGTCACAGTACCAGCCCAGGAACACGCCGTTCCCCGCGGGCGCCCCGGGGATGTCCTCGGCGGACAGCACGGGATCGGAGACCGGCACATAGACCACGGTCTCCCCGAAGGTCAGGGCAAAGGCGATGCGCTCGAAACGGGCGGAATAGACCACGTTGTCGGTGACGGGGGCCAGGTCGTCAAACTCGGTCTCCCCGCTGAACCAGCCCACGAACTGGAATTCCTCGGTGCTGGGAAGGTCGCCGGGGATGGAGTCGGCGGGAACGGTCTCGCCCGCACGGACGGAGAAGGAGGCCACCGTCTCCTCGCCGTTGACGAAGGCCACGGTGAACAGCTGGGTGAAGACGGCCTCGTAGGTGCCGCCCGCCGTGACGGGGGCGGTAAAGTCGAAGCGGGTCTCCCCGTTGAACCAGCCGTCAAAGGCGTACCCCTCCTTGACGGGGTCGGCCGGGATGTTGGCCGTGGGGATGGTCGCCCCGGCCCGGACGTCCGTGAACTCGGCCACGGTCTCGCCGTCCGCCACAAAGGTCAGGTCGAACAGCTGGGTGAATTTGGCCTCGAAGGCTGCGTCGCGGTTGACGGGCTGGGCGGGATCGAATTGCACCTCCCCGTCGAACCAGCCGTCAAAGGCGTAGCCGGGCCGCTGAGGATCGCCCGGCAGCTCGTTTTCGGGGATGAGCTCGTCCTGCCGGAGGGTGAATTCCTTCAGCACCTCGCCGTCCTGCGAAAAGGTCACGGTGTAGCTGACGCGCTCCATCTCGCAGCCGGCGAACGCGCCCAGCGCGAGGGCCAGCAGGCAGACCATGCAGAGGGCCAGAACTCTTGCCTTTTTCATGTTGTGATCTCCTTTTTCTTTATTTTCTCCCCTGCGGAGAATTCAAGGTAACGCCGCCCGAAGACCGCGCCGTCAAGCCGTCCGCATTCGTCAGGCGGCTTGCGGGACGGCCCCGGATGTCAGAGCCGTTCAGGCGGTCTTTGCGGGATGGCCCCGGACACCTGGGCGGCCGTTCAGGCGGCCTTGGTCAGCGTGGCCGTGGTCTCGCTGTTCTCGGAATCGCGCAGGACCGAGGAAAAGGTCTCCTCCTCCGCGTCCCAGGTGAAGGTGTAGGTTTTGCCGTCCGCGTCGGTGGCGGTGATGATCAGCTCTTCGGCGTCGAAGACCACATGGGCCAGCGCCGTGCCGTTGTAGGTCACTCTGCCGTCTGATTCGATGACCACGGTGACCTCGCCGACGGCGGAGGAGCCGCGGTAGGCCGTGCCCGTCCAGGTGCCGGTGAGCGCCGCGGGGATGATCTCGGTGACCTCGCCCTGTCGGGTGAGGGTAAGGGTCTCCTCCCCGTAGGAGAGGGTGACGGTCCCGTCAAACACCAGGGTGTGCAGCAGGCCGTCCAGAGAAAAGGTGACGGTCTTGTCCCCGTCGTAGACGGCGGTAAAGGGCAGTCCGCGGAAGGAGCCGGACAGATCGCCCCGGAGGTTGAGGATGACCGAGCCCTCCGAGGTCGTCCCCGTGTAGGAACCCACCCAGGAGGCGGGCAGCGCGGGGGGCGTGGTGGGGCCGGTGTAGCCCGCGGCCGCGAAGGAGATCTCTTCCAGGTAGCCGAAGGACTTGCTGTAGACCACCTGCTTGTTGTAGTAGAACTGCACGTCGGCCTCCTGCACGTCGTTCAGCCGCAGGTGCAGGCCGGTGGCCGTCTCGGAGTAGGTGCCCCAGCTGCCCCAGTTGAAGTGGTAGGTCCCGTCATTGTGGAAGTAGTACAGGGTGACCTGGCCCATGCCGTCGATGACCAGCTTGAAGTGAGTGGGGTTGTCGTAGTACTCGCCCTGAGCGTTCTGGCTGCGTCCGGCCGCATACCAGATGCCCTCCCAGCCGTCTCCGGCCAGGGCAGTGATCGCGCCGTCCGCTTCTTCCGCCGCGCTCAGGCTGAAGCGCAGCATCTCGTTGTCGGCGAAGAAGACAAACACTTTGTCACCGTAGACCCAGTAGCTCCCGGTGCGGTCGCCGCTGATGTGGCCCAGCCCGTCGAAGGAGAGTTCATCTCCGTCGTAGGTGTAGGTCCCCTCCTCGGCGCCGATGGGCGAGAGCTTGTAGCTGACGCTGTCGTTGTAGGTGTAGGAGACCACGCGGTAGTCCACGCCCTGCACGGTCACCCGGCCGTTGTCCGTAAAGCTGCCCGAGATCTCGGCGTCGGGATCGTACACCCCGTCGCAGATGTAGTAGACCTCGTCCCCGGCGGTGTAGATCATAAAGCTCTCGTCCTCGGGGATGAAGCCGGTGATCTCGCCCCGGTCCGAGGGAGTCAGCACCACGCTGTAGGGGGTGCTCCACCCGCGCAGCAGGTGGCCGTAGAAGATCCCCCGCTCCCCGTCGAAGGTCAGGGTGCTGATGTAGCCGTCCAGGATGATCTTGACCTGTCCAGACTGCTCGAAGTAGTAGTAGCGCCCCTGGGTGGTGGAATAGGCCGAGCTGTACAGGAAGACGCCGTCGGCCCGGAATTCGCCGGTGTAGCGGCTCATGCTGGGGTCGCCGTCATAGCCCAGGGTGACGGCGGCCAGGCGGTAGCTGCCCAGGAAGGCCGAGCCCGCATAGTCGACCGACAGATACTGCCGGAAGGTCTCGTTCTCCACGGTGGGCGCTCCGGTCCCGGGCAGGGGCCGGGCGTTCACGGTCAGCGTGCCGTCCTCGTTGACGGTGACGGTGAAAGAGTCATAGTAGTCGAGGAGGTATCCTCCGGTCACGGTCAGAACATCCCCTTCCTCGGCAAAGCTGCCGTCCAGGACCAGGCCGCCGTTCAGCGAGGCCTCGTGGAAGGAGAAGGAATTCTCTCCGCTCACGGTCAGGATCCAGCCTTTTTCGGAGACATATTCCCCGACCACAGACATCTCGAAGGGATACAGCTGATAGGCCACAGTGCCGGTCATGCCGGCGTCCTCCTCGAATTGCAGGCCGTCGGCCGCCGTCAGGGTGCCGCTGACCTCTCCCCTGCCGGAATCGGTGAAGTACATGACGATGTGTTCGCCGTCATAGCGGTATGTCCCAGCCATGGTGGTGCCGGTGATCCACTGCATGCTGCCGTCTTCCATCAGGCGGATGATCCCCGAATCCATCACGCTGCCGCCGATGGACGCCGTCCCGTGGTAGGTCCCGGCGATGCCGGCCACATTCACAAAGCGGGAGGTCAGGATCAGATCCTTGGCCACGGGCAGGTAGTAGCGCTGAGAGGCGCCGACTGCATGCTCCCAATCCCAGAACACCGAGCCGTCGGCGTTGGGCAGGGCCTCGATCTCCCCGAGCAGGGCGTAGGAGCCGTTCGTGACCGCCATGTCGCGGGAGGTGGTCTGGCTGCCGTTTTGCAGGGTCAGGGTGAACGACGAGGCGGTCTCGGCCGCCCGGGTGCCGGAGGGCCGGCAGTTTTCGTCAAAGGTATCGCCATCGAAATTCCAGCAGTCGGCGTTCCAGCCCAGGTTTTCCAGGATCCAGGCCCGGGTGAAGGAACTTTGCTGGGTACCCGCCGTGTTGCGGACGTCCCCGCCGGACAGGCTGCCGCCGTAGTAGCAGCCGACCACCGCCGTGCCGGGGGTGTAGTACAGGTAGTAATCGTCCGCCGCGCCGTAGCCGACCAGGTAGCCCACATAGCTCAGGTACAGGTTGTCCGTGGCCTGCGGAGCCACCACCCGGCCGGTGGTGAAGCAGTTCAGGATCAGGGCGTCCCCCGCCGACATGCCCACCAGGCCGCCTGCATAGGAGACGCCGCCGTCGGTGGCCTCCACCCGGGCGGTGGAAGCGCTGTCGATCACCGAGAGCATATCGTTGGCGTAGCCGACCAGGCCGCCGGCGTACCGGCCGCCCAGGATCGAGCCCGCGCTCTTGCTGTTGAGGACGGCCACGGTGCCGTAGAGGTTGTAGACCTCGCCGAACAGGCCGCCCAGCGCATCCTCGTCATAGGCGCCGCTGCCCCCGCCCAGGGTCAGGTCGGTCAGGCAGTTTTCCACATAGACGATGTAGTTTTCCGAGGTCTGCAAGCTCCCGGCCAGACCGCCCAGGACCAGGGCGTTCCCGGCCGGGCAGCCGGCGGTGATGGAACCGCTGACCGCGACGTTGGCAAAATTGGTCAGATCGGCATGGCCGACCACCCCGCCGGCCTCCGCCCCCACCATGGCGTCCGAACTGTAGGAAGTCACCGTGTAGGCGATGTCTTCAAGGGTCAGGTTCCGGATGACGGCCATGGAGGTCTGTCCGAACAGGCCGACGTAGGAAGTCCCCTCGATGGTGATGGTCTGGATGCTCAGGTCGGAAATGCTGTGTCCCTTGCCGTCAAACACCCCCGAAAAGGCGGTCTCCTCGGTCTGTCCGGCCGGCTCGTAGACCACGCCGGTCATGTCGAGGTCGGCGCCCAGCTCCACCCAGGCGTCCAGGAAGGCCGGATTGCCCGCGTTGATCTGCTCGGAGAAGTAGACCAGCTGGATGGGATGGACCAGCACAAAGGGGTCGGCCTCCGTGCCCGAGCCCTCGGGCACCTCGGTGACCGGGACCTCGGGGGTATCCTCCTCCCAGCCGGCGGTCAGGGTCAGATCGCCCCGGATGGGGGTGGAAAAGTCGAAGGGCTGATCCTCGCCGGGGGCGTACCAGCCGGTAAAGGTGAAGCCCTCCCGCTCGGGTTCCCGGGGCTCCACGGCCAGCCCGCCCTCCCGGACGTTCTGGACGGACTGGGTGACCCCCGTCCCCGTGAAGGTAACGGAATAGAAGACCGTGGTCTCCCCCCCGCAGGCGCCCAGCGCCAGGCCAAGAGCCGCGATCATCACGGCCGAAAGCAGCAATGTCAGTTTGCGTTTCATGTCATGCCT
Organism: uncultured Clostridia bacterium; assembly: GCA_944332455.1. Lineage (GTDB taxonomy): Bacteria > Bacillota > Clostridia > Christensenellales > HGM11417 > CALVJY01. Next base: position 73,534 of record CALVJY010000002.1, read on the forward strand.
CCTCGGCCACCAGCCAGAGCGTCAGGCCGCTCTCGGAGGTATAAGCCACCCCTCCGGCGGTCTCCTGGCTGTAGGCCCGGTATTTTTCGATCAGGCGGGGTTCTTCGCCGCTCCGATCCAGTTCACTGATGATGATGACGCCGTCCCGGATCTCGTAGACGTAGCTGTACCGCTCGGGATAGGCCACGCCGCCCTCGGTCACGGTGACGGACAGCTCGGCCGAGGCGTAGACGTAGTCCGAAGCGTTGCTCCGGCCGTCCAGGGTCAGCGCCGACCCGTCGGCCGCGGTGTAGCGTCCCGCCCAGCCGTCGGGGAGGGTGAAGACGTTGACAAGGCTTAAGGAAGCGTCAAAAATGCCCACGTTCTGCTCGTCCTGAATGACCAGGAAGTAGGCGAAGCTGCCTTCCAGATACAGCTGCACGGTGGAAGCATCCGCGTACACAAAGCTGGCCTCTGCCCCGCCGAAGGTCCCGGCAGCCTGGCCGTCCAGGGTAAAGTCGGAGCCGATCTGGAAAGTGATGCCGTTGGGGCCCAGCCACTCGGGGCCGACCATGGCCGAATAGAGGCCGAACAGCAGGGTCTCGCCCCCGGCAACCGGGGTCATGGCCAGCAGGCCGTCCTCGTTCTCTTGGGCGGTCCAGACCGGGCTGCCCGCCCGGCTGAGGGTGATGACGCCGTCCTCGAGGGCATAGTCGAAGGTCTCGGTCCCATCCCCGGTCAGGGTGGCCGTGCCCAGTCCCACGTTGCTCCGCCCGTCGAAGGAGAGCAGGCGCTCCCCGCTGCGGAAGGTCCGGCCCGAAAGTTCATCGGGCAGGCGGTAGGAGATCTCGGCCTGGCCGTCGGACAGGGTCAGCCCCTCCGCCGTCAGGGTGACGCGGTAGGAGGTCCCGCCGTTCGCAAAGGAAGCCGTTCCGGTCAGCCGGTCGTAATCATACGGCACGGTAAAGGAGGTCGAACCGCTCCGGAAGGTCACCTCGCCCCGGGCCGCCCACAGGGTGCCGTCGGAGAGCTGGAAGGAGAAGTCGTACTCTCCCTCTCCGTTGAAGGAAAGGGCGCTGCCGTCGCTGCCGTTCCAGCTTCCGGCCAGGGGATCGGCGTAGGTCATGTTGTAGTCGTCCACGATCATGCCCGAGGAAGCTGTGTAGAAGGCCGCCTCGAACAGGGTCCCGCGGCCGTAGTCCGCGCTGATGGAGTTCAGCCGGCCGTAGCCGTACATGGTGGTGCCGTACCAGAAGGTCAGATAGTAGGAAACGCTGCCGTCCGAGGCGGTCTCGGGCTCGGCGCTGTAGGTCAGGTTGAATCCGTTGGTGTCGTAGGCCAGACCGTAGCCCTCCCGGCCGATGCCCTCCAGCACGATGGAGTAGCCCACGACCTCGTCGGTCCAGGTCCCGGTCAGGCTGCCCGCCCGACCCATGACCGTCTGCACCCCGTTCCGCTCGAAGACCAGCAGGCCGTCCTCGTTGAAGAAGGCCCGGCCGCCCTCGAAGGTCAGGGTCTCGCCGGTCACGGCATAGGCCAGGGTGTCTCCGCCCGCCGTCAGGCTGCCCTTGCCGTCAAAACTCACCGTGAACGAATGGTTGAAGGGGGACTCCCAGCTCCCGGCAAAGAGGTCGAAGCGCTCGACCGAAAGGGTCAGGCCGTCCGCCGAGGCCATGCTCTGGCCGTCCTCGGAGATCAGGGCCTCGATCCGCCGGTCGCCCAGGTTCAGGGTCACTTCCAGCCCCACGCACTCGTAGGTGAAGGAGGTCTGGGCCCCGCTTGCAGAGGTCAGGGTCCCGGAGCCGTCCCCCCGGAAGAGATAGGTCTCCCCGGCGGGGCTGTACCATTCGCCCCGGGCGGCCGTGTCCAGATAGGCGGTCAGGGCGGTGCCCGCCGATTCGGAGAAGTTGACGCCGTCGTAAATGATCAGGCGGCCGTCCTCGATCCGGGCATAGTAGTCCCCGTCCTCGATCTCGCCGTCGGCCAGGCTGGCAAAGCGGCCGTTTTCAATGAAGATCTTCTCCCCGTCGTAGACGTACATCCGATGGACCACGCTGCCCTCGAAGTACTGGGTCAGCCGGCCGTTTCCGTCCAGCACCAGCCGGACCTCCCGGCCGGACAGGTAGGCGAAGTACTCGCCCTCGGCCTCGGCATAGTCGGCAAAGCCCACGTACACCGTCATGTCCCGGGTCAGCATCATGGCCGAGGGGATCCGCTGGGTGCAGGCCTCGTCCAGGAAGTAGCCGTAGGAGATCAGGCCGTCGTCGGAGATAAAGGTGTTGCGGCCGTCTCCCCCGTAGATCCAGTAGACGGGCAGGCTGCCGCCGCTCACCCGGACCTCGTCCCGGGTCTGGGAGAGCATGCCTCCGTCGTTCCCCTCGGCGGTCACGCTCTCGCCCGAAAAGTCGAAGGTCACGGTGAAGGCGTTGGTCTCGGCCCCCGAGACCAGCACGGAGGGCCGGCCGTTCTCGAACTGCCATTCGGCCTCCCGCCAGCCCAGCAGGGCGAACACCGTGTCGGGGTCGGTCATGTCGTAGGCCTGTCCGTCCTGGACCAGCTGGCCGGCCGAGTTGGTCTGGTAGGCCCCCAGAAGCAGGGCCTGTCTGGAGTCCACCCCGGCGGTGCCGTCCGCATAGCGGAGGCCGACCGCCGTGCCCTCGATCAGGCCGGAGCCGGGCTCCTGCCCGTTGACGTGCAGGGTGGCCGAGCTGTAGGACCAGGTGATGGCGGTCTCGGTCTCGGCCATGCCGACCAGGCCGCCGGCCGCCGCCACGGTCTCCGGGCTCTGGGCGTAGACCGAACCCGCGGAGAAGGAGTTGGCCACCGAGGCAAAGGTGCGCAGATAGCCCACCACGCCCCCGCTCAGCATGCTCCGGCCGGAAATGCTGCCGGAGTAGACGCAGTTGTACACATTGGCGGGCGCCGAAGCCGCGGTGCCCACCGCCGAGCCGACCACCCCGCCGGCCGCCAGCACGGGCTGGCTGCCCGAGGAGCGGATGTTCACGTTGGAGGTGCAGAAGGAGACCGTGCCCGAGTAGTCCTCGCCGTAGCCCTGCACAAAGCCGCAGATGCCGCCGACGTAGACCAGCAGATCGGCCTGGGAGTGGCGGAGGGTGATCTGGCCCTCGGCCGAGCAGCCGAAGACGTCCCCGCCCATGTTATAGGCCACCACGCCGCCCACGATGTAGTTGGCGGCCTCGGACATGTCGGGCTCGATGGTCATGCCGGAGAGGTGCAGATCTTCCACCCGGCCCTGCACCAGGTAGCCGAAGAAGCCGATCACCGAGGTGTCGCTCTCCACCCGGAAGTCCGAAATGGTGTGGCCGTTGCCGTCAAACACGCCGGAAAAGTGGTTGACGTTGAGTTCACTGCCGATGGTCTCCACCGTCTCGCCGTTCAGGTCCAGGTCGGCTTCCAGCCGGATCCAGGCCGAATCGAACAGGGTGTCGTCGGGATCGTTGACCCCCCGGATGAAGCGGTTCAGGTGGGAGACGGTCTCCAAAAGGAAGGGATCTTCCTCGGTCCCCGCGCCCCGCATGGGGGTGGTGTCGGCCTCCAGGCCGGAGATGCTGACCGTCATGGAGGGGGCCGCAGCCGTAAAGGTGTACACCCCGTCCACCGGGGTCAGCACCGTCCCCCCCGCCGTGACCACCGGGGTGCCCACGGCATGGGAAAGCACCCGCAGGGAGAAGGAGACCTCGGTCCCCTCGTCCACATAGCGGGGCAGGGTGCCGTCCTCGGTCACGTACTCGGCGAACTCCGAGGTCTGCCAGCTCAGCAGCACCCGGGCCGCCGGGGGTTCGGGTTCCTCCCCCGACTCCGTCCAGCGGGCGGTCAGGGTGAGGTTTTCATGGACCGGCGCGGAAAAGTCGTAGGGCTGCTCGGCATCCTCCGAGGCGAACCAGCCCGAAAAGTCAAAGCCCTCCCGGACCGGCTCCCTGGGCTCTGTCACCGTGCCGCCGGCGGGCACCGTGGTGACGAAATCGGCCTCGCCGTTGTTGTAGACGTAAGTCACCGTGTACTCGGCCGGCTCCCCGCAGCCCGTGACGAACAGGGCCAGGGAGAGCGCGAAGACCAGAGCGAACAGGACTGCCGTAATCTTTTTTGCTCTCACGATCTGTAACTCCTTAAAAAAACTTGTCTGATTGAAAAAAGTTTGTCTGCGGGGCGGGATCCGGAAGGCCGGCTCCCCGCTTTTTGGAAGGCCGCGGCGGACAGCGTTCTTTTTGCTGCTACAGCAAAAAGGCGGCGCCGCCTTTGGAACATCCGGCTTCGGCCCTTTTCCGGCCGGCGTCCGTCTCTCCTTTGCGGCCGTTTCCCGCTTTAAAGCGGGACAATCGTCTTTTCATTATACTCCATTTCCGGCCGTTTGGCAAGTCCTTTCTCCTCTCTGTCGGGTTTTCTCCCCTAATTTTTCCTGATAGCCCGATTCAGCTTTTCTTTTTCCTCGCTTTCGGGCGCGGCTTTGGGACGGCGGTGGAAAAAGCCCCGCCGGGGCGGGGCTTTTTGAAAGGGAACCCGATCTTCGCGGGTCCCGACATCAGGATCTTCCGGCCCCCGTCCCGGCAAAGGCGGGGACAGGATCTCTCAGCCCCAACCCGTCAGGACGGGATACCTCCCGTTCCGGCCTTCTGCCGGCGGTCTGCCGACGGAGCCGAAAACCTTCGGGAGAGCCGTCAGGAGAGGGCCGTCCGATCCCGCGCTTCGGGCGGGGCGGAACAGTGGATTTCGCCGAACTCGGGGAGGCCGTCAGGAGAGGGCCGTCCGGTACAGGCCGTCGTAGGCGGTGGACTCGGTGGCCAGCTGTTCCCGGTAGGAAAAGGCGGAATCCCGGCCGTACATCAGGAAGAAGAAGGGCCGGTTTCCGGCGGCGGCCAGCAGGGCGTTGATGCGGTCGATGCCGATGGTCTGAAGGTCGGCCTCCAGCGAAAGATAGGGCTCGGCCGAGAAGGCGTTTTCCCCGCTCTCGTAGACCACCGAGCAGTAGTTGTAGCCCCCGCCGTAGCAGGCGATGCCGCCGTGAACGTATTCCTCCCCGTCCACCGTGTCCACAAAGGCGTCATAGACGGCCGAGGAATTCAGTATCTCCTTGATGTCGAAGCGGATCAGGGGATCGGCCACGTCGTCCGGGGTGATCTCGATCAGGGTAGAGCTGTCGATGGAGCTGATCTTTTTCCAGTCCCGCAGCTGCACTTCGCCGGCCAGGGTCAGCCTGGAAGCAAAGCTGGTCCCCCCCACGTTTTCCCAATCCAGCAGGTCGATCTGGTTGTACTTTCCGTAGTACAGGGCGGGGCCGCCGAACTTGCTCTGGATGCCCACGGTGAAAAATCCGGCGGTGGACAGCACCGAGTCGGCCAGCCGCACCCCGGTCAGCAGGTAGGTCTGCTCGAAGTACGCGTCGTAGCCGAAGGTCCCGTCCTTGCCGGCGTCGGGGTCGTAGGGTTTGCCCTCGAAGTCGGTCAGCTGAGGGGCGGCCACCCCTCTCAAAGCCTCCTCGTAGCCGTTGAAGACGCCCTCGAAGGGATCCAGCTTTAAGGTCTGGTTGCAGCCGATCTTGAGGCCGAACTCCCGGGCATAGGAGATCACGCTCTTGAAAATTTCCACGTTCACGCGGTAGCTGTCGGGGTCGGCCAGCACCGCCTCGGGATCGGCACAGGCCCCGCCGAACACCCGCACCCCCGTCCGGCCGTTCTTGACGGTGGAGTAAGACAGGGTGCAGTCGGTCAGACACTCCAGCACGGTGCCGGTGTGATCGAGCAGGGTCAGGTCGGAGACGTCGTCCCGGCCCTTTAAGGTGAGGTTGGTCAGCGTGATCGGCTGGTCGGCCTCCACCAAAAAGCAGACGTCGTCCTGCTCCTTGACCGAGTAGGAGGCCGACATATAGTTGAACCGCACCAGATCCAGGGGGCCGCTGAAATCGTAGTCCGACCCCTGCAAAGTGGTGATGCGGTGGGCGTTCAGCTCGTAGCCGTTGCCGTAGACGTCGGCCGTAAAGCGGATGATGTACTTGATCCGGGGATCGGTCACGCCGGCGTTGGCGTAGTAGGTGTAGTCCGCCGTGGTCGTCATGAAGGAGACCGCTTTTTCCATGGCGGCGTTCACCTCGGCCGCCGAGCCGTCGGGATCGACATAGGCCCCCAGGCGGATGGAATTGCGAAGCGCCGCGGGCAGGGCCTGCTCGGAGGCCAGGCGAAGGTCGTCCTCGGTGTAGACGTTGACGCCCTCGACGCAGGTCAGGGTGACCGAAGCCGAGACCGTCCGCCCCAGCTTGCGGCTGGCCAGACAGCTGGCCGAAAGGGTGACCGTGCCCGCCCCCTTCACGGTGATCCTGCCCCCGTCGTCGATGACGGCCACCTGGGGATCGGAGGAGAGGTACTCGATCCGGCCGGCCTCCACGGCGGCCTCGGTCTCCAGCCCGTTCACCATCCGGCGGGCGGTCAGCGACAGGACGAAGGAGTCCTCGGTCAGGCTGCCGTCTTCGTCAAAGCGGCTGACGGCCAGCACGCACTCCTGCCCGAAGCCGGCGGGCAGAAGGCCGGAATCCCGGGACAGGGTCAGGCTGTCGTAGGGGTTGACGATCTCCACGGAGCGGGTCAGGCTGCCCAGCAGCTCCTCTCCGTACAGCAGTTCGGCCCTCAGTTCCACGGTGCCCTCGGCCAGGGCGGACAGCGTCCACCCCCCGCTCAGCCGGTCGGCCACCGAGGCCTTGGCGGCGTCGGAGGAGGTCAGGCGGACCTCCACCCCCTCGGGCAGCTCATCGGTCAGGGCCACCCGGACCGAGGATCCCTGGCGCAGGACCACGGTCCCGCTGCCCGCATCCGACCCCACGGCCAGCCCCTCGGGCAGCTCGGCCCCCTTGGTGACGGTCAGCGTGGCCAGGGCCGTGAAGGCCTCCCCCTCCCAAAATCCGATCTCCAGGGCGCAGCTCTGGCCGAACCCGGCCTCCGGCGAGAGGGTGTAGGAGATCCTGCCTCCCCGCGCGTCCAGGGTGACGGAGGCGAAAAAGCCGGGATCTTCGGCCTGGCAGTCAAGGTCCTCCGCCGAGACGCCGGCGGGCAGATTTTCCTCGGTCAGGTCGAAGACGGTGGTCCCGCTCCCCAGCACGCTGACCGAGGCCGTCTCCGAATCCCCGAAGAGGATGCCGTTGCCGCGGTCGGCATAGCCGAGCACCTCCACCGCGATGGTGACGGTCAGTTCGGCGGGTTCAAAGCCCTCCTCCGTCCGGGCGACGGCGTACTCGGCCGGGATGGTCCCGGTCAAGACGGCGCTCCCCCGGCGGTTGGCGGTCAGCCGCCCGGTGAGGGCGTTGACCGGGAGGGTCTCGGGATCCGAACTGCGCCAGTCGATCTCCCGCTCTGCGTCGGCGGGCGTGACCGAAAACTCCTCGCCCTCGGTCAGGGTCATGCTCTCCCCGGCGTACAGCACCAGGCTCTCCTTCAGGGCGGAAAAGCCGGTGACCTTGGAGCAGAGCACGGTCAGCACAAAGCTGTCGGACAGGCCCTCGCCGGCCTGGGCCACCAGGCGGACGGTGCCCGCCGAGCGGGGGGTGACCCGCCCCTCCGCGTCGATGACGACCTCGGCCTGCGGCAGGCCCTCCACGGCCTCGGCCCGGTAGGAGAGGGTCTTGTCGGAGGCGTCGGCCGGGGAAACTTCGGCCTCGATCTGCACCACGGGGTTTTCGGTGAGCTCCACCGTGGTGTTCTCGTTCCGGACCTCCACGCCGGAGACCGGGACGTCCACGGCCAGGGTGATGCTGCTGACCGTGGACTGGATGGTGAACAGCAGCAGCAGCGGGATGACCAATATCAGGGCGATGACGTTATTCTTCATAGCTTTCTTCCCTTTGACAGGCTTTTTCCAACCCCTTGAACAGATAGGCCGCGCTCCCTCCGCAGACCAGCGCGGCCAGCGCCACGGCAAAGAGGGCGGGCAGCACCTCGATCATGAAGGCCGAGGCCGAGGTCAGCCGGGCGTACAGCGAGATCCCCAGCGCCCCGCCCCCCAGCAGCACGGCCAGCACGAAGCCCAGCAGAATGAGCAGCGAGACGGTGTCCCCCGGCTCGGTGACCGTGTCCCGCTCGTTGGAGGGGAAGCGGGGCCGGGCCAGATCCCGCCGGGTGGCGAAGAAGATCTCGGCGGCGGCCACCAGCAGGCAGACGATCAGAAGCACGAAGGCCTCCCCCACCGTCACCATGCCGCCGACGGCCACGGCCGCGACGGCCAGCAGCACCGAGGCCCCGGAGACGATGCCGCAGAACGCCGCCTTGGACAGCACCAAAATCCGGCCGGACAGGGGCATGGTCTTTTCCCGGAAGAACATCTTTCCCTCCCGGCTGATGTTGAGGGCGCAGAAGGTGTTGGTCAGCACCGTGAAGGCCGAAATGACCAGCAGGGAGAGCTCGAACGAGCAGGAGACCGACAGGCGGGAGCGGAGCAGAAGCTCGGCCAGGCTGACCGACAGGTAGCTCATCAGGGGCATGGTCAGGGCGGTGGCAAAGCAGGAGAAGGCATAGTCGGGATTGCGCAGCACGGTCAAAAATTCCTTGTGCAGCAGGCTGGCGAACACCCCCCGCTCCTTCATGGGCCGAACTTTGGAGACCGTCACGTCTCCTCCCTCCATGCGCTCTTTCAGGATCCGGCCGTACAGCTGCTGGACCAAGAGCAGAGCGGCCGACCCGCAGGCCGCGGTGATCAGCAGGATCATGACGAAGTTGACCGCCGCGTCCTGCCCCGCGCAGAACAGGGCGTAAAAGTTGCAGGGATACAGGGCGGCCGCAAGACCGCTCAGCTTTTCCATGGTCTCCCGGGTGAACAGGGTCTGCAGGTCCCCGCCGGCCAGCAGGGTCTGCAAAAAGCCGAGGATCAGGCTGTAGACCCAGAAGAACAGGGCCAGCACGGCCGCATAGACCGCCAGCCGCAGCACAAAGTGCCGGGAGAGGAAGCGCCGGACGGCAAAGGCCGGGAAGGCCAGCAGCGAAGACAGCGCGGTGGACAGCACGGGCAGCAGGCAGACCGCGATCACCGTGAACAGGTAAAAGGTCCAGCCCATGCCCCCGGCCAGGGCGCCCAGGATGCAGAGCAGCGGGATCAGCAGCACCGCCGTCACCAGCAGCTGGGACAGGAAGAGATCGAGCACCCGGTAGACGAACAGCTCCCTGGCCCCGATGGGCATGGGGAGCAGCACGGCGGTCTCGGCGGTCTCGAACAGGCCGGAGACGATCTTCCGGGTGCCGGCAAAGACCGAGGCCAGCAGGACGGCGGCGGTCAGAAAGGTCATCAGTTCCTTTTGCCGGACAAAGGGGGTGTCGGTGGACAGGTACTGCACCGACAGATAGGCCCGGGCAAAGTCCACAAAGACATAAAGCAGAGCGGCGATGACCGCGGCAAAGAGCACCGCGGTGGTCAGCTTGCCCCACCCCCCCTTTTTCAGGGCGGACAGGCGGAGGGTCCAGTCTTTTTTGAAGAGGATGCGGATGGTCTCGGTCATGTCCCCTCCTCAGCCCTCGAACAGGTCGATGAAGGCCTCTTCCAGGCTCTTGCCCTTTTCGGCCACGAATTTTTTGATGTCCACGTTGGCCAGAATGGTCCCCTGCTTGATGATGACCGCCCGGTCGCAGGTCTTTTCCACGGCGTCCAGGTTGTGGGAAGAATACAGCACGGTGTTGCCCTCGGCCTTGTAGGCCTTCATATACTCCCTCAGGGCCTTGGCCGACTGGGGATCCAGCCCGGTCAGGGGCTCGTCCAGGATCCACAGACGGGGCCTGTGGATGAGGGCGGCGATCAGGCAGATCTTCTGCCGCATCCCGTGGGAGTAGGATTCGATGAGCTGGTCCACCTTGGCCCCCAGACCGAAGACTTCCGAAAGCTCCTCGGTCCGCCTTTTGCGGTCCTCCCCCCCGACCCGGTAGACGTCGGCCACAAAGTTCAGGTACTCCCTTCCGGTCATGCGGGCGAACACCGCCCGGTTGTCGGGGACGTAGCCGAAACAGCGCTTGGCGGCCACCGCGTCGGTGACGATGTCGTGTCCGCAGATCTCGATCCGCCCCTCCTCGAAGGGCAGAAAGCCGGTCAGGCACTTGATCACGGTGGACTTTCCGGCCCCGTTCAGGCCCAGAAGCCCCACGATCTCGGCCCCCCGGCAGACGATGTCGATCCCCCGCACCGCGAAGTCGGAGGCCCCTCTGTAGCGCTTGCCCAGTCCTTGAATGGCAAAAACGTTCTGCTGATCTTCCACTGGTCTTTTCTCCTCAAAAGCCGGACAGGCAGGGCGCCGAAATCGGCGTCCTGCCCCGGTCTTTTTACAATATTTTTTCAAAGGGTCTTTGCAGGGGCCTCGCCCCGCGAAGGTCCCCCGGCTCAGTACCCGAAGGTCACCGTGACGGCGGCCTGGTTGCCCGACAGGGTGCGGTAGGTCATTTCGATGCGCTCCAGGCGGTTGGAGCCGTCCAGGCGGACGGTCAGGCTGATCTCGCCGTCGGCCTCGGGCCGGACCCCGAACTGGGCCTCGGCCTGATCGGCGCTCAGGCGGGCGGTCAGCACCACCGGCATCTCCTCCGAGATCTCATAGTCCGCGAAATTGGCGGTCGAGAAGGCCGAAAGGGCGGTAAAGCCTCCCTCCAGGGTCTGGGTGGAGGAGGTGACGGAATAGGCCTCCTCGGCGGGCAGCTCGTTCAAAACGGTGGTGACCGTGGTCAGGGAGAGCCCGTCGCCCTCCTTGACATAGGTTTTTTGGGTCTCGGTGATCAGCAAATCCTCCCGGGTGACCGAGGAGGTGGCGACCACCTGGGCCGCTCCGGTCACCCCGGAGCAGGCCTCGTTGATCACGAACATGGGATCCCGGCTGGAATCACAGCCGGTCAAAAGCATCAGCACAGCCGACAGGGCGGCCACGGTCAGTACGATCCATCTTTTCATCTTGCGGACCTCCTTAGAAGAACTTTCTCAGGGCCAGAGCCAGCAGGGACAGCAGTCCCAGCGCGGCGGCGCCCGCCACAGGGGTCATGCCGTCGGCCACTTCGGCCGCCTGCTCCCCTTCGGACAGCCCCTCTTCCCGGGCGGCGTTGAATTCCGCCAGCACCCGTTCATAAGAGGCCACATCCAGCGCGGCCAGTTCGCCCTGATTCAGTTTGTCCAGTTCGGCCTTGGCCGCCATAATGGCTTCCCGCTGTTCAGACATAGTGCCGGCTCCGACGACGGCGGCAATGGCCTCCCGGGCCGCAGACAGGCTGGCGGTGGAAATTTCCGTCGTCTTGATCCTGTCCTCATGGTTTTCGTCACCGGCCAGCTTGGCATACACGGTGTAAGTCTGGCCGTCGGTCAGGCCGGTAAAGATCCCGCTCGCCTGCCAGCTTTGGCCGTCCAGACTGAACAGCACCGCATCGTTGTCGGCGGAGGCCGTGATCGAGACGCCGTCGGCCGAAGCCGTCAGCACGAAGTCGGCCTGTTGGGCCTTGTTGACGGTGACCGTAAAGCTCACTTTTCCGGTGCGGTTGGCGGTGTCGGCCACCTCCACCGTGACGGTGTAAACCCCGGCGTTGTGGATGGCGGAAACCGAGCTGCCGTCCTTCTCGATGGTCACGGTCAGCGCCAGCGAGGGCAGCATGCCGGCAAAGGAGTCCGCCGTAAAGGTGCGGCCCTCGTCAAAGGTGACCTCGGTGTCGGCAAAGTCCTCCACCCCCTCCAGCTCGGCCTGATGCGAGAGCTTGCTCACGGTCAAAGTTGCCGTCATGTCTGGAATGGCGAAATAGTTGTCCCCGTCCCCCGTGAAAGAGGCGGTGACCTCCAGCAGACCGGCATTGGTCAGGCTGTTGGCCGAGTAGCTCACGGAAACGCCTTCGGGCAGGGTCCCCGAGATCGTCAGGGTGTAGGGACTGCCGCTGTAGGTCTCGGTCAAATCCTCAAAGGTCACCCCGCTCATGTCGTAGGTCGCCTTGCCGATGGTAAAGGTCAGGGTCAGATCGTCCGTGCTGCCGTCCGCCCAGGTGTAGTGGGTCTTGTCGGTCAGGCTGACGGTCACCGGATGCTCCCCGGCGGCGGTGGCGGTGTTCCCCGTCACGGTGTAAAGGCTGTTTTCGGCGATCTGCGCGGTCTGGGGTTCGCCGGTGTAGGTGTAGCTCCCCTCGATGACCGGCCGGGCCACTTTGGCGGGCACGACGGTCATGGTGGCCGTCATGTCGGCGGGCAGCTCATAGTTTTTGGCCAGCGCCTCGTCGGTAAAGGAGAACGAGGCGGTCACTTCCACTTGTCCCAGCTCGGTGCGGTCGCCCTCGTAGGAGTAGGAGGCCGAAACGCCCTCGGGCAGGCCGGAGACCTCCAGCGACAGCTCGGAGCCGGTGTACTCCCGCTCGGCGTCCGCAAAGGTCACCCCGCTCATGTCGAAGGTCCCCTTTCGGATGGTCCAATCAAAAGTGAGGTTGGCCGTGGTGCCGTCCGACCACTGATAGTCTGAGGTGTTGTTCAGACGAATGATCACCGTGTAGGAGCCGGCATCCGTACCCGTGTTGTCATAGACGGTGTAGGCCGGGTTCTCGGGGATCTGTACCGTGTGCAGCGTGCCGTCATAGGTAAAGGAAGCCTGAGGATCCGAGGGTTTTTCTACCGACGCCTTGGCCACCGTCACGGTGACCTGAGCTTCATACATCCCGTTCCAGACAGCGGTTGCCTCTGTTTCCCCCGCAAACAGCGACATGTTGGGATTGCGCCAGCTCCAGCCCTCGGGCAGGGAGACGTCGGACAGGCGCAGCCCCTCGGTATATTCGGCCTCGGGGGCGCCGTAGGCCGGAACGGTCTCGGTCCGGCTTTCCAGACAGCCCGGGTGCGAGCAGACCAGCAGGGCCTCCCCGTCCTCCGTGGCGGAGGGTTCCGCGGTCATCTCGCCAAGCTGCCAGGTGTGCTCGTGGGCCTCCACAAACACCCCGGTCAGGGTCAGGTTCACGGTCACGGTCTCGGTGCTCCACTTGTGGTAGCTGGTGTCGTTGGTGTAGTCGGGATCGAGGTCGGGATCATCGGCTGTGCAGTTGACCAGGTATTGCATGGTGTAGCTCGCCAGGGTCCCGGTCCGCTCGGCCGAGGTCACGGCATAGGTCTTGCCGGCCACCAAGTCGGTCAGCACGGCCGCAGAGCCGTCCCAGGTCAGCGCCCGGGCGGTCAGGGTGAAGCGGGACTCGTTGCAGTCATAGCCCCCTCTGGCCCCGTCAACCACATCCGGCGACAGATCGGCGCCCTCAGCAAAGACGAGTTCGGCCCCGGAAGAGGCGGTCTGCACGATGCCGCCGAATGTTCCCTCGACATTCAGAGTGCCGTTGACGACCAGGGCGCCGGCCGGGGAGAAGCCGTATTCGGTCAGCTCCTCGGAGGTGGGATACCGCTTGCCGCTCATGTCGGACTGCCGCAGGCCGTCGTAGACCAGCAGCGAGCCGCCCGCATTGACGTTCAGCACCGCGTCCTCGCCCACCGTGAGCGAGGCGCCGGGCATGATCTTATAGGCGTAATTGATGTCATAATTCCCGTCGTTGAGAACGAGGTCGAAGGTGTAGGGCAGCGCCAGCGTCATCTCCTCGGAGCCGAAGCCCTCCAGACTGAATACGCCGGCCGAGGCCCCACCCGAAATAGTGACGGTGGTCTTGCCGCTGTCCGCATTGTTGTTGGTCCCGCCCACAACGTACTTGCTGCCGTCATAAGTCCGGGTCAGGGTGGCCCCCTCCTTCAGGAGGATGAGCCCGGGCCCATAGGTAAGATCGGTGTTGCCCTCGAAGCCGACCACCAGCACGTTCTGGGTGGTGACGGCGCTCCAGAAGTAAAGGCTGGCAAGGCCGACCTCCCTGGCGCCGTACTCCAAAGTCAATTCGCACCGGATGTTGACGATGGCGTACTGCACGAAGGGGAACTGATTGGCATAATACAGCGCGTCGGTGTTGGTACCGCCGGAATAGTTGTTGACCATGAAGGGCTGGAAGACGGCCGCCCCGCTCTGCGCCAGGATGCGCCCCTCGCCCTCGGTCAGGCCGTAGCTGTAGAAGCTGCCGCCCGAGGCGATGACGATCTCGCCGTCGTTGACCAGCCGGCCGTAGGCCCCCGAAGTGTGGCCTTGGGAGGACTGGTCGGGATAGTGGCAGACCGCACCCACGGTCAGGGTGCCGTTCACGGTCAGGGCGACCCCGGCGTTCACGGTCAGGGTACGGAACAGGTACTTGGCGGCCGAAGCCTCGGTGTACCACGACACCCGGCTGCCGGCAATGGTGGCGGTGCCGATCTCGGTGGCGCGGTCGGAGTTGGCGTAGGGCACCAGCAGGTTGACCCCCTCGGGCACGGTCAGATCGGAAGTGATCGTCACGTCGTCCGCCACGATCACGGTCTCGCCCGCCCCGGCCGCGGCCAGGGCTTCGCCGAGATCCTCAAAAAACTCGCTGCCGATCCGGGCGGCGTAGGTCCCCTTGGGCTCGACTATGGCCGTGTAGACGGCGGGATCCCCCACCGTCACGGTCATCGAGGTCTCGTAGCTCACGATCTCCCCGGCCGAGTTCTTCCAGCCGTAAAAGGTCGCGCCCTCCGGCACGGTGACGGTCAGGGTCAGACGGCTGCCCTTGGCGATCGCCGTTCCGCTGGTCACCGCCTCGCCGGAACCTTCCAACTTGCCGGTCACGCTGCCGTAACCTTCCGAGCTGGTTCCAAAATCGATGGCGGACTCGCCGTCAAAAAAGCCCACACGGCGGATGCTCACGGTCTCGAGGCCGTACAGGCTCTCCAGATAGGCGGAGCTGCTCTGCCGGGAATAGCTGACAAAAATGCGGGTCTGTTCATCATCCGCCTTGCCTCTGATGGGGATCTCCACCTTCTGCCAGGCAGGCGAATCGTTCAGCTCGGAAAAGGAGGCAACCATCCCCTCCTGGAACCTTTTGCTGACCAGATGATCAACGCCCACAAAGAGGATATCCTGTTTGACCGCAGTATATCCGGGATCGAGGTTGATCATGACCTCGAAGCTGAACAGACCGTTTCCGGTCACGGTGAATTCCAGCACGGACAGCGTGTAGCTTTCCGTGTCAAGCCCCACGGTCCCGGCCTTGAAGGCGATATCCCCCGCCTCGCTGTGATCGCCGTCAAAGACCCAGGGATAACTGCTCCCCTCGTTGTCGATCTCCACGGGCTGCGAGCCGTCCGAGATCAGTTCTTCTTCGGTGGCGGCGCCGCTTTCCAGCACGGAATGGATCGTCAGAGTAAAGACGTCATAGTAATTCCCGCCCAGATGATACGGCGAGTCGGAAGGCCATGCGACCATCTGCGTCAGGTAGATCTCCACCAGGGTGTCGGACCGGATGTTGTCCAGCCGGTAGATGAAATACTCCTCTTCTTCGGCCAGCTGCTTCGAAGATCCGCCATTGATCTTGATCCGAACGGGCTCATCGACCCCGGGCAGGTTGGGCACCCGGAAGACCACCGAATTCTCGGTTCCCCATACCAGGTCAATACTTCCGTCCCGGCCGACCGTCTCGGTCCGGCTGATCCCGTCCTCCAGCACCGAAACCTCGATCTCCTGCGGCAAAGTCAGCTGCTGCAAAAAGTCGACCTTCAGCGTGTTCTGCGCCTCCGTAAAGGTCAGATCCGTTGTCCACTTCGACACCGGATCCGAGGCGCTCCAGTTCCCGCGGTCGGAAAAGACCAGCTCCCCGTTGAGCCAAAGATCCCCGAAAACGGTGCGGGTCTCCCGTTCGGGGTCGAGATCCAGCGAAAAGCCCTCCTTGCCCAGCATGGTCACGCAGTCTTCGTACAGCACGCCCCGCTTGACGGTCAGCACCGAGCCGGGGGCGACGGCCTCGCCCTGGAAGTACAGCGTGCCCTCGCTCTCGTCGTAGGACACCGTGACCGAAGCGTCCTCCAGCTCGGCCTCTTCCAGCAGTCCGATGCGGACTGTGCAGGTGCTGCCCGTGCCCCTGTGGCGCAATTGAACTTCGTGTACGTCCTCTCCCAGATCGAGGATGTGCTGTCTGGTCAGGTCCGCGCTGCTGGTGGAGAGATTGTTCCACTTGGTCACGCCGTCGACGATGAGATCAAAAGATCCCCCATAATAGCTCGTACCGGAAAGCAGCTCCCCTTTCGTGAGCAGCAGATCCAGGCTCAGGTAGCGCCCGATGAACACCCAGGTCAGCGTTCTGTTCGTACTGCCGGGGCTGACGCTGACGTAACTGCCGTCCGCCTGCCGGACAAAGTCGTCCACTCCCGCCTCCCCGGTCTGGGAGATCGTGATCTCGGAAATATCTTCGGGCACGATCACGGCTTCCAGCGCCGTCTGCCCGTTCATCGGAAAAGAATAGGTCGATTCATAGCTGACGACGGCTCCGTCCTGCTCCCAGCGCAGGAAGACATAGCCCTCGTCGGGCAGCGCGGTCAGCTCGACCTCGGACATCCAGGGAGCGGTCGCGGTCAGTTCGGCCGCTGCCTCTCCCTCCCCCAGCTGCACCCTGCCGTGTTCGGCTGATGCCGAAAAGGACTGCAGGCCGCCGGTTACAGCTGCATTTTCAAAGTGTACGACCGCATGATAGGTGTTATACGGAATGTTCTCACTCTCAGTCTTATCGTAAGTAAATTCCAGCACATCACCGGCCGCGACCTCCAACTCGACCGTTCGGAACTGATCGTAGACTTTCGGGGTCTCGGTATAAGTCTTTGCGTAGGTGTAAGTCGAAGCCTCTCCCTCCGCCGGGGTCTGCGTCAAGACTAATTTATGCCTTACCCGGCTGTCATCCAACGGCGTATTCAAAAGATAGGAAAATTGAAGCGTTCCGCTTGTCTCAACGCTTACCGTCAGCGTACTGACACTCAAATTCAAGTTCTCCTGCGTAGAATAAAAATACCCTGTTTCCGCATCATAGGTCCAAGGGTACTCCCCGCCGCTGGACACGGTGAGCGACAGCTCTTCCGCCCGCGCAGCAGAGACCGCCATCAGGGCCGCCCCCATCATCACCAACGCGAGGCAAAGCATCAAAAGCCTTTTCCATCGTAGTGTGTGTTGCATGCTAAAATACCTCTTTCAAAGTTTTTCAATTCGTTTCCGGCCGCCGGCCTTCTTTTCGGCTGTCGGCCTGCTGTCTGTCCGGCCGTTTCCGGCCTTTTGTTCCGACCGTTTCCGGCCTTTTGTTCCGACCGTTTCCGGCCTTTTGTTCCGACCGTTCCCGGTCTTTTGTTCCGCCGTTCCCGGTCTTTTTGTTTTGGCCGTTTCCGGCCCCTTCTATTTCCAGCCGCTCAGACGGCATTGCTGACTTATATTGGCATTGCTGACTTGTATGACTGATCTATATTCCGGCTATTATGATTCCGGCCTCTCGGCAGATCGCTGACCGATAACTGACGGCGGGGGCCTTCCCCCTCTCATGTTCCGCCCCGGACGATGAAGGATCCGGCCGCAGGCACGCATTTTCCGCACCTTTTTCCGCAAGGATCCCCTCACGGCGGGAGATCCGATCGCAAAACAGCTTTCCCTATTCTTTTCCCCGACGAGATCCCTGGACGATGAAGGATCCGGACGCAGACCGCATTTTCCGCACCTTTTTCCACAAGGATCCCCGCACGGCGGGAGATCCGATTGCAAAACAGCTTTCCCTATTCTTTTCCCCGACGGGATCCCTGGACGATGAAGGATCCGGCCGCAGGCACGCATTTTCCTCATCTTTTTCCACAAGGATCCCCGCACGGCGGGAGATCCGATCATAAAAACGGCATTTCTCCGTCAATTTTCCCAAAACTTTTGTGCTTCCGAAAAGGTATACTTTTTCGGAAGTCCGACGGCCTTCTGCTTTTGATCGAAAATTTTTTGATTTCGTCTCGTTTGCTTGGTTTGAACGGGGCGATTTTTTTATTTTCCGGCCTCCGGGAAAGTATGCTTTTCCGGAAGCGCCGCCGGCCGGGATCGATCTCTGCTTTTAACGCCGGATCTGCAGCGGGACCGCCAAAAGCAACCGGAAGATCTGCCCCTTCCAGATTGGGTCTGCAAACGCTCTTTTCCTAAGCCGCGCAAAGCTTCCGAAAAATAATACAGTTTTGAGCCGGGTTTTATTGTCGTAAAAAGTCGATTCCCGGAAAATTTCATCTTTTTCTCGAAGCCCTCTTCCGTACCCTCGCCTCCGACAAGGGTATCGGGCGGAACAACGCCTCGAAGGCCTTGAAAAATCCTCCCTCCCGGAAAGCCCAAGCGGCGCGGGAAAGTCGCCGCTGTTTTCAGCCGCCTCCGCCCCGGCAAAACTCTCCTCTTTGGCAGGGGCCGGTTGGCAGAGGGCCGGGCGCGGCTTCTCTTTGGCAGGGGCCGGATCGGCAGAGGTCAGGCGCGGCTTCTCTTTGGCAGGGGCAGGTTGGCAGGAGGCCGGGCGCTCTCGGACTCTCTCGGGAAAAGCCGGGCCGACAAGCAGCCGCTCGCCTCCTTTGAAAAGTCCTCTCTCGGAAAGCCCAAGGGTCGCGGTAAGGGTTTCCGGTCCGCCGCGCTGCCTCCCGGAAAAATTCGCTCCGAACCTCTGTGCGAATAATACAACATTTTTCGACATCGGCATGCAAAAAAAGTTCCGCCCCTCTTGCGGCTCTGTACCCGCCCTATTATACCACAAAATCCGGATTTGTCAAGTCCAAATGTAATGAACGGTAAGATTTTTGTAACGAACGGTAAACCGCCCCCTCCAAAACGCCCCGAAAGGCCGAAATTCCCCCTGCTTCCCCTTCTCTCGCCCTCCCCGTCCTCTCACAGGTTTGATCTTCAAAAATATCATGATCTTGCTGTTCTGATCCTCCGATCCCGAGGGACCGCTCCCTCTTTCGCCCGACCGGCACTACCGGGGCCGTCCCTGCACCGCCCGCCCCTCGCCGCCTTCCGACCCGCACGAAGCCGGAAGCCTCCGATTTTCGAAAAAAAAGCGGCCGACATGATTGCATTTCCCCCGCCAATGGGGTATAATGAAAGGGTATGAACGAACGCCAGCAAAACAGAGACCGCCCCGCCGCCCCAGAGGGGCAGCTTCCCGGAACGGTGAAGCCGATGCCGGAAGCGATGACCGCGGAAGCGGACGGACGGGAGGCGTCAAAAAACTTGACCGGCCGGTTCGGCTCGGCAGATTTTGCAAGCCGGGACGAAGCTTCTTCTCCGCAGGACCCGGACAGCGGGTGCGAAGCGGTGGGACCGGTCTCCGGCCGGAGCAAGACATCCTCCGAAAAAAGCTCCGGCCCGGCTGAGGCTTTCCCCAAAATGCCGCAGGCCCCGGACGGTCGTCTCCCCGAAAAGGTGGAGACCCCCGGTACAGATCGGACGGAAGTTGCCTTGGACGGGTGTCCCTCTCCTCAAGCCCCGGTTGGCGGGAAAAACGCCCCGATCCGGAAGGGCGGGAGGAAGGCCGGCGGAGAAAACAGCCTTCCGGCCTCGGACGAACCCGCCCGGGCGGAGAGCGAAGCCAAAAAGCGGTGCGCGCCGGTCCGGCTGATCCTGTGGGGATGGGGCCTTCTGACCGCCCCCAACCGCCTGGGGGAAATTTTGCGCTTCTGCCTGGTGGGAGGCGTCGCCACCCTGATCGACTTTGCGGTCATGGCCCTGCTGCTGTGGGCCTTCGAGCCGGAGGCCTACCCGACTTTCTGGGATCTGTTTACGGGCGGCGATCCCTCTCCCCTGGTCTCGGCAGTGGCCTCGGCCCTGGGATTCTTAAGCGGACACATCTTCAACTACACGGCCTCGGTGCGGTTCGTCTTCCGGGACAACGCCCGGGGACGGACCAAAAAGGGCTTTGTGGTCTTTACCCTGATCGCGCTCTTTTGCCTGCTGCTGCACGCCGTCGGCATGTACGCCTGCCGGGCGCTGTTCGAGCTGAACGAGTGGCTGGTCAAGGCCGTGCTGACCGTGCTGGTCACCGCCCTCGGCTATGTGCTCAAGAAAAAGATCTTGTTCTGACCGTTCGGGGGAATTGTCAATGGGCCGTCACAAATCCAAAAAACATCCGTCAGAAGACGTGCGGAAAAGAACCGAAGCCGAAGCCTTGGCCGGCGGCGCCCAGGGGGAAAAGCCATCTTTCTCCCCGGAAGACGTCGCGATTTCCCTGAGTCTTGGGACCTTGCACGGAAAACGGCTCCGGAGATTCACCAAGAAGTTCATGTTCCCGTTCGCCTCCCTTTTCCCTCTTCTTACTCTGGCCATGCTGATCTCTCCCTTTGAATGGACCGCCATATCGATCTTCTCCATGATCGGCTGCAACCTTCTTGGGCTTTCTTGCTTCGTCGTCCTGCCCCTATGTCTCATCCTGAAAGACCGAAGAAAGAGAAACAAGGTCCGGCTGTGGTTGGAAGACGCCGTTGAATTGCCCGCCCGTACGAAGAGTTTTGGAATAAAATATCGCACTTTCTTTGAGCTTCCCAGAGGCCTGCGGTTTGAAGTCCGTTTCAAATTTGAAAGCCGAAAATATGTCCGCAGCTTTACGGCGAGACAGCTCGATGCAGAGGACTGTTATGAGGCAGGGCTGGAAGAATATGCGGACCGGGAGGTCCGGATCCTGTATTCGCCCCAATACGATGAAGTCATGATTCTGAAGCCCCCTTCCTCCGAAGTGAATAAAACCCCGGAACAGGCATAAGACCTGCGCGAGATGCGCAGGTCTTTTCGCTTGAAGTGGATTTCAGGACAAAAACAAATCAAGGTCTTTTTGCCGGGAGTAAATTAAAAAAACAAATTAAGAAGACAAGAACAAATAAAAAGGAAAATTACTTTTTCCCTGTCTTTTTCCGCTTTTGTTCGGCCTTCCAGGCCTTGATGTCCTCCAGCCGGGCCTTGAAGCGGGCCTCGGTCCCCTCCTCGGTGGGGTGGTAGAAGGTCTTGCCCGCCATGCTCTCGGGCAGGCAGTCCATGTCGGTCAGCTTGTCCTCGAAGTCGTGGGCGTAGCGGTAGCCCTTGCCGTAGTCCAGCTCCTTCATCAGCCGGGTGGGGGCGTTGCGGATGACCAGGGGGACCGGCTCGGCCAGGGTGGTCAGGGCCTCCCGCTTGGCCGACTCGTAGGCGGTGTACAGGGCATTGGACTTGGGGGCCAGGGAGAGGTAGACCACGGCCTGGGTGAGGTGGACCGAGCATTCGGGCATGCCGATGAGGTGACAGGCCTGAAAGGCGGCCACGCAGAGCTCCAGGGCCCGGGGATCGGCCAGCCCCACGTCCTCGGAGGCGAACCGGGTCACCCGCCGGGCCACGTACAGGGGGTCCTCCCCCGCCTCCAGCATCCGGGCCAACCAGTAGACCGCGGCATCCGGGTCGGAGTTGCGCATGGACTTGTGCAGGGCGGAGATCAGGTTGTAGTGCTCCTCCCCCGACTTGTCGTACAGCAGGGATTTTTTGGAGGTGCACTGCTCCACGGTTTCCCGATTCACGCGCACGGTCTCGCCCTCGCTCTCCCCGTTGAGCACCGCCATCTCCAGGGTGGACAGGGCGCTGCGGGCGTCCCCGTTGGCGAACTCGGCGATCAGGTCCAGCAATTCGTCCGGCATTTCCACCTTCAGTTTGCCGAAGCCCCGTTCGTCGGTCAGCGCCCGACGCAGCAGCCCGGCGATCTCCTCGGTCTTTAAGGGCTGGAGCACGAAGACCTTGCAGCGGGAGAGCAATGCGCCGTTGACCTCGAAGGAGGGGTTTTCGGTGGTGGCCCCGATCAGGATGATGCTCCCCTTCTCCACAAAGGGCAGAAAGGCGTCCTGCTGGGCCCGGTTGAAGCGGTGGATCTCGTCCACGAACAGGATGGTCTTTTCCCCGAAGCGGCGGCTCTTTTCGGCCTGCTCCATGACCTGTTTGATCTCCTTGATGCCGCTGGTGACCGCCGAAAAGTCCACAAAGGCGGCCTTCGTGCGGTTGGCGATGATCCGGGCCAGGGTGGTCTTGCCCACGCCGGGCGGCCCCCAGAAGATCATCGACCCGATCCGGTCCCCCTCGATCAGCCGGCGGAGCACCTTGCCCTCGCCCAAAAGGTGCTGCTGCCCCGCAAATTCATCCAGATCCCGGGGGCGGAGCCTGGCCGCCAGGGGCAGGTCCTCCTCCCGCAAAAACATACTCTGCTGTTCCATGTGATCATCCTTTAGGCCCGAAAAAGCACTTCCGGTCTTTGCCTCTATTGTATCACAATCGTACTCGCTTTTCAAGTTATTTTCCGAAAAGCAGAAAAAAGTCAACCGCGGCCCGGACGGCCTCACCCCGGACGCCGGCCGCGCCTATCTTTTCATCCGGGAAAACGCGGCGGCCGCCCGGAGCCAGCCCATCAGTTCGCCGTCGATGTCTTCTTCCCCGGAAACGAGCACATGATGCGTCCATCTTCCCGGATACGGCTCGACTGCCGCCTCGATCCGGGCTGAGGCAGCCCTCTGCGGCAGGCCGAAGGTCACAGTCAGCCAGACCGGCGGAAGATCGTCCTTTTTCCGCAGACGCAGAAACGAAACGCAGGCAAACACATGGCGGCTCCAAAAGGTGATCTGCGTTTTTTGCACTTTGATCCGGACGTCGTCGATCTCGGTCAGAATACGGGCCTTAAGCGCCTCGTACAGCGGAAGCGCCTCCGGGTACCGGCTGAAAAAAAGCTCCGTCTCTTTCATCTCGGCCTCCGTTGCTCTCAGAGCAGACTTATGGAAAAGGCGCGCCGTTCCCGGCGCGCCCTCAAAACTTGTTCCGATCGAGCTTGAAAGATCGGGATCACTTCTTGAAATAACGGTTGAGCAGACCGTTGAAGCCGGCGCCGTGACGGGCCTCGTCCTTGGCCATCTCGTGCACGGTGTCGTGGATGGCGTCATAGCCCAGCTCCTTGGCCCGCTTGGCCAGAGCCAGCTTGCCGGCGCAGGCCCCGGTCTCGGCCTCCACGCGGACTTTCAGGTTCTCCTCGGTGGAGTCGGAGACCATTTCGCCCAGCAGCTCGCAGAACTTGGCGGCGTGCTCGGCCTCCTCGTAGGCGTACTTGGTGTAGGCCGCGGAGATCTCGGGATAGCCCTCGCGGTCGGCGGCGCGGGCCATGGCCAGGTACATGCCGACTTCGGTGCATTCGCCCATGAAGTTGGCCTTCAGGCCCTCCACCACTTCGGCGTCCAGGCCCTTGGCCACGCCGATCTTGTGGACGTCGGCAAAGGCGATGGGGCCGTCCTCTTTGACGACCTCAAATTTTTCCTTGGGCGCCTTGCACTGGGGGCAGGATTCGGGAAGGGTATCGCTGGTGTAGCCGCAGACGGTGCATCTGTACTTCATAATACTGTTTTCCTCCATAAAGGGATTTTAATCTTTTATTTTATAAACGGTTTTCCCTGCCGGTAAACAAAAAAGCCGGAAAAATTTTCCTGCTTTTCCCGTCCCTGTTCCCACACGGGAAAACCAGCTCCTGCCTTTTGGCTTCTCTTTCGGGCGATCGGCGGATTTTTGGGCCGGAAGCCCAAAACGCTTGCGCCGAAGGCCCTCCTTCGTGTATCATAATGGGGAGACTTTCAGTCGAGGGGACTTTTTTCGGAGGGGCTCCTCCCCGGCCGGGCCGGCCCCGGCTGAAAATGGGGCTTTTCACGCGGCCTTTTCAGATCATACCAAGAGGATTTTTTTATGACCACCCAACAGATGCTCTCCCCCTTCCGGCGGGCCATCACCGACTTTAAGCTGATCGAGGCCGGAGACCGCGTTGCCGTCGGCCTTTCGGGGGGCAAGGACAGTTTGACCCTGCTCTATCTTCTGGCCGCCTTCCGGCGGTTTTCCCCCCAGCCCTTCGAGCTTTACGCCTTCACCGTGGACATGGGCCTGGGATTTTTGGAGGAGGAGGTCGCCGCCCTCCGGGCCTGGTGCGGGGAGCTTGAAGTCCCCCTGCGGATCGAGCGGACCGACATCGGGCAGATTTTGTTCGAGATCCGCAGGGAAAAGAACCCCTGCAGCCTGTGCAGCAAGCTCCGCCGGGGGGCCCTGAACGGCCTGGCCCGGTCGGCCGGCTGCAACAAGCTGGCCCTGGGGCATCACCGGGACGACTTTCTGGAGACCTTTTTTCTCAGCCTGATCTACGAGGGACGGCTGTCCTCCTTTGCCCCCAAGTCCTTCATGTCCCGCGCCGGGATCACCCTCATCCGCCCCATGCTCTACCTCGAGGAAAAGAACATCCGCGCCTATGCCGCCGAACAGCAGTTTCCCCTGCTGCACAATCCCTGCCCGGCCAACCACTTCACCCGGCGGGAGTTCATGAAGGACCTGCTGGCCGATCTGCAGAAGGAGATCCCCTTTGCCAAGGAGCGCATTTTCGGGGCGCTGATCTCCCCCGAGCGGGACAATCTGCCCGGCCGCCCCGGCCGGGAGGACTGACGCCCAAAAAGCACCTCCCGAACCAGCTTTTCCCCTGTTTCCGCTCTCCGGCGGCGGAAGGCAAAAAGGCGGGTCCGGCTGCGGCAGCCTTTACCTCTCTTTCAATCCGGTCGATGCTCAAAAGGAGGTCCCCCGTGTCCCGCATATTCGGTCTGGAGCCGGTGTTCGACGCCCGCTCCAAAGTGCTGATCCTGGGCAGCATGCCCTCGGTCCGCTCCCTGGCAGGCGGCTTTTACTATCTGCATCCGCAGAACCGATTCTGGAAGGTGCTGGCCGCCCTCTTCGGCGAGGAGGTCCCCGCCGGCATCCCCGAAAAGCGGGCCTTTGCCCTGGAAAAGGGGATCGCGCTGTGGGACGTGTTCGCCTCCTGCGAGCGGGAGGGCTCCTCGGACGCCGCCATCCGCCACCCCCTCCTCAACGATCTGGACCGGGTTTTGACGGCGGCCGACATCCGCGGGATCTTTGCCAACGGACAGACCGCCTTTGCCGCCCTGCAGCGGGCCCGGCCCGACCTGACCGCCCGCTGTCTGCCCTCCACCAGCGCCCAGAACACCCGCTTTGACCCCGCCCCCTGGCGGGAGATCCTCGCCATTTTGTAAACCCTTTGGGACCTGATCCCGCAAGGCGAACGCGCCCGCTCCGCCCCTCCGGCCCGGCCGGCTCCCAAAGGGGAAGGTCCCGTTTCACCTGAAAATTTTCAACATTCTTTTCCCGGATCCCCGCCGGATCCGAAGGAGATCGCCATGAAGACACGCACCGTCGGGGTAATCGCGGCCATGGGCTGCGAAGCAGAGCCCCTGAAAGCCCGCCTGAAGCCCTTAAAGGAGATCTCGACCTCCAGGGGCACCCTGTTCACCCTGGCCGGAGAGCGCACGGCATGGGCGCTGATGGTCTCCGGCGTCGGCAAGTGCAACGCCGCGGCCTCCGCTGCGGTCCTGATCGACCGCTGCCGACCCGACCTGCTGTTCAACCTCGGCCTGTGCGGCAGCCTTTCCCCCGACATCGGGGTGGGCGAGGTCCGGGAGGTCTCGGCCTGCTTTCAGTACGACTTTGACCTCTCCGAGGCCGACGGCGTCCCGCCCTTCCAGCTCCCCGGCTTTGCCTCTCCCCGGATCCCCCTGCGGCGGACCGGCCTGTTCCCGGCCGGGGTCTGCGCCACCGGGGACCGCTTTACCTCGGATCCCGGACAGGCCGAATGGCTGCGCCGGGCGGGCGGAGAACTGCGGGAGATGGAACTCGGCGCCATTGCCCAGACGGCCGGGAAGCTCCCCCTCCTCTCCCTGAAGGCCGTGACCGACCGGGCGGGAGAGCACAGCGTGGAGGAATACTACGCCCGCAAGGAGGCCGGCCTCCGGGCTTTGGACGCCGCCTTTGAGCAGGTTTTCCGCTTCCTCGAGGAAGGAGGAAGGCTCCTGTGACCGGGGCCGAACTGAGGGCGGCGGGCTTTGTCCCCCTTGCCCTGGCCGACCGGGAGCGCTTTGCGGCATGGTTCCGGGACAATCAGATCCTGGACCTCGGCTTTTTTACCCTGCGGGCCTACTTTTCGGAGATCTGGATCCGGGAAAGCCCGGACCTGTTCGAGGTCGCGGCCGCCGACGAGGGCGGGCTGTTCCCCCTCTTCCCCCGGCAGCGGAGGCAGGATCCCGACGCCCTTCGGGCCGCGCTTTTCAAGCTGGACAGGCTGTGGACGGCCTCGGGGCAGGATCTGCAGATGTCCTTTCTGACCGCGGAGCAGCTGGCCTTTCTGGAACAGACTTTCGAGGGCCGGACCTTCTTTTCGGGGTGCGACGAGCGCTTTTCGGACACCCTCTGCGCCCGGGAGGACTTTTTCCGCCTGAGCTGGAAAAACAAGCAGAAGTACTCGGACTATCTCCGCTTTTACCGGGAACAGACCCCCGTGTGGGAGGAGGTCGGGCCGGCCCGCGCCGACGACTGCCGCCGGGTCATGGAGGGCTGGTGCGCCCGGCGGGACTGCCGGGAATGTCTGTTCGGCTGCGAAAAAAAGGTCCTGGAGCGCTTTCTGTCCGACGGGATGCCCGGGCTTTTGTGCTTCCTCGAAGGAAGGCCGGCCGCCCTCATCTTCGGGGAGCTGTCGGGCGATACCCTGTTTTTCCCCTTCGCCAAGGCCGACCCGGTCACCGGCCTGACCGTGGCGCTCTATCTCGAGTTTGCGGACCGCTTCCCGGCAAAGTTCATCAACATCGGCTCGGACGGCGGGCTGGAGGGCCTGAAGCAATTCAAATCCAAATTCCGCCCCTTCGTCAAGCTGAATAAGTACGACTTTACCCTCTGCCCCGCCCGCTAGTCCGCTAAAAAAAGTAATAAAAGAAAAGCGCAGACCTTCGGATTTTGATCCTCCCGAGTGCAGTGGCCTCTTTAACGGCGGCAATGCCGGCAGACGGAAGCGCCCCGCCGGAACGGATCTCCCCGAATATTCCCCGGGCAAGCAAGCCCCCTCCCATACCCCTATATTTCTTTTGCACCAACCGGAACAGGCAGCGAAAACGCGGATGCCGGATCCTGATTCTGTCTCCGGAGACCTGAAAAATTTTCACAGCTTCCCGGAAACACTTGCTTTATTTTGGGATTTATGCTAAACTAATACAAGACTTCATCCGGCGGCGCCGGGGACTGCGCCTGAAAGATCTTTCGGATCCGTAGTCTTTCCCGAAGCTTTGCCGATGAATTCAGTCCGGACGGCATCTTGCACGCGCTGAACGGTTCTGGTATTGTTCGCCTCCCCCGAAGATATCCGACGTTTGGTCCTCGCTTGTGGCCCCGACAGCGGGCACATCCCGGCGTTCGGGCTTATCCGGTTTGAAAAACTGAATATTTTGCAGTTCTTTCCGTCCGTCTTTCCAAAGCCTTTTCAACAAGGAAACGGAAAACGGCGGTTGAGACAATAGGGAGCGGTATCGAAGTGGTCGTAACGAGCTTGACTCGAAATCAAGTTGTCCGCAAGGGCACGTGGGTTCGAATCCCACCCGCTCCGCCAAAAGGACCTGAGTGAACGGTAAAACGGTTCATTCGGGTCCTTTTTCGTTCGATCATAATGGGCCCTGACCTCATGACAGATCTTGCCTGTCCCGTTTTTTACGTCACCCGCCGCGGATTCCTTATTTACCCGAATCCCTTTTTTACATGGGAAAGGAAGTCTAAACAATCAAGGAATCTGATCTTCCCCTCCGTTTTCGCTTGAGATTCGGGGAAAAATCGGCTATAATAAGAGCAGAAATGACTTGCCGACTGCGCCTATGCGGAAAAATCTGACGAGCTGCCCTGCCGGATGAGCATGTGTGCAACCATAGATCAATCGGCCGAACCATGAGATCCAAAGCAAAAGGAGGCCCCCATGAAAGAATACGGAAAGAAGACCTGGCTGATCGCGGACTGTTTTTATCCCGCCGTTTCCACCGTCGCCAAGAGCCACGAGGCGATCTGCGTGCTGAATACCGGGCTGAAGGAGGCTCAGATCACCCTGACCCTGTACTTTGAGGACGCGCCCAAGCGGGTCTTCCGGACCGTCTGTCCGGGCGAACGCACCCATCACATCCGCATGGACAAGCTGGTCGACGAAAACGGCGAAGGCGTCCCCTCGGAAAAGCCCTATGCCGTGCTGGTGGAGAGCACCTGCCCCATTGTGGCGCAATATTCCCGCCTGGATACCTCGGCCGGCAACGAGGCCCTCTGCACCACCATGGCCTTCCCCGCGGAGTGACCCAAGGTTATTTTTTCGAAAGCGAAAGACAGCCTTTCTCCCTGAAAGCGCTGGGGCAAGATATCTTGTCCCCTTCGCGGCGGCTTTTCACGCTTCCCCAAGACCGGCTGAGGGCGAATCCATCCGGATTCGGGGCAGGTTTTTTATCCGGCGGGAGAACTCTTTGGCGCCGGGGCCAAAATTTTCCCGCAAAACGCTGAAAACACTTGCAAATTCCCGAGAAATATTATATAATAATCTAGCATCCTTTGGAGGATCCACCGGCTTGGCAATTCTCACTCCCTGCCCTAGCCCACCGCAGCTTGAGTCCTTTGAAACCCTGCGGCCTTGCCGATCCTGTCCTGCGGCGCTGGTTGGAACCTGACGGCATCGGATGTCTGAAAACAGAATCGGAAATTTGGAGAGATGGCTGAGCTGGTCTAAGGCGCACGATTGGAAATCGTGTATACCCCATAAAGGTATCAAGGGTTCGAATCCCTTTCTCTCCGCCAGTAGGGAATGATACGAACACTGAAAACGGTGTTCGTATCATTTTTTTACCGTGATTATTTCGCATAAAAACTGATACTCGATGTCAGATCTGAAACAGTTAAGACCCCTTGAAAAATGCTGCGATTTTTCAAGGGGTCTTCTTCGGTCTGAAACCATAAAAACCAGTGGCTTTTTTTGGCGGCACCGGGTCAGGTCTGCTTAAATCCGGTCATGTCTGCTTGAACACGGTCGCGGGACCCTCTTCCGCCTGCGTGATCCGCCAGGTCCCGGGGCCCAGGATCCCGCCCTCGAAGGGCTTTCCGTTCAGCAGACCGCGGACATTGGCCAAGGCGGAGGCCGTGGGCGGAATGGTGACGGTCAGCGTGACCGAACCGTCCGCTTCCCGCTGCCAGGAGGAGCAGACCTTTCCCCGAAGCGTCTCGAAGGAGGCCCGCACAAAGGACAGCGACTGAGGGAATCGGGGGTCGAGGATCAGCCGATCGCAGGCGACGGCCTCGTCCTGCACCCCGATCCCGGCCAGATAGCGGTAGAACCAGGCGTCATAGCTGCCGAACATAGGGTGATCGAAGGAGTGCATTTCATTCTGCATCTCGGCCTCCCAGCGCTCCCAGACGGTGGTGGCGCCGTTGGCGATCATATAGCCCCAGCCGGGATACTCGGGATTGCGCAAAATGGCGAGCACCTCGTCGGCGTAGCCGTAGTCGGCCAGCACATAAAACAGGTGGCGGTAGCCCACATTGCCGCAGGTAGAGTGATGCCCCCTTTGGACGGCGTCTGCCGCGATCTTGGCGGCCACCTCCGCCGCCTCTCCGGGCGGACAGAGCCCCAGCGAGAGGGCCAGGCTGTTTTCGGCCTGGGTGCCCCCGGCATAGGTGTGGCTTTCGGCATGATAATAGGCCCGGTTGAGCGCCTTTTTGGCCTGCTCCGTCAGATCGGCGTAACGGGCGGCCTCCTCCTGTCTGCCCGCAATCCCGGCCAGCTCGGACAGCAGACGGAGCTGCCAGAACAGGTAGACCGAGGAGACATAGAGCGGATCGGTGGCCACATCGGCAAAGCAGGCCGGCGGCACCCAGTCCCCGTAGTAGGAATAGTCCATGATGAAATCCTTGCTGCGGGTCAGCAGGAAGTCCACCCACTTTTTCAGCCCCTCGAACTCCCGTTCGGCGACCGAGGCGTCCCCATAGAGACGGTGAGCCATCCGCGGCATGAGCAGATAGGCCGCCGAGACCGGATCGGCCGGACGGCCGCCCGTAAAGTAGGGCGCGGTGTCGGCTATGCCGCCCTGCTCGTCCATGGTGTCGGTGATATCCCGGACAAACTTGGGAAAGAAACACTCCATGCCGAAGTTGCACACCGTCTGATACAGCCGGGCGGAAAGGTCGTTGAGCCAGCCGAAGCGCTCGTCCCGCTGGGGGCAGTCGGTCAGAACGGAGTGGATGTTGTTGGTCTCGGTAAAGACGGCATTGCGGTGGAGCTGATTTAAGACCTCGTCCGAACACTCGAAAGATCCGGCCGGGCGCACCTCGGTGTGGACGTATTCGGCAGTCAGAGACAGCAGTTCGGCCCGCCCCTCGATCTCGGCCTGGACATAACGGAAGCCGTGATAGGTGAAGCGGGGGGCCCATTCCTCCTCTTCCCCGCCCTTCAGGACGTAGGTATCGGCGCAGCGGGCGCTCCGCAGATTCAGCTGATTGACCGAACCGTCGGGCTTCAGGCCCTCGGCATAGCGCAGGGTGATCCGGGCGCCCCGTTCCCCTTTGACCCGGATCCTGGCCCAGCCGGCCAGATTCTGGCCCACGTCGATCACGATCGAGCCGTCGGCGAGGGGCTTTCTGGCGATCTCCGGGAATTGACCCAGCACCCGGATCTCGTTGGTCTGCGCCTCCGGCGCCCCGCCCGGGGCCTCCACGAGCAGCGGATACATCCAGCCGTTGGCCCAGGTGGGCTCGAAGTCCGGCGCGGACCAGTTCAGGGGGAATTTCTCCTCCACCCGGGCATCGTAGACCTCCCCCCCGTAGATGCTGTTTTCCAGGGTGGGACTTCCTCCCACCCACCAGCCCCAGCCGTTGGCGGTGTGATCTTCGTAACAGCTTCCGTCCTCAAAATCGATGTAGATCTGCACGAGCAGCTTCCGGGCGCCCAGCCAGCCATAGCCCACTTCGGCGCCGAAGACGTTGTCGCCCTGCTTCAGCCCGATCAGATCGTAAGTGCAGTACAGCACCCGCTTGTCGTAGGCGGTGACGCCGGGATTCAGACGGGCCTCGCCCAGCTTTTGGCCGTTGAGAAAGCACTCGTGATAGCCCAGCCCGCACACATAGGCGCGGGCCCTCCTGACCGGCTTCTCCACCTGAAAGCGCTTGCGCACCAGCAGGGTCCCCCCCTGGAAATTGACGGGGACCGAGACCCACTTTCCCTTCCAGTCCGATTGCTTCAGCAGGCCGATCTCGAAGGAGCCGACCGGGCTTTGGAAGACCCCCTTTTCGCAGACGGTCTCTGCCCGGACAAAGCCGACGGCCCTCGAGGACAGCGGCTTTCCGGCATAGGTCACCCCGAAACAGGTCTCCCCCGGCACTTCGCCCGAGTCCCAAAGGTCAAAGTCGCCGGCCTCCGCCCCTTCCCGGGAGGAGGCCACTCCCACCCGGTAGGAGAGCTGCCGGCCGGGATCGGCGGGATAGCGCCAGCAAAAGCGGGGCGCGGCGGTTTGCAGGCCGACGGGATCGGCTCGGTATTCTGTCAATAAGATCAATTCTTTCATATCATTTCGTTAAAGAGCGCGGCGCGAAAGGCGCCGCGCTCTCTCCTTGTTTGATGAGATTACGCCTGTTCCGTCAGGATCTTGCGGTCTTTTCAGGCTTTCCGTTTGGCGATCAGCAGCACGCCGCCCAGCAGGACCAGGACGCCAAGTCCAAAGACCGCGCCGGAAGCCGAGCCGCCGCAGCCGCCCTGGCAGCCGCCGCCCTTCACCGTGACCAGCACCGTGCCGGACAGCGTCTCGCCGTCCACCGTCACCCGGATGGTCACAGTCTGGGCCTCGCCGGTGATCTCGGTGTTCAGGCCGATGATCTGCGCGTCGGTCAGGTCCACGCTTTCGCCCGCTTTGCCGCTGGCCCATACCGTCACGGCGGTCAGCTCGGCCAGCAGGTCGTCCTCGGCGCCGATGGTGATCTCCTCAGGGGTGATGGCGATGCCGGTCCTGGCGTCCTGCACCGTGACTTCAATGGTCTTTTCGAACTTCCCGGCCGTGCCGCCGTCCAGGGTGACCGTGATGGTGGCCGTTCCCAGTCCCACCGCGTCCAGCACGCCGCGGTCGGTCACTCTGACCACGGACTCGTCGCTGGAAACATAGCTGAAGGTACCGGTGGTGGCGTTGGAAGGCTCACGGGTGACGCCGGCGTCCTGACGGGCCCCGAAGTTCATGGTGATGCTCTCGTTGGCCACGGCCATGCCGGTGTACTCCTTAAAGAAGCCCCAGACGTTGCCGTCAAAGCGGTAGATCATGTCCTCATTGACGACGGTCTCCACGATGTACATGCCGGTGCCGGGCGCCAGGGCGTTCTGATCCTCGGCGGTGGGAGCCAACTCGCCCGTCCAACGATACAGCTTCAGACCGGCCTTCAGGGTGATGGTGTCGCCCGCCTGGTAGTAGGGAGCCTTGTTGAAGTATTCCAGGAAGAGTTCCTTGTCGTTGGGCCCGATTTCCTTTTCCTCCCCATCCACCGTGATCGTGATCTTCTCGTTCAGGAAGTTCGGCATCAGGCAGAGGTTTCCGCCGGAGAGGAAGTAGTAGCCCATTTCCACCACGGTGCCGTCGGCACGGCGGTACTCGATCTTTTCCAACACGTCGGTAAAGCCGAGGTCGGGGCCGTTGGTGATGTTGCCGTTGTTCATGGAGGAGTCGGGATACTGCACGAAGGTGGCATAACTGAACCAATCCACGATGCCCAGCTCCTTGACGATGATCTCCATGGGTTCGTAGACTGCCACCGGAATGGTGGTATCGTAAACCTCCCCGTTCAAGGTAATGGTGGCGGGCAGGGTGTACTCGCCCACCTCGTTGGTGTTCAGGTCGTCGGCGATGACGCTCAGGTTGTCGCCCACGGTCAGGGGGACGGCGGGACCGGTCAGATCCTCTCCCTCGTAGACGGCAGTGACCGTCCAGTCGGTGGGATAGGCGATGGTCTGTCCCTTCTGCACCCACACGGTGTAGATGGTGGTCTCCACGTGATCGACGGCCACGGCCTCGATGACTTCAAAGGTGACGGAGTCCTCCAGCTTGCCGTTGACCACGGCTTTGATGGTGGCTGTGCCGGGAGCCAGGAAGGTGACCTGCCCGTTCTCGTCCACTTCGGCAATGTCCGGCGTTTCGCTGGTGAAGACCGGGGTAGCATAGGTGCCCGCGCTCAGCGTCCAGGTCAGCTGATAGGCCGTCTCGGCGGGGAAAGAGGTGCTCTCGTCCGGCTCCGTCAGCTCGAAGCTGGTAGGATCGCCGACATACGGAGCCATGGGCACCGCAGCGCCGGTGGACAGCGCGGAGACCACGAACGAGACATCCTCTTTCAGCATCTCGTCGGCATTGATGCGCAGTCCGGCCTTAAAGGTGACGCGGTCGCCCACGCGGACTTTGTCGATCAGGTCATCAATCGAGTTCCCGACCCGGAAGATCATATTGCCTCCGCCGACACAGATAAAGTCAGCGATGGGCTGCGGGTTGCCGAAGGTGTCCACGTATTCGATATAATCTGTTCCGGTGACCGCAGGAGCATAAGTTCCCAATCCGACCGTAGAAGCACCGAAGTCCACCTGGAAAGCCTGGCCGCCCTGCTCCATGGCCCAATTGTAGCAATGGTAGGCGTTGACGATGGTCAGGGTCTTGCACTCCTCCTCAGGAGGCAGTTCAGGGCCCGCCCCCTCCAATTCAAAGGCCGTGCCGTTGTAGACAAAGACGTATTCCTGTTCTGTGCGCTCGTTAAAGAGGAACCCGCAGCCCTCGGCAATGATGATCTTGTCGCCGTTCTGCGGGGCGCCGATCCGGGCAGCGGGATCGACCGAGGTGTTGTTGACGAACACGCCCAGGTTTGTGCCCATGGTGTAGATGTTGGTGACTTCGGTGGTCACGCCCTCCCGCTCATAGGTGATCTTCCCCAGAGCAAAAGCGTTATTCCGACCGGTTGCATTGTACTCGTTGGGGTTTTTGGTGGTGCCGGCAAAATTGACGAGGTAAGCGTCAAAGCCTCCGTTGGCAGGAGAATAGTTGACTTGCGTGGGGACGATTTCCTCATATTCGTCCAGGATCAGGTTGAAGCGGGTTCCGTCATACTCGAAGACATACTCCTGACGGGTGCGCTCGTCATCCATGAAGCCGCAGCCGGAGGCAATGGTGACCCGGTCGCCCTCCACGGCTTCGGTGATATTGTTGCCGCCCACAGGCCGTACATAACAGCCCAGTCTTGTCCCGAAACTGCGAATATGCCAGACTTCCATTTGCGTGCCATCCAGCCGGGTGTAGCTGATCTTGCCAAACGCGTTCAGGTTGTTGTCCATGACCGTCTCCGCATTGGCCGTCGTGCTTCCGAAGTCCACCATCAGGCAGCCCCAGTCGCTCGAATCCGAGAGGTAGACCTGTTCGGGATACAGGGTCTTGAACTCATCCTCGATCAGCTTGTAGCTGACGCCGTCGTACTCGTAGACGTACTCCTTGCTGGTCGCCTCGTTGTCCAAAAATCCGCAGCCCGCGGCGATGATGACCCGATCGCCCTTCACGGGGCCCGTGATATTGTTGCCGCCCACAGGCCGTACATAACAGCCCAGTCTTGTCCCGAAACTGCGAATATGCCAGACTTCCATTTGCGTGCCATCCAGCCGGGTGTAGCTGATCTTGCCAAACGCGTTCAGGTTGTTTTCCATGACCGTCTCCGCATTGGCCGTCGTGCTTCCGAAGTCCACCATCAGGCAGCCCCAGTCACTCGAATCCGTGAAATAGACCGAATCCGGAATCAATTCCGTCGTCGACCCGTCCTGCGCAACGGCGATGGCCGTACACGCGCAGAACACGCAGGCCACCGACAGCAGGAAAGCGAACAGTTTTTTCATTGCATCATCTTCTCCTTTTATTTTTTTTATCTGTAACCGCGAGAAAAACGGTCAAGATTCGCATTTGACGATCCGGGAGCAGATTCCGCTTCCCCCATCGTCCACAGAAAAATAGTACCAGGCCGCGCCCTCGGGAATGGCCGCAGTCACCGACGTTCCGCTGACCGGGCAGCGCATGGGCGACCAGACTGCCTGTCCTTGGGTGATGTCGTCCGAGGTGTACCACAGACGGGCCTGCACGCCCTTTTCGCCCTGGTAGGCAAACACGGGGTTTTGGGCATCGGGTTCGGCCGTCGCCCTGGAAAAAGCGGGGCCGTCCTTGACGATGCTGTCGGCGAACAGGTAGGGTTCGATGGCCGCAGCGGCGTGCACCTGGCTGTGCGGCAGGCCGTCGACCAGGATCAGCCGGGCGTTTTTGCACCGCTCGTAGGTCTTCGAGACAGCCAGCGCCGAACAGGCCGCGTCCACATTGGAGGCATAGAACAGGATGGGCGTGTTGACCTTGGCCAGCCCCTCGTCGTCGTCCCAGACCAGGGCCTCGGGATGGGCGGCGTAGTAGGAAGCCAGGTTTCCTCCGCTTCCCGCGATGTTCAGCGAGCAGTAGATGGGCACGGAGAAGGCATACCGGTCGTCATAGCCGGTGACGATGGAGGCGATCACGCCGCCCCAGGACACCCCGCACACCCCGATCCGCTGGGGATCGGCCTCGGGCAGCCCGTGCAGCAGGCTGTTGCCCAGCGTGGCCGTGGAGACGGCATAGTACATCCAGGTCTCCTCCATCGGCAGGGCGGCGTCCGCATAGTTGACATTCTGCGGGGCGGGGTATTCCGAACGGGTGTAAAGCTGGGCCGGGTAGGACGACATGGTGCCGTCCCGGGTGGGCACATGGCCCTCGAGGTCGGGTGCCAGGGCCACATAGCCCCGCTCTACCCAGGAAGCCACCCACTCCCAATAGGCCGTACCCGCGCCGCCGTGCAACAGCAGGACGGCGGGAGCCGGATTTTCCGCGCTTGCGCCGGCGGGGATCCCCAGGTAGGCAAAGGCCTTGGTGGGTTCTCCCTTGTAAACGGTGTCGTACCAGATCCCCCGGATCTCCTCCGTCCGTGCGTGCGAGGGCTCTTCCTCCCATGCGGGGGCCGTCCACAGGGACTGCGGCAGTGCTACGCCGTCATAGACCGGTCCGTTCGTCATTTCTCGCTCCTCCTCCGGCGTTCCGCCGCAGCCGACCAGAGTCAGCGCAGCCAATACCGCCCAAATAATCGCTAAAAACCGTTTAGTAGCCGTACGCATAGCTTAGCCTCCCGATGGGGGCGGAGTCCCCGTAGAGATAGTAGCTCATGATGTCGCCGGGATTCTTGACGTGGTCGGCGACCTTGAACTGGATGTAGCAGGCGTCCGAGGTCAGCCCCAGGGCCTCCAGGGGCACCGAGACCAGCATCACGTTGCCGTAGACCCGGTATTCGCCCTGTCCGACGCTCTCCCAGCTCCAGCCGCCCTTCGAGCGCTCCACCGAGGTGACGCCTTCGCCGGGGGTGCGGTTGATCAGATAGTTGTAGCCCGCGAAGTCGTTCCGGCCGCTGAAATCGGATCCGGCCGAGATCAGGATGTTCATCCAGCTCTCGTCCCCGCTCTCGTAGGCGGTGATGTCGTCCGCGGTCCGGACGTAAAAGTAGAGGTTTTCGGCGTCGTGCACCACCTTGACGTCGGTGATGTCGTTGCGGGCGGAGTCATCGGTGTAGACCTCGCTGCCCACCGCGTTTTCATAGTTCCGGACCATGGCGTCCCCCGCGATGTCCCGGTAGTGTGCGTTGACGTGATCCCACTGGGTCAGCATGCTCTCGTCCGAGAAGTCCGCAGTCATGCGCTGGTAGGCGTAGTGCCGGCCCTCGGTGTACTTGAATTCCCGAAGATTGCGGATGAACTGCAGGTAGAAGTTGTCGCCGTAGGCCCCCGAATCGGGCTCGATGTCGCGGGAATACTCGGAGGTGTAGACGTCGCAGAAGCTGGCGTCCGCCTGCTTGACGGCCATCCACTCGTTCCAGCCCGTGACCAGCACGTTTTCCACCAGGCCCTCATTGTCATGCACGGTCTGCCACTCGTTCTCGAAGTTGCGGCCGGCCTGCCAGTTCTCCTCCACCGTCTTGGTGGTGTAGTCGTACCCCCGGCTGGACTCGGGATCCTGCAGGGAGAAATTGATCCCCCGGGGCGAATGCTGGGCCACCGAGACCGAGATCGCCTTGCTGCCGGTGTGGATGTGCTGGGGATAGGACCAGCTCATCCAGGGAATGGAATCGGGATTATAGTCGCCGTTGGGCCACTGGGACTCCACAATGTCAAAGCGGCCGCGGATCTCCTCCGGGATGAAGTCGGTGGCCGACTCCCCGTAAATTTCGGGATATTTGGTCTGATCCGAGGCAAAGTTGTTGTTCTCGGTGATGCCGGCGATCAGGGGCTTGCCGTAGGGCGCGAACCACAGATGGTCGTAGCGCTCAGTCTGGAAGAACTCGTTGTAGAGCTTGGTGACCGTGGTCCCCGAGTAGCTGTTGGTGTAGAACATCACCTTGGGGGGATCAAAGCCCTGGTTCTGCAGGTCGGTCAGGGTGTCGAACAGCACCCGACAGACCTCCGGGTAGATGGAGGCGTTGGTGGCGTCGATGCACAGATAGTCCAGTCCGGCCATGGTCAGCATCTCCATGTGGCGCATGACCACCCAGGGATCCCGCATGTTGTAGTAGCCGAACAGCGGCTCCCCGCAGAAGTGGAATTCTCCCATCCTGGACAGTTCGCTGTCCGCCGTGGAATGAAGGGCGGCGGCCCCCTCCCGGGTGGAGAGCAGCTCGTTGATGTCGAAGACGGCCGACTGCATGTACTGGTGCTGTCCCAGCCACAGCGAGTAGAACACCCCCACGTAGCGGGTGCCGTCCTTGGCCTCGTCCATGGGCAGGAAGCTCCGGCCCAGCGCGTCGGTGGCCGTCAGGTTCATCAGGGTGTACTGTTCGGCGGTCAGACCGCGCTCGTCTTTGACCCGGTCGCTCTCCGGCGGGGTATTCCCTCCGCCGCAGCCCGTGCCCGTCAGGGCGATGGCCCCGGCCAGGATCATCAGCAACACTTTTTTCATATCATTTTCCCTTCCTTTTTTCTCAGTAGCCGTAGGTGTAGGACAGTCTGCCGATGGGCGCCGAATCGCCGGTGACGTAGTAGTCCATGATGTCGTCGGGATGCTGCACGTTGTCGGCCACTTTCAGCTGCACGAAGCAATTGTCGGCGGTCAGTCCCAGGGCCTCCAGCGGAATGGCCAGCAGCATGGTGTCGCCGTAGACCCGGAGCTGGGCCGTGCCGGCCGTCTCCCACTCATACCCGCCGGTCGAGCGCTCCACCGAGGTGACGGTGCCGTCCGGATGGCGGTTGACGATGTACTTGTAGCCCGCAAAGGAGTTCGCCAGATCCTCGTCGGTCTTGATCAGCACATTCATCCAGTTTTCCCCTTCGGGATCGGTGATCTCCTCGGCCGCCGTCACCTTGATGTAGAGGTTCTGCCCGTCGTGGGTGACCATGACGTCGGTGATGTCGTTGCGGCCGGAAGTGTCGACGTAGGGATCCTTGTTGATGGCGTCGCGGAAGTTGCGGTCCAGCGTGTCTCCCTCGAAGTCCTTGAAGTGGGCGGCGCCGGTCCAGTCGGCAAAGTTCTGATCCTCGAGATCCACCGTGACCTGATCGGTCAGATAGTGCTTTGCAGGCTCGTACTTGAAGGCCCGGATGTTGTCTACGGTCTGCAGGTAGTAGTTGTCCTCGTACCCCCCGGCCATCATCTCGATGTCCCGGGAGTATTCCTCGTTGAAGGTATCCACAAAAAAGTAGGTCAGCCCGTCGTTTTTCTTGATGGCGATCCACTCGTTCCAGCCTGTCAGGAAGACGTTGTTGACCGGGCGTTTGGGATTGGCGGCGTTCCAGTCGAACACCGTCTGCCACTGTCCGGCGTAGTTGCTGCCCAGTTCGGTCAGGGAAGAGTCGTTGCGGAAGGTGTCATAGTTGAACCCCCTGCCGTTGTTGCTCATGGCGCCCTCGCTCATGCGGGAGCCGGGGTGCTGAGCCAGCGAGACCGACATGGTGCCGTTGAAGTAGGACTGCGGGTACTCCCAGTCCATCCAGGGGAAGCCCCGCTCATAGTCCTTGACCAGATTCAGGTTGGGCCAGGTGGAAATGCGGAAGTCAAAGAACTCCTGGTACTCCTCGTTGAGGGCGGCCACCTCGTCGGGGGACATCACCATCCCCTCGTCCTGTCCCAGCACCCCGATGATCAGGGGCTTTTCGCCGAAGGAGAACCACAGATCCTGATACTTGCCCTGGGCATACCAGGTCTCGTAGATCCGCTTGATGGTGGACATGGAGTTGGTGTTGGTGTAGAACGCCACTTTGGGGACGTCCCAGCCCTGATCCTGAAAGTAGGACAGCCTCTGGAAGATGGCCTCGATGGCCTGGGTGTAGACCACGGTGTTGGTAGTGTCGTACACCAGGTAGTCCACCCCCGCCATGGTCAGCAGCTCGATGTGCCGGGTGATCACCCAGGGGTCGTCCGAGCAATAATAGCCGTACAGCGGCTCTCCCCAGTAGTGGTAGCGCTCCTTTCCTCGGGTGTTGTTCATGTCCCAAAAAGCTTCCTCATCCTCGGCCAGCAGCTTGGTGATGTCGTAAATTTCGGGATAGCCGTTGGTGTGATAGCCGTGCCAGATGTGGTAAAAAAGCCCCACATAGCTGCCTTCGATCTCGGCGTCGCCCGAGCGGACGGTCCGTCCCTCGCGGTCGGTCGAGGAGAGGTTCAGCGTCGTGTACTGAAAGGGGGTCAGCTCCCGGGTGTCCTCCACCCGCTCCTCCCCGCCGCCGCATCCGGCAAAAGCAGTCAGGAAGAGGGCCAGCAAAAGGCTCCAGACAACGATTTTTTTCATAAAATTTCTCCTTTTTGGCATCGGCGGCCGAACCCGGCAAACGACAGCGCGCCGCAGACAGTATGACTGTTCCGGCGGCCGGAAGGACCGGGACCTCTGCCGGAAAAGATCACGGTTGGGGCGGACCGGCGCGGGCCGGATGGCCTCAGCCCTTGACGCTGCCCACCATGACGCCGTCGATCAGCTGTTTTTGGAAGATGGCGAACAGCAGGGCCGGGAAGACGGACATAAACACGCCGCCGGCCATGCGGATGTTGGCGCGGTCCATGGCCGCGTCGCCCTCCGTGGAATTTTCAAACAGCACCAACGCGAAAGTCTTGGGGGCCTCGGAGCTGTGCATGTACATCAGAGGTCCGAAGTAGTCTCCCCAGTAGGCCAGAAAAACGTTGACCACCACATAGACCAGCACGGCCTTGCACAGGGGCAGGCAGATGGACAGAAACCGCCGCAGGGCGCTGGCCCCGTCGATCTTGGCGGCGCTGTCCATGTCGCGGGGGATCCCCCGCATGAACTGGGTCAGCAGGAAGATGTAGACCGCGCCGCCCCCGAACAGGTTGGGGATGATGAAGGGATACAGCGTGTCGATCCACCCGAAGGTGAAGTACAGCGAGTACAGCGGGACCTGGGTGACGGCGCCGGGCAGCATCATGGTGCCCAGCATGATCGCAAACATGAATCCCCGCCCCCTCCACTGCAGCTTGGCAAAGGAAAAGGCGATCAGGGAGGCCGACAGCGGCACAAAGATCATGTTGCAGACCACGATCAGCAGGGTGTTCAGAAATCCCGACAGATACCGCCCGGTGCTGAACAGCTCCAGGTAGTTGGAAAACTGCGGCACCGACGGGAAGAACAGGGGCACGGGCTGGATGACCTCGGAGGAGGTCATCAGGCTCTTGGAGATCATGTAGCAGAACGGGAAGAGCAGAATGACTGTCAGAAGGCCCATGATCGCATAAAGCAGCACGGAGAGCGCCAATCTGGAACGTTTGGAAGATCTCATCTTAAGCCTCCTCCCCGTAGAACACCCATTTGCTGGTCGCGAACAGCACCACGGTGATCATTCCGATGACGATCAGGAAGCACCAGGCCAGAGCGCTGCCGTAGCCGATCATGCCGGACTCGATGGCCTCCTGGTAGATCTTGACCGCGTACATGTACAGCGAGTTGTCCCAGCCCCGCCCGCCGTTGGGGGCATAGGTCAGAGGGCCGTTGTACTGCAGGGTGCCGATGGTGGACATGATGACGTTATAGAAGATCATGGGGGTGGACATGGGAATGGTGATGTACCAAAATCCCGCCAGCCGTCCTCCCCCCTCGATCTGCACGGCCTCGTAGTACTGCTTGTCGATGTTCTTGAAGGCCGACAGCCACAGGATCATGCCGCCGCCCACCGTCCAGAGGTTCATGATGAACACCGACACCATAGAGGTCCCCGCCTCCGCGAAAAAGGGAAAGGGGGCAATGCCGACCAGGCCCAGGATGCGGTTGAAGATGCCGTAGGTCTGGCCGAACATGTCCTTCCACAGCAGGCCGCTGACCACCGCGGGGATGGTCACGGGCAGGTAGAACAGCACCCGGAAGACCTTGACGCCTTTCAGAGAGGTGTTGACCAGCAGAGCCAGAAAGTAGGAGGTCACCAAAGACAGCGGGATGGAGACCACCGAGTAGATCACGGTGTTCAGGAAGGTCCTGGAGACTTCCCCCCAGTCCGCCGTGAACATCAGCGCGTAGTTGTGGACCCCCCAGGCCTCGAAGGTGAAGCCGTTGTACCGCCACATGAAGGAATAGATCAGGGAGAACAGCACCGGGATCAGGGTAAACACCACGATGCCCACTGTCAGCGGCAGATTGAACAGCCACCCGGTGTAGTTGTCCCGGAAAAACTTTCTGGCGTTGAAGTTTTTAAAAAAAGTTTTCATCCGATCAGGGCGTTGTCGACTTCCTTCACGCAGGAGGCGATGGCGTCGTCAATGGACTTGCTCAGGTTCAGGGCGTTGTTGAACAATCCCTTGGTGGCCCGGTCCAGGTCGCTCTTGTAGGAGGCGTCCACCCGGCCGAGGAAGTCCACGGCGATCTTGTACTCGCTGCCGTACAGGTAGGCGCCCATGTTGATGTCGCTGTAGTCCTTGCCCCAGTTGGCGGTGGTGTAGTCGGCCAGATCCCGGCGGATGGAGGCCAGATTCAGCCCGGCGCTGCCCATGGCCTGCTGTCCTTCCTTGGAGAGCATGTGGCACAGGAAGGCCCAGCAGATGTCCTTTTCCTCGTCCGAGAGCTCCGCGTTGATCATGTAGCCGGCGATGCCCGAGCCGATTTTGGGATTTTCGCCGATCAGCGGGAAAGAGACCAGGTCCACAAACCTTTCGCCGGTAAGCTCATCCTTCAGGACCGGACGGTTGGCATACAGCGAGACCGAGGCAGACTGGAACAAAAAGGCCGAGGTGCCGGTTTCGTAAGAACTGGCCGATTCCTTGGAGGTGTTCACGATGTAGCGTTTTTCCACCATCTCGCGGAGCATTTCCAGGCAGGCCCGGGTCTCGGGGGTGTCCACCGAGTTGTTGCCCTCCTCATCCAGGATGTCCGCCCCGTAGGAGCGCAGGATGGGATAGCAGGTCGAAAGCCAGGCCGTCAGATTGGCGTCCAGCACGTAGTGGCTCTGGCGGCCGTTTTTGTCCAGATAATCGCGTACCTGCTGGCAGACGTCCAGGAACTGATCCCAGGTCCAGCCGTTTTTGACCACGGTGGTCTCGGGGTTCAGATCCACCCCGGCTTTTTTCAAAATGTCTTTGTTGATGAAGGTGACCACCGAGTCCGCGCTGCGGGGAATGGCGTAAAGCTGCCCTTCCATGGTGCTGCAGTCAAAGAACTCCTGGTAAAAATCCACGTCCACGTCGAACAGGCCGGCGGCCTCGGAGGCCTCGATGTAGGGGGTCAGATTTTCGGCGATGCCGGTGTCGGCCGGATAGTAAAGGTCAGGCGAATTGGTCCAGAAGATGTCGTCCAGCGACCCCGTCCGGGCCAGGTTGCGGATGGTGTTCTCGTAGGCGTTGACCGACAGGTAGGAGTACTTGAAGGTCACGTAGGGGTACTTCAGGTTGAAGCTGTCGATCAGGGCGTCGATCATGGTGGTTTCATTCGCGTTGCCGCTGGGGATCAGAATGGAGATCTCGGCCTCGACATCGGGATCCAGCTCCAGATCGATGGTGGCAGGATCGCGGGTGGGGACCTCCACTTCCCCGGGCTGCATACATCCGGCCAGCGAGCCGAACACTACCAGCAGCGACAATAAAAGCAGCATCATTTTTTTCATCATCAGAATCCTCCTTAGATGTTGTCCGGTTTTTTCAGGGGATCGGAAAACCCCTTTTTTCTCATTCAGTTCGGCTTCCGGGTCTGTCGGCCTGCGCGATCGCGCGCCTGCCGTAGAAATCCCCCTCAAGCTTCGTAGTCGTTCAGCATGGACAGAATGTTCATGGCGTACAGCCGGGAGGTGTAGTCGTTCAGGTGATTGATGCCGTTCCCGGTCACGTCCATATATTTTTTGGTGCTCAGCATGGTAAGGCTCTGGGTGTAAAGATCCAGCGTCCACACGCCGGCGTTTTCTGCAATGCGGTCCAGCTGGGCCCAGTAGTCCTCGAACAGCTCGCCGTCATAGGACATGATCTCGGGGGTGAAGGCCTTGATCAGCACGATCTCGGCCTCGGGCAGAGCGGCCTTGACCCTCAGCACCAGGGACTCGATGTTGTCCCCGTAGGCCATTCCCGAAAAATCGCTGCCGTTGTCATTGATGCCGAAGTGGATGAACAGTACGTCCGGCGCATCTGCGATGATCTCGTCAACCTGGGCTTGCGCGGCCCCCCACTCCGAGGTCATGCCGCCCAGGGCGTAGTTGCCCACCGTGACCTCCCCCGTCTTTCCGGCCGCCCGGTAGCCCGCATTCAGGGCCAGCGCGGTCAGGTCGATGAAGTTGGGCAGGTACGGCTCGCGGTTGAACATCGAGGACGACGAGCACCCCTCGGCCACCGAATCGCCGATGATGCCCAGCCTAACGTCCTCGCCGGCAGCCAGCTTGGCCTTCAGCGCGGGCAGCTCGGCGGCGTCAAAGGTCTTGAAGTCCCCAAGCTCAGCCTCGGCGGGATCGTAGACGTAGCTGACCGAGACCTGATGGCCGTAGATGAGACTGCCCTCGGTGTAGATGGTGGCCCCCATCATCACCACGTCAGTCTCGACGTTGGCGATGGAGGAGACCACTTGATACCCCTCCGGCAGCTCCTGTCCCGTCAGATTTGCCTCGGTCAGGTAGGGAATGTCGGAATTTTCGGTCCGCACGATGATGTTTCCCTCCACCGTGAAGTCCTCTCCCTCAGTAAACTCGACATCCCAGGCGTAATCGCGTACCGAAAGAATTTTTTTGGGGGTGAACAGCAGTTTGCCCGAGATGCTCTCCCCGTCATCCACCAGCATGACGGTCTCGTTGTAGACCACATTGCCCAGCCAGAAGGGGTTGAGCATGGAGACCAGTTCGTCCGACCACACGTATTGGCCGGAAGAGGGGTCCAAGGTGCGCGCTTCCTCCACCGAAAAGTCGTAGACCGGATCTTCCTGATAAAAGGGCAGATCCTCCTTCGACGGCGGCTCGGGCTCGCCGCCGCAGCCGCTGACCAAAAAGACTCCCAGGGCCATCAGGACGCTGAGCGCGACGATCAAAAGACGTTTCATCACATTCCTCCCCTCGGGCCGCCGCGACCGGAAGCCCGAAAAATCATTCAAAAATTTTATAAAAGTATACTTTTATGTAATCCAAAAGAGTGGAAGAATCGGAAGATCCCGCCCTTTTTTTGTGCCCTGTTTTACGAAGACAGGGCTTTTTTTATCACTCCGCCGATTTCCGAAAAAGTATACTTTTTAGGCAGTTCTGCCGCAGGTCAGGCCTGGATCTCCTGCAAAAACAGGGTTCTGGCCGCCCGCCTTTCCGGCTCCGAAAAGAGATGTTTTGATGACAGTCCTGCAACAGGTCTGAAAACCAGTCTTCGCAAAAAGCAAGGGGTGGGAGTGCCTTCCCGGCGCCGACGGCGCCTTTGAAAAATATGTTTTGAGGACAATTTCGCCGCAGGTCTGAAAA
Organism: uncultured Clostridia bacterium; assembly: GCA_944332455.1. GTDB lineage: Bacteria > Bacillota > Clostridia > Christensenellales > HGM11417 > CALVJY01. Next base: position 118,176 of record CALVJY010000002.1, read on the forward strand.
ACAGGCTTTGCATAAAGCAAGGGTGGCCTGCCTTCCCGGCGCCGACGGCGCCTTTGAAAAATATGTTTTGATGACAGTCCTGCCGCAGGTCTGAAAACCAGGCTTTGCATAAAGCAAGGGTGGCCTGCCTTCCCGGCGCCGACGACGCTCACGTTTCGCCCGGGAAAGGACGAGATTTCTTCCCTGAAAAAGTCCGAAGATCGCTTTACGCTTCTCTTATATCATAAAGTAAAAAACATAGAATGTAAATACATTTTTTTTGGAAAAATATGGACAATCCACAGATTTTGCCCCTTTCGGAGAATTTGTTTGACCCCGCCTTCGCAAATATGGTATACTGGATGCAGAAGAGGGAGGAGACGATGAGAGAACTTTCGGAAATGATCCGCACGGTCGGATTTTATGTGGAGGAGGCAGGTTTTGCCACGGTAGGAGATTTCTGGAAAGACATCGTGAGCTTCTGGAAAAAACATCGGTTCTACTATATCGAGAGCGGGCAGGCCCAAATGACGCTGCGGAACGCCAGGCTGGACCTGGAGCCGGGGATGCTTTACTACATCCCCAAAAATTCGGTGATCACCGCCTCCAATCAGGGGTTTCTGCGGCACTACTACATCCACTTCGAGGCCGACGAGACGGGCAACACCTTTTTGTCCTCTCTCTCCCCCGAAGGGGGCGTACCGGCCTCGCCCGAGGACGTCGGCTTTTTCCGGGCCGTGCTGGCCGCCGTCGAGCGGGAGGACCCCTCTCCCTCCGGGGCGCTCTACCTCAACGGCCTGATGCAGATCATTCTCTCCCGCTTCATCGGCAGCCTGGGCGAGAACTTCGGGAACCGGAACATTTTGCGGTTTTTCGACATCATGCAGTACGTGGAAAACAACGTCGAAAAAAAGATCACCGTCAAGGAACTGGCCGCCATGGCCAACCTGAACGAGGTCTACTTTTCCAACTGCTTTTCCAAAGCGGTTGGCCAGCCTCCCCTGCAATATATCCTGGAAAAAAAGCTGCAGCACGCCATGGTCCTGCTGCAGGACGAGCGGCTGTCCATCAAGGAGATCGCCTACCGCCTCAATTTCGGAGACGTCCTCTACTTCTCCCGCCTGTTCAAGCGCAAGACCAAGCTCTCCCCCTCGGAATTCCGCAATCTCTTCCGGCAGTCCGCCGAGGAAGGAGGCCGCCCCGCGTCCGCCCCCTTCCCCCTTCCGCCCGGCTGATCCAAATAACGGTGCCCGACGGAAAGCTCCCCGCGGGTCGCCTTTCCGATCCCGCCGGCAAAAAGCGCTTTCAAATCCGCGCTTTCTTCAACACGATCCCCGCATCAGACGGGCAAAACTTTTTCTTCCTGATCGTCTTTCATCATCTTCCCCGGAACAGGCCTCCGCCTGTTCTTTTTTTGTCCGCCGGCCTCCAAACGCAGGGGGGCGTCGGCGCAACGCCCCTGCCTCTTCATTCGTTTTTATATGCTATGCCGGCCCTGCCGCGCAGAAATGCGCCGCAATGCCCCTGCCTCTTCCGCTGATTTTATGCGCCGGCTCCAAACGGACGAGGGCATCATCACGGCGCCGTTTCCCTCTTCCCCCGGTTTTTGTCGGCTGCGCCCGCCGCCAGGAGGCACCGTCACAGCGTCCCGTCCCTCTTTGTCCGCCGCCCCCGCCGGAGCGGAAAACTTTTCGCCCGCCGGTCTAAACCGCCGCCGAGCCTCATAGACTAGACTAAAACCATTTTCCAAAGAGACGGAGGTGTCAGATGGAATTTGAATGTATGACCGAAAAACTGCCCTGCGAGCGGTACGGCAGACTGGGCGAGAAGCAGACTCAGGCCGAGATCCACCTCGATCCCGAGCCCGGCACCTCGGTCGACCGCATTTTGCTGGCCGAGGTCCGGCCCTCGGTCGGCCGCTCCGAGTGCGTGCGGGGAGAGATCCGCTTCTTCGGACGGGCGGAGTGCATGGCCGTCTATGCCGACGCAGAGGGAAAGATCCGGCGCACCACGGCCTCGGCCGAGTTTTCCGACCGCCTGGAGTCCGACCGGGCCAATCCCGCCTCGGAGGTCGGTTTCGAGTGCGCGACGGTGGACCTGACCTGTTCGCAGGCCGGGGAGGGCATCCGCCTTTCGGCCACCTTCGAGACCGCCGTCTTTCTGCGCGAGCGGGAGGAGCTGACTTCGGCCGTGGGCTGCGACAGCCTGATCGCCCGCTGCGAGGAGACCGAACTGATGCGGATCACCGCCTGCGGGACCAAGACCCTGATCGCGGAGGAGGAATTCGAACACAAGGGGCAGATCACGGGGATCTGCTGTTCGGACTTTCAGGCCGACCTTTCGGGCTCGGTCCCGGCCCCCGACACCCTGATCGCCGAGGGCACGAGCTATCTGACCCTGACCTACTTCGACGAGGAGACCCAAAGCCTGGAACATCTGGTCCGGGACTTCCCCATCCGGGAGGAGATCGAATTTCCCGGCTGCGGTTCTGCCGACCTGTGCGCCCTGAGCGTTTCGGCGGTCCGCCACTCCCTGGCGCTGACCCCCGACGAGGAGAGCAAGACCACCACCGTCCGGCTGGAGGCCGAACTCTGCCTCCGGTGCAAGTGCTTCGAGAGCGCCTCCTGCCGGGTCTGCGCGGACGCCTTCTCCCCCACGCACCGGCTGGACTGCCGCTACGAGGAGAAGGAGGTCACCGTTTACGAGGGCTCCGTCCACACCGTGGAAAAGGTGGAGGGCAGCTCGGTCCTGCCCGAGGAGATGCGGGAGATCTACCGCCTGATCGCGGTCTGCGCCTCCTCGGCCGCCGTGACCGGGGCCCGGGCCGAGGACGGCCGCCTGCTGGCCGAAGGGGTGATCCGGGCCGACCTGCTCTATGACGACGACGAGGGGAATAAGCACGGCGTGGCCGTGGAGGTCCCCTTTGCCCTGTCCGCGGACAGCCGCATGGAGGCCGACGAGATCGAGGCCCGGGCGGTCGTGACCGAGATCTACGCCCGCAACCGCGGCCGGGAGATCGATCTGTTCGCCACCCTCTCCCTCCGGGCCGAGGGCTACAGCCAGCGCCGGATCCGGGTGCTCTGCGGGGCCGAGGCCGGCGAAGAGCTCCGTCCGGAATTCCCCATGAGCGTCTACTTCGCCGCCCCGGGCGAGCCTCTGTTCGAGGCCTGCAAGGCTCTGGGGGCCTCCGAGCAGACCCTGCGGGCCCAGAACGGCGACCTGCCCGAACGCTTCGAACGGGAGGAGCGGGTGGTCTGCTACCGCGGCGGCGAGACGGTCTGAAAAGCCGACCAATTTTTTGGAAGAGAGAGGGAGGTCACAACCTTCCTCTCTCTTCTTGCTTTCCGCCTGAAAGCCAATCTTCCGCTCAAGATCATTCGCCCTGAAGCCCTCTTCTTTCGCCTGACTTTTCACAGCCGGTCTTAGACTTCGTTTGCTCTTCTGCCGCAGGCCGAAATCTGTCAAAAGGGGACCGGAAAAAAAATTTTTTGCTGTCAGGCTTGAAAGATGCTTCAGAATATGCTATAATAGAGGCGATGATAAGGGCGGGAGTTCTCCTGCCTCTGACGGAGGATCTGTTCTATGATCGGCATCAGACGGGCGGTGTTGGAAGACGCCGAAAACCTGTACGACTTTTTCGAGGCCCGGGGAACTTCGCTCTCCCTGACGGACCTCATTTCCCTGCTCCGGGACGACGGTCTGCACTTTTACACCCTTTGGGAGGGGCGGGAACTGCTGGGCGGCTTCTGCTTTGAGCTGACAGAGGGCGTCGCCCGCCTGAATTTTCTGCTCCTTTCCGGCCCGGGCGAGGCGCTGAGTGCGGCCCTCTCCCTCACCGAGGCCCGCTATCCCGGGCTGAAGTCCTGGACCGCCGGCCCCGCGCTGGACGAGCAGGCCCTGAAGGAGGCAGGTTTCACCCGCCGGAAGGGAAGCCTGGTCCGCCCCGCCGCCCGACGCAGACTGCCCTATGCCGGGCGCCCGGCCGGCGCGCCGGCCTGTCCCTGAGCCTTTCCGACCGACCCCCTCTTTTCCCCCGCCCTTTGCGGGAAAAGCCCCGGCAGGAGGGTTTTGGTGAGAGTTTTCTTTCCCTCAGCCTTTTACCAGCCTTTGCGGGAAAAGCCCCGGCAGGGTTAAAAAGGAGAGAGGACCCCTGATCCCCTTCCCACAGCTTTTACGGGAAAACCCCGGAAAGGATTGAGAGCATGGACCCCTTTCCCGCTGCCTTTTACGGGAAAGCCCGCAAGGCCGCTCTTTCCGCTGTCGGGGAAAGAATTTTTGATGAGGGCGATGCGGTCGCCCCCCTTTCCGCGCCGTTTCAGGCGAGGGGTACTGCCCTGCCGTTCCGTTACAGCAAAATAATGCCTTTGCCGGGCCGGTCCTTCGGGGCCGGCCTTTTGAAGGCCGGGGCTCCGTTTAAGCCGGGGGTTCCGTCTGGAGAAAAAAGCCGTAAGATCGATCAAAAAAGGGCAGCTGCCCGAAGGGCGTTTCCAAACCGCATGTTGTTTTCAGGGGAAGCCCGGGCAAGAGGATCCGATCTCTGCGGAAATTTCCCCTATTCAGACCTCTTTTTAAAAAAATTTTCCCGTATTACCCCTTTCGGGAACTCCGGCTGCCCGAAGGGGCGCGGGCGGCGGCTCGAAAGCCTTTCGGCGGGCTTGGAAAGGCCCGCCCGGGCAGAACGTTTGACTTTTGTCCGCCCTCATGCTACAATAAGAATGCGGCCCCTGCCGCCGCCCGGCCGTATCCGGGCATTCCCCGGGAGGTTCCCCTATGGATTTCAAACGCCTGAAAAAACACACCAACGCCTGGTTCTGGGCCTCGCTGATCGTCTCGGTCGCCTTCGTGGCCGCCATCCCCGGCCTGGTGCTGTCCGCCGTCCACGGCATCACCTTTCTGCTGGTGATCTGCATCGTCTGCCTGGCGGGCGGATTTTATGCCATGCCCATTCTGTGGATGAACTTTGGAAACACCGTGGGCTTTAAGCGGCTGCTGGTGGCCGTGGACGCCGAAAACCTTTACACCGTGGCGGAGCTGAGCAGCCACCTGGGGAAAACGCCCGCTCAGGTCCGGGACAAGCTGAAGGCCGCCATCCAGAAGCGTTACATCACCGATTATCTCTTCGTCGACGACGCCCTGGTCCTCAACGAAAACCGCAAACAGCGCAAAAAGGTGGCGGGCAACCAGTGCCGCAACTGCGGCGCTCCCCTGGTGATGACCGACGACGGGCTGGTCTGCCCCTACTGCGGCGCCCTGTTCGTGGAACCCGCCGAACAAAAAAAGGCCTGAGGCGCCGTGTCATTCCGGACAGCCGTGCCGACCGGATCTTTTGACCGGGCAGGCGTTACAAACGGGAGGCCGGCAGTGATTATCTCTGTCAATTGATTGAATCTCTCTATCAATGAATATATCTATCTGAACGTCTCTATCCCCTGTCACAATATCACAGGTGATCATGCTGCCACTCTGCTGTCATCATACCGCCGTTCTGCGGCCATACGGCCCCGGAACCGCCATCAATTCGCAAATGTACATCTGAGGCGGCCTCAAAGACCGCCTGAGGGAGATCCGCACTTCATGCGGCGTCTGCCCTGAGGCGGCCTCAAAGACCGCCTGAGGGAGATCCGCACTTCATGCGGCGTCTGCCCTGAGGCGGCCGGGCCGCCGGGAGTTTTTTATGACCTTACTGCAAAAACTGGACGCGGCGCCGACGGCTTATCAGGCGGTCGGGCTGGCCGCGGCGCAGCTGGAACAGGCCGGCTTTGCCCGGCTGGACGAGGCCGGGGCCTGGACCCTGGAGCCCGGAAAGGGTTACTTTGTGATCCGGGACGGTTCGGCCCTGATCGCCTTTTTCTGCCCGCCGAAGGCGGAGGGCGGCTTTTTGATCGCGGCCGCCCACACCGACTCCCCCGCGCTCAAGCTCAAGTACGGCCGCTGCGGGGACAAGGAGGCCCTGCTCCTCCCCGTCGAGGCCTACGGCGGGGGGATCTTTTACTCCTTTCTGGACCGCCCGCTGGCCATCGCCGGCCGCCTGATCCTCGAGGAGGGGGCCTGCCTGCGCAGCCTGCCGGTGGTCAGCCGGGCCACCGTGGTCATCCCCAGCGTGGCCGTCCACTTCAACCGCGAGGTCAACAAGGGGCTGGCCCTCAATCCGCAGACCGACCTCCGCCCCCTGTGCGGCCTGGATCCCGGCTTCGACGTTCTGGCCGCGCTGGCCGCCGACGCCGGCGCGCCGGGCGCCCGGGTGCGGGACTTCGATCTCTTTCTGGTCAACCGCACCCCCGCCTTTCGGTTCGGCTTCGGCGAGGAGCTGATCTGCGCCCCCCGGATCGACAATCTGACCTCCTGCTTTGCCGCCGTGGACGCCCTGACCGCGGCCCGGCCCTCCCGCTTTGCCGTCGTCTACCTGGCCGACCACGAGGAGATCGGCTCCCGCACCCCCCAGGGCGCGGCCTCCTCCTTTCTGCGGGACACCCTGCGCAGAGCCGCGCAGGCCCTGGGACGGGACTTTGACGGCATGCTGGCGGAGTCCTTCCTGCTGTCGGCGGACAACGCCCACGCCCGGCATCCCAATCATCCCGAGCTCTCCGACCCCGACCATCCCGTCCTGCTGAACGGCGGCGTGGTCGTCAAGCACCACGCCAACCGCAACTACACCACGGATGCCCTCTCCTCCGCCCTGATCCGCAAAATTTTCGAGGGAGCCGGGGTGCGGGTGCAGGACTTTTTCATGCGCTCGGATCTGCGCTGCGGCGGCACGCTGGGGGCGCTGGCCTCCACCCTGCTCCCCGTGCGCTCGGCCGACATCGGGCTGGCCCAGCTGGCCATGCACGCCGCCGCCGAGACCGTGGGCGCCGCCGACTTCGAGGGGCTGGTCCGGGGACTGACCGCCTTTTTCCAGACCCCATTGACCGTCCGGGGAGAGGAAGTCGTTCTGGCATGACCGACAAGACCAACGTCATGCGGATCCTCGAACAGCACGGGATCCCCTTTGTCCCCCACGCCTACGACCCCGCGGAGACCGAGGGGGTCAAAGTGGCCGCCCTGGTGGGGAAAGATCCGGACTCGGTGTTCAAGACCCTGGTCACCCGGGCCGGGCAGGAGTTTCTGGTCTTCGTCATTCCGGTCTCCTGCACCCTGGATCTGAAAAAGGCGGCCCGCGCCGCCGCGGTCAAGAGCGTGGAGATGATCCGCCAGAAAGAACTGTTCCCCCTGACCGGCTACGTGCACGGCGGCTGTTCCCCCGTGGGCATGAAGAAGGCCTTCCGCACCTTTGTGGACGAGACCGCCCAGCTGTTCGGGAGCATCTGCGTCAGCGCCGGAAAACTGGGACATCAGGTCGAACTGTCCCCCTCCGATCTGTGCGGACTGATCGGCGCCCCCTACGCCGACCTGACCGCCTGAGTCCGGGAATCCCGGACTTATAGCGAGGCAAAACAATACCGATCGGGAGGCATCAGATGAGAGACGAATACGATTTTTCCAACGCGAAGAGAAATCCTTACGCAAAAAAGCTGAAGAAACAGATCACCATCAACCTGGATCTGGAGACCATCGAGTATTTTAAGGCAAAATCGCTGGAATCCGGGATCCCCTATCAGACCCTGATCAACTTGTATCTGACAGACTGCGCGCAAAAGGGAAAAAATATTTCCATCAGCTGGCAATGAACCTGACCGGCAGAGCGCGCCCGGAGAACGCAAAACGCAGCCTTGCATCCAAGGCCGCGTTTTGCGTTGTCTCTTTTGTCTGAACCGACTGTGCGGACTGATCGGCGCCCCCTACGCCGACCTGACCGCCTGAGTCCGGGATTTTAAGATTTCTCATATGCGCATATATATCAAAATAAAAGAGAGCGAAGGTCCCGAAAGGGATCTTCGCTCTCTTTTTCGCCCGGAAAACCGGGGCGGATTTTGTGATTTTTCGTTCAGCCGACCCATTCGGACGGTCGGCCGGAGGCCGGGGTTGCTCAGCCGGCGTAGGCGTTCAGCAGTTCGCCGGCCCGCTTCAAAAAGGCCTGCAGCTGATCCCCGGTCATGGGCTTGTTGGCCATGACGGCCAGATCGTAAATGGTCCCGCAGACCGTGGGCAGCTTTTCGGCGGGCAGGGAGGTCAATTTGGCGATCAGCGGATTGGCGCCGTTTAAAGTGAGCACGGACTCCTCCTTCATGCCGGGGGCGGTCACCCCCATGCCGTAGAGCTTGTTCATCTCGGCAAAGCGGCGGGAGAACTCCGAGCGGGTGAAGGTGGCAAAGACCGAAGCGTCCTTCAAAGCCTCCATGTTGACCTCGGCCTCCTTGTCCTCGATGTTCTGCTTGAACAGCTCGATGATCTCGTTGGGGTTGGCCACCAGATTTTCGGCCTTCAGGCAGTCCGGGGTCTCGGCGTCGATGCGCAGGAACTTGACCGAGGGCTCGACGTACTCCAGAAAGCTGATGAAGTGCACGTCGATGAACTGGTTCAGGTAGACGGCGTTCAGCCCGTTGTCCTTGAACTGTCTGATGTAGGAGGACTGCAGGTTCTCGTCGGTGACGTAGAAGAGCTTCTGCGGCTCGTAATGCTTTTCGGCGCCCTCCTCCTTGTCCCCCTCCTCGGCCGGGATCTCCTTGGGCGGGTTGACGGCGGCCTGTTCGGCCTTGAACTCGGCCAGGGTCTGCCACTTGCCGTTGAGGTCCTTGAACAGGAGGATGTCCTTGACCTTGTCGTAAAAGTCGCTGTCCTTCATGCAGCCGAACTTGACAAAGGGCGAGATGTCCCCGAAAAAGCCGGCGTATTTCTCCCGGTCCTCCTTGAACAGCTCGTTGAGTTTGTCGGCCACCTTTTTGGTGATGTGGCGGGAGATCTTTTTGACCTCGCGGTCGTTCTGCAAAAAGCTCCGGGACACGTTCAGCGGGATGTCCGGGCAGTCGATGACCCCCTTCAGCAGCATCAGGAACTCCGGAATGACCTCCTTGATGTTGTCGGCGATGAACACCTGATTGCAGTACAGCTTGACCTCTCCCTGCACGTCCAGCTTTTCGGACTGCTTGGGGAAGTACAGGATGCCCTTCAGGTTGAAGGGATAGTCCACGTTGAGGTGGATCCAGAACAGGGGCTTGGCAAAGTCGTGAAAGGTGTCGCGGTAAAAGGTCACATATTCCTCGTCGGTCACCGTCTTGGGATCCCGAAGGTAAAGCGGCGAGGTGTTGTTGACCGGCTTGGGCGCCTCCGGGGCCTCCCCCTCCTTTCCCTCGGCCGGCGCTTCGTCCTTGGGATTGAGGTAGATCTCGTAGGGCATGAAGGCGCAGTACTTTTTCAGCAGCTCCCGGATCTTGTACTCCTGCAAAAACTCATCCTCGCCCTCGGCGATGTGCAGGGTGATCAGGGTACCCCGGGCGGCCCGGGTGCCGTCGGTCATCTCGTACTCCTCGTTGCCGTCCGAGACCCAGTGCACAGGCTTGCTGCCCTCCTCGAAGGAGAGGGTGTCGATCTCCACGGTGTCCGAGACCATGTAGGCCGAGTAAAAGCCCAGGCCGAAGTGCCCGATGATGCCGTCCTTGCCGGCGTCCTTGTACTTGGCCAGGAAGTCCTCGGCCCCCGAAAAGGCCACCTGGGTGATGTATTTCTGGACCTCCTCCCCGGTCATGCCGATGCCGTTGTCCTCGATGCTCAGGGTCCGGGCCTCCTTGTCTGTCCGGACCACGATGCGGGGGGTCACCTCCCTGGGGGCCTGTCCCAGGGCGGCCAGCTTTTGATACTTGGAGATGGCGTCCGCGGCGTTGGAGATCATCTCCCTCAAAAAGATGTCCTTATCCGAATACAGCCACTTTTTGATGACGGGCATGATATTCTGGGAATGGATCTGAATGTTTCCTTTCATGGTTTTCACCTCGATAGGACAAAACCTCGGGATTCTCCGAGGTTTTGCCGTTGAATTTTTTAGATTGATGTTTTCTTCCGCTGGGCCGTATTACGGTTCCGGAAGGGACCAGCAACAGGCTGTTACTCAAAAATTCAGATTCCTTGAGCAAGTAGAACTTGATCCTCAGTCCCTCTCGTATATCCCAGGGAACGGTTTGAGTCGGCGGGGGTGTGGAATTTTGAGCCTTGAATTTTTTCGTCCGGGAAGCCGTTACGGGTTCCGTTCGTAGCAGCGCTACGGGCGGGTTCCGGAAGGGATTTCCGGCGGAAAAAGGCTGGCTCAAAAACCACAGGAGGCCGACGAAAACCGTTCAAATCGCTACGGGCGGGTTCCGGTTCGCGTTCCGGGGGGAAAAAGAGCCGCCCTCGCGCTTGCGGGCTGCCGCCCGAAAAAAATCTTTTAATACATGCCCATTCCGCCGCCGGCAGCGCCTCCCGCGGGAGCGGCGGGCTCGGGAGCGGGGATGTCGCAGACCAGGCTCTCGGTGGTCAGCACGGTGGCGGCCACGGAGGCGGCGTTCAGCAGGGCCGAACGGGTGACCTTGGTGGGATCGACGATCCCGGCCTTGACCATGTCGACGTAGGTGTTGTTCAGGGCGTCATAGCCGTAGTTGGCGTTGCCCTTGGCCTTCTGGGCGATGTTGTTGATGATGACGGCGCCGTCCTCGCCGGCGTTCAGGGCGATCTGCTTGATGGGCTCGACGATGGCCTTTGCCACGATCTCGGCGCCGGTCTTCTCGTCCCCTTCCAGCTTGGCGGCATAGGCCTTGACGGCAGAGACCGCATACAGCAGGGCGGATCCGCCGCCGGGCACGATGCCCTCCTCCACGGCGGCGCGGGTGGCGTTCAGGGCGTCCTCGATGCGGAGCTTCTTGTCCTTCATCTCGACCTCGGTGGCGGCGCCGACGTTGATGACGGCCACGCCGCCGGCCAGCTTGGCCAGGCGCTCCTGCAGTTTTTCGCGGTCATAGTCGCTGGTGGTCTCGGCGATCTGGGCGCGGATGGCGTTGATGCGGCCCTTGATGGCGTTGGGATCGCCGGCGCCCTCGACGATGGTGGTGTTGTCCTTGTCCACCTTGACCTGCTTGGCGTGGCCGAGCATATCCAGAGTGGCTTCCTTCAGCTCCATGCCCACGTCGGAGGAGATGACGGTGCCGCCGGTCAGGACGGCGATGTCCTCCAGCATGGCCTTTCTGCGGTCGCCGAAGCCCGGGGCCTTGACGGCCACGCAGTTAAAGGAGCCGCGCAGCTTGTTGACGACCAGGGTGGCCAGGGCCTCGCCCTCGACGTCCTCGGCGATGATCAGCAGCTTCAGGCCGTTCTGCACCACCTGCTCCAGAAGGGGCAGGATCTCCTGGATGTTGGAGATCTTCTTGTCGGTGATCAGGATGGCCGGGTTGTCCAGCACGGCCTCCATCTTGTCGGTGTTGGTGACCATGTAGGAGGAGCAGTAGCCGCGGTCGAACTGCATGCCCTCGACCACGCTGAGCTCGGTGCGGGTGGTCTTGGACTCCTCGACGGTGATGACGCCGTCCTTGCCCACCTTCTCCATGGCGCCGGAGATCAGCTCGCCGATCTGCTCGTCGCCGGCCGACACGCTGGCGACCTGGGCGATGTCCTTGGAGGTGGAGACCGACTTGGAGATGGCCTTGACCTCGTCGGCGGCCACTTCGGCGGCCTTCAGGATGGACTTGCGCAGCACCATGGGATTGGCGCCGGCGGCCACGTTCTTCATGCCCTCCTTGATGATGGCCTGGGCCAGGACCACGGCGGTGGTGGTGCCGTCGCCGGCCACGTCGTTGGTCTTGGTGGAAACTTCCTTGACCAGCTGGGCCCCCATGTTCTCGAAGGGATCCTCCAGCTCGATCTCCTTGGCGATGGTCACGCCGTCGTTGGTGATCAGCGGGGTGCCGAACTTCTTGTCCAGCACGACGTTGCGGCCCTTGGGACCGAGGGTGATCTTGACGGTGTTGGCCAGGGTGTTGACCCCGGTCTCCAAACTTCTTCTGGCGTCCTCGCCGTATTTGATCTGTTTAGCCATAATGTTGTCGCCTCCCGATTAGTCGATGACCGCCAGAATGTCGCTCTGACGGATGATGATCACGTCCTTGCCGTCCAGCTTGAACTCGCTGCCGGCATACTTGCTGTAAAGGATCTTCTCCCCTACCTTGACCTGCATGGTGATTTCCTTGCCTTCGATGATCCCGCCGGGGCCCACGGCCACGATGACGGCCATCTGCGGCTTTTCCTGGGCCGCCGAGGGCAGCACGATGCCGCTTTTGGTCTTTTCGTCCGCGTTGACGGGCTCGATGACGACTTTGTCAAACAAGGGTCTGATTGTCATGATAGCATCCTCCAAACAAACTAAGTTGTCAATTATTTTTGCCTTTTGCTAGCACTCTATACCGGAGAGTGCCAATGTGCCTTTATTATAATACAAATCCGCACTTTTTAAAATTGACCCGTTTCCGATTTTTCCGGATCATCCCGGAATATTTCAGACTATTCCGAAATACGGGTCAAAAACCGATCAGATTCTCGTTTTTTCTCACTTTTCCCGGGTTTTCGGGCTGAGGTCAAAAAAAATTTTCGGCTTTCACCGAATTTTCACCCTCTTTCGAAGCGTTCCACCGAGACGCCGGCGTCCCGGAAGAGGCGGAGGGAGAACTCGTCGGGGTAGCCGCACTCGTAGACCACCCGCACGATGCCGGCGTTGATGATCATTTTGGCGCAGATGACGCAGGGCTGATGGGTGCAGTACAGCGTGGCCCCCTCGATGCGGGAGCCAAGCCTTGCGGCCTGCACGATGGCGTTCTGCTCGGCGTGGACGGCATAGCAGGTCTCGGCCTGGGTGCCGGAGGGAATGGCCAGCTTGCGGCGGAGGCACTCCCCCCTTTCCTTGCAGCTGGTGACCCCGGAGGGCGCGCCGTTGTAGCCGGTGGTCAGGATGCGCTTGTCCTTGACGATGACCGCGCCGATCTGACGGTTCTCCTGAAAGCAGCTGGACCAGCCGGCCACCAGGTGGCACATCTCCATAAAGCGGGCGTCCCACTTGTCCATGATCAAATCCTCCCCGGGGCCCTGCCCCGAAAAATTTCGGCGAAAGGCGAAAAAAGCTGTTTCAACCCGCTTTCGCCGTGTTTATAATAAGGGTATATGGAATTCTGATACGGCGCGGAAGACCTTGTCGGATCACAGGATCCAGGCCTCCCGCAGACCCTTTTCCAGCCTGGCCAGCAGCGCGGGGGCGTTTTTGAACCCCTTCAGCGTGTGCCTGCAGCCCACGAACAGGGCTTTGATCAGCCGCTTGTCCCGGGTCAGCAGGGCGTGGAAGAGGGCCTCGGAAAGGGTGAGCATGTCCTGTTTGTCCTCGGCGGAAAGGGTGCTTTCGGCCGAGACCGCGGCCACGATCTCCTGGCAGCAGCCCGACAGCTGTTCCAGCGCCTTGGGCTCCGAGGAGACGGTCTCCACCCCGAAAAAGGGCTTGCGCTCGGCGGCCTTGGGATCGGCCTCTGCCTTCTGCTCGGCGTAGAGCTGACGGACGGCCAGCCGGTAGGGACGGATGACCGCGGCGGTAAAGGCCGAAAAGGCCTCCACCGTGCTGTCCGCCTCGAAGAAGGCGTCCAGGAAGGTCTGCAGATCCCGCTCCCCGTTTTCGAACTCGCAGAGCAGGCAGAACACGAAGGCGGCCAGCTTTTCCCGGCTGTCGGGCAGCACCAGCGTCATGCGCTCGGGCCGGTCCGGGCGGGGACGGCGGGCCTTCATGAACTCCACCTCGTAGTTGAAACGCTCCAGCGTGCGCTCGGTCAGGCGGTAAAGGTCCTCCTGCACGGCCACGGTCCGCAGCAGGTTGGAGATCTTTTTGTCGGCCAGGATGAAGGGAGACTGTGCGAGATCCTCGCAGCGCTCCTCGAACAGTTGAATGGAATCTGCCATGACGGCCCCCTTTGCCCCTCCGACGGCGGAAGGGACGGCATTTTGGTCACTATTCTGTATTATAAGTGATTTTACAAAATTTTGCAAACCTTTTGCCCCCTCCCCGGGGAGAGAGGGGCGAAATTCCGGGCCTCTCTCCCCTGCCGGCCGTCAGCGCCGGGCGAGGGTAGGCCGGCCGGGGGAAAATGAGACAACAATAATGACGGGGAACTTTCGGCCGGGCCGGAACGGCGGCCCGCAGGGGGTAATGCTTTAGCATTGGGAGGTATCAGTATGTCGAAACCCAGAATCACCAAAGACCACTGGCTGTACACCATGCCGGTGGCGCACCGCGGCCTTCACGGCGAGGGCGCGCCCGAAAACTCCATGGCGGCCTTCGGCCGGGCGGTGGAGGCCGGCTATGCCATCGAGCTGGACGTGCACGCCACCAAGGACGAGCAGATCGTGGTCAGCCACGACGCCAACCTCTCCCGGATGTTCGGGGTGGACGTCAACATCGCCGAACACACCTATGCCGAACTGCGCAACTACACCATGACGGGCACCAGGGAAAAACTGCCCCTGCTGGCCGAGGTCCTGCGGATCGCCGACGTTCCCCTACTGATCGAGATCAAATCCGAAAAGAAGGTGGGCCGGCTGGAGCAGGCCCTGTACGCCCAGCTGCGCAACTACAAGGGCGAATTCGCCCTGCAGTCCTTTAATCCTTACTCCCTGCGGTGGTACGTCAAGAACAAGCCCCAGTGGCTGCGCGGACAGCTTTCCTGCTCCTTCGAGGGGTCGGACATGGGCGGTCTGAAAAAGGCCCTGCTCAAAAACCTGCACCTCAACTTCATGGCCAGGCCGGACTTCATCTCCTACTCGGTGGGCGATCTGCCCTGCCCCGCCGTGCAAAAGGCCCGGGAGGCCGGAAAACCGATTTTGGGCTGGACGGTCAACTCGCAGGAGCTGGCCGATCAGAAAAAGGACCTGATCGACAACATCATCTTTGAGAATTTCACCCCCCGGAAGGCCTGAAAGACCCTTCCGGAAGGGGCCGGGAAAAGGGGCCCTCTCTTTGCCCCGAGGGCCTGAACGGCCGGGCGGGGCGGACGGGGCCGATCCGAGGCCCCGGACAAGATCCATGAAAACACCCTCCGGAGAGCCTGAGCGGGGCTTTCCGGAAGGGGCCGGACGGGAACGGCTTCCCCTCCGGCCTTTTTCTTTTCTGGGCGTTTCATGCAAAAAAACGGCTTTTCACTGCCTTTCTGAACTGATCTTTCCTGCCCGGCGGACCTTCCCGCGCCTCCTTCCCGGGAACTGCCCGGCACCCTTTTGGCGCGCTCCGGCTCGTTAAGGCGGGGCCTCGGACAGCCTGACCGGCAAAACAGCCGGCCTCTTGGTCCGCCCTTTCTCCCCGCCTTTCCCCAGACTTAAAAATTTCTCCCCGGGCAGGCATAAATTTTTGCCGTTGAGCCAAACTATGCTTACCGGGCCGAAAGGCCGGACCCGACCGGACTTCCGATCTCGGAACAAGGTCCCTTCCTGACTTTTTAAGAGCCGGGAAGAGCCCGGCTTTTTCCCGGAAAATCATAGAGGAAGGTTTGGACAATGGAAGAGAGAACTTGCCGGAACGGAAGCTCCACCAAGGTCAAGTGCATGGTCGACAAGTGCGCCCATCACGTGGGCGACTGCGGCTGCAGTCTGGAGAGCATCTGCGTGGGCTGCGACGCCACCGGATGCACCAACTGCGAAAGCTACCGCAACAAGTAACTTTGCCTTGATCGGCCCCCTTTCCTCCCCCAAAAGGGGGGCCAACTCCAACACTTCGTCAGCAGGGCCCGGCAATGCCGGGCCCTGCTGACGTCTTTTCTTCCCTAAGATATGGTTTACTCTCCCCTTTTGTTCGGACCGATTTTTCCGGAGAGCGGTTTAGCGAGGGGGTAAATTGGGCAGAATGAGGAAGTCGCCCCTCGGGCGAACACTGATTTCGGAGGAATTTTTCATGCCTTCTGCCTTTAACCCCTTTGACCAGAAGCCCCCGCGCTTTGCCGCCACCGTGCTCAACTGGAAGCAGATCTATCCCAAGTCCTACGACAAGACGGAGACCGATCCCTTTACCAAGACCCGGGTCATCCTGATGAACGGCACCGAGTACGAGGCGGTGTGGTTTTCCCACCAGTTCCACCGCCACTGCACCAACAACGACATCCGCCGGGTGATCGCCCGGGCCCGCCGGGAGGAACAGCAGCAGCAAAAGCAGATCGCCTGCTTGAAGCCCCTGGACGAGAGCATCCTGGAGACCACCATCGGCTACGAACAGCTGGCCGTGGATCTGACCGCCGCCATGGCCCAGACCGAGCCCTGCGAGTGCTTTGTCAAGGCCCTGAACTTCGCCCTGTTGGAGGACTTTGACCACCTGTACCGCTATGCCGACCTGCTGGAGATGGAACACGGCATCCGGGCCGAACAGCTGGTGGGACACTACACCGAGATCATGCCCGGCCGCCCCACCATCTCCGAACACCGCTACGCCTTTGACGACGTCAAGCCCTGGCTGTGCTTCAAGAAGGCGGAGCCGCTGACCAAGCTGCACGCCATGATCATCACCGCCGCCGAGCAGCAGACCATGAACTACTACATGAACCAGTGCCAGTTCTACACCTCCGACCCCGGCCGCCGGCTGTACCAGGAGATCGCCATGATCGAGGAACAGCACGTCACCCAATACGGCAGCTTTATCGACCCCGACTGCACCTGGCTGGAGAGCAACCTCATGCACGAGTATGTGGAATGCTACCTGTACTACTCCTGCCTGCAGGACGAGACCCATCCCGGGATCAAAAAGGTGTGGGAGGCCCACCTGGAACAGGAGATCGGCCACCTGCACGACGCCGCCGCCCTGCTGGAAAAGTACGAAGGCAAGTGCTGGCAGCAGGTCATCCCGGACGGAAACTTCCCGCCGCTGATCAAGTTCCAGCCCAACAAGGACTATATCCGCAAGGTCCTGAAGGAGACCGTCACCCTGACCGCCGACCGCGAGGACTACCGCGAGGTCTCCAAAATGCCCAGGGAAGCCGACTTTTTCGCCTGGCAGGACCTGGTCAACAAGGACGTGGAGGCCGTCCCCTCTCACGCCGTCATCGCCAGCTACCAGGCCCAGAGCCCAAGCGGGGAGGATTACCGTTACACCGATTCCCCCTCCCCCGTCAAGGCCCTGCAGGACCGCAAGACCGACAACACCACGCTCGGCCGGGCCTGAAGCGCTCCGCGCCGGAACGTGCTTTTCGAACAGGGACCGCCGGGAGACGGTCCTCCGCAAGCCCAGAAAGAGCGGGCGATCCCCGATCGTGGACTGATCGGCCGCGTCGGGGTTGGAAGGTTTTCCAAAAAAGATTTCAAATAGGACTGCCGCAGATTTTTCTGCGGCAGTCCTGTTTTTTGCTGTGACCGGCCTTTCCCGGCCGGTTTTTGTACGTTCCCCTCAAAGACTGCCCGACGGCTTTGGACAGGCTGGCCTGGTTTTCTTTATTTCACCAAGATCTCCTTGAAAGCCGTTCGCTGCCGCGTCGGTTTCGGGCCAATCGGCGAAAATCTGACGCATACGCAATTTTCTTGCGCCGCCTCACGCCCTCAGGGGGCGGACGCTGCCCCGGGGACCGAGGGAAAACAGCCCGCCGAAGGAATAGTAGTTGTCCATGCCCAAGAGCCGCCGGACGGCGGGGAGGGCGGCGTGCGGGAATTTGACGGACAGGCCGCAGCCCAGCGAGGCCTGCCGGGGGGTGTTGACCACCTCGGCGGGGATCCGGAGCGCCTTGCACCGCTCGTAAAAGCGCAGAGTCTGGGTGCGGGATTTGAACACCGCAAGATCGTATTCCATGGGTCTTTCTCCTTTGGTCGATCTCTCCCCCTGCCGCGCCGAAAGGGTTCTCCTTCATCCCCTCCGGCCCAGGCGGGCGGAGTACGGGATAACCTCTGACCTCCGACTCAGGCGGACGAGATACAGGGCAACCCTGCCCTCCGGCCCAGGCGGACAGGATACGGGGGTAACGCTGCCCGGCCGGGATCCGGCAAGCGGGGTACAGGCACTCTGCCCAGGCCGGGATCCGCGGCAAGGCAGAAAGGCGCCCCGGGCGTCCCTCCCCGCGCAACTTTGAGGGAGATCTCGCATATAGTATTTTATGATCCCCGCCGCCCCGAAGGTGTCCGCGTTCCGGCCATGGAAAGGCTTTTCGACCTGCCGCCTCCGGCCCGAAGGCATGCGATCTTCCGATCCGGCCCGCACCGAAAGCCGCTCCCCGGCACATAGGTGGCCGGCCCGATGCGGACAGTTCCCCAAAACGGCTCTGCACGCCGAGATCAGCGGGAAAAGAAGGCCCCGCAGACCGAAAGCCGAAAGAGGGAATACGACAAACCGGGGAACCAACGGACCCGCCGGAAGCCGATCACACGGGCCGAAAGAGGAGGAATGATGATCTACCTGGACAACGCCGCCACCGGCGGATTTCTGCCCCGCCCGGTCCTCGAGGCCGTGGCCGAGGCTTTGACGCACCCCGCCAATCCCGGCCGCAGCGCCCACGAGGCCTCCCTTTCCGCCCTGGCGCGGGTCACCGAGGCCCGGTCCGCCCTGGCCGACGCCATGGGCTTTTACGACCCCGCCCGGGTGATCTTTACCAAAAACTGCACCGAGGCGCTGAATCTGGCCATCTTCGGCACCCTGCGGCGGGGCGGGCATGTGATCTCCACGGTGCTGGAGCACAATTCGGTCCTCCGTCCCCTGTTCGAACTCCGACGGCGGGGATGGATCACCCTCTCTCTGGCCGAGCCGGACCAAACGGGGCGGGTGGGTGTTCGCCAGATCCTCCCCCTGCTGCGGCCGGACACCTACCTGCTGGCCGTGACGGCCTGCTCCAACGTCACCGGCGGGGGCGGGGAGCTGGAGGAACTCGGGGGCCTCTGCCGGGCCAGGGGTCTGCTCTTTCTGGTCGACGGCGCCCAGGCCGCCGGACACTTTCCCCTGCGGATGCAGAATTGGGGCATCCGCCTGCTGGCCCTGCCCGGACACAAGGGTCTGCTGGGGCCCCAGGGGACGGGCGCCCTGCTCTTTGACGACTCGGTCCCCCTGCAGCCGGTCTCCTTCGGGGGGACGGGCACCGACAGCGCCTCGGTCTTTCAGCCCTCCCTGCCCCCCGAGGCCTTCGAGAGCGGCACGCTGAACCTGCCCGGCATCGCGGGCTGGTCGGCCGGGCTCAACTTTCTGAAGGACAACCGCGCTGCCCTGAAAAAGCGGATGACCGACCTGACGGCAGCCCTGGACGAGGGCCTGCGCCGGATCCCCGGCCTCACCCTCTTTTCGGTGCCCAACGAATGCGGCATCTTCAGCTTCCTGCTGGAGGGGCAGACCTCCTCGGAGACCGCCGATCTGCTGGCCCGGGAGGGGATCTGCGTGCGGGGCGGGCTGCACTGCGCCCCCAAGGTCCACGCCTTTTTGCGGACCTCGGAGCGCGGCCTGGTGCGGGCCAGCCTCTCCCCCTTCAACACCCTGAACGAAGTCGAAACCTTTTTGAAGACTTTGGCGCGCATCCGGACGGGCTGAACCATTCAGGCGGGCCGAACCCCGAGGGAATTTCAGCGCACTTCCGGGAGGGCTGAAACGCCTTTTTTCAACGATCACCGGCGAATAAAACGGCTTTGGCGGAGCCAAGGGCCGGAACGGCAAAAATCCTATCCTTGCGCATCTGTGCAGGGCAGGCAAATCAGCTCCGAATATTGGCCCCGGCCGGGATTTTTCCCCGTCCCGCTGTTTTAAAGGACCGCAAAGGCAACTGCACACGATCCCAAGCGCCGCCTGAGTTTCTTGCGGCTCAGAACGCCGGCCGAAGTTTCCCTCGGCGCGCCAAACGGGCGCAAGCCATAGCAACGGATGGCAGCCCCAAAAGGCGACCGATGCTCTGCCCGGCCACCCGGCTCTCGCGGCACAAAAAAAGAGGGCTCAGGCCCTCTTCAAGGTTGCGGAGGCCTCAGCCGAGGCCCAGCTGTTTTAAGACCAGATCGAGCTGACGGCGCTGCTCTCCGTTGAGCCCGGGGCGGATCTGGGCCGCAAAACGGCGGATGCCCTCGGGGTCAAAGCTGCCGTCCTTCCGGGAAGCCGCCGCCTCACGGAGGATCTCGCCCATGATCTGATCCTGACCCATGCCCTCGTAGCGCTTGGCGAAGGCCGCGGCCTGTTCGGCGTCGAACCCTCCTCCGGTCTCCCCGGCGGCCTCGGTCCGCTGCTCCTTGAAGTCCTTGAAATCCCGTTTCATGCTGTTACCTCCTTGTATGATACTTGCATGATCCATAATAAGGTTTCATTAAAAAATGGTTGATCGTCAGATCGCCTCTATAAGATCACATTTTCGCAGGCAGGGGGGACTTTTTCTCCTCCCTGTATGGGAAAACTCTTCTAAAAGCATCGATGCCTTCGCTGCCTCTGTCTCTCATACGGAGGGCGCCCGGCCCCGCAGTGCCTGCCGACGGACTTTTGGGAGCCGCCGGACCGGTCTTCCCTGTGAAAGGGGACAAAACGGCTCCGCCTGCGTCAATGCCCCCGGGCCGCTTTTGAGGAAAGAAGTTTGCCTTTGTTTCCCTTTGGCTCCCCGCCCTCTCCCCCTGACGGCAGCCGGATCGGCGCGTTCTCTTCCAGTATATGCGCGCCGCGCCCGAAATGTCCCAAAAAGCGGGGAAGGATCTTTCTCAAACTCCTTTTTTCTGTCCTTTTCCCCCGGCTCCCTTCCCCGTCCCAATGGGAAGATGATAAATTTCTGGCTCTGCCCGACCCGCAATTTCGGAGGGCCCCGCGGCCCGGAGGTCGAACATGGATCTTTCCGCTCTCCTTCCCCTTTTGCTCTCCCTGGGCAATCCCGACATGGGCGCCCTCCTGAAGGGGCTGTTTCCCGGCCCGCCCGGCGCTGCGCCGAACGGCTCCGCTCCGGCCTCTGCCACGACACCGCCGGTCAGCTCCGGAAACTCAAACTTTCAGAGCAGCCCCTCGGGCGGGACTTGGGCAAACGGCGCCCCGACAAACGGCTTCGGCTCTCCGGCCTCTCCTGCCGGCGCTTTCGGAGGCTCCGGCTTTCAGAACGGCCCCTCGGGCGGAACTTGGACGAACGGTTCCTCGCCGAACGGCTTTGGCTCTCCGGCCTCTCCTTCCGGTACTTTCGGAGGCTCCAACTTCCAGAGCGGCCCTTCTGGCGGATCTTGGACAAACGGTTCCCCGACAAACGGCTTCGGCTCTCTTTCCGGTGCTTTCGGAGGCTCCGGCTTTCAGCACGGCCCTTCTGGCGGAACTTGGACGAACGGTTCCTCGCCGAACGGCTTTGGCTCTCCTTCCGGCACCTCCGGAGGTTCCAACTTCCAGAGCGGCCCTTCTGGCGGAACTTGGACAAACGGCGCCCCGCCGAACGGTTTTGATCCCTCCTTCCCGGGCGGTTCGGCTTCCTCCGGCGCCTCCTTTCCGGGATCCTCTCCCGAGGCCCTGATGCAGATGCTGATCCCCCTGCTCAACCAGTCGGCCCGGCCGGACCCGCCCGAGACCCCTCCCGCACCGAAGCCCGGTCCCCGCGCCTTCGGACTGGCCCCTCTCGCCCGCATCGCCGACCCCATGGCCGTCTGGCGCCTGAACGCCTACTTCGGCGCCCGGGTCTGAGGAGGGCGGGACCTCCACATCAAAAACATTTGGACAAACCCGCAACTTGTTCTGAAGCGGCAAATCATAAATTTTCCGTTTATCTTTTGATTTTTGAGTTTTGATGCTTTTTATTTGAGAAAATCAAGAAAATGTGTTATAATTGGACTTGAATAGATATTTTATTGAATTGGAGGAGGTATAGAATGAAAGAATATGATATCCCATCTCTTCTATTTTTGTATGAGTGTTACAGCCACAATGCGCAGGAAGTGGTGAAGAGACTAAATGACTTTGTAAAAGATTTTTCGGACGAAGAAAAGAGAAAATTTTTCTTTGATGTCCGTACTCAATATAATCCACTAATTATTCCGATAATATAAGGGTGGAGATTTGAATGATGAAGAACTGAAAGTGTGCAAACGAATTATGAAAAAGAATGGGATTGAAAAAATATAAGCTAAGTATAAATTATTTAACAACAGTCAATTTAACTAAGCACCTCCTGGGTGCTTTTTTCATTCAATTGTGGGGCACAAAAGACTTTTATGTAACCTCCCTCCTCTCTCTTCTCCGCAAAATTTTTTTCTCTTCGCCTCAAAAATAGTTGACACCGTGTCAGAATAGCAGTATAATATCCATACTGACACCGTGTCAGAATTCAAAGAGGGAACGCGACATGCCCAGAGCATCCCACAACAGAACCTTGGCCCGGCGGGAGGAGATCGTAGACGCCTGCGAACAGCTCTACCGCACCATGAGCTTTAAGGAGATCACCCTGAAGAAGATCGGGGAGGTCACCTCCTTTACCCGGACCTCGATCTACAACTACTTCCGGACCCGGGAGGAGATCTTTCTGGCCCTGTTCGAGCGGGAATACCGGCTCTGGGGGGAGGATCTGGAGGCCATTCTGGCCCGGGACCGCCTGAGCCGGGCCGAATTTTCGCAGGAGCTGGGCCGCTCGCTGGCCGCCCGGCCAAACCTTTTAAAGCTGCTGTCCATGAACATGTACGACATCGAGGAGAACAGCCGGGTGGAGAGCCTGACCGAGTTCAAGCTGGCCTACGGCCGGGCCCTGTCCCTGGTCCGGGCCTGCCTGGAGCGGTTCTTCGGCATGGACAAGGAGGCCGCGGAGGGATTTTTGTACGCCTTCTTCCCCTTCCTCTACGGCGTCTATCCCTATGCCAACGCCACCCCCAAGCAGGAGGAGGCCATGAGGCGGGCGGGCGTGGCATACCTCCGGCTGTCCGCGGCCGAACTGTGCAGCCGGGCCGCCCTGAGGCTTTTGGAGGGCTCTCTGCCGGCAGAAAACTGAAACCTCCCCCCTGTCTTACGAAACAGCACCCCTCCTGAACAGGGTCGGGTGACTGAAGATCCCGTAAGAGATCCGCCAGACCTGAAACCCTTTTCCCTGACGGGCAGGCCCCACCCAGAGGGGCCTTCTTCCGTCGGCGCCGGGAGATCTGTCAATAAAACCTTTTCCCGATGCCGGTCTGAAAAACCTGGAAAATGCGCCCTTTTCGCGCTTTCCCGATCATACTATTTTATCAGGAGGAACCGAACATGAGCAAAAAGCTGGTCGCTTACTTTTCCTGCTCGGGCGTCACGGCCCGCAAGGCCAAAGAGTTGGCCGAGGCCGCGGGCGCGGACCTGTTCGAGATCCGGCCCAAGGTCCCCTACTCCCCGGCCGATCTGGACTGGACCGATCCCAAAAGCCGGAGCACCCTGGAGATGAAGGACCCCGCTGCCCGCCCGGAGATCGCCCAGATGCCCGACCTGACGGGCTATGACGCGGTGTTCGTGGGCTTCCCGGTGTGGTGGTATGTGGCCCCCGCCATCATCCGCACCTTTTTGGAGAGCGCCGACTTTTCGGGCAAGACCGTGATCCCCTTTGCCACCTCGGGCGGCAGCGGACTGGGCCGGACCGAGGAGAACTTAAAGCCCCTCTGCTCCTGGCAGACCCATTGGAAACCGGGCAGACTGCTGAACGGCGTGAGCGGCAAAGCCCTTTCCGATTGGGTCGACTCCCTCGGTTTGGACTGAAGACGCCCGCCCCGTAAAGCGAATCAAATCTGATCCCCTGAAAACCAACCCAAAACCAAAAAAATAAGGAGTGTTCCGTTATGCTGGGAAACTTTACCTACTGCAACCCCACCAAACTCTACTTCGGCAAGGAGGCCCTGAACGGCCTGCGCGAGGAGCTGAAAAAGTACGGCAAGAACGTCCTGCTGGTCTACGGCGGAGGCTCGATCAAGAAGAACGGCATCTACGACCGGGTGGTCGGGATCCTGAAGGAGGCCGGCAAGGAGATCTTTGAGGACGCCGGCGTCATGCCCAACCCCACCGTGGAAAAGCTGGCCGAGGGCGTGCAGAGAGCCAGAGCCGCCAAGGCCGACCTGATCCTGGCGGTCGGAGGCGGCTCGGTGTGCGACTACGCCAAGGCGGTCTCGGTGTCCGTGAACTGCGACGAGGACCCCTGGGAAAAATACTACATCCGCTTTGAGGAGCCCGCCTGCCCCGTCCTGCCCGTGGGCTGCGTGCTGACCATGGTGGGCACCGGCAGCGAGATGAACGGAGGCTCGGTGATCACCAACCACGCCCAGAAACTGAAGATCGGGCACGTGTTCGGCCCCGAGGTCTTCCCCAAGTTCTCGATCCTGGATCCCGAGTTCACCTTTACCCTCCCCCGCTACCAGATGGTGGCCGGGTTCTACGACATCATGTCCCACATCTTGGAGCAGTACTTCTCGGGCGAGGACGACAACACCTCGGACTACCTGAGCGAGGGGCTGCTGCGCTCCCTCATCCACAGCACCCGCATCGCGGCCAAAGATCCCCAGAACTACGAGGCCCGCAGCAACATCATGTGGACGGCGACCTGGGCGCTGAACACCCTGATCGCCATGGGCAAAACCACCGACTGGGAGGTGCACATGATCGGACAGGCCGTTGGCGCCCACACCGACGCCACCCACGGCATGACCCTGGCGGCGGTCTCCATGGCCTACTACCGCCTGATCCTCCCCTTCGGGCTGCCCAAATTCAAGCGCTACGCCCTCAACGTCTGGGGGGTGGATCCCGCCGGCAAGACCGATGAGGAGATCGCCAAAGAGGGCCTTTCCGCCATGGAGAGCTGGATGAAGGAGATCGGCCTGGTCATGAACCTCTCGGAGCTGGGCGTGACCGAGGACATGCTGGACGGCATCGTCAAGAGCACCCTGATCATGGAGGGCGGCTACAAGGTCCTGACCCCGGACGAGGTCCGCACCGTGCTGAAAGAGAGCCTGTGACCGGTTTTTGAGATCGGAAAATTGCTCTCTCTCCCAAATCTGACCCGACAATCCGACTCCGAATCGGGGCCGCCCCCAATTCCGCCCTTCCCGCCTTGCAGCCCCTTTGCCGGCGGAAAAAGTAGTTTTAAAAGGATCAAGGGACAAGGCAAAAGAATCAGGGGGCAAAGGCAGATTTCCCACAACCTGTTTCACGATGGTTCCCCAATCTGTTTTACGATTGGTTTCCCAAACCTATTTACGACGTTTTTTTAAAATTTACGATGGCTTCCTAAAATTTACGATGTGAAAAAGGCAAGATATCTGTTATAATGGATATGCGCGGAAATAATCTGGGGTATCAGGCGCATCACGCTTGAATTGCAGGCGAAAGGCATGACAATTAACCACAAAAAGGTGTTAAGGTTAATGAAAATGCTTGGTCTCCACGGAAAAATGCGCAAAAACGAGAGATACCATTCGTATAAGGGCGAGGTGGGTAAAGTTGCGGACAATCTTCTGAACAGAGATTTCAATGCGGACAGAGCAATTGAGAAACTTGCCACGGATGTCACACAGTTTAAAGTGAAAGATACGAAAGCGTATCTTTCGCCAATAATGGACTTATACAATAATGAGATAATGTCTTACTCAATATCTCTCCATCCCGACCTTGCGCAGATAAGAGAAATGCTTGACGGGTTGAGCAAGAATCTACCGAAAGGCGCAACGCCAATACTTCACTCCGACCAAGGCTGGCAATACCAACACGCGGAATACCAAAGATATCTGAAAGAACACAACATTGTGCAGAGCATGTCACGCAAAGGCAACTGTATGGATAATGGCGCGATAGAATGTTTCTTTGGAAGATTAAAGGTAGAAATGTTCTACGGAGAGAAGTTTGAGAGCGTGGAAAACTTCATACAGAAGTTGCACAAATACATATTCTACTGGAACAACAAGAGAATTTCCTGCAAATTAAAAGGAATGAGCCCGGTACAATACCGAACTCATTACCAAACAATTTAATTAAATTTTTGTCCAATCTTTAGGGTTCACTTCATTTGCGCGGAGGCCCTTTCAAAGTCTTCAGAATCTGTTGATCGGCTGTGTTGTTTTCAGACGGCGTGCAGATAAAAAGGGAGATCCTTTCTCCGATCTCGACCCCTTTTTTATATGAAGAAAATCTGCTTTTTACACCGGAAAATCAGCTTCCGCTTTCGGGAACGCCCGGGTCCTGATCGGCGTTGTCGGCCTCAGCTCCGGCATACGGACATACGGGGCGTTTGAACCGATAAGCCGGCTTCGGAAGAGCAGATCAGGATGAGAAGGGTCCCCGATCACGGAGGCCCTTCTGTATACGGATTTATCCGTCCGGTCATGGACAATGCGTCCATCGACATGATATTTTTTTCAATCGTCTTTATATGGACGTTGAAGTCAGGGCCGGCGCTCGAAACGGCTGCGGACGGCCTCGGGAGAGGGCTTGGTCCAGACCGTCTTGCCCTCGTGCTCGGAGGCGGTGTAGCCTTCGCCCGTGACCGTGACCTTTTCGCCGTTGTCCGCATAGATCTGAACGGGCTCCCCCAAGACGGTGCCCTCGTCCACGGTGACCGTGGTCTGCCGGTCGGGGAAGGCGGCGCTGTCGGCATTGACGCCGGCCCAGCCGTTGCCCGAGGTCCGCACGTTTTTGAGGATGAGATCGGAGCTGTTGGCCACGATGCCGCAGGCGGCGTTGTCGGTGAGGGTGACGTTTTCGAGGGTGACTTTGGCGTTGACGGCGTTCAGGCCGTGGCCGTAGTCCTTGCCCGCCGTCATATCCAGGGTCCTGCCTCCGGTCACGGTCAGGTTTTTCAGGGTGACCTCGGCGTCCATGACCAGCACCACGGAGGCCGGTCCTTTGGCTCCGGTATCGTTGACCCAGGGGGTCTCCCCCGGCGTCAGCACCACTTGGCCCAGACCCTCGAGGGTGAGGTTTTTGTTCAGCAGGATCTGAGCGGACAGTTCGTAGGTCCCGGCCGAGAGCATCAGCGTCTTTCCGGATCCGATCTCCTCCAGGGCCCGGCGAAGGCCGGCCTCGTCGGAGGCGAACCGGGTGCCCTCGTCAAAGGCGACGTTGTACTCGGCCCGGGGCAGCTCCCATCTGACCTCGTAGGATTGGCCGAAGCTGTAGGAGTTGAAGATGATCTCCTTGACGGCCGAGACCGTGTCCAGCTGATAGGAAGCCGCCTTCCGGGCGTCGATCCACAGGCTCACCGTGCCCCGGTCGAAGGAGATGGACAGATCGTGCACTCCCGCCGAGGGCTCAATGCCCTCGATGTCCACCCAGGAGCCGCCCTCCGAGCTGTTCCAGTACTGCCAGCCCCTCTCCCCTTCGGCGTCGTGGCGGACGTACTGCAAAATGGCCCAGTCCAGACTTTTGCCGCTGCCGTCGGTCACGTTCAGCCACATGGAGGTGCGCACGCCGTCCCGGGCCAGCAGTTCCTCGGTCAGCTCCAGCCGGGTGGAGACCATCCACTCGGTCGTGGGCTTCATGTCCGAAGCCGCCTTCTTTCCCTGCCAGGAATACCAGTCGTTGTTGGGCTCGGGCTTGGTGGTCAAAGAGATCCAGCCGTTGGAGATCTTCCACGCCAAAGGCTCGGTGCGGTCGGTCTCCCACTCGTCGGGACGGATCTCGACGTCATAGTCGGGGACCACCGTGACCTCGCATTCGGCCTTGAATCCGCCGTCCGCGCTCTCGGCGGTCACCCGGGTCTGGCCCTCTTTCAGCCCCTTGACCCGGCCGTCCTCGACCGAGGCCACGGCGGGATCCGCGCTCTTCCAGGTCACAGCCTTCTCCGAGGCGTCCTCGGGCGAGATCGAGGCGGTCAGCTGTTGGCTCTCGCCGACGGTCACCATGAGCCTTTCCCGATCCAGCGTCAGGCCCTGCACCGGCACCTTTTGGGGCTCGCATCCGGCCAGCGCCAGGCACAGGCAGCACAGACAGAGCGCCGCCGCGAGCATGATTTTTCTTTTCATCGCATTTCTCCTGCATATTATTCCGCCCGACCGGGCGGTCTTATCTGCAGTATGCGGAAAAAAGCGCTTTTTATGCGGGGGAAACGGGCCGGACAGAGCGCCGGATGTTTGATTTTCTCTCCGGACGTTTAAAATGAAACCGGAAAGGAGACCTCCCATGGAAAAGAGAACCGAAAACGCCGGCCGTGAAGGCCGGGCAAGATCTTCCGGCGGCAGCCGACCCCGCACGGCAGAGACCGGCCGCGCCTCCCGTCGGCGCGCGGCGACCGGAACCCGGAAAAAAGACTGGCGGCCGTCGGGCTGGACGGTCTTTTACCTCATCGCCGGCGGGGCGGCCCTTCTCTCCATGATCGCGATGATCTTTGCGGAGGGAGGGTGGTACACCTTTTTTTATGTCCTCTTCTGGGGACTTGTCGGGATCCTGCTGGCCGGGCGCGGGATCCAGGTCTTCCGGCGGCAGACCGCCCCCTTTGCGAAATTCGCGGCGGCCGCGCTGTTCGGCCTGACCGGGATCGCGCTGCTGCTGATCCCCCTCCTGCCGCCCAAGGCAAACGCCCTCCTTTTGTTTTTGGCCATCCTGCCCTCCGCCGCCCTGCTGATCGCGGCGGGCGTCGGTCAGATCCGGGACCCGGGCCGCTTCCATTTTACCCGCTTCGAGTCCATCCTTCCCGTTCTGCTCCTGCTGTGCGCGATGATCTTTCTGCTGCGGCTGACCTTTTTGGGGGGACAGAACCTGTGGATCCCCGTCGTGATCGGAGGCCTGGTCCTCTCGGCGGCCGCCGTCTGCGTGCTGCTGATCCTGGCCGAGCGCCTGCCCATCGAAGATCTGGCGAGCACGGGGGAGCGGGTCGGCTGTTGTCTGCTGGCGGTCATGGGCAGTTTTCTGTTTGTGTTCGCGGCCGTGGGCGTGTTCAACTATGCGCTGGACAAAGAAGATCCCACCCCCTTGACCGTCGAGATCACGGACAAAAGCATTTCGGGCGGCGGCCGGTCCCCGACTTTGTACCTGCTGACGGTGGCGCTGGACGACGGAGAACAGGACGTCCCGGTCCCCAAAGAGTTCTGGAATGAGAAGGAGATCGGCGACTGCCTGACGGTGCAGCTTTACCCGGGCGCCCTGGGTTATGCCTACTGCATCTGGGAGGGCGAGCCCTCTTCCGCTTCCTCACTTTCGCTCCATCAAAATTCCGGAGGACATGCTCTCCCCCATCAAAATCCGGAAGGGCCTCATCAGATCCGGGAGGCCAGGTTCTCTCCGTCCATATCCGGGAGGGCAGAGTCTCTCTCATCAAAAAGCGCGTTTTTCCCGGGAAAAACGCGCTTTTTCTGATTTCCGGACTCCCTCATTCCCCCGCCGGAAAAAGCCGGGAAAAGGGGACTTACCGCCTTTCGATCCGGACTTCGGGCAGCAGGGCCTCGGCCTCGCCCGGGCCGCACAGGCCCTCCCGGAAGGCCGTGGCAGAGCCTGCCGCCACCCCCAGCCGGAGGGCCTCGGCAAAGTCTTTCGTCCGCTGCCAGCCGACCAGAAAGCCGGCCACTAGGGAATCGCCGGCGCCCACGGTGTTGACCACCCGGCCTGCGGGCGGGGCGGCGAACCACCGCTCTCCCCCCTCGGTCAGAAGCATGGCGCCCCTGCCGCCCAGGGAGACCGCCACGTTTCGGGCGCCCTTTCGCTGCACCTGTTCGGCCCCCTCCCACAGTTCGGCCTCGCCGCTTAAGGGGCGGCCCAGCAGCTCGGACAGCTCCTCGTCGTTGGGCTTGACCAGAAAGGGATGATGCGGCAGGGTCTTTTGCAGCAGCCCTTTTCGGGCGTCTACCGCGAATTCGGCCCCCCGGCCGGCTTTCAGGATGTCGGCATAGACGCCGTCGCCCAGCTTTGGCGGGACGGCGCCGGCCAGCACCGCGAAGTCTCCCTTTCCCGCGGCCGAAAGCTTTCGGGTCAGTTTTTCGACCTGGGCGGGGCCGATCTCCACCCCGGGGGCGTTGACCTGGGTCTCCTGCCCGGCCAGCAGCTTGACGTTGATGCGGCACCTCCCCTTTGCGGGCAGAAAGTCGGTCCGAAGACCGGCTTCCCTCAGGGCGCGGACGATCTCCCGCCCGGTAAAGCCGGCCGTAAAGCCCAGCGCCGCGGCCTCGGCCCCCAGCGCCTTGGCGACCAGCGCCACGTTGACGCCCTTGCCGCCCGGGCGCAGGTCGGCCCGGCGGGCGATGTGCACCCCCGGCTCCAGCCCGTCCACTTCCAGGGCGTAGTCCAGCGAGGGCGAAAAGGTCACGGTCCAGATCACAGCAGCTCCTCCCGAGTTTTTTTCCACTGTCATGATACTCTACTTTCGGGCGGCTTGTCAACCCAAAAAGAGGGGGATGCGCAAAAAGCCGGAGGGCCGGGCGCCCGGCCCGGGATCTTTGGAAAAAATTTAAAAAAAGAAAGTTGAAATTTCTCTCTAAAAAGCATGACAAAATAATGAAAATAAGTTATAATAAAACTATACGGAGAAGCAGGGGAAAAGGATGAGGGCTTCGGGCCCGCGTTTTTTCTCCCTTCCCGTGGTCGGAAAGGTTATGCCCGCGCCTCAGGCTCTGCCCGGGCGCGGCGTGTAGCAAGGGTAATTTATTTGGCGGAATCGGGGGCCCTCTGCTCCTGATTCAAACAGGAGGTACTTTTATGTTGAAAGCGAAAGGAAAGCAAGTCAGCCTCGGCGTCCTGCTCCTGACCGCGGTGCTGTTCGGCGTACTGGGCCTGGGGCTGGGCGCCGTCCGGGCCACGGGCACCTGGACGGATCTGACCGAGGTCACCGCCGCGGAAGGGCTGACCGAGACCGACTACCAGATCTCGGACGCGGCCGGCCTGCGGCAGCTGGCCCAGTGGGTGAATGAGGGTTCCGACTTTGCGGGGATCACCTTACATATCGTCGCGGACATCGATCTGACCGGGACGGACCTCTCCCCCATCGGCACCCAGACCGCCGGCTTTGCGGGCACCCTGACCGGCCTGAAGTCGGACGGGACGGCCGCCGCGCTGTCCGGCCTGACCCAGACCGGGAAGAGCTACCTCGGGCTGTTCGGCCTGATCTCCGAGGGCGGCCGGGTGGAAAACCTGGTCCTTAAGAACGCCTCGGTGAGCGGCACCGACAGCGTCGGCCTGCTTGCCGCTCAGAATAACGGCGTCATCGAGAACGTCACCCTGACCGGCGGCGCCCTGACCGGCTCCGGCTTTGCCGGCGGCCTGGCCGGCATCAACAACGGCACGATCTCCGGCGTGACCGCCGAGAGTCTGTCCGTGACCGGCAACAACAGCGTGGGCGGCCTGATCGGCCAGAACAGCGGCACCCTGACTGCCGCCTCCACCGTGGGCGGCAGCGTGAGCGGCTCCTCCACCGTAGGCGGACTGGTCGGGGCCAACTACGGCACCCTGAGTTCTTCCGAAAACGGGGCGGCGGTGACCGGCACCGCGGGGACTGCGGTCTCCATGGTGGGCGGCGTGGCCGGCTCCAACTCCGGGATCCTCGCTGACGTTTTGAACACCGGGGCGGTCACCGTGGAAAACGGCACCCTGGTGGGCGGCATCGCCGGATTCAACTACAACCCCGATCCCGAGGCCGAGGCCGTGACCGCCGAGACGGCGGCAGCTGCCCCCGTGCGCATCGAGAACGCCCTGAACCTGGGGACCGTGACCTCGGGCGCCGACTACACCGCCGGTCTGGTCGGCCGCAGCGAGACGGCCGCCCTGCTGAAGGCCTACAACGCGGGCGCCGTGGTCTCCGCCGCCGAACACATCTCGGCCGGCTCCACCGAGGAGAACACCGCCTGGGCCTCCTACACCGCGCTGACCTCCCTGAACGGCAGCATGGTCTACGCCGAGTTCAACCACGGCCGCAATGCGGCCTACGGACTGACCTCCTTTGACGGACTGTCCGAGGAGACGGTCACCCTCTCCGACGAGAACGTCTACGCCGCCTCCCTGCTGCTGACCGACGGCGAGACCTCCTTCGCCGCGGAGATCCCCGCCGAGCAGACCGTGGCTTTCGAGCGCGTGGACGCCGAGAAGGAGGACGCCGTGGTCTTTATGGTCTTTGACCTGGGCGAGGGCGAGATCGCCAAAACGGCCCTCTTTACCATTCCCACCAAGGACAACGAGTTCACCGCCGAGTACACCGCCGAGGGCTATGTGCTGACCGGCCTGAACGCCAATTACGTGAACTACACCGGCACCGTGACCGCCATCCCCGCCTCCTGGACGGACAACATCCACGGCCAGGCCCCGGTGGTCGGCATCGCGGCCGGCGCCTTTGCCGAGGCCGCATCGGCCGCCCAGATCACCCTGCCCGAGTCGGTGACTTCGCTGGGCGGGGGCGCCTTCCCCTACGGGACCGAGGAGGGACAGACCCAGCTTCTGATCCTCTCCTCCCGGGAGCAGTACGACAGCCTGACCGCCGGCCTGCCTGCGGAGGATCTGACCTGCCTGACCTACCGGATCCTGGTCATCCTGGCCCCCGGCGGCGGTACCATGCCCTCCGAGGTGTCCTACCAGCGGCTGTATGACCGCCCCCTGAACTTTGCGCTGAGCGACGGCCTGTGGCAGACCGATGAAAGCTTTGCCCTGCCCGGCGCCTCGGCCGTGACCCGGACCGGCTACACCCTGACCGGCTGGCAGAGCGGCGGCGCCCTGTTCGAGAGCGGCACCCTGCTGCTGCCCGAGGACGAGACCCTGACCCTGACGGCAGCCTGGGCGCTGACCGCCCCCGTGCTGGGCGAGATCGCCGACGTGCAGGCCGGCTACGGGCAGGATCCCTCGGTCACCGTCACGGCCTCCCACGATCTGGCCGTGTCCTACGCCTACGCCTGGTACAAGCTGGACGCCGACACCGAGGAATACCTCCCGCTGGAGGAGACTTCCGCCACCCTGACCCTGACCGACGTGGCCGACAGCGGCAGTTACAAGGTCGTGGTCACCGCCACCCTGGGACAGGATTCGGCCTCCGCCGAGCAGACCTTCGAGGTCACCCTGGACAAGGCTGAACTGACCGTAGTCTTCTCCGGCTACGAGGGTCTGACCTACGACGGCACCGCAAAGACCATCTCTGCCTCCTTTGTGGGCCTGGCCGAGGGCGACGAGTTTACCCCCGTGCTGACCTATGATCCCGCCGAGGTCGTCAACGTCGGCACCTACACCGCCACCGCCTCCCTGCCCGAGGGCGCCGAGGCCAACTACACCCTGACCGGCACCCTCACCCAGGCGTTCACCGTGGCCAGGGCCGAGCTGACCGTGGTCTTTGACGACTACGACAGCCTGACCTATGACGGCACCGCAAAGACCATCTCTGCCTCCTTTGTGAGCCTGGCCGAGGGCGATGAATTTACCCCCGTGCTGACCTATGATCCCGCCGAGGTCATCAACGCCGGCACCTACACCGCCACTGCCTCCCTGCCCGAGGGCGCCGAGGCCAACTACACCCTGACCGGCACCCTCACCCAGGAATTCACCGTGCAAAAAGCCGGGCTGACCGTGGTCTTCTCCGACTACGACGACCTGGTCTACGACGGCACCGCAAAGACCATCTCGGCAACCTTCTCCGGCTTGATCGAGGGGGACGAGCTGACCCCGGTGCTGACCTATGATCCCGCCGAGGTCATCAACGCCGGCGACTACACCGCCACCGCCTCCCTCCCCGAGAGCACGATCGCCCAAAACTACACTCTGACCGGCACCCTCACCTGCGAATTTACCGTGGCCGGGGCCGCCCTGACCGTGGTCTTTGATGACTACGAGGGGCTGATCTATGACGGCACGGTGCAGTCCATCACCGCCTCCTTCGTGGGGCTGGGCGAGGGCGACGAATTTGTGCCCGTGATCACCTATGACCGCGAGGTCAAAAACGCGGGGACCTACACCGCCACCGCCTCCTTGCCCGAGGGCGCAGACAACTATGCCCTGACCGGCACCGTCACCTGCGAGTTCACCATCGCCAGGGCCGAGCTGACCGTGGTCTTCTCGGACACCGTGAAGCCCTACAACGGCCGCGTGCAGAGCCTGACCGCCGCCTTCGCGGGGCTGGCCGATGGGGACGAGCTGACCCCCGCCCTCACCTACGACCGCGAACCCCGGGAAGTCGGCTTCTACACCGCCTCTGCCTCCCTGCCCGAGGACAATGAGCTGTCCGGAAACTACACGCTGACCGGCACGCTGACTGCGGAATTCGAGATCACCAAGGCCTCCCTGACCGTGCAGTTCAACACCGTCGACCTGACCTACAACGGGCAGGACCGCAAGGGCGACATCTCCGCCTCCTTCGTGGGCCTGCAGAACCAGGACGAACTCCGCGTGGTGTTCTCCTTCTCGGCCGAGGAAGTCATCAACGCCGGCACCTACACGGTGACCGCCTCCCTCCCCGAGGGCGCCGAGATCAACTACACCCTGACCGGCGAGACCTCGTTGACCTTCGAGATCAAAAAGGCCCCCCTGACCGTGACCTTTACCGATCACGAAAATCTGGTCTATAACGCCAGAGAGCAGCAGATCTCCGCTTCCCTGGTCGGTCTGGTGGCGGGAGAAACTTTGGCTCCCGTGCTCACCTATGACCGCGAAGTCCTCAACGCCGGCGACTACACCGCCGCCGCCTCCCTCCCCGAGGATGAGATCGCCAAAAACTACACCCTGACCGGGGACCTCACCTGCGAATTTACCGTGGCCCGCCGCGATCTGACCGCCGGCTTTGCCGAAATGGATCTGACATACAACGGGCAGGACCGCAGGGCCGACATCAACGGCGCCTTCTTAAGCGGCCTGCAGGGCGCGGACACCCTGACTTTGACCCTCTCCTTCGAGCAGAACGGCGAGGCTGTCTCCGAGGTCAGAAACGCGGGGACCTACACCGTGATCGCCTCCCTGCCCGACAGTGAAGTCGCCAAAAACTACACCCTGGCCGGCGGCACTTCCCTCAGCCGGGAATTCGAGATCGCCCGGCGGGTGGTCGGCGTCGAACTGACCGGGGCCGACGGCCTGGTCTATGACGGCACCGAAAAGACGGTCGGCGTCACCTTTACCAACATCGTGGCCGGTGAGACCCTGGAGCCCGAATGGACCTTCGGCGAGGGCGTGGTGCTGAAGAACGCCGGGGACTACACCCTGATCGTCATCCTGCCCGACACCGAGACCGCCAAAAACTACACCCTGTCCGCCCAGCCCACCGTGGTGACCATCCAACAGGCCACCCTGACCGTGACCTTCGAGGGCACCGAAGACCTGGTCTACGACGGCACCGAAAAGACC
Organism: uncultured Clostridia bacterium; assembly: GCA_944332455.1. GTDB lineage: Bacteria > Bacillota > Clostridia > Christensenellales > HGM11417 > CALVJY01. The sequence goes on from CALVJY010000002.1 coordinate 153,187, forward strand.
GTCACCGCTTCGGCCTCGGGCTTTGTGGAGGGCGAGGACTTTGAGCTGATCCTCTCCGGGAACACCGCCACCGCCGCCGGCACCTACACCGCCGCTGTCTCCCTGCCCGCGGATAACGCGCTGGCAGCCAACTATCAGCTGGACCGCACCGAGCAGGCGTACGTCATCGCCAGACGGCAGATCACCGCCGTCTTCGTCACCGAGGAGCTGCCCTACAGCGGCGCCGATCAGTCCGCCAACGTCGAAGTGCGCTTTGACAACGTGGTCGAGGGCGAAAGCGTGGTCTACGCCGTCGCCGCCGATCCCGCCGGATTTGCGGAAGTGGGCGTCTACACCCTCACCGTCAGCCTGACCGATGATGCGGTCAACGCCAACTACGAGCTGACCGGGACCTTGACCGGCACGGTCGAGATCGTCCGCAAGGGCCTGACCGTCCGCTACGACACCCTCACCCTGACCTACACCGGCCAGGTGCAGACCCTGACCGCCTCCTTCGAGGGGCTGGCCGAGGGCGAGAGCCTGACCCCCGTGCTCAGCTACAGCGCCGAGGCCAGGGACGCGGGCGACTATGTGGTCACCGCCGCCCTGCCCGAGGGCGAAGTCGCGGCCAACTACTACCTGGCCGGCTCCCCCACCACCGGGTTCACCATCCGGCCCGCCGAGCTGACCGTGACCTTCGAGGGCATCGAGGGGCTGGTCTATGACGGCAGCGAAAAGGCCGTCACCGCCTTCTTCTCCGGCCTGGTCAACGGCGAGAGTCTGACCCCGGTGCTGACCTTCAGCGGCGAAGTCCTGGCCGCCGGGGACTACACCGTGACCGCCGCCCTGCCCGAGGGCACGGTCAACTACGAGCTGACCGGTACGGTCTTCGCGGACTTCTCCGTGGCCAAGGCCGACCCGCAGGTCACCCTCCCCGCCGGACTGACCGCCACCTACGGCGACACCCTGGCCGACGTGGTCCTGCCCGCCGGCTGGACCTGGACGAACGCTTCGGCTTCGGTGGGCAACGTGGGCGCCAACATCTTTGAGGCCGTCTACACCCCCGGGGATACCCAGAACTACAACACCCTCACCGCCGATCTGACGGTGACCGTGGGCAAGGCCGTGGCCCCCGCCCAGCCTCTGGACGGGCTGACTGCCTACTACCGCGATCAGCTGTCCGACATCCGGCTGCCCGAGGGCTGGTCCTGGGCGGATCCCGAGGCTGAGGTCGGCGAGATCGGCAAGACCCAGCACCTCGCGATCTATCACTCGGAGGACGGCAACTACGCCGACGCCCAGGTCATGCTGGAAGTGCTGGTGCAGGCCCGTCCCTTCAGCTGCGACGGCAGCGTGACGGGGGCCTCCCTCCTCCTCTCCGCGCTGACCCTGGCCGGCGCCGCCCTCTTCCTCAAGAGGAAGTAAGCGGCTGTAAAGAGCACAACGCCGGGAGCGCCCGCCTGAAAAGGCGGGCGCTCTTTTTACCTTTCGGAGGCCGGATCGCCGCCGCACATGCTTTTCCGAAAACCATCTTCTCTTCCTCCCCCGAAAATGTTTGACTGGCTGCCGGCTTTGCGCTATAATAAGAATGAAGATTCTGCTGTGTTCGATACGTGGTGAAATTTTATCCCTAAGAAAAAAATGGGAAAACGGACGTTCGAGCCGGGGATGGCAAGTTGTATGCGGAGGCAGTACCTCCGTTCCGGCGCCCGTGCGGCGCGATACAGACCGACAGATCCGGCTGACAGTTTACCCACCTGCCAAAAAGCGGGTATCAAATGATCCACGGCCGGCATAAGCGGGTCTTTTTTTTTGCCCTCCGGCCCTTTGCGGGACCCCCCCTCTTTCCGGGAAGATCGGAGAAATTCCGGCGCGGCCGGACAAAAGATCCCCCTCTTTCCCTTTTCCTTCACATGCGAATATGCGCATAAAAAAGATCCGCCCTCGCGAGGAAGGCGGATCTGATCTTTTATTCCTTTATATCGCCGGATTTTTCCGTTACGGGCCGACCTTGCAGCCAGAGCGCCGACTTGTCCATTACAGGCTGATTTGCAGCTGTGACGCCCGTTTTCCCATTATGGGCCAGGTTTGCAGCTATGGTGCCGGCTTAAACTATGGTCTCTTTCAGGCCCCGATCAAAGGCCCAGCCTCCCGCGGGCGCGGGCCAGGTCCTCCGCCTCGGCCTCGCGGTATGTTTCGTAGGCAAAGGGGCGGCCGAGTTCGCGGTACTTGTCCAGGCAGAGCTTGCGGAAGGGCAGCAATTTGAGGGGCAGGCCGAACTGCCGGGCCAGGCGGCCCAGATCGTCCAGCTTTTCGGGGGCGTCGTTGACCCCCGGCACCAGCACGTTGGTCAGCGTGACCTCCTTCCCCGCCTCCCGGCAGGCGGTCAGAAAGGCCTCGTAGGCCGAAAGATCGTCCGAGGTCTGATTTTTGACGTCCGTCAGAAAGCCGTCGGCGGCCCGGATGATGTCCCGGTTCAAGATCTGTCCGTTGGTCTCCGCGCAAACCGAAAGCCCCTCGGCGTGAAGGCCCGAGATCAGGGCCAGGCAGAAGTCGGGCTGCAAAAAAGGCTCCCCGCCGGAGAGGGTGACGCCCCCCTTTTTGAGGTAGGTCCGGTAGCGGAGCACCCCCCGGACCGTTTCGCCGGCGGCGACCTCCTTCCCCGGCAGGAAGAGGGTCTCGGGGTTGTGGCAGAAGGGACAGCGCAGGTTGCAGCCGCTGAAAAAGATCACGCAGCGCAGGCCCCTGCCGTCCACCGCCGAGCCGTTGTAGACCGAATCGATCCGCCCTTTGACTTCCTCCCAAGGCCGGGCCTCCTGCCCGGACGGGGCCGAAGGCCCAAGCTCGGCGGTCGGGCGGGGCCTTCCGTCCTCAGCGGGCGCCGGGACGGCCGATCCCCGGGGGCCGCCCGCCTTACAGTCCGGCATGGTAGGTGCGCTTGAGCACTTCCTCCTGCTGGGCGCGGGAGAGCTTGTGGAAGTTGACGGCATAGCCCGACACGCGGATGGTCAGGTTGGGGTAGGCGTTGGGGTCGTTCATGGCGGCCACCAGCTTTTCGCGGTCGAGGACGTTGACGTTCAGGTGATGGGCCCCCTGGGCGAAGTAGCCGTCCAGCATGGAGACCAGGTTTTCCACCCGGACCTCCGGGGTCTCGCCCAGGGCCGAGGGCAGGATGGAGAAGGTGTTGGAGATGCCGTCCCGGCAGCACTCGTAGGGCAGCTTGGCCACCGAATTGAGGGAGGACAGCGCGCCGGAGTGCTCCCGCCCGTGCATGGGGTTGGCACCGGGCGCGAAGGGAGCGCCGGCCGGCCGGCCGTCCGGGGTGGCCCCCGTCTTTTTGCCGTAGACCACGTTGGAGGTGATGGTCAGCACCGAAAGGGTATGCTTGGCCCCCCGGTAGGCCGGGGTCTTTTTGAGTTCCTCGGAAAATTCCTTCAGCAGGCCGGCGGCCAGCAGGTCCACCCGGTCGTCGTCGTTGCCGTACTTGGGGAAATCCCCCTCGATCTTAAAGTCGGTGATCCGCCCCTCCTCGTTGAGCACGGGGGTCACCGAGGCGTACTTGATGGCGGAGAGCGAGTCGGCGATGACGGACAGCCCGGCCACCCCGCAGGCCATCAGGCGCTCGACCTCGGTGTCGTGCAGGGCCATCTGGATCTTCTCGTAGGCATACTTGTCGTGCATGTAGTGGATGACGTTCAGGGTGTTGACGTACAGCCGGCACAGCCAGGTCTGGTAGGTCCGGAAGGCCGCCATGACCTCGTCGAAGTCCAGCTTGCCCGAAAAGACCTTGCCCTCGGGGGCGATCTGCGCCCCGCTGACCTCGTCCTTTCCCCCGTTCAGGGTCAGAAGGAGGAGCTTGGCCAGGTTGCAGCGGGCCCCGAAAAACTGCATCTGCTTGCCCAGCTTCATGGCCGATACGCAGCAGGCGATGCCGTAGTCGTCCCCCGAGACCGGGCGCATGAGGTCGTCGTTTTCGTACTGGATGGAGTCGGTGTCCGCCGAGACCGCCGCGCAGAAGGTCTTGAAGCCCTCGGGCAGGGCCTCCGACCACAGCACGGTGAGGTTGGGCTCGGGGGCCGGTCCCAGGTTGTAGAGGGTGTTCAGGATGCGGAAGGAGCTCCTGGTGACCAAAGTGCGGCCGTCCTCCCCCATGCCGCCCACGCTCTCGGTGGTCCAGGTGGGATCCCCGCCGAACAGCTCGTTGTAGGCCGGGGTGCGCAGCTGGCGGGAGAGGCGGAGTTTGATGACGAAGTCGTCCATCAGCTCCTGCGCGCCCTCCTCGGTCAAAAGGCCGGCCCTGAGGTCCCGCTCGAAGTAGATGTCCAAAAAAGTGCTGACCCGGCCCAGGCTCATGGCGGCCCCGTTCTGCTCCTTGATGGCGGCAAGGTAGCCCATGTACACCCACTGCACGGCCTCCCGGGCGTTTGCGGCCGGCCGGCCCAGGTCCAGGCCGTACCACTCGCCCAGGGTCTTCAGCTGCTCCAGAAAGTCGATCTGCTTGTACAGCTCCTCGCACTGGCGGATGACGGCCTCGGACATATCTTTTTTGCCCCATTCGGCCTTGTCCGCCTTCTTGCGGGCGATCAGTTCGTCCAGGCCGTACAGGGCCACCCGGCGGTAGTCCCCGATGATCCGGCCCCGGCCGTAGGCGTCGGGCAGACCGGTGATCAGCCCGGCCCTGCGGACCGCCCGCATGTCGTCGGTGTAGACGTGAAAGACCCCGTCGTTGTGGGTGGTCTTGAATTTGAACTGATTTTCGATGGTGTCCGACAGCTTGTAGCCGTAGGCCTCGCAGGCCTGCCGGGCCATGCGGATGCCCCCGAAGGGGTTGACCCCCCGCTTTAAGGGTTCATCGGTCTGCAGGCCCACGATCAGCTCCTCGTCCTTGTCGAGGTAGCCCGGCCCGTAGGAGAGCAGGGAGGACACCCGCTCGGTGTCCACGTCCAGCACCCCGCCCTTGTCCTGCTCGGCCTTCAACAGGGCCTTCACCTTTTCCATCAGCCGGTTGGTCCGGGCGGTCGGACCGCTTAAAAAGCTGCGGTCCCCCTCGTAGGGGGTGTAGTTCTTCTGAATGAAGTCGCGAACGTCGATCTCGTTCTGCCAATTTCCGGGGACAAATCCCTTCCACTGTTCTCTCATGGTAACACCTGCCTTTGAAGAATTTCAAAAGCGCCGCCCGGCGGTCCGGAAAATAAAAGACCGCCCGAGCAGCTTTTGCCCAGGTGGTCGGCCGTGACGCTTTTCGTTCCAATCAGGTATGCTCCTGTTTTTTCCACCAGTCGCGAAAAGCCATAGTTCTTTTGATCGTCTTTATTATAGCGCATTTTCAAAAGTTTGTCAACCGTTTTTTTCTCCTTCTCCCTGCTCGCTTCCTCCCTCTCTTCTTCTCTGTCTTCGGGCTCTCCTTTCCGGGCGCCGGCGCAAAGTTCGGTCTGCGTCAGAATTGCTCATATATGAGCGCTTTCTGTTGACATTTCCCCCGTTTTATGCTAAAATATGAACACTATGAAAGAGAATCCGTTTGACATCGGAAATTTTGTGAACGTCCTGACGGCCGAGCGCGCGGCCTTTGAGCTGGTGGAACGGTTCAAAAAACGCCGCCGGGAAAAGGGGCTTTCGCAGCGCAGGATCGCCGAGCTGTCGGGGGTGAGCTATGCCTCGGTGCGGCGGTTTGAGGCCAGCGGGGAGATCTCTCTGCACGCCCTGATGGGGCTGGCCTCCGCGCTGGGCTGTCTGGCCGATTTCGGCGGGCTGTTTTCCCACCCGATCATCACCGATCTGAAGGAGTATCGCCATGATTAGGGAAGTTCAGAGCCTCCGGGTCCTGTACAACGGCAGAGAGGTCGGGATCCTTTCCGAAGTGGAGGGAGAAATTGCCTTTCAGTACGCCGAAAGATGGGTGAAAAGCGGATTTTCGCTCTCTCCCTTTTCCCTTCCCCTGTCCCGGGAGATCTTCATCTCAAAAAAGCCCGTCTTTCAGGGCCTTTACGGGGTCTTTCACGATTCGCTGCCGGACGGCTGGGGCGAACTGCTGATCAGCCGCATGCTCGCAAAGCAGGGGGTGAATTATGCCGGCCTTTCCCCGCTGACCAAGCTGGCCCTCGTCAGCGCAGGGGGATTGGGAGGGCTGACCTACCATCCCTCCCAGGCGGACGACAGCCCCGTCGATTACCGGCTGGACGAACTGGCCGCGCAGGCGGCCGGGATCTTGGATGATGGGGGGGCCGACGCCGATCTGGACAAGATCTTCCGCCTCGGCGGCTCCAGCGGCGGCGCCCGGCCCAAGGCGCACATTGCGGACGGCGGCGACGAATGGATCGTCAAATTCCCCTGCCGGATCGACCCGCCGGATGCGGGGCTCTCCGAGTTCGAGGCCAACCGGGCGGCCGAGCGCTGCGGCATTGCCGTCAACGAGTACAGGCTGTTCCCGTCCTCGCTCTGCTCGGGCTACTTCGGGGCAAAGCGCTTTGACCGGACCCCGGACGGCCGGGTCCACACCGTCTCGCTGTCCGCCCTGCTCGAGACGACGCACCGCCTCCCCAATCTTGACTACATGCATCTGTTTCAGGTGATCTCCGCCATCTCCGTGCGCAGGGGGGCCGATCTTCGGGAGGCCTACCGTCGGATGTGCTTTAACGTCCTGTACGGCAACAAGGACGATCACGGCAAGAACTTTGCCTTTCTCTACGACGAACGGCTGAGAGGTTACGTTCTGTCTCCGGCCTTTGACCTGACCGCGACGCCCCACAAGGCCGAACACGAGATGACCGTTCTCGGCCAGGGCAATCCGACTGAAAGAGACCTGAGGGCCATTGCCCGGGAGCTGAAACTGCCGGAGGCCTTTTGTTCGGCAGCCCTGCAAAAGTTCCGCGCCGTTCTCGGCCTGCGCTGAACCCTCTCCCCCACAGAGATCCGGGTAATCTGTCTTGCTCAGAAAAAAGCGTTCTGTTCACGGGATCTGACCCGGGATCGGCCGTTTTTTAGATCACCTTCCCTTTGCCTTGCAAAAGTCCGGCCCCCGCCTTCTCGGAAGGCGGGGGCCGGACTCATCTTTTGCGGATGTTTTTCCTTTAAAACTTCTCTTGGACCGTATTCTTGGGGATCGCTTTAACCATTCTCTCGGGGGTCGCGCTCGCCAAGATCCCTCTGTTCCGGCCTTGGCCTCGGCGTCCCGATGTTCTTCGGGTTCGCTTTCGCCAGGGTCCCCCTGTTCGGGCCGTTACGGGGTTCACCCGGTGTAAATTTTTCTTACGGGATCGCTTTTCGCCAGACCCCCTCGGTTCGCCAGGCCCCTCTGTTTCAGTTTTTACAGCCTCGTCCGGCGCCCCGAAGTTCTTTCGGGCCAGCTTTTTAGGGGGCCTCTGCGGCTTTACTCCAGCTCGAAGGCGCCGGTGTACAGCTGATAGTAGCGGCCCTTCTGGGCGATCAGCTCGTCGTGGCTGCCCCGCTCGATGACCCGGCCGTGATCCAGCACCAGGATGACGTCGGAGTTCCGCACGGTGGACAGCCGGTGGGCGATGACGAAGACCGTCCGGCCCTTCATCAGGGCGTCCATGCCCTGCTGCACGATGGCCTCGGTCCGGGTGTCGATGGAGGAAGTGGCCTCGTCCAAAATCATGACCGGGGCGTCGGCCACCGCCGCGCGGGCGATGGAGAGCAGCTGCCGCTGTCCCTGCGAGAGATCGTCGGGGTGGATCAGGGTCTGATAGCCCTGGGGCAGCCGGGTGATGAAGTCGTGGGCGTTGGCCAGCTTGGCGGCGGCGACGCACTCCTCGTCGGTGGCGTCCAGCCGGCCGTAACGGAGGTTTTCCATGACGGTGTCGGTGAACAGGTTGGTGTCCTGCAGCACGATGCCCAGGCTGCGGCGCAGATCCGGCTTTTTGATCTTGTTGATGTTGATGCCGTCGTAGCGGATCTTGCCGTCGGCGATGTCGTAGAAGCGGTTCAGCAGGTTGGTGATGGTGGTCTTGCCCGCGCCGGTCGCCCCCACCAGGGCCACCTTCTGGCCGGGCAGGGCGTGCAGGGTGATGTCGTGCAGCACCAGGTGGTCGGGGTTGTAGCCGAAGTCCACGTGATCGAGGACGATGTCGCCGTGCTGGGCGGTGTAGGTGACGGTGCCGTCGGCCTTGTGGGGATGCCGCCAGGCCCATTCTCCGGTGCGCCCGGCGCTCTCGGTGACGGTGCCGTCGGGGGCGATGTTGGCGTTGACCAGGGTGACGTAGCCCTCGTCATGCTCGGGCTGCTCGTCCAGCAGGCGGAAGATCCGCCCGGCGCCGGCCCCGGCCATGACCACCAGGTTGATCTGCTGGGAGACCTGGCTGACCGACATGGAGAAGTTCCGCCCCATGGGCAGGAAGGAGACCACCACGCCGGCGGTCAGGGCGTTGATGCCGGTCAGACAGAGGTTGGGCACCCCGCCGATGACCAGACCGGCGCCCACGAAGGCCAGGCAGACGTAGAGCAGGTTGCCGATGTTGCCCATGATGGGCATGAGGATGTTGGCGAATTTGTTGGCGGCCTCGGCGTTCCGGAACAGGTCGTCGTTGACCTCGTCGAAGTCGTGCAGGGCGGCCTCCTCGTGGCAGAAGACCTTGACCACCTTCTGGCCGTAGACCATCTCCTCGATGAAGCCCTCGGCCTTGCCGAGCGCCTGCTGCTGGCGGACAAAGTGCCGGGCCGAGCGTCCCCCCACCTTTTTGGTGACCAGGATCATCAGCCCCAGGGCCAGGAAGACCACCAGGGTCAGCCAGATGCTGTAGGAGAGCATGACGATGAGCAGCAGGGTGACGGTCAGCCCCGTGGAGAACAGCTGGGGCAGGCTTTGGCTGATCAGCTGGCGGAGGGTGTCCACGTCGTTGGTGTACACGCTCATGATGTCGCCGTGGGTGTGGGTGTCGAAGAAGCGGACCGGCAGCCGCTGCATGTTGGCGAACAGGTCCTTGCGGATGTCATTCAGAAAGGACTGGGTGATGACGGCCATCATGCGGCTGAAGAGGAAGGTGGTCAGCACCCCCAGCAGGAAGATGCTGCCCATGACGATGATGCCGCCCAGCAAATTGCCCCACACGGCGTCCAGCCCCTCGGTCAGGGCCGGCCAGATGCAGCTGTCCACGATGTACTGCAGAAATACCGCCGAGGCAATGGAGGAGGCCGCGCTGATCAGCAGGCAGATCATGACCACGATCAGCCTGGCCCGGTAGCGGGACCACAGATACCCGAACAGCCGCCGGAACCAGCCCTTGGACGAGCCCGGGGTCCGGGGCTTTCCCAGTCCCGGAATGGTGCCGTTGTGCTTTGCGGTCTTAGTTTTCATCGGCGTCACCTCCCATCCGGCTCTGGATGTCGTAGATCTCGCGGTAGATCTGATTGCTCTCCATCAGCTGCTCGTGGGTGCCCACCCCGCTGATCGCGCCGCCCGAGAGCACCACGATCTGGTCGGCGTCCTGCACCGAGGCCACCCGCTGCGAGATGATGATCTTGGTCACGTTGGGGATCTTCTCCCGGAAGGTGGCCCGGATCTGGGCGTCGGTCTTGGTGTCCACCGCGCTGGTGGAGTCGTCCAGCACCAGCACCTTGGGGTTTTTGAGCAGGGCGCGGGCGATGCAGAGGCGCTGCTTCTGGCCGCCCGAGACGTTGGTGCCCCCCTGCTCGATGCGGGCGTGGTACTTGTCGGGGAAGGTCTGGATGAACTCGTCGGCCATGGCCAGCTTGCAGGCGTTCTGCACCTCCTCCTCGGTGGCGTCGGGGTTGCCCCAGCGCATGTTGTCGAGGATGGTGCCCGAGAACAGCAGGTTTTTTTGCAGCACGAAGGAGACCTCGTTGCGGAGGACTTCCAGATCGTAGTTCCGGACGTCCACGCCGCCCACCAGGACGCTGCCCTCGGTCGCGTCATACAGCCGGGGGATCAGCTGGACCAGGGAGGATTTGCCGCTTCCGGTCTCCCCCAGGATGCCCACGGTCTGCCCCGACTTGATGTGCAGGTCGATGTCCGACAGGGCGGGGCGCTCGGCCTCTCTGGCGTAGGCAAAGCTGACGTGGTTGAAGTCCACCGAGCCATCGGCCACGGTCATGACGGGGTCCTTGGGGTCGCGGATGTCCGGGGTCTCGTTCAGCACCTCGGCGATCCGTCGGCCGGAAGCCATGGCCATGGTCAGCATGACCACCACCATGGCCAGCATCATCAGGCTGGAGAGCACCTGCATGGCATAGGTGATCAGGCTGGACAGCTCGCCCACGGACAGCTCCCCCCAGATGGGTTCGCCGGCGGCGTCAAAGCCCCCGAAGGTCCTGATGATCATCAGCGCGCCCAAAAAAGAGACCAGCAGCATGCCGATGTAGATGAAAAACCGCATGACCGGATCGACCAGAGCGGCGATCTTTTCGGCCCTGGTGAAGTCGTCGCGCAGATCGTCCGAGGTCTTGCCGAACTTTTTGATCTCGTGGTCCTCCCTCACGTAGGACTTGACCACCCGCACGGCCTTGATGTTCTCCTGCACCGACTCGTTCATGGCGTCGTACCTCTTGAACAGGCGGTTGAAGATGGGCACCACCTTGCGGAAGATCAGAAACAGGGCGAAGATCAGAAAGGGCGCGATGATGACGAAGATCAGGGCCATGCGCGCGTTGATGGTGAAGGCCATGATCAGCGAAAACAGGAACATCAGCGGGGCCCGCACGGCGATGCGGATGGTCATCATGTAGGCCATCTGCACGTTGGTGATGTCGGTGGTCAGACGGGTGACCATGCCCGAAGGGGAAAACTTGTCGATGTTGCTGAACGAAAAGCGCTGCAGGCTGGCGAACTGGTCGTGGCGGAGGTTGCGGGCCAGGCCGCAGGAGGCGGTGGCCGCGAACTTGCCCGACAGCACCCCGAACAGCAGGGAGAACAGGGCCATGAAGATGAGGATGAATCCGAACTTGAAGACCACGCTCATCTCCTGCCCGTTCATGCTGTCCAGAAGGTCGGACATGATCAGCGGAATGATGCACTCCAGGATCACCTCCAGAATGATGCAGACCGGGGCCAGGATGGAGGCCTTTTTGTACTGCCTCACCGATTTCAAAAGGGTCTTTACCATATACTACTCCAAAAAATGAATGTCAAAAAAATTCAGCGCGCCCCGTCCGCGCCGGGCGCGCCGGCGGACAGCAGCTTGTGCAGCAGGGACAGCATGGTCTGCCGCTCCTCGTCGGAGAGCACCTCGATGACCTTCCGGTCGATCAGATCAAAGCTTTGGGCCAGCTTTTTGGCCAGCTCCTTCCCCTTTTCGGTGGCGTAAAGGTCAAAGTTCCGGGCGTCCCGGTCGTTGACCCGCTTTTCCACCAGTCCGTTTTTGATCATGCCGGACAGCACGCTGTTGACCGAGGGCGGCTTGACGTCGAAGTGGACGGCCAGATCGGCTTGATTCAGGCTGCCCTGCGGGTGTTTGCTCAGAAAGAGCAGGATCCTTCCCTGCTGATAGGTGATGCCGAGGCGGTCCATCACCTGTTTTTTGATGAAAAAATGCCGCCTTTCCAGCTTGCTCAGCAGAATACAGATGTTCCCCCGCTCAAATTCGTCCAGGCCATCCATTTGCGCACCTTCGTCCTTCCGCGGTCAAAATTCGTCGCCTCCCGAGGGAGACGACGGGCGGAAGCGATAAAAAGTTAGAGTCCTAATATTTAGGACTCTAACCTATTTTACTCAAAAGAAATTTTAATGTCAACCGATCCGGGGGAGGTTTTTCTAATTTTCACCTTTTTGACACATTCCGGCGGCCTCCTCCAGGCGGAGATCGTTGCGGATCTGCCGTTCCACTTTGTGCCGCACCACGAAGTAGCAGACCAGGTGGAACAGGCAGGTCACCAGCCAGGAGATGGGATAGGAGATGTAGAGCATATCCAGATTGCGGTCCGCGGCGAACACCGTGTAGATCCACAGGATGCGCAGCCCGCACACTCCGATGATGGAGGCCGCCATGGGCACCACCGAGCGGCCCATCCCCCGCAGGGCGCCCACCAGGACCTCCATGATGCCGCACAAAAAGTAGGTGGTCACGATAAAGGTCATGCGGTTGATGCCGTAGGCGATGACCTCGGGCTCCCGGTTGTAGATGGACAGCAGCGGGGTGGCCAGCAGCATGACCACCGCCCCCATCACTGCGCCCAGCACAAAGACGATGATCAGGCACTGTCGCAGCACCAGCCGCATGTTCCCGGTCTTTTGGGCCCCGAAGTTCTGAGCGGTAAAGGTCAGGCAGGCCTGGGAAACCGCATTCATAGAGGTGTACACAAAGCCCTCGATGCTGGCGGCGGCGGTGTTTCCGGCCACCGCGATGTCCCCGAAGGAGTTGACCGAGGACTGGATGACCACGTTGGAGAGGGAGAAAATGGTACCCTGGATGCCGGCGGGCAGCCCGATGCGGATCATGTCTCCCAGGGCCTCCCTGTCGATTCGGACACGGCGGAAGCTCAGATGTCCGAAGCCCTTGCGGCGGATCAGCACGAACAGCACGGCCAGGGCCGAAAAGACCTCGGAGACCACGGTGGCGATGGCCACCCCGTCCACGCTCATGCCGAAGCCCGCCACAAAGGTACAGTTCAGGGCGACGTTGATCATGCCCGAGATACAGAGGATGATCAGGGGGCGCTTGGTGTCCCCGCAGGCCCGCAGAATGGAGGCCCCGAAGTTGTAGAGGATCAGCACGGGCATCCCCAGAAAGTAGATGCGCATGTACAGCGAAGACAGGGGCAGCACGTTCTCCGGCGTCTGCATCAGTTCGAGCAGCCAGGGCGAGGCAAAGACCCCCACCGCCCCGATGACGACGCCCCCGATCAGGCTGACGGGGACGGAGGTATGCACCACGGCGTCGGCCCGCTTTTCGTCTCCGGCGCCCACCCAGCGGGACATGTTGGCCAGCGCGCCCACCGAAAGCCCGACGAACAGATTGACCAGCAGGTTGACCAGGGAGGAGGTAGCCCCCACCGCCCCCATGGCCACGTGGCCGGAGAACTGTCCCACCACGATGATGTCGGCGGCGTTGTACAGAAGCTGCAGAATGCCGGTTGCCATCAGGGGCAGGGAAAAGCAGATGATCTTGCCCAGCAGCGGGCGCTCGGTCATGTTGCTCCGCCTTTGGCGCCGCTCCGCCCTTCTTTCCTGTCTCTGCCTCTTTCGTTCGGCTTTCAGCCGATTTTTTTCCTCTCTTCTTCCGATCCGTTCGGCCCGTTCCATCTTAAAAGCCCTCTTCGGCTCCTTCTCGTACTCTCGTCTTTTCCCCGCTCGTCCGTTTCCCGCTCGTCTTTTTCCCGCCGGTCTTCCGGCCGGCAGAAAAAGTCGCAAGGCCGGACGCCCGCCTCACAGACTTTTCGCAAGGCTCGGCTTTCGGCCCGTTCAAGTATTATACTACTCGGGCGTTCTTCCGTCAAGTCTTTGGCCTCGTCCCGTCAAAAATTTTTTATCCTTTCCCCCGGACAGAGGAAAAAGAAGGCCCTTTCAAGCCTTCTTTTTCCTCTGTTATGCCAAACAAACTTTATCCCGGCGGGAGTGTTTTTCTGCGGTTCAGCCGGCTCTTTCCCGGGCTCTCCACCGAGAAGCCCTCGATCAGTTCTCCGCCGTCCAGGGCCTCTCCCTCGGTCAAAATGATCAGGGCGATGAGCAGCACCAGAAAGGCGATGGTCAGCGAACTTAGCGCCAGATTTCTGCGCAGGGTAGTGATCTCCTCGGCGCGGATGATGAGGGGAAAGACGAACAGCAGTCCCAAAAACAGCTGAAAGAAGATCAGGCCCCAAAGTTCCGGCCGTCCCCCGAAGACCCACAGCAGGACGGCGGCCGTCCACAGCAGGCCGACCAGGGCAAAGGTGAACCACTTTAGACCGTGCTCCATTCGCTCGGCGATCAGGCCGTACGCCAGATAGAGGACCAGCGTCCCCCCGAACGCCGCCAAAAGTCTGAGGGCGAAGGGGCCTGAAAGAGAGACATCCAGTGGGATCAGGCAGGCCGCCATACCCAGCCCGCAGCCCGCAGCCGCAAGGGCGATGGTCAGCACGGTCTGCCAGAGTTCCTCGGAGCGCCGGAAGGCAAAGGCCAGCCCCCCGGCCGCGATCAGCAGCGCGGCGCCGATCCCCAGGGCCGTCCAGGGGTTTTCCAAAAGGGCCAGCCCGGCGCAGAGCACGAGGTCGGCGCCCAGCAAAAAAGCGGCCATGGTCCCGAAGCAGATTCTGAATTTGTCGCTCATGTTCTTTCTCCTGCGAGGGCGTCCCCTCCCCTCCGACCCTCTCAGAAATTCAGGGAGCGGTTGATGATCTCCTTGGCGGCGTCGTAGCCCAGCTCTTTTAGGCGGCTGTTGCGGGCGGCGACCTCCAGAATGATGGCCAGGTTCCGCCCGGGGCGGACGGGAATGATCAGCTTGGGCAGGGTGACCCCCAAAATCTCCTCGTAGAGGGGCTTGTCGCCCAGGCGGTCGTAGACCTTGTTTTCGTCCCAGTTTTCCAGCTCGACCACCAGGTCGATCTGCTTTTCCTGGAGCACCGAACCCACGCCGTACATGCTGCGCACGTCGATGATGCCGATGCCCCGGATCTCCATGAAGTAGCGGATCATCTCGGGACAGCTGCCGATCAGCTTGGCGTCGATGCGCTTGATGATGACCGAGTCGTCTGCGATCATGCGGTGCCCCCGTTTGACCATCTCCAGCGCGGTCTCGCTCTTGCCGATGCCGCTCTTGCCGGTCAGCAGAATGCCCATGCCGTAGACGTCCAGCAGTCCCCCGTGCCGGGTCAGCGAGGGGGCCAGCTCCCGGTTGAGGTACATGACCAGCAGGTTGATGATGCTGCTGGTGGTGTGGTCGGAGACCATCAGGGGGATGTGATGCCGGCCGCACACCGTCAGAAGTTCTGGAAAGATCTCCCGCCCCCGGCTGACGATGATGCAGGGAATGGTCTGCTCGGCCAGACGGGTCAGGGCGGCGGTGCGCGCTTCGGCCTCCATGGCCAGCAGGTATTCAAACTCGGCGTTGCCCAGCACCTGCACCCGGTTCACCCCGAAGTAGTCGGTAAAGCCGGCCAGAAGCAGCCCGGGCCGGGAGACGTTGACGGTGTTGAGCAGCATTTCGGCCTCCCCGCCCAACACTACTTTGCAGTTCAGGTCCGCGGCAAATTTTGAAACCGCCACTTTTTTTTCGATGACGGTCTGCTCCATGTCGCCCTTTCGTTCCATGTCGTCACTCCTTTCCCGGCAGCTCGGGTTCTTTCAGGCCGCAGTAGGCCACCATGGTCCTGGCCACCCCGTCCTCGTCGTTGGAGGGGCAGACGCAGTCGGCGGCCTCCTTCAGGGCGGGCTGGGCGTTTTCCACCGCAAAGCCCACGGCGGCGGCCTCGATCAGGGGCAGGTCGTTGATGCCGTCCCCGAAGCCGAGGACGTTTTCCAGGCTCTTGCCCATGCGCTCGGCCACAAAGCGGACGGCCTCTCCCTTGGAGACCCCCTTGGCCAGCACCTCGAAGAAGATGGGCTTGGACAGGCAGTAGTAAAAATCTCCGCCCCGCTCGGCCGAAAAATCCCGCAGCATGGCGGCGGCCTCCTCGGGGGCGGCGATGACCAGGATCTTGCACAGCTCCAGCCGGTTTTGCTCCACAAACTCGGACAGGGGGACGCCGACCTCCTCGGCTTCCACCTCGCACACCCGCTCGTACTCGGCCGTGCGGGCGTCCCGGCGGGTCACATACAGCCGGTCCTTGTGGTAGATCTGCACCTGGCCGGGGCCTTTTTCCAGCTTTTTCAGGTGCCAGACCGCCGATTCCCAGTCCAGGGGGCGGTACAGCACCTCCTCCCCGGTCTCCAGATCCTCGATCATGGCCCCCTGGTAGGAGATGACCAGCCCCCGGGTCAGGCCGGCCCGGGCGGCCGACTTGCGGGCCGAGCCGTTGGTGCGGCCGGTGGTGATCAGAAAGGCGCCGCCCTCTTCGGTGAACTCGGCGATGACGGCCTTGGTGTAGTCGCTGACGGTCAGATCCGACCGCAGCAGAGTGTCGTCAAAGTCGCTGGCGACAATGCAGTATTTCGTCATGGTTCTTCAGTCGATCCCGAACAAAAGTCCGCTATGTATCCCCTTGCCGGGGATCCCTCCCCCGGCGGGTGTAAAAAAGACGAGGACCGGACGGCCGTCGTCTTTTTTTGCTCAGTCCTGATTGAACAGATCCTTGAAGGATTTGCCGGGTTTGAAGGCGGGCACGCAGGTCTCCGCGATCCGGACCTTTTCCTTGGTCCGGGGGTTGATGCCTTCGCGGGCGGGTTTCTTTTTCAGCTCGAAGGTCCCGAAGCCGATCAGCTGCACCTTTTCGTCGTCGCGGAAGGCTTCCACGATGGAGGCGATCACGGCGTCGTAGGCGGCCTCGGCCTGCTTGTTGGTGAGGCCCGCTTTGGCGGCCACGGATTTGATCAGTTCGCTTTTGTTCATGGGATTTTCCTCCTGTCAATACGGATTGGGTTTGCTAGTATTATAGCACAATTCCCCGCCATTGTAAACATTTATTTAAAAAAAATCCGCCCTTCCCCGAAATTTTGGGCCGGATCCCCCCTTTTGGGGCCGAAAACGGCCCTCTTTGCCCCCTTTTCCGGGACAATTTTTCCCGCTCTCCCTCTTTTTCAGGGAATCTCCTCTTCTTTTTCAGGGAATCTCCTCTTCTTTTCCGGGGAAGCCTCTCTTCTTTTCCGGGGATCCCCGCTCTCTTTTCAGGGAATCCCCCGTTCAGGATTTTTCGTCCCCCTGTCTCCGGGTTTTCTTTCCGGCCGAGGCCCTGTTCGGGATTTTCCGTCCCCCGGCCTTTCCCCGGCCGTCACCCCCCTCCGGTCGGCCGAAAAAAATTTTTTCACTTTTTTCCAATAAATTGCCTCGCTGCGGTGTCTAAACAGTGTACGGCCCTTCCGAAGGCGCCCGCCGGGCCGGGAAAAATGAATGCCCGCAGTTCAAAACGCTCAACAGGGCCGCGTCCCCTGCTTTGCCTGAAAAAAACTTTCTATGATACAAGGAGGAAAAAAATGAAAAAAGTGTTGAAAGGTTGCAGCGCCCTGATGCTGGCTTTGGTTTTGGTCCTGGCGAGCGGCTGCAATCCGAATTACAGGCCGGAATTTGAGTATGGAGATTTTATTTGCAGAGAATGGATAGAAGGAAAAATCTATATTACAGATTTATCAGAGCAGGGAAAACAAAAAAGAGTTTTGATTGTTCCGGAAGAGGTAAATGGTAAACCGGTGGTCACGATTCGGAATCCTGCAAAATGGGGAGGAACTGAATGGAAAAGTGAAGGCTTAGAAAAAGTCTATTTACCTTGGGATCTAAATGTTGATTTGCCGACATTTCGGCTTTATTTTAATCTATCTATTTTCATAATAGAATTTCGAGATTTGGAAAATTTTGTATTCAGCAGTTTTTTTAGAGATACGAACAATCTTTATGTGCATCACCAAATTCATAAGGAGTTTTTCAAATTAGAATGGGGCGTTAATCCTGCCAATGTAACTTACTATTACAATGACGGCAGAACAGAGAATTACGGATGTTATTGGCTGGACAATGTCCCGTATGGCTCCTTGTTAGATGTTTTGCCGCCTGAAAATCCGGTCAGCAAAGGCAAACGCTTTGCCGGATGGTTCAAGGAGCCGGAGTGTATCAACGCATGGGATTTTGAAAAAGATACCACCCCGGCAGAAAAGTTAGATGAGGACGGCAATGTTATTTACCAAGAGACCGCCCTCTACGCAAAGTGGATCTGAAAAGATCTGAAAAATACAGGGAGGAAACAAGATGAAAAAATTTGCACTGTGTCTGACGGTCCTCGTCCTGCTGCTGACCGCCTTCGGGTGCGCCGGCGGCTACGGGACCCCCGACGAGTTCGCCCCCTCCGGGGAGTTCACCGAGGAACCCGGCGAGGCCCCTGAGGAGAGTCAGGAAAACCTGCCTGCGGCCGGCCAGCTGACGGCGGGGGCCTGGAGCGACCTGGACAACTGGAGCCTGTGGCTGGACCTGCTGACCCGGGGCCCGAACGGTCAGGGAGAATTCGCCCCGGCCTATGCCGCCTGCCAAAAGGGCGCCCGCTTCCGCTTTCCGGTGAAGGTGACCCGCGCCGACCGGGTGCTGTACGAGGAGAACGGCCGGGAGATCCTGGCCCCCGCCGCGGACGTGGAGGTGAAGCTGCTGGCCGACGGGCAGGAGATCTTTGCCGCCCGCACCGATGCAGCCGGACGGGCCTTTCTGTTCGCGGACGAGATCGCCAACGTGCAGGGCTTTCGGGTGCAGGCCGGGAGCGGGAACCGGACCGCCGAGGCCGAGGCCCTGCCCGGGGAGGAGATCGTCCTGGTCCTGCCCGCGGCCGAAGACCGGGAGGAAGTGCTGGACCTGTGCCTGATCGTGGACACCACCGGCTCCATGGGGGACGAGATCTCCTACCTGAAGGCCGAGCTGCTGTCGGTGATCGAGGGCATCCAAAGCCGCTGTCCCAACGCCGCCATCCGGCTGAGCATGATCTTTTACCGCGACACTTCGGACGAGAATACCTCCTACCTGCTCCGCGCCTTTGACTTCTCCCGGAACGTCACCGCCCAGCGGGAGATCCTGGCCGTTCAGGGGGCCGGGGGAGGCGGAGACTACCCCGAGGCCGTGGAACAGGCCCTTCAGGAGATGCTGGGTCTGTCCTGGTCCCCCTCGGCCACCCGGGTGGCCGTCCACCTGCTGGACGCCCCGCCCCACGACAAGAACCTGCCCGCCTTCTTCCGGGCGGTGGAGGAGGCCGCGGCCCTGGGCGTCCGCCTGCTCCCCGTGGTCTCCTCGGGCGCGGAAAAGGATGTGGAATACCTGATGCGCAACGCCGCCGTCTACACCGGCAGCCAGTACGTCTTTCTGACCGACGACTCCGGCATCGGCGGGAAACATCTGGCCCCCAGCGTGGGCGATTACACCGTGGAATACCTGAACGACCTGCTGGTCCGGGTGATCTCGGACCTCCACAACGGCACCCGCACCCCGCCGGCCGTCCGGCAGGCCTGATCCGCCGCTCAAACGGCCAAACGGAGGGACTTTTGTGATCTCACGCGTTCAGAAAACTTTTCTTCTGCTCTTTGCCGCGGGGGCGGCGGCTTTCCTCTTGCTTCCCTGCCTGACGGGGCCGGATGCAAACGGGGAGATCAGGATCCTGAGTCTCATCGCCTTTTTTGTCGGCTGCGTCCTGCTGTTTCTGCCCTGGAAGATCCCCCGGTCTGAGGGCGGGACGGAGCGGGTGTGGCGGCTGCTTCTGCGGCTGCCCGTCCTCCTGTTTCCCTTTGTGCTCGTGGCGGTCTCCTTCAAGGGGCTCTTTCTCTTTCTCTCTCCCGAGGCCGAGGGGATCTTCCTGCCCCTGTTTTGGGGCCTCTGCCTGGGCTCTCTCCTCTTCTCGGTGCTGGGCGGGCTGGCGCACACGGCGCGCATCGGGGACAAGCGGGGAAAAGTTTTCCTGCTGCGGGGCTTTGCCTTCCTGCTGGCCGCCCTGCTGTTTGCCGTCCTGGCCCGGATGCTCTTTTCGGCCCTCCCCACCGAGGCCCTGTCCGGCCGGGTGCTGGCCGAATTTCCCCTGACCTGGCGGCAGCTTTTCCCCGTTCTGATCCTGGTCAAACTCATCCCGGACGCCCTGACCGCCTTCGCCGTCTTTCCCCCGCCTCCCCCGCTGTAGGGCCGGAAGGCCGCGCTTTGCAGGGCACGGCGTTTCTGCTGGAAAAGGAGACCATCACCGGCAAGGAGCTCATGGACCTGCTCGGCCAAAAGGGCTGACCGGACAGACGGATCGGGTAACTTCACACGGCAGACAGCGGGCGGACTTGCACTCTCAAAGTAAGCTGATCGGACAGACGGATCGGGGGAAACTTCCCCCCCTCTTCCCGCGATCTTCCCTTGATCCCTCAATATTGTGATTTCTTTCCCTCAGGACAGCGGCTCTTCCCGCTGTCCTTTTTTTTCTGAAAGCGGGGAAAAAAGCAAAAAAACGGATGGGCTTCCCCCTTCCATAAGATTTTTTTATGCGTTCCCCCCGAAATTGCGATAAGGCGCCCGGCCGGAAATCTTTGCAAAATCCGGGATTTTGTTGTATGATATTACTTGCACATCAAAGAGAGTCTGAAAAGTTGAAGACCGATCTTTTTCCCGGCGGCGGACAGCCGCTTTCTTTACGGTCTTTCGGAGGTACCCATGAAGAACATGATTTCCCACCGCGCCGCCAACATCACCCCCTCGGTCACCCTGGCCATCACGGCCAAGGCCAAAAAGATGAAGGCCGACGGCATTTCGGTCATCGGCTTCGGCGCCGGAGAGCCGGACTTCGGCACCCCGGACTTCATCGTGGAGGCCGCCAAAAAGGCGCTGGACGAAAACTTTACCAAATACACCCCCTCCTCGGGGATGCCCGCTCTGCGGCAGGCCATCGCCGACAAGCTCCGCCGGGAGAACGGGCTTTCCTACGAGCCCTCCCAGATCATCGTCTCCAACGGCGCCAAACATTCCCTGTTCAACGCCATGGCGGCCACGGTGGATCCCGGGGACGAGGTCATCATCCCCTCGCCGTACTGGCTGACCTATCCCGAGCTGGTGCGGCTGTGCGACGGAGTGCCGGTCTTTGTCCGGACCGAGGAGGAGCTGGGCTTCAAGCTCTCCCCCGCCGCGCTGGAGGCCGCCATCACCCCAAAGACCAAGTGGCTGATTTTGAACAGCCCCTCCAACCCCACCGGGGCGGTCTATTCCCGGGAGGAGCTTTCCGCCCTGGCCGAGGTCTGCATCCGCCGGGACATCGGGGTGATCTCGGACGAGATCTACGAAAAGCTGGTCTACGCCGGGGCCGAGCACGTCTCCATCGCCTCCCTCCCCGGCATGGCCGAGCGCACCGTCGTGGTCAACGGCCTGTCCAAGTCCTGCGCCATGACCGGCTGGCGGATCGGCTACCTGGCCGCCCCCAAGGAGATCGCCAAGGCCGTGGACGGCCTGCAGAGCCACGCCACCTCCAACGCCAACTCCATCGCCCAGGCCGCCTCGGTGGCCGCCATCACCAACCCCGAGGAGGACCGCTTTCTGCACCGCATGGTGGAGGCCTACGACGCCCGGCGCAAGTTCATGTTCCAGGCGGTCTCGGCCATTCCCGGCCTCTCCTGCCACGAGCCCAAGGGGGCATTTTACCTCTTCGTCAACGTCTCCGGCATCCTGGGCAGGACCTGCCGGGGCAAAGTCTTGAAGGACGCGGTGGACGTCGCCGACCAGATGCTGGAATCCGGCGTGGCCGTGGTCCCCGGGAACGCCTTCGGCGCCCCCGATCACATCCGGCTGTCCTATGCCCTCAGCATGGAGGACATCCGGGAGGGCATGAAGCGGATCGCCGCCTTTGCGGCCCTGCTGTAACGGACCCGAACGAGTCCATGGCTTTTTAAGGCGCCCCAAGACCGCCGACAAATCTTGCGCGGGGCAGCCTTGCGCATCCCGGCAAAACCGGATGCGGGAAAGGAGCCGTCAGGCTCCTTTTTTGTCCCCCCGGCGGCAGCGGTTTCCGAGGCCCCGGCCGGGCCAGACTTTTCAGGGAGGAAGAGATGGTACACTTCAACCAAAACACCAAATTTCTGGAATACGACAACTACCGCTACGAGCTGCAGGACGTGTCCGAGCCCAATCTCTTCCGGGAGATCTTCGACTACAAGTCGGTGCCCAAAGTCCCCTTCAACCACCGCATGGTGCCCATGGATCCCGCCGAGGAGATCTGGGTGACCGACACCACCTTCCGGGACGGCCAGCAGTCCACCTCTCCCTTTACGGTGGAGCAGATCGTGGACCTGTTCAAGATGATGTCCCGCCTGGGCGGACCCAAGGGCATCATCCGGCAGAGCGAGTTCTTCCTCTACTCCGAAAAGGACCGGGAGGCCGCCCGCCGCTGCCTGGAGCTGGGGCTGCCCTTCCCCGAGGTCACCAGCTGGATCCGCGCTAACGAAAAGGATTTCGATCTGGTCAAGTCCATGGGCATCAGGGAGACCGGCATTTTAGTCAGCTGTTCGGACTACC
>CALVJY010000003.1 GCA_944332455.1 uncultured Clostridia bacterium
ATTTTAATGGGAGGCCCGGCTTTCAGCGCGGGTCGGACGGATCCTCCATCCCGGGCTCTTGGGAAGTTTCGGCATCCCCGGGCTTTTCCGGCTGGTCCGGCTCCGCCGCGGCGGCCGCTTCCTCTTTGGCCTTCTTTTTCCCGGCCATCATCTCCCGGAGTTTGGTGCGGTTTTCGGTCCCGGCCCTCAGCCTTCTCAGGTTACCCCGGTGGGCATAGTAGGTCAGGGCGCAGATGACGAACAGGCAGATCCAGACCGCCAGGCTCTCGACGTAAAAGCCCTGCTGCAGCACAAAGATCAGCTCGCAGACGGCGTCGGCCAGGGTCACCACCGTGATGACCATCAGCGAGGCCACGGAGCCGTACTCGTACTTGAGGATATAGAAGAAACCGACCACCAGCATGACGGCGGTGGCGATGGGCTGGAGATACAGAAACACCCCGATGGTGGAGGCCACGCCCTTGCCGCCGTGGAATTTCAGCGCCACGGGATAGATGTGCCCGATGACGGCGGCCAATCCGCAGACCACGGGGACCAGCGCCCCCCAGCAGTAGCCGTCCGGGGTCTGCAGGCCGGAAAAATACAGGCCGGCGCCCAGGGTGGGCAGGAAGGCCTTCATGGCGTCCAGGAACAAAGTGAGGATGCCGATCTTGATGCCGAAGCTGCGCACCATGTTCATGGTGCCGGGGTTGCCGCTGCCCTGCGTACGGATGTCGGTCTTTTTCAGTTTCGAGATGATGATGGCAAAGTTGATGTTGCCGCACAGGTAGGAGATCAGCAGGGCCAGCAAGATCTGCCACCAGATCTGTCCGAACGTGGCCTCGGTCATGGCGCGAACTCACCCCCCTCGTCGTTCTTCTGCTTCAGGGTAAAGCGGATGGGGGTGCCGTCCAGCTCGAAGGCCTTTCGGATGCAGTTTTCCAGATAGCGCTTGTAGGAAAAGTGCATGAGCGCGGGATCGTTGACGAACAGCGCGAACAGGGGCGGGCAGACTTCCACCTGGGTGCAGTAGAAGATCTTGAGCTTTTTGCCCTTCCGGAAGGGGGGCTCGGCGGCCGCCACCGCGTCGTGGATGACGTCGTTCAAAAGCCCGGTCCTGATCCGGGTCGAGGCCCGGCCGTAGACGTACTCGCACATCCCGATCAGCTGATCCACCCGCTGCCCGGTCTTGGCCGAGACGTAGACCGCCTTGAAGTAGTCCATGAATTTGAGGGACTCCTCCAGCTTTTTCTGGTAGCGGTAGATGGTGTTGGTGTCCTTGGGGACCAGATCCCACTTGTTCATGACCACCACCGAGGGCTTGCCCGCCTCGTGGACGAACCCGGCCACCCGCACGTCCTGTTCGGTGACGTCCTCGGAGGCGTCGATGACGATCAGGCAGACGTCCGCCCGCCGGATGGCCAGCTGGGCGCGCAGCACCGAGATCTCCTCCACCGAATCGTCCACGCTCCGCTGGCGGCGCATCCCGGCCGTGTCGATGAGGACGTAGCGCTTTCCCTCTCTTTCAAAGGGGGTGTCGATGGCGTCCCGGGTGGTCCCGGCGATGTCGGTCACGATGGAGCGGTCATAGCCCAGAATAAAATTGCAGAGGCTGGATTTTCCGGCGTTGGGCCGGCCGACCACCGCGATCTTGAGGGCGTCGGCGTTCTCGTCCTCGGCGACCCGGGCGGAGAACAGCCCCACCAGGTGGTCCAGCACCTCCGCCACCCCGGCGCCGGATTCGCTGGAGACCGGAAAGACCTCCCCCAGACCCAGCGCGTAGTACTCGGCCACGGCGGAGTCGTCGGGGTGATCGACCTTGTTGACCACGGTCAGCACCGGCTTTTTCTGCCGGCGGAGCATGGCGGCGACCTCCTCGTCCTCCGAAGTCATCCCGGCCTTAAAATCGGTGAAGAACAGGATGACCTCGGCCGCGTCCACGGCCAGCAGCACCTGCTCGCGGATGTGCGAAAACATGACGTCCGTGCTGCGGATCTCCAGCCCCCCGGTGTCCACCAGGGTAAACCAGCATCCGTTCCACTCGCAGTCGGCGTACAGCCGGTCCCGGGTCACCCCCGGCCGGTCCTTGACGATGGACAGGCGGCGGCCCGCGACCTTATTGAAAAAAGTGGATTTGCCCACATTGGGCCGCCCCACAATGGCGACAATCGGCTTATTCATTCCAATCTCCCAGGGCACATTCCACAAAGTCTCCGCCGCCCCCTCCGTGGACCAGCACCCGCTTGTTCAGCTTTTCTCCCAGTTCGCGCACGCTCATGTCGTCCAGAAAGACCTCCTGGAATTCCCGCAGCATACAGTCCGGGATCATCAGCGCCGGGGCGTCCGAGACGCACTGCGCCGCGATGTCCCCGCCCGTCAGCAGCCCGGTCACCGTGACGCTGGGGCCGAAAAAACGGTTGACCACGGGAAAGAGATCGATTTTCAGCCCCTCTACCGCCTCCGTGAGCCGGCTGACCCACTTTTGGAGGAAGGGGTAGGCGCTGACCCCCGTCGGCACGGCCAGATGGCGTTCCAGCCGTCTGCCCCGGACTTTTTCCAGGGCCTCGGAAAAATCCCGCTCGAACAGGGAGAGCAGGCCCACGCCGTTTTCGATCTGCGAGCAGGGGCCGTACCATTCGGCCGGCGGCGGCTCCTCCCCGGCGATGCAGTAGAACTCGTCCGAGCACAGCGCGAAGGGTTCCCGCTCGCTCGGATGACTGCGGTTGAAGTCCCGGCACTGCGCCAGCACTTCGGCGGCCTTGGCCCGGTCCACGCCGGAGAGCGGGGTCAGGCCCTCCCGGTGCCCGGTCAGCCCCACCGGGACCACGGCCACTGTGGCCACCCGGGGATAAAATTCGTACAGATGCGACAGGGTGTCGGTCAGCGCCTCCCCGTCGTTCCAGCCCGGACAGAGCACGATCTGGGCGTGCATGAGGATGCCGGCCCCGGCAAAGCGGCGGATCTGCTCCTCCAGCCGGCCGGCAAAACGGTTGTTCATCATCCGGCGCCGCAGCTCGGGATCCCAGGCGTGCACCGAGAGATAGAGCGGACTGAAGTGACAGCGGACGATCCGCTCCTCGTCGTCCCGGCTCAGGTTGGTCAGCGTGACGTAGTTGCCCGAGACCAGAGACAGGCGGTAGTCGTCGTCCTTGACGTAAAGGGTGGGCCGCAGCCCCTTCGGCAGCTGATCCACAAAGCAGAACACGCATTTGTTCCGGCAGGTCTTTGGCTCCAGCTCTCCCTCCGAGAAGGTCAGGCCCAGATCCTCGTCCGTCTCTTTTTCCACCTCAAAATCCACGACCTCGCCCTTCCGGGTCTGAACGGTCATGGTAAAGGATTCCTGTTCGTTGTAATAGAGATAGTCCAGAAGGTCGGAAGCCGGGTGTTCGTCAAAGCCGAGGAGTTGATCGCCTGCTTCCAGGCCGAGCTCCTCGCCGAGCGTTCCCGTTTCCACCCGTTCGATTTTCAGCATAAAACCTCTCCCTAACATTATAAGAAATGCGGGCGAGAATGTAAAGCTATCTGGCGCGCTCCGGCCGAAATTTTTTGTTTTCGCCCCCTTTTTCTCCCCTCTTTGCACCAAGTTCCGCTCCGGGGCGGCGGCCTTACGCCCCTTTCGCCGAAAAAAGACAGGTCCCTTCCCTGCCTCCGGCGCGGGAAAGGCCTTTCGGATCCGTGTATTTTTCGGAAACATCAAACAACAAGACTTGTTCCGAATCAGCTCGATTTGCAGAAGTTCAGCCCGCAGAACACCGGGAGCGGACATACGGGCAAAATAAACCGGATCGTGAGCAGCTTTGGGCGCCTGCCGGGTTTTCTCCCGCGTCAGCGATCTTCCTTCACGGCAGTTTCTCTTCCGGCCAACGCGGTCTTTTCCGTTCCCGCGGTCGACTTTCTAGCCCGGTCGATCTCGAGGCCGGCGCCGTTCTGCTGGGCAGTACGGGCCTTTCTCTGCGTTCTCTTCCGGTTTCAGTGATCTTTCTCCCCAGCGGCCGAGTCCTCCCCCTGCCGATGCGGATCCCTCTCTGCATTCTCTCCCCGCGTCAGCGATCTTCCTTCCCGGCGGTCGAATCCTCCTCCTGTCGATCCTGCCCCTTTTCCGCCTTTTGCAGCTGCCTCATTCCCTTCATCTGCCCCAGACTCTCGGGAAAGTAACGGCCCAGCGCCCCGAACAGGACGGACGCGGCTGCCGCCTTGACCGCCTCGGCGGGCAGAAAGAGGAGGACAAAGGAGACGAACACCCCCCAAAGCTCCGCCCCCGGCACCTGATTGAGCAGAACGTAGTAGAAAAAGCCGATCAGCAGGAGAAGGGCCGAGCAGGCAAACAGCAGGGCGGCCCGGGCCACCGTTCCCCCCGCCCCCTTCAGTCCGGCGGCCCTGCGCATGAACAGACCGGAGAGCAGTGCGGTGGGGATCAGCCCGAGCAGAAAGCCGAACGTGGGCATGAACAGGTAGGAAAAGCCCCCGCCCTGGGTGAATACGGGCAGGCCGATCAGCCCGGCCGCCAGATAGATCAGCACCGACAGCGTCCCCAGCCAGGGTCCGAGCAGGCTACCCGCCAGCAGGCAGAAAAAGCTCTGCAGCGTGAAGGGCACCGGCGGCACCGGGATCTGCAGGAAGGCCCCCGCCGCGATCAGGGCGGCGAACAGGGCGACATAGACGAGCGCTCTGGTCTTTTTCATCCGTTCTCCTCTTATTTGTAACAGTATTTAATTTCTATGTTACAATTATGGCAAAACAAAATCCCGCGGGGCGGGATTTTGGATCTTTTTCAGACCGTCTTGGGGGAACCCAGGTCCTTGTTGACGTTGACGGTGATCTCCATCAGGCTGATGTTGTTGATCGACCGGCTGGAGGTGTTGGCGGAGGTGATGGTGTCCAGCCAGTTGCCGAAGGTGTAGGTCCGGCTGCTTCCCCCGACCTCCCGCACGGTGACGCTGGTCACCCGGCCGAAGGCGGCATAGTTGTCGATCATGGTGTCGCTGGCCAGATCCCCCACGATGCCGAACTCGGAGTAGGCCGAATCCGCGGGGTTTTCCGCCCCGGTGTCCTGGGTCATGTACATGACGCCGGCCGTGAAGGCCGTGATCTGCCGGTCTTCCACTTCCCAGCCGTTTTCCGCGAACTCGCCGGGGATGCGGTAGGCCCCGTCCAGATCGGAGCGGTACAGCAGGGTGTCCACAGGCTCGGGATCGGGTACGTCGTCGGTGGGCTCGTCGGTGACGAACTCGAAGTAGGCGTCGCCCAGGCGGATGCCGTCGGTGGCCGAAACGCTGTTGACGAACAGCGCGGAGGTCTGCTTTTCATCGTCGGCGGGGAAGGCATTGGTGTCAAAGGGATCGAAGCCCTCCGGCGCGTTGTAGAACCCGCTCTGGACCAGCGAGACGAAATTGGTCACCGTGATCGGCGCCTCGTCGTAGTAGAGCTCGTAGGCGATCTCCACCTGGTAGCGTTTTTCCACAGTGGCCCCGCCCTGCTGCTCGTTCAGGACATAGGACAGGTTGATGACGCCGGTGGCCGTCACGTCGGAGAGGATGTCGCCCTCCCCCATGAACTTGCTGCCGCAGGCCGTGACCGAAAAGAGCAGAATGGCGCTGACCAGCAGCAGACCGGCTTTTCTGACAAAAGAGCGCTTCTTCATAAAAGGGAAAAGACCTCCTGTCTCGGATCGGGAGGCGGAAACCGCCCCGATCTTGAGTGAATAATCAAGTTGATACTATTTTAACATAATTTCCCTGAAATGACAAGCCTTTTTAGGGCAAATCCCCAGAGATTTCATGCAGATTTGGGCCAGATTTCACGACTTACTCACTTTCGGAGGATCCCCGCTCCCGCCAGAGGGCGGCCGCGCCCTCGAGCAGCTCCAGCGCCCGCTCTCTTCCCGCCCCGGTCAGGGCCGAGACCGCGAAGACGTCGTCGGTCCCCACGTTGTACTTGACGGCGATGCGCTTTAAGTGCAGGCCGGCCTGCATCCTGGACAGCTTGTCCGCCTTGGTGGCGATCAGGTTGAAGGGGATGCGGTGGTAGTAGAGGAATTCGGCCAGCTGCAGGTCCTGCTCGGTGGGGTCGTGGCGGATGTCGGCCAGACAGATCACCCGGGCCAGGCAGGGCTCGTTCAGCAGGTAGCTTTCGATCAGCTCCCCCCACTTCTCCTTTTCGGCGCGGCTGACCTTGGCGTAGCCGTAGCCCGGCAGATCGGTCAGCACGAAATTCCCGAAGTCAAAGTAGTTCAGAAGCTGCGTCCTCCCCGGCGTGTTGGAGGTCCGGGCCAGCTTTTTGCGGTTGGCCAGCATGTTGATGAAGGAGGACTTCCCCACGTTGGACTTGCCGGCCACCGCGATCTGCGGGCGGCCGTCCGAAAAAAAGCCCTTTCGGTTGGCCGCAGACTTCAAAAAGAGGGGTTCGAAGGTCTTCATGCCGGCACCAGCGCGTTGGCAAAGACGGTACTGATGTTGTCCGCCGGGATCAGTTCCAGCTCTGTGCGGATCTTTTCGGGCAGTTCCGGAATGTCCTTTTCGTTCTCCTTGGGCAGGATGACCTTTTTGATGCCGGCCCGGTGGGCGGCCAGGGTCTTTTCCTTCAGGCCGCCGATGGGCAGCACCTTGCCCCGCAGGGTGATCTCGCCGGTCATGGCCACCCTGTGATCCACCGGCCGCTTTAAGAAGGCGGACAGAATGGCCGTGGCCATGGTGATCCCCGCGCTGGGGCCGTCCTTGGGGGTGGCCCCTTCGGGCACGTGGATGTGGATGTCGTTTTCCAGGAACATCTCGGGCGGGATGCCGTACTCCTCGGCGTGGGAGCGGACCAGGCTGAGGGCGGTCCGGGCGGACTCCTTCATGACGTCGCCCAGCTGCCCGGTCAGCACGATCTCCCCTTTGCCCTTCATCAGCGAGACCTCCACGGTCAGCGTGGTTCCCCCCACCGCCGTCCAGGCCAGGCCGGTGACGGCGCCGATCTCATCTTCCCTGACGGCGTCCTCCTCGCGGAACTTGGGCGCGCCGAGGTACTCCTCCACCTGCCCGGCCCCGATCTCCACCGGCTGATAGCTCTTTTCCTCCTTGTTCAGGACGATGTTCTTGACCACCTTGCGGCAGAGGTTGGCGATCTCCCGCTCCAGCTGACGGACCCCGGACTCCCGGGTGTAGCCCTCGATGAGGCCGAGAATGGCCGCGTCGGTCAGGGTGAAGCTCCCCGCCCTCAGCCCGTGCTCGGCCGTCTGCTTGGGCACCAGGTACTTTTTGGCGATCTCCAGCTTTTCGTCGGCGGTGTAGCCGTTCAGGTCGATGATCTCCATGCGGTCCAGCAGG
Source organism: uncultured Clostridia bacterium (assembly GCA_944332455.1). Classification (GTDB taxonomy): domain Bacteria; phylum Bacillota; class Clostridia; order Christensenellales; family HGM11417; genus CALVJY01. The sequence goes on from CALVJY010000003.1 coordinate 7,287, forward strand.
GGGGCCGGAATGGTGTCGCGGGTGTTGGCCGTGCAGATGAACATCACCCGGGACAGATCGTAGGGCAGCTCCAGATAGTTGTCCCGGAAGCTGTTGTTCTGCTCGGGATCCAGCACCTCCAGCATGGCCGAGGCGGGATCCCCCCGGTAATCCGAACTCATCTTGTCGATCTCGTCCAGCAGAAAGACCGGATTGACCGAGCCCGCGGCCTTCATGTGGTAGATGATCCGGCCGGGCATGGCCCCGATGTAGGTGCGGCGGTGTCCGCGGATCTCGGACTCGTCCTTGACCCCGCCCAGGCTCATGCGCACAAAGTTGCGGCCCAGCGCGCGGGCGATGGACTTGGCGATGGAGGTCTTGCCCACGCCCGGCGGTCCCACAAAGCACAGGATGGGGCCTTTGATCTTCTGGGTCAGCTGGATGACCGCGATGTACTCCAGAATGCGCTCCTTGACCTTTTCCAGGCCGAAGTGATCGGCCTCCAGGACCTCGCTGGCCTTGGACAGGTCCCGGTTGTCCTTGGTTGCCTTGCTCCAGGGCAGATCGCAGATCCAGTCGCAGTAGGTGCGGATGTTGGCGGCCTCGGGCGAGGACGAAGGCATTTTGTTCAGGCGGGCGCACTCTTTTAAGGCCTTTTCCTCCAGCTCCTTGGGCATCTTCAGGGCCTTGATCTTTTTGCTGTACTCGTCGATCTCCTCCTCGGCGCCCTCCCCGAGTTCTTCGGAGATGGCCTTCATCTGCTCCCGGAGGTAGTACTCCTTCTGGTTCTGCTCGATGCCGGACTTGACCCGGCCGGAGATCTTGCGGTCGATCTTGATGATCTCGATCTCGTGCAGCAGGATCTGGCTGAGCAGCTCCAGCCGCTTTTCCTGGGAGAGCTCCTCTAAAAGCCTCTGGCGGTCGACCTCGGAATGGACCAGGATGCCCCCCACCGTGTTGACATAGCCCTCGGGCTCGTCGAAGGAGGCGATCAGATCCAGCACGTCCTTGGTGACCTTCTGATCCAACGAGGCGAACTCCTTCAGGATCTCGTCGATCCGGCGGCGGTAGGCGTCGAAGATCTCGGGCTGGACGGGCTGGATGCGGGCCTCGGCGATCAGCACCTCGCTGTAGCTCTCGTTGGGGACCTCCCGCAGCAGTTCGGCGCGGTAGAGCCCCTCTACCAGCACCCGGATGTTGTCGTTGGGCAGCTTGATGACCTGCTTGATCTTGGCCACGCAGCCCACTTTCAGCACATCGTCGGGGACCTTGGGATCGTTGACCTGGGCGCTTTTCTGGGGCGCCAAAAAAATGCAGCTGTTATTGTCAACCGCTGCATTCAAGGCCATCACCGATTTTGTCCTGCCGATGTCAAAATGAATGGCCATGTGCGGATAGATCACCAGCCCCCGAAGAGGGATCATCGGGAGGCTGATGACGTTCTCGGCCGTAAGAATCTGTTCGGACATAATTCCTCCGTTTTTACGGATCTCTGATGTTTAGACGTAACTTTCAGGCGGGCCGGATCGGAAGGGACCCGCCCGATCAGGCGGGCCGACAGATCGGAAGTCCGTACTGTGTCAACCGGACCCAATGATCAAAAAAACGCGCTTTGTCAGTCGCCCTCGATATCGGAAAACCCGCCTTGTCAGGCGGCCCGATGATCGAGAGTCCGCGCTTTTTCAGTCGGACCCGACTGTCAAAAGCCCGCTATTATGCGGATTTTCGGATGATCTGAGGCTCGTGCTTCATGTTGATGACGTCGGCGTCCACCACCACTTTTTCCACGCTGTCGTCGCTCGGCACCGCGTACATGATGTTCAGCATCACGGTCTCCAGAATGTTGCGCAGTCCCCTGGCCCCGGTCTTTAAGGCAATGGCCTTCTGGGCGATGGCGCTGACCGCGTCCGGCTTGAAGACCAGGTCCACATGGTCCATGGTCATCAGGGCCTGATACTGCTTGACCAGCGCGTTTTTGGGCTTTTCCAGGATCTGGCAGAGGGCTGCCTCGTCCAGCTCGTCCACCGAGACCATCACGGGCAGCCGGCCCACGAACTCGGGGATCAGCCCGTAGGAGATCAGATCCTGGGGCTGCAGCTCGTGAAAGAGCTCCTCGCTGGTGCGGACCCTGTCGGTCTTGATCTTGTTTCCGAACCCGAAGGTCGCCGATTCCTTCCGCTTGTCGATGATCTTGTCCAGGCCCACGAAGGCCCCCCCGCAGATGAAGAGGATGTTGGTGGTGTCGATCTGGATCATCTCCTGATTGGGATGCTTGCGCCCGCCCTGCGGCGGCACCGAGGCCACCGTGCTCTCCAGGATTTTGAGCAGGGCCTGCTGGACGCCCTCGCCGGAGACGTCGCGGGTGATGGAGACGTTCTCGCTCTTGCGGCAGATCTTGTCGATCTCGTCGATGTAGACGATCCCGCACTCCGCCCGGGCCACGTCGTAGTCGGCGGCCTGGATGAGTTTGAGAAGGATGTTCTCCACGTCCTCGCCCACATAGCCTGCCTCGGTCAGCGTGGTGGCGTCGGCGATGGCAAAGGGCACGTTCAGGATCTTGGCCAGGGTCCTGGCCAGCATGGTCTTGCCGCTGCCGGTCGGCCCCAGGATGAGCACGTTGCTCTTTTCGATCTCGGCCACGCCCTTCTTCTTTTCCAGATTGCTCTGGATGCGCTTGTAGTGGTTGTAGACGGCCACCGAGAGCACCTTTTTGGCGTTCTCCTGCCCCACCACGTACTCGTCCAGCCTGGCCTTGATCTGGGCCGGCTTCAACAGGGTGATCTGCTGCGGCTTTTCCTCGGGCGCCGGCTCCTCGGCCTCGCTCAGCATAAAGTCGCAGTAGTCCACGCACTCGTCGCAGATGTAGGCCCCGTTGGGAGAGGCCACCAGCTGGCGGACTTCGCTCTCCGGCCGGCCGCAGAAGGTGCAGCAAATTTTTTCATCTTTCATGCTTTGAAATTTCTCCCGTTCCGTTTCCGCTGGGGTCCGGATCCTGTCCGGACCGGATCCGCCGTCTGTTCGGTCTTCCGCCAACGGTCCCGGCTGCATTGGAATGCTCCGCCCGGCCCTCGGGCCGCCGCGGGATCGATCGGCGGGCTTGTCCCTTTCCGATCGTCTTCCCGCGCCCGGCCTTGGGCCTTTCCGCTGGAGGCTTATTTCCTGCTCAAAAAAATCTTGTCGATCAGTCCGTACTGTTTGGCCTCCTCGGCGGACATGTAAAAATCCCGCTCCACGTCCCGGGCGATCCGGTCCATGGGCTGTCCGGTGGCGTCGCACAAAATGCGGTTGATCTTGTCCTTGATCTTCAGGATCTGACGGGCCTGGATCTCGATGTCGGTGGCCTGGCCCTGCGCCCCGCCCAGAGGCTGGTGGATCATGATCTCGCTGTTGGGCAGCGCGGCTCGCTTGCCCTTGGCGCCGGCGGCCAGCAGGACCGCCCCCATGGAGGCGGCCAGCCCCACGCAGATGGTGGCCACGTCGCACTTGAGGTAGTTCATGGTGTCGAAGATGGCCAGCCCCGCCGAGACCGATCCGCCCGGACTGTTGATGTAAAGGTAGATGTCCTTGTCGGGATCCTTGCCCTCCAGGTAGAGCAGCTGCGCCACCACGATGTTGGCGGAGATGTCGGTGACCTCGCCGGTCAGAAAAATGATCCGGTCCTCCAACAGCCGGGAATAAATATCATAGGACCGCTCGCCGCGGTTGCTCTGCTCCACCACCATGGGGATCAGATTCATCTTTTCATTCATGATCAAATACCTCCGATTTGTCCGGACCTCTCCCCGGCTCTGCCGGCCGAAAAAAAAGGATCCGGGTCTGCCGTTCTATGGCTTTACGTACCATATCTTTATAAACGTCCGGATCCGCTTTCAAACACGGGAAGAACGGGCCCCGGAACTTTTCCGGGCGCCCTCCCTTCCGGCTCCCTCTTTCCGCTCAAAAGGCCCTGCTCAGGAGGCCGGATTCCACTCGTTGAGCAGCGCGAACAGCTTGTCGATGATGATCTCGTTCTCGATGTATTCCAGCTGGCGCTCGGGCAGGGATTTTTTGAACTCCTCCACCTCTTTCTTGGCGGCCTCGGCCATCTCGGCAAACTTTTTCTGCTTGTCCTCCTCGGTGGCCTCGATCTTTTCCTGCTTGATGATGGCCTCGAAGATCAGCCGGGTCTTGACCGACTTTTTGGCCTGATCCTCGTAGGACTTGCGCAGATCTTCCAGCTTCATGCCGGTATATTTCAGATAGTCGTCCAGCTTGAGCCCCTGATACATCAGACGGTACTCGAACTCCTGCACCATGTTGTCGATCTGGCTCTGGATCATGCAGTCGGGGATGTTGACCGGGGTCTTTTCCAGAATGAGGTCGACCAGGGCGTTTTCCATCTCCTGGGTGGCCCGCCTGGCGTTCTGCTCCTCCAGGCGCTTTTTGATGTCCGCCCTGTAGGCGTCCACGGTGTCGAACTCGGAGACGTCCTTGACGAATTCGTCGTTGAACTCGGGGACCTCCTTTTTCTTGATCTCGTGCAGCTTGACGTGGAAGACGGCGTCCTTGCCCTTGAGGTTTTCGGCATGGTAGTCCTCGGGGAATTTGACATTCAGGTCCTTTTCCTCCCCCGTCTTCATGCCGACCACCCCTTCCTCGAATCCCGGGATGAAGGAGTGGGAGCCCAGCACCAGAGTCTGCTTTTCGGCGGTGCCGCCCTCGAATTGGACCCCGTCCACGCTGCCGGAGTAGTCGATCAGCACGGTGTCCCCGTCCTCGGCGGGGCGGTCCTCGACCGGCACCAGGCGGGAGGCGCGCTCCTGCGCCTTTTTGATCTCCTCCTCGATGTCCGCGTCGGTTACATTATACTCAATCTTGGGGTGTTTCATACCCTTGTATTCGGTCACCGTGACCTCGGGTTTGGTGGTGACGACGGCCGAAAAGACGATCCCCTTTTCGTCGATCTTGTCGATGTCGATGTCCGGCCGGTCCACGGGGAAGAGATCCTTCTCCTTGTCCAGCACCTCGCCGTAGTACTTGGGGAAGGCCTCGTTGAAGGCCTCCTCGAAAAAGACGCCGGCGCCGTAGACGTTCTCCAGAACCTTGCGGGGGACGTGGCCCTTGCGGAAGCCCTGCAGGGAATACTTTCCCTTGTTGGCCTGGTAGGCCTTTTCGTTTTCGGCTTCCCACTCGGCGGCGGTCAGCGTGATCTTGATCTCTTTCTGGTTCTCGGCTTTTTGTTTGACGGTGTACTTCATGACAACTCCTTCAAAACTCCAAAAAAACTTTTTGCAATCTATTGTAGCATATTTTGAAATCAAATGCAAATTATTTGACAAGCTTTCCCAATCTTGTTAAACTATTTGCAAAACCGACAGGAGTCCCTATGCCAAACGACGCCTACACGCTGGCTTTTCTGGTCCGGGAGTGGCAGGAAAGCCTGATCGATGCCAAAGTCAACAAGGTGGTGCAGCCCGAATCCGACGAGATCGTGCTCACCCTGTTCGGCGGGAAGACCCGCAGGCTGCTGCTCTCGGCCAACGCCGGCCTGCCCCGGGCCCACCTGACCGAGCACGCCAAGGAAAATCCCCTCGTCGCCCCGCAATTTTGCATGACCCTGCGCAAGCATCTGCAGAGTGCCGTCCTGAAGGAGATCGAGCAGCCCGACTCCGAGCGCATCGTCCGCCTGAAGTTCGTCTCCAAAAACGAGCTGAACGACCGGGTCTTCCGCACCCTGGTGCTGGAGATCATGGGCAAGCACAGCAATCTGTTTCTGCTGGACGAGCGGGAGCGGATCCTGGCCGTCTTAAAGCCCTGCTCCCCCGACCTCAACTCGGTCCGGCAGGCCTTTCCCGGATTTTCCTACACCCCGCCCAAGGCCCGGGAGGGGATCTCGATCGCCGACCCGGAGGGCGTAAAGACCCTGATCGACGGCTTTTCGGGGGGGAGCTTGAAAAACTATCTGGCGCAGAATCTCAAAGGGCTCGCCCCGGCCACCGCCGAGGAGATGGTCTTCTGCGCCTTCGGGGAGGAACCGCCCACCGTGCTGGCCCGGGAGGACCGGGAGCGGCTCTGCCAAACGGTGGCCGAGTTTGCCGGACGCCAGCGCGGGCCCTACAGCCCCTGCACCCGGGAGATCGGGGGCCGGGCCGAGGATTTTTATCCCTTTCCCTACCGCTCCCGGCCGGACGGCCTGATCCCCCAGCCCGACCTGAACGCCGCGGCCGAACGCTACTACTTTCTCCATGACAAATTCCGCCGCTATCAGGAGCACTCCCGGGCCCTGCACACCAAGCTGAAGGGCCTGATCTCCAAGTACGAAAAAAAGAGCGGGATCCTGAAGGAGACCCTGCTCCAGAGCCAACAGATGGAGGATTTCCGGAAAAAGGGGGAACTTCTGACCGCCAACCTCTTCCGGCTGAAGGGAGGCGAGGAGTCCGTCACGGTGGACGACTACTACCTGCCGGACTGCCCGCCCCTGGCCATCGCGCTGGACCGGCAGCTCTCCCCCGCCCAGAACGCCCAGCGCTATTTCAAAAAGTACAACAAACTGAAGAGCGCCGCCCTGCACGCGGAACAGAATCTGGCCGAGTGCGAGGAGCAGCTGAACTATCTGCGGACGGTGGCCTTCGGGCTGTCCGAGTGCACCGAGGTCGGCGAGATCCGGGAGATCGAGCGGGAACTGAAGGCCGCGGGCTTTCTGCCCGGGACCGCGGAGAGCCGGAAGAGCCAGCCCGCTCCGCCCTCAGCCCCCCTCTCCTTCGAGGAGGGCGGATTCCGCATCCTGGTGGGCAAAAACAATCTGCAGAACGACCGGCTGACCTTCGGCACCGCCGGGCCCGAGGATGTGTGGCTGCACGTCAAGGACGCCCACGGCTCGCACGTCATCGTCCTGACCGACCGCAGGCCGGTGCCCGACGAAGTGTTACAGCGGGCGGCGGAGCTGGCGGCCTTCCACTCCGAGGCCAGAAATTCGGGCAAGACCGCGGTGGACGCGGCCCTGAAAAAGTACGTCAAAAAGCCGGGCGGCGCCAAACCCGGCTTTGTCACCTACACCAACCAGCGCACCCTTTACGTCCAGCCCAAGGAGTAAAAATCCGACCTGTTTTTATGTAAAAAATTATTTTTGAAATTTTTCAGACTTCCACGCTCGGCTGACAGCTGTCCAGCAGGATGGTGTTCAGGGTGTGGATGTGCACCCGCTCGTCCTCGATGATCCGCTCGATCAGGGCGTTCAAAGAGGGCTGATCGCTGACGGAGAGGATGTATTCATACTCCTCAATGGCGGCGTATTCGGCGTTGACGTCCTCCAGGATGAAGGAACAAAAATCGGTGTTCGGCGAGACCCGGGCGGTGAAAAACTTTCCCCGGCCGTCCGCATAGACGGGAAGTTTTCCCAGCTTCAGCAGGGCGCCGGCCAGCAGGTCGAGGTGGTGCATCTCGGTCACGGCGATCTTCATCAGCAGGCCGGCATATTCGCTGCCGGCATCATCCAGCACAAAGTGCTGGTAGGAGTACTGCAGCACGGCGAACAGTTCGCTGTGGGCGCCGGCATAGGCGTCCATGAGCAGGCGGGCCAGCCGCTCGTCGGGGACCAGCTCGCCGAGCTCGGGATAGGGCAGATCGGAACGGTAGGGCAAATCTTTCATGGGAACCTCCCTGAAAAAAAAAGTGCGGCATCTTCGGATGTCTGCACTTTTATTCTATGCGGGAAATTCCCTTTTGTTTCGCGTTTTCAGTCGGGCGGCTTTCGCCCCTTGCTCTGCCGCTTTCAGCCGGGCAGGCGCCTCAACTCTGCCGCCAATCGGCGCAAAAGGGCTGCCGTTTTCAGGCGGGCGGGCGCAAAGGGCGACAGCACGGAGATCGTGACGGCCCTTTTTTCGGTTTTTGAGGAGGGGCGCACATAGTGCCGGGCAGATGACCTGCGGAGGCACGGGGACTCTTCGTTTTCGGTTTTCGGACGGGCTGCCTGCGCGGACGGTTGCCCTCCGGCAGCAAAGCGGCGGCCCCTCAGAGCGAAGTCAGGACGGCGCAGCCTCCGGCGGGGATCTTCAGCTTCCGGACCCGCTCCCCGGTTTGCCTATTCAAAAACATGCCGTGCAAATTTGTGCAATAATCATTTTTTTCGCAGTTTACGCCCACCAAAACGCAGTCTCGGCCGGATCTTCGCTCGAACACAAACAGCCCCCCGCTCGCCAAAATTTCCCGGTAGGAGCCGGTCCGGAACACGGGAAGGGCGCGAAGTTTGCCCAAGAACCGATACCATTCGAGCAGCTCCCGGTTTTCCCCGCCCCAGGGATAGGTGCGGCGGTTGAAGGGATCCTCGAAGCCCTGCACCCCGGCTTCGTCCCCGTAGAAGACGCAGGGCACGCCGGGCAGGGTGAACTGGAGCAGGCTGGCCTGTCTGACCCGGGCGATCCCCCGGCGCAGTTCCTCCGGGCTCAGCGAAAAGGCGGCGCGGGCCTCCCGGGTCTCCGGCCGGGCAGAGGCTCCCACCCGGGTGAGCAGGCGGACGGTGTCGTGGGTACCCAGGATGTTCATCAGACAGTGGACGGCGGGGGCCGGATAGTGCTCCAGCAGGAGGCGGAGCGGCCGCCGCAGTTCTTCGGCCCGGCCGGTGCAGACGTATTCCAGGATGCCGTCCTTCAGGGGATAGTTCATGCATCCGTCCAGCTCTCTGCCCCAAAAGTACTGCCGCCGCGCGCCGTAGGAAATTTTGTTGGAGGCGTCCTCCCACACTTCGCCCAGGAGCAGACCGTCCGGGCGGACCTCCTTGAGGGCGGTCCGGATCTCCCGGACCAGGTCGTCCGGCAGCTCGTCCACGACGTCCAGCCGGAAGCCCGCCGCCCCCCTTTCGGCCCAATGCCGGACGACTCCTTTTTTCCCCGCGATCAGCTCCCGCACTTCGGGATTTAGCTTGTTGAGGGCGGGCAGGGTCTTGACCCCCCACCAGCAGTCGTAGCGGTCGGGAAATTCGGTAAAATGATACCAGCCGTAAAAGGGCGACTGCTCGGACTGCCAGGCCCCGACCGTGGGATAGCGGCCGTAGCGGTTGAAATAAAGGCTGTCGTCCCCGGTATGGTTGAACACGCCGTCCAGAATGACCCGGATCCCCCTCTTGCCGGCCTCTGCGATCAGCTCGTCAAAGGCGGATTCCCCGCCGAATCCCTCGTCGATCTTCAGGTAGTCGCCGGTGTCGTACTTGTGATTGGAGGCGGCCTCGAAGACGGGACAGAGGTAGAGCGCGGTCACCCCCAGCGCCCGGAGGTCATCCAGCTTTTCGGTCACCCCGTAAAGGTTGCCTCCGAAAAAATCATGGTTCCAGATCCCGCCGTTCTGCGGCCGGAATTCGGGAAGCTCTCCCCAATTTTCGTGCAGGACGGCGTCCGGCCGGGTGCGGACCGGGCCCTTGCCCCGGCAAAAGCGGTCCACCAGGATCTGATACAGAAAGCCCCCCTTGAACCAGTCCGGCGTGCGGAAGGCGGGATCGTAGACGGTCAGCTGAAAGTCCTCCGCCTCCCCGCCGACCGAGGATTCCAGGTCTTCGTCCCCGCCCACTTTGACCCAGCGGCCGAACAGATCGACCTCGAAGCGGTAAAAGTACAGCCCCACCGAAAGGGTCAGCTCCCCCTCGTAGACGTTGAAGCCCTCCTCCAGGCCGCACCAGGACATGGGCAACAGCCGGAAGGCCCCGCCGTCCTCCCGGACCGCCAGCCAGACGTGATAGGGATAGAGCGTCCGCCGGATCTTCAGATGAAATTGTATGCGTTCACCCGCCCTGACGGCGCCGAAGGGGCGCTTGAAGGCGGGTGAACAGGCGCAAAAGCGAAAATCCGCATCCATAAATTTGAATCCTGACAATTTTTTAGGGGCCGAGCCGGTCCGAGCTAACCTCTTTCGGAAAAACAGTTTTCCGGCCCACCCGGAACGCTGTCCTTCCTCAGGGGCCGATCATTTTTTTCTGCCGCTGTCGGATTTGGCGGCTGGCTTTTCCGGCTCCGGACGGACGGGCTTTAGGCCCCAGATGTTTTCGGCGTACTCCCGGATGCTGCGGTCGGCCGCAAACACGCCGGCGCCGGCAATGTTGTGCAGGGACATCTTCTGGAAGCGCCGGAGATCGCGGTAGGTCTCGTCCACCTCGGCCTGCGCCCGCATGTAGTCCTTGAAGTCCGCGCAGCACAGGTAGGGATCGGCCACCCCGCTCCCCCGAAGCAGATACTCGTTGAGCGAGGAGAAGGAGACCCCGTCGAAGCCCGCGTGCAGGGCGTCCACCGCCCGCTTGAGCCGAGGGTCGTTCATGTAGTAAAAAGTGGAATGGTAGCCGTTCCGCCAGACTTCCTCGACCTCGTCGGCCTTCAGCCCGAACAGGAAGATGTTTTCGCTCCCGGCCTGCTCGGCGATCTCCACGTTGGCGCCGTCCAAAGTGCCCAGCGTCACGGCGCCGTTGATCATGAACTTCATGTTGCCGGTGCCCGAGGCCTCCTTCCCGGCCAGGGAGATCTGCTCGGAAATTTCGCTGGCCGGCATCAGCTTTTCGGCCATGGTCACGCAGTAATTTTCCAGAAAGACCACGTTCAGCTTTTCCCGGATCTTCGGCTGCTTCCGGATCTCCGCACTTAAGTACCAGATCAGCCGGATGATCTGCTTGGCCTGATAGTACCCCGGCGCCGCCTTGGCCCCGAAAATGAAGGTCTTGGGCAGCACCTCGAGGTCGGGATTTTCCTTCAGGTCCTGGTAGAGCGAGATGATCTTCAGGGCGTTCAGTAGCTGGCGCTTGTACTCGTGCAGCCGCTTGACCTGGACGTCGAACATCGTGTCCGGGTCGATGCGGACGCCGGCCGTCCTCAGGGCGTAATCGGCAAAGGCCTTCTTGTTGTTGTGCTTGATCTGGGCCAGCCGGGAGAGCACGCTCTCGTCGTTTTCATATTTCCTGAAGTCCGCCAATTTTCCGCTGTCCTTGCGATAATCCGGCCCGATGCAGTCGTCCAGCAGGGCAGCAAGGTCGGGGTTGGACTGGCAGAGCCAGCGGCGGTAGGCGATGCCGTTGGTCACATTGCAAAACCGCTCCGGCCAGACGTCGTGAAAGTCCTTGAAGACGGTCTCCTTGATGATCTCCGAATGGAGAGCGGAGACGCCGTTGACCGAATGCGAGCCGATGACGCTGAGGTTGGCCATGCGCACCTGGCTGTGGGAGAGCACCGCCATGCGGTCGATCTTGTCCCACTGACCGGGAAAGCGCTCCCACATTTCCGCGCAGAAGCGCCGGTTGATCTCCTTCAGGATGGCATAGATCCTGGGCAGCCGGCGCTCCACCAGGTCGGCCTGCCACTTTTCCAGGGCCTCGGCCATGACGGTGTGGTTGGTGTAGGCCACGGTGCGGGTGACGATGTCCCAGGCCTTTTCCCAGGAATAGCCGTTCTCGTCGATGAGGATGCGCATGAGTTCGGGAATGCACAGTGCCGGGTGGGTGTCGTTGATGTGGATGGCGGCCTTGTCCGGCAGGGTGTCCAGGCTGCCGTAGCGGGCCTTGTGGTCGGCCACGATGTTCTGGACGGAGGCCGAGACCAAAAGGTATTGCTGCTTTAAGCGGAGGGATTTTCCCTCGAAATGATTGTCGGAAGGGTACAGCACCTTGCCGATGAGCTCGGCGTCGTTGCTCTGCTGCATGGCGGACATGTAGTCGCCCTGGGAAAAGGATTCCATGTCGAAGGTATCCTTTTTGATGGGCCGCCACAGACGCAGCACGCTGACGGCCTCGCTGTCCGCCCCCGAGATCATCATGTCGTAGCCCACGGCCTCGATGACCGTGTCGTCTTTGTACTGTATTTTCAGGCCGTCTTCGGTCCAGACCTCCTCCACCCGGCCGTCAAAGTGGACGTCGAAGACCTTGTCGGAGCGCTGGGTCAGCCAGACCTCGCCCCCCGGCAGCCAGACGTCGGGCAGTTCGGTCTGCCAGCCGTCCACGATCTTCTGATGGAACAGCCCGTACTCGTAGCGGATGGAAAAGCCCATGGCCGGGTAGTCCTGCGAGGCCAGCGCGTCCATGTAGCAGGCGGCCAGCCTTCCAAGTCCTCCGTTCCCCAGGCCCGCGTCCGGCTCCATTTCGTAGAGCTCTTCCAGGGTGACGCCGTAGCTTTTGAGGGCCCCGGCATAGGATCCGGCCAGGCCCAGATTGAAGAGGTTGTTCTTTAAGGAGCGCCCCAGCAGAAACTCCATGCAGAGGTAGTAGACCTTTTTGGCGCCCTGCCGGCGGACTGTCTTGTTGAAGTTCTTCCGTTTTTCCAGCAAAATGTCCCGGACCGTCATGACGACGGCCTTGTAGATCTGATCTTTTGTGGCCTCCCCGGGCAGAACCCCATAGTAGCGGGAAAGCTTCCCCTCGATCTCCTGCCTGATTTTTTCCTGTGTCATACGCATGATGCCTCCGAAGCAGCGGTCTGTTTTGTTCTTTTCAGTTGAGCAGTTCCAGGTACAGTTCCCCGTAAATTTTTGCGGACCGCGACCAGGAGAAATCCACCCGCATCACCCGTTCCACCAGCTTTTTCCACTCCCCTTTGTTCTGGAAAAGATCCAGCGCCGCATAGATGCGGTTGAGCATGTCGCCGCAGTCGTAGCGGGCGAAGGTAAAGCCGTTTCCGCCCCCCTCGCACCCGATGTCCCGGATGGAGTCGTAAAGCCCGCCGGTCTCCCGGATGACGGGAATGGCGCCGTAGCGGGAGGCGATCATCTGCGACAGTCCGCAGGGCTCGGAGCGGCTGGGCATCAGAAAGAGATCGGCCGCCGCGTAGATCTTCCGGGAGGTGTCCGGATTGTAGGCGATGATGGCCCGCACCTTTTCGCTGTAGCTCTTCTGCAGGTCCAAAAAGTAATTTTCGTACACGGCGTCGCCCTTGCCCAACACCACCAGCTGGACCCGGCGGCGGAGCATATCCTCCACCCCCTCCCGGATGAGATCGATGCCCTTGTGGGCAACCAGCCGGCTGATGACCGCCACCATGGGGATCTCGGGATCCTGCGGCAGAAACAGCATCTTCTGAAGCTCGGTCTTGTTGACCGTCTTGCCCTCCGGCGATTCGGCGTCGTAGTTTTTAAAGAGGGCGGGATCGGCGGCCGGGTCGTAGCTGTCGGTGTCGATGCCGTTCAGGATCCCGATCAGCTTGCCCTCGTTCTGCTTTAAGATGTAGTTGAGGCCGTGAGAAAAGACCGGAGAGAGGATCTCCCTGGCGTAGGTCGGGCTGACGGTGGTCACCCGGTCGCAGCACTGGATGGCCCCCTTCATCAGGTTGATCAGGCCGTTGTACTCCAACAGGTCCTTGTACTGATAGGAAATGCCGAACAAGTCCTCCAGGATGTCCATGGAATACTTGCCCTGATACTCTATATTATGAATGGTGAACACCGTTTTGATATTTCGGTAGGCGTCCCCCTTTTGGTACTGGACCTTGAAGTAGACCGGGATCAGCGCCGTCTGCCAGTCGTTGCAGTGCAGCACGTCGGGATAGAAATCGATACGGGGCAGGATCTCCATCACGGCCTTGGAAAAGTAGGCGAACCGCTCCCCGTCGTCGTAGTGGCCGTACAGACCGCTGCGCTTGAAGTAGTACTCGTTGTCCACGAAGTAGTACCTGACGTGGTCCTGCTCCAGCTCGAACACCCCGCAGTACTGCTGCCGCCAGCCCAGAATGACCGAAAAATTGCACAGAAATTTGAGTTTTTCCCGGAAATGCCAGGGCATATCCCCGTAGAGGGGAAGCACCACCCGGATGTCGCACCGCCCGTCGGCGGCCAGGGCCTTGGGCAGCGAGCCCGCCACGTCCCCCAGGCCTCCGGTGGCAATGAAGGGCTGGCACTCGCTGACCGCGAACAGCACCTTCAGGGTGCGGGCCTCTTCGGCCAAAGACTCCTCCGGCGTCGGGACCGGCTGCTGTTCGGCCTTGACCGGCTCCGCTCCGGCCTCCGGTGTTCCGGGGGCGGCCTGCCCGGCGCGGGCCGTCTTTTTGGCCGCCGTCTTGGGCGCCGGATCCGCCGTCTTTTGGGTCGCGGCGGCCTTTCCGGCCTTGGCGCCGGCCCTCTTTTTCAATTCAGTTCGCGCCTCCCCGTCCGCCGCTTTGGCCCGGGATGTCCGGGAGGCCGCTTTCCGGGGCTCTTCGTTCAGCGTCAAGGCCTCTTCTGTCTGTTCGGTCTTTTTCGGTTTCGTGGCCATAACGGCACCTCCTTATCCGTCCGGAGACGGCACTCTTATTTTGGGGTCAGACCCGCATATTTTTTCCGATGAAGAAGGGAAGATCGGGGCAGCCGGAAAGCACCCGGCGGTCCCGGATCACCACGTTTTTGTCGGTGATCACGCAGTTTAGGTCGGCGTGTTCGGAGACGATGGTATCCTGCATCAGGATGCACCCCTTCACCTTGGCGCCCGGCGAGATCTTGACCCCCCGGAACAGGATGCTGTCCTCCACCTCGCCGTAGATCTCGCAGCCGTCCGCGACCAGGGAATGGCGGACCCGGTTGCCCGCGTCGTAGCGGGTGGGCGCGGAATCCCGCACCTTGGTGTAGACCGGGCGCTCGGGGTTGCCGAACAGATCGTCCAGCACCTTCCGGTCCAGCAGGTCCATGTTGCAGCGGTAGTAGCCGGCCAGCGAATCCACGGTGGCCGAATAGCCCTCGAAGCGGTAGCCCAGGATCTTGAGGGTGTCGCAGTTGGGCTGAAGGATGTTGCGGTGAAAGCTGGTGTAGCCGTTGCTCATGGCGTCCACCACCAGATCGATGAGCAGCTGGCGCTTGAGGACGAAGATATTCAGACAGTAATCCTGCATTCCCCGGACGTCCGGGTAGACCATGACGTCCAGGATGCGGGAGGTCTTTTTGTCCACGTGGTAGATGATGCTCTGCTGGGCGGTGCTCTTGGAGACGTTGCCGTGCTTGTAGACCACCGTGATGTCGGCGTTCTGCTGCTCGTGCCGGTCCAGCACGTCGGCATAGTCGGCGTTTTGGACCTTGTCCGAATCGGTCATGACCACGTAGTCCTCGCTCTGCTTGGTCAGAAAGCCCAGGATCCCCTTCAGGGCCTCCAGCCGGGTCTTGTAGAGGGAGTTGCTGTCCACCGCCCCGTAGGGGGGCAGCAGGATGACGCCGGCGTTTTTCCGGCTGAGATCCCAGTCCTTGCCCGATCCGATGTGATCCATCAGGGACTGGTAGTTGCTCTTGGTGATGACCCCCACCTTGGTGATCCCCGAGTTGACCATGTTGGACAGCACGAAATCGATCAGGCGGTAGCGCCCGCCGTACGGGACCGAAGCCATGGTCCGGCTCCGGGTCAGTTCTGAGACGTACTTGTCGTGAATGTTGGAAAAGACGATGCCCAAAGCTTTCATAACGCGCCTCCTCTCAGTCCTCCAGGATGGTGCCGCCGGCGACGGACCTGCCGTCCTCCACCCGCACCCCCCGGCCGATGACCGTGATGCCCTTGCCGGCCGACCGGGGTTCCCCGATCACGGCATGGTCCCCGATGACCGCGCCCTCGTCGATGATGGCGTAGTCGATGCGGACCCCCTTCCCCACGGTGACGTCGGACATGATCACGCTGTCCTCGATGCGGGTGTCCTTCCCCACCTTGACGTTGCTCGACAGCAGCGAGTGCTCCACCTTTCCGTCGATCTCGCAGCCGCCCGAGACGATGGCGTTTTGGACCTCGGCGGACCGGCCCAGGTAGTGGGGCGGTTCGATGGGGTTGCGGCTGTGGATCCGCCAGTTCGAGTCGTTGATGTCCAGAGCGGGGACCTCGCCCAAAAGATCCATGTTGGCGTTCCAGAGGCTCTCGATGGTCCCCACGTCCTTCCAATACCCCCGGAAGGGCCAGGCGTAAAGGTATTCGCCCTGCCGGAGCATGGCCGGAATGACGTTCTTGCCGAAGTCCTTGGAGGAATTGGGGTCGTTCTCGTCCCAGGTCAGGTAATCGTAGAGCTTCTGCGCGGTGAAGATGTAGATGCCCATGGAGGCCAGACGGCTCTTGGGCTTTTTGGGCTTTTCCTCGAAGTCGACGATCCTGCCCCGCTCGTCCGTGGCCATGATGCCGAACCGGGAGGCCTCCTCCGGCGGGACCTCCAGCACGGCGATGGTGCAGTCCGCCTTCTGCTGGATGTGCGCCTCCAGCATCTGTCCGTAGTCCATCTTGTAGATGTGATCGCCGGAGAGGATGAGGACGTACTCGGGCGAATAGGAGCGGATAAAGTGCAGATTCTGGTAGATGGCGTTGGCCGTCCCCTTGTACCACTCCGCCCCCGACTTCTCCTGGTAGGGGGGCAGGATGTGCACCCCGCCGAAGGCGCGGTCCAGATCCCAGGGCTGCCCGTTGCCGATGTAGTCGTTCAAAACCAGCGGCTGGTATTGGGTCAGCACCCCCACCGTGTCGATGTTGGAGTTGATGCAGTTGGACAGCGGAAAGTCGATGATGCGGTACTTGGCCCCAAAGGGGACGGCGGGTTTGGCGATCTTGCTGGTCAGCGCGTAGAGCCGGCTTCCCTGCCCTCCGGCCAGCAGCATGGCGATCATTTTTTTGGATCTCATCATAATCTTCCCTTCCCTGTTTTGATCAGGCTTCCCCGCGCAAAGACCGTGGCCTTGGACGGCCTCTTTTTCCCTTCGCCCAAAATCGAAATAGTTTCACGATTTCGGACAAAGGGAGAAAGATCTGACGGCGCGATCTCCGCACGGTGTCGCCTTAAAATGTTTTTCCGGATCCTTTCCGTTTTTTCTTCCCGTTTTTCCGGACGCCGTCCGGCATCATGGCCGGACCCGCCGCTCATTCTCCCGTTTTTCCCTTGCGGTCTTTCCCGATCTTCCGGAAAAACATCACCGAAAGGCCGGGCAAAGTCAGGCGGAGGCTGTGCTTTTTTCCGTGCATGGGCACCCGGTCGGAGACCACCTCGCCGTTGGAGATCCCTCCGCCGCCGAAGGCCGGATCGTCCGAATTGAAGACCTCGGCGTACCGCCCCGGACGGACCCCGATGCGGTAGTTTTCCCTGATGACCGGGGAAAAATTCACCACGGCCAGCAGTTCCTCTCTCTTCCGGTTCTTCCGGACAAAGGCCAGTACGTTCTGGCTGCTGTCGTCCGGGATGACCCAGGAAAAGCCCTCCCAGGAGCAGTCGATCTGCCACAGAGCCTTGTTTTCCAGGTAGAAGTGATTGAGGGCCTTGACGTAGGCTTTGGTCTTGCGGTGCATCTCGTAGTCCAGCAGTATCCAGTCCAGCCCGGTCTGAAAGTCCCATTCCCTGAACTGCCCGAACTCCGCCCCCATGAAGGTCAGCTTTTTGCCGGGGTGGGCGATCATGTACCCCAGAAAGGCCCGCAGATTGGCAAATTTTTCCTCGTAGCTGCCCGGCATCTTGTCCAGCAGGGAGCGCTTTCCGTGCACCACCTCGTCGTGGGAGAGGGGCAGGATGAAGTTCTCCGAAAAGGCGTAGAAGAAGGAAAACGTGACCTTGTCGTGGATGCCCGAGCGGAAAAAGGGATCGGACTGACAGTAGCAGAGCATGTCGTTCATCCAGCCCATGTTCCACTTGTAGTTGAACCCCAGCCCCCCCGTCTCCACCGGCTTGGTGACGTTGGAAAAGGCGGTGGACTCCTCGGCGATCATCAGGGCCTCGGGGCAGCGGAGAAACACTTCGGTGTTGAGCTGCTGAAAAAAGGCCACGGCCTCCAGATTGATGTTGTCTCCCCGGACGTTGGGCATCCACTCCCCCTCTTTTCGGTCATAGTCCAAGTAGAGCATGCTGGCCACCGCGTCCACCCGCAGCCCGTCCACGTGGTAGCGCTCCAGCCAGTACAGGGCGTTGGAGATCAGAAAGGAGCGGACCTCCGCCCTGCCGTAGTCGAAGATGCGGGTCCCCCAGCTTCTGTGCTCGGTCCGGCCGAACAGGGGGCATTCGTACAGCATCTCCCCGTCGAACTCGTAAAGCCCCTGCTCGTCCTTGGGAAAGTGGGCGGGCACCCAGTCCAGAATGACCCCGATGCCGTTTCGGTGGCATTGGTCGACCAGGTACATGAAGTCCTCGGGCAGGCCGTAGCGGGAGGTCGGGCTGAAGTAGCCCGTGCACTGGTAGCCCCAGGAGGCGTCGTAGGGATATTCGCCCAGGGGCATGAACTCCACATGGGTGTAGCCCATCTCGCTGACGTAGGGGATCAGCTCCACGGCCAGGGAGCGGTAGTCATACTCCGTCCCGTCCGGCCGCCGCTTCCAGGAGCCGAGGTGCATCTCGTAGATGTTCATGGGGGCGGAATAGGAGGGATTTTTCTGCTTCCAGCGCAGCCAGGCCCGATCCCCCCACTCAAAGTCCGACAGCTGGTAGATCTTGCTGGCCGTCGCCCCCCGGGTCTCGCTGTGGACCGCAAAGGGATCGGCCTTCAGGATCTTCCGCCCGTCCCGGCATTCGAAACAGTACTTGTAGGCGGCATAGGTCTGCACGCCGGGGATAAACCCTTCAAAGCTCTCCCCGTCCTCCAGCCGGACCATCTCGGCGGGCTTGTCCGCCTGCCAGTTATTGAAATCGCCGACCACCCAGGCCCGGACCGCGTGGGGCGCCCACACCCGGAACAGGCCGCCGGCGACCCCATCCCGCTCCTCGAAGCGGAATCCGAAAAAATCCTGACAGGCAAAGTTCTTTCCCCGATGAAATTGTTCCAAAGCCTCGCGCATATCAGGAACTCCTTTTTCAGCAATGGCAGACCGCGGAAGCCGCGGATCTCTTCCCTTTTATTATACCTGATTTTGAAAAGTTTTTCAACAGTTTTCCAAATTTTTCCGGAAAAGTTTTTGACTTTTCCAAAAATCGTCATCTTCCCGCCCTCCAACCTCTCCTCAGCCTCTTTGCCGGCCGGAAACTTTTGATGCTTTTCCGACAGATCAGGGCGATCCGCCCCTGTCCCTTCTTGAGCCGGGCTTCCGAAGGCGATCCGGATCCTGTCCCCTGTGCGGAGCGAGCTCCGAAGGCAGGGAAAAGCCCGAAGTCCTCGTTCGGAACTTCGGGCAGGTCAGGGGCGAATCTCGATCAGTTTTTGTCCGGTCAGGTCGCAGGAAGTCAGAAAGTAGGGAATGCCGTTCAGGTCCACCCGCAGGTCCACCCGGCAGTCCTTTCCGTGCAGGTGGCCGTAGACCACGGCGTCGGCGCCCGCCTCCGCGATCAGGGCGGTCAGCTCGTTGGGCGTCCTTCTGGCGTTGAAGGGCGGATAGTGCATCATGACCACGACGAAGTCCCCCTCCTTTCGCAGCTTCCGCATGGCCGACAGGGAGAGCCGCAGGCGTTCGATCTCCCGCCGGTAAATTTTCAGGTCCTCCTCGGCCAGGGGCTTGCCCTCCTCCGGGCAGGTCCACCCCCGGGTCCCGCACAGCAGCAGGTCGCCAAGGCGCATGGCGTCGTTCTGGATGACGAAGACCTCGGGCGGCAGGGCGGCCCGGACCTTGGCCAGGCTGTTCCACCAGTAGTCGTGATTGCCCTTGACCAGCACCTTTTTCCCCTTCAGCCCCGCCAGAAAATCAAGATCGGCCCGGACTTGTTCGAGGTTCATGGCCCAGCTCAGATCGCCGGGCAGCAAAACGACGTCCTCGGGGCCGACCTTTTGCTCCCAGTCCGCCCGGATGTTGTCCAGGTAGTTCTCCCAGGCGCCGCCGAAGATGTCCATGGGCTTTTCCACGCTGCCCGAAAGATGAAGATCGCTGATGGCAAACACTTTCATATCTTTTCTATTGTACCTTTTTTAGAGAAATTTGGCAATCGTTTCCGGCGGTTTTTCGGCGGAGAAAAAAATTTCTTTTGCGGGCCAAGGCAAAAGCCTCGTCCCGCCCACATTCCGCCGAAAGGGAGAAAATACTCATAAATTTTTGATAAAAATCATTATTGAATAATTTAAGTTACCAGGAAACGCCTGACAGATCGTGATCTCGGCTCAGGCTCTCCTCCTGCCAGGGCAAAAAAGACAGATCCCCCGAGGGACGGAAAAAGACAAGTCCCCGAAAAAGCCAGGGGCAAAAAAAAGACAAGCCCCCGAACAAGCGGGGGCTCACCTTCGGCGGCTGCGGGTCAAAAAACTATGTATTCGTCTGCGTCGGCGCGCTGCCGGGAAAGAGGGGCAGCTCGAAGTAGGTCGCGCACAGCTCCTGGTTGTACTCCTGACAGGGCGGGATGGGGCAGTAGCCGTAGGACGGCACCAGAAGCTCCACCTCGACCACCACTTTCAGGATGACGGTGATGCAGGCCGTCACGTTGAACTGCGATCCGCCCTGGAAGGTCCCCTCGGGACAGACCGCGCCGGTCACCGCCTCGATGGTGAAGGGAATGATGGAGGCCTCGGGCACGTGCAGAATGACGTCCTCCGAGACGGTCAAACTGCCCAACCCCTTGCCCTCGACGCCGTTGGCGTCCAGATAGATGACCTCGATGGGAATGTTGACGTCTCCCTTGACCCGGGCATACTTGGGCTTGTCGTTCAGCCGGTCCACCGTCAGGTTGGTGATGGTGCCGCGGGCATAGAGGTTTTTGGCGCTCAGAAAGGTCAGGGGCAGCGCGGGATTGGCCGGGACGGGATCGGTCACCGTGACGGAGACGTTTTCCTCGGTCACCTGCTTCATGCAGGCGTCAAAGACCTTGTTGACCTGTATGCACACCTTCTCACACAACCCGTGCAGCGGATTTCCCGTGATGGGACCCGGGAATCTGTCCGACTGGAAATTGTTGAAGAAAGACATGGTTTACCTCCTTCGAAAAATTCGTCCTAGAGACTACTACATTATATGTCCCGGAGGTAAAAAATGTACGCCGTTTGCCCTTTTCTTTGGGCATCCTCCCCTTATTTTTCCGTGTAAAACCCCTCTGCGCTCTTGTATGAAAAATTTCAATAATAATTTTTTCCATTAAGAACAGAGGTTTTCAGTCCAGCACCGTCCCGAACATGGCCTGAGGGGCAAGCCTGGCGATCCGGGATCCCAATGTCTTGAACAGCTCGTCAAACCCCTGCACCTCGACGCCCTTTTCCCTCAGCTTTTGATACAGATCGTGCGTCAGCTCCAGCACGAGTTCGGACTCCAAAAACTTCCCCTCCTGCCGGGAGCAGACAAAGACGGCGACGGGGATCTCTCCGTTGAAGTAGCGGCAGCGGACAAAGAGATGCAGCTCTTGCAGCGGAACGAAGATCTCCCTCCCCGAAAAAAATCCGGGTTCCCCTTCCTCCTCGAAGCCGGGAAAGACGGGATTTTCGCCAGAGGGCAGGCCGGGGAGCAGATCCTCCGCCTCGGCCATGTCGCCCAGCCCCAGATCGGGCAGGCGGACCACGGCCTCCCCCTCCTCAAAGCGGACCTCGCGGAACCCGGTCAGATCCGGGAAAGCCACCCCGGCGGCCGGCTGCCCCGGGGCAAACTCCTTCTCCGGCCCCTGTTCCAGATGATCCCGGAGGGCCGCCGCGAACAGACCGGCGTTCTTTTTCCAGAAGCGGACGTAACCGATCATAAACAGGGCGGCGCCCAGCAGAAGCAGAACGGCGCCCCCGATCGTCAGGCCGATGAACAGCGGATCCAGATCGCCCAGCACTCCGGCCAGCACGGGCACGGCGATCATGTAGAGGACAAAGCCTCCCCCGAGCGAAAGGAGGGAGGAAAGCAGAAAGCGTTTTCTCTTCCGCCGGAAGGCCAGATCTTTTCCCAGATACAGGGCGTAAAAGCTCCTCCCCTGCGCGGCGATGCAGGCGTCCGCGCCGACCGGCTCCGCCTGTGCGCATCTTCTGCTCCACACCGTCACGGCCAGGGCCCCGGCCAAAAACACCAGACCGAAAAAGCCGACCACCGAGACCGAGAGGATCCCGTCCGTCCGCCGGGCGGCCAGCACCTCTTCGGCCGGGACCAGGCTCTCCCCCGCCCGGGTCAGCGAATAGAAGGAGATCTCCGCCGCGCCGCCTTCCAGCTGCGCCCGCGAAACCTCCAGAGTGACCTCCTCGCCTGCGGCCAGCGCCTCGGTCAGATCGGCCTGGCAGCAATAGTCGCTGAGGGTGAAGGCCCTGCCCGGGAACTCCTCCAGCTCCAGCCGGTAAAGATCCCCCGCTCTTTGGACCGTGACCACGCGGCCCCCGACCGAAGTCAGGTCTTCCCGCCCGACCTGGGCAAGATTCCAGCCCAACAGGCCGCTCAGCGCGACAAACAGCAGCGCGGCCAGCCAAAAGACCAGGCAGATCGCCTTGATCTGGTTCTTTCCTGAATTCACTTCCGCCTCCTCTGCCCGCTCCGCCCCCGTGGGGATTTTGCCGGGCGATCTTTCCAAAATGTTTGACCTGAACAGGGGCGCTTCCCGGTCTGACCCAGGGAAGTCCGGTTACTTTTTACGATCTTTCAGGTTATGCTCCTGCGATCCGTTTTTGTTTTCAGGCCCTGTTTCTTGCCTGTAAAAACGTTCAAAAATAATTTAATTCCAGAAAATTACGGCTTAATGGCAATAAAGCGCCGAAGGTGAGATCGGAAAAAGAGAAGGGCCGGGAAGATCTTCCGGCCCTTCGGACGACCTTTGTTTTCTCAGGCGCGGAGGGTGACGTTCAGCTTTTTGGTCAGCTGAGCCAGGATGCCCTGGATGATCTGGTCGGCCTCCTCCACCTTCAGGGTGCGGTCCTCGGCGCGGAAGCTCAGCCGGAAGGCCATGCTCTTTTTGCCCTTTTCGATGCGGTCCCCCTGGTAGAGGTCGAACAGGGTGACCTCCTCCAGCATCCCGCCGCCCTGCTTGCGGATGAGGTCGGTGATGGCCTTGCAGGAGACTTCCTCGTCGGCCACCAGGGCCAGATCCCGCTCGATGGCCGGGAACTTGGGCAGGTTTTTGTAGACGAATTTGGGGAAGGCCCGCTCGTTCAGGGCCTCCAGATCGATCTCGGCGTACCAGAGTTTTTTCTTCAGGTCAAAGGCGTCGGTCACGTCGGGATGGAGCTCGCCGAAGCTGCCCATGACCAGCCCCTTGCAGAAGATCTCGGCCTTTTTGTGGGGATGGAAGTAGGCCTCCCCCCCGGCCCGGCACTCGAAGGTCAGGCCGAAGTCCGCGAAGAGATTTTCCAAGATCCCCTTCAGGGTGAAGAAACTTTCGCCCTCGCCGAACAGCAGGATGCCCAGTCTCTCCTTTTCCTCGGGCAGTTCCTCGGCGCTCTCCTTGGGCAGGAAGATCCGCCCGGTCTCGAACAGCCGGCCGGCCTCCACCTTGCGGCTGAGATTGACCGAGGCCGCCTCCAGCAGGCCGCAGAGCATGGTGGTCCGCATGACGGCAATGTCCTCGCTCAGCGGGTTCAGCAGTTCCACGGTGCGCGAAAATTTTTCCTCCCCGCCCAGATTGATCTTCCCGATCTCCTCTTTGGAGATGAAGGCGTAGGAGACGATCTCGTGCAGGCCCTGATAGCGGAGATCTTCCTTCAGGCGGTCCATGTTTTTCTGCTCCTGCGTTCTGCCGCCCGGGGCGACCTGCGCTTTGGCCAGCAGGGTGGAGTGCAAATGATCGTAGCCGTACATGCGGATCATCTCCTCGGCGATGTCGGGATAGTCTTCCAGATCTTCCCGCCAGGGCGGGATCCGGCAGGTCAGCACGCCGCCCTTTTCGGAGGTCTCGATCTGCAGGCCGTTGAGGATGCGCAGGGTATCTTTTAAGGGGATCTCCAGCCCCAGCAGGGCGTCGATGTCGGCCTTGTTCGCCTTCAGCGTGCGGACCTCCGGCCGGAGGGCGGAACGATCCTCGATCCCCTTGGCCACCTTGCCGCAGCCCAGTTCGCAGATCAGGTGCAGGGCGCGTTTGAGGCCGAATTCGGGCGAAAAGCTGTCCACGCCCTTTTCGTAGCGGGCCGAGGAATCCGAGCGGATCCCCAGCGCCTTGGAGGTCTTGCGGATGCTGTCCCGCTTGAAGCGGGCGGATTCAAAGACCACCGCGGCCGTGTCCGGCTTGATCCCGGACTCCAGCCCGCCCATGATGCCGGCCAGCGCCACCGGCTTTTTGGCGTCGCAGATGACCAGCATGTTCTCGTTCAGTTGGCTGTCCTTGCCGTCCAGGGTGACGATATGCTCCCCCTCCTTGGCCCGGCGGACCACGATCTGACGGTCGGTCAGCTCCCGCTCGTCAAAGGCGTGCATGGGCTGGCCCAGTTCCAGCAGGACGAAGTTGGTGATGTCCACGATGTTGTTGATGGCGCGCAGGCCGCACAGCTTCAGCCTCTTCTGCATCCAGGCGGGCGAGGGCGCGATCCTGATGTCGGTCACGCCGCCGGCCAGGTAGCGGGGGCACAGGTCCTCGGCCTCCACCCGGACCTTGACCAGCTTTTCGATGGGGGTCTCCCCCTCGGCAAAGTCGAGGGCGGGCTCCTTCAGCGGCTTGCCCAGCACGGCGGCCACCTCGCGGGCGATGCCGTACACGCTCTGGCAGTCTGGGCGGTTGGCCGTGACCCCGATGTCAAAGACGTACTCGTCCAGGCCCAGGATCTCCCGCATCTCCACGCCCAGCGGAGTCTTGGGATCCAAAATCAGGATGCCGTCCACCGAGGCGCCCGGGATGTCGGCGTCGGTGATCTTGAGTTCCTCGCCCGAGCAGAGCATCCCCTCGCTGAGCACGCCCCGCAGTTTGCCGGCCGTGATCTTCCGCCCGCCGGGCAGGGTGGACTTGTCCAGACAGGCCGGGACCACCGCCCCCTCGAAGACGTTGGTCGCCCCGGTCACGATCTGACAGGCGCCGTACCTGCCGCAGTCCATCTGACAGATCTGCAGCTTGTCGGCGTCGGGGTGTTTTTCCAGTTTGACGATCCGGGCGGTCACGATGCGGTCCATCTCCGCCCCCAGATAGATCAGCTCCTCGACCTCGAAGCCGCAGGAAAAGAGCTTTGCCGCCAGCTCCTCGGCGGAAAGGTCGATGTCTACATAGTCCTTCAACCACAAAAACGGTACTCTCATGACGGCCTCCTTAGATGAACTGCTTCAAAAATCTGACGTCGTTCTCGAACAGCAGCCGCATATCCGGGATGCCGTACTTGATCATGGTCACCCGCTCGATGCCCAGCCCGAAGGCAAAGCCGCGGTAGGCGTCCGGGTCGACCCCGCAGTTTTTCAGGACGTTGCGGTGCACCATGCCGGCGCCCAGGATCTCGATCCAGCCCGTCCCCTTGCACAGCCGGCAGCCCTTGCCGTGGCACATGGAGCAGGAGACGTCCACCTCCACGCTGGGCTCGGTGAAGGGAAAAAAGGAGGGCCGGAAGCGCACCTTGGTGCTCTTGTCGAAGACCGTGGTGGCAAAGACCTCCAGGACCCCTTTCAGGTCGGCCAGCGAGATGTCCTTTTCCACGGCCAGCCCCTCGATCTGGTGGAACATGGGCGAATGGGTGGCGTCGTCGTCCGCCCGGAAGACCTTGCCCGGACAGAGGATGCGGATG
This sequence comes from uncultured Clostridia bacterium, assembly GCA_944332455.1. Taxonomy (GTDB): domain Bacteria; phylum Bacillota; class Clostridia; order Christensenellales; family HGM11417; genus CALVJY01. Next base: position 32,664 of record CALVJY010000003.1, read on the forward strand.
GGCACCCCCTTTTTCTGCATGGCCCGGATCTGCGCCGGCGAGGTGTGCGGCCGCAGCAGCACGTTGTCGGTGATGTAAAAGGTGTCCTGCATATCCCGGGCGGGGTGATCCTTGGGAATGTTCAGGGCCTCGAAGCTGTAGTAGTCGTACTCCACCTCCGGCCCGTCGTAGATCTCGAATCCCAGCCCCAAAAAGGCGTCGAGCACCTGGTTTTTGACCAGCGTCAGCGGATGCAGGCTGCCCGTCTTTCGGCCCACCCCGGGCAGGGTGACGTCCAGGCGGTCCTCGCTCAGCTCCTGTTCGCGTTTGCGGCGGAGTTCGGCCTGTTCGGCTTCGGACAGGGCCCCCTCCAGCTCGGCCTTGACCTGGTTGACCTCCTTGCCGAAGGCGGGACGCTCCTCGGGGGGCAGGTTCTTCAGATTCTTCATCAGCTCCGTAAAGACGCCGTTCTTTCCGAAATACTTCACGCGCAGCTGGGAGAGCTGCTCCGCCCCCTCCCTGAGGGCTTTTTGGAAGTTTTCCCGGATCTGTTTCAGTTTTTCCTTCACGATTTACCTCCAAGACGATAAAAAAAGCGCCCTGACATAGGACGCAAGTTTACGTGGTACCACCTAATTTCACCGGGATCTTACGGAAGATCCGGCCTTTGACCCAGATAACGCCGGGAAGCGGCGGGGCTTACTGCAAGTTCGGCCTGCAACTCGGGAGAGAATAACCGCGGACATTTTTCACCCGCCCTTTCAGCCGGTGGGGCGGACTCTCTGGGAAAAAAGATCCTCCGCAGTCTGTTTCCTTCATCGTTTTTCGGTTTATAATAGAACGGAAAAGTTTTCCTTCCCCTTTCTTTTGCTCTATTATAGCACAAAGAGCGGGATCAGGCAAGGAAAAAGGCCCTCCGTTTTGAAAAATCTCTCCCTCTCCCCTTTTTAAAGTTGCCTAAACCGGGGAAAGCTGGTATAATGGAAGGCAAGCGGGATCATCCGCCCCGATGTTGAAAGATTTTAAAGGAGATAGATTATGGCAAGCAAACCCTTGACTTCGAACAAATCCGTTTTGAAGTTCGTGGAAGAGTCGGCCGCCCGGACCTGTCCGGACGAGATCGTCTGGATCGACGGCAGCAAGGAACAGCTGGACGCCCTGGCGGCGGCCGCTTTAAAGACCGGCGAGCTGATCAAACTCAACGAAGAACTGCTGCCCGGATGCTACCTGCACCGGACCGCGGTCAACGACGTGGCCCGGGTGGAGGACCGCACCTTTATCTGCAGCCGCAGGGAGGAAGACGCCGGCCCCACCAACAACTGGATGGATCCCAAGGAGGCCTACGAAAAGGTGGGCAAGATCTTCGAGGGCGCCATGAAGGGCCGGACGATGTACGTCATTCCCTTCAGCATGGGCAAAGTCGGCTCTCCCTTTGCCAAGGCGGGCATCGAGCTGACCGACTCCATCTATGTGGTCATGAACATGAACATCATGACCCGGGTGGGCAAGGAGGTGCTGGACAACCTGGGCGACTCCGACGACTTTGTCCGCGGCCTGCACGCCAAGGCCGACCTGGACGAGACCAAGCGCTACATCCTGCACTTCCCCGAGGACAACACCATCTGGTCGGTCAACTCCGGCTACGGCGGAAACGTGCTGCTGGGCAAAAAGTGCTTTGCCCTCCGCATCGCCTCCTATCAGGGCAAGAACGAGGGCTGGATGGCCGAGCACATGCTGATCTTGGGCATCCAGAATCCCGAGGGCGAGATCAACTACATCGCGGCGGCCTTCCCCTCCGCCTGCGGCAAGACCAACCTGGCCATGCTCATCCCCCCCGAGATCTATCAGAAGAAGGGTTACAAGTGCTGGTGCGTGGGCGACGACATCGCCTGGATCCGCATCGGCGAGGACGGAAGGCTTTGGGCGGTCAACCCCGAAAACGGTTTCTTCGGCGTGGCGCCCGGCACCAACATGAAGTCCAACCCCAACGCCCTGATCTCCACCCAGAAAAACACCATCTTTACCAACGTGGTGCACAACCTGGACAACAACACCGTGTGGTGGGAGGGCCTGGACAAAAATCCGCCCGAGCACGCGGTGGACTGGAAGGGCAATCCCTGGAACGGAAAGACCTCCGAGGTCAAGGGCGCGCACCCCAATTCCCGGTTTACGGCGCCCGCCGTCAACTGCCCCTGCTTAAGTCCGGAATTTGAAAACCCCAAGGGCGTTCCCCTGTCCGCCATCGTCTTCGGCGGCCGGCGGGCCAAGACCGCTCCCCTGGTCTACCAGGCGCGGGACTGGGAGCACGGCGTCTTTGTGGGATCCATCATGGCCTCCGAGACCACGGCCGCGGCCAGCGGCGCGGTCGGCGTGGTCCGCAGAGACCCCATGGCCATGCTGCCGTTCTGCGGCTATCACATGGGCGACTACTTCCAGCACTGGCTGGATATGGGCAAAAAGCTCAAAAACCCGCCCAAGATCTTCAACGTCAACTGGTTCCGGACCGACGACGAGGGTCACTTCCTCTGGCCGGGCTTCGGCGACAACCTCCGGGTGCTGGAATGGATCATCAAGCGCTGCAAGGGCGAAGTGGAGGCCCGCGAGACCGCCATCGGCTACCTGCCCGATCCCGAGGACATCAACATCGAGGGACTGGATCTCGACCGCAAGACCCTGACCGACCTCCTGTCGGTGGACAAGGAGATGTGGAAGGCCGACGCCCAGGGCATCGAGGAATTCTACACCAAGTTCGGCAGCAAGCTGCCCAAGGAACTGAAGGGCGAGCTTGAGACGCTGAAAAAGAATCTGCAATAACCGATCTCACAGAGCGGGACAAGATCCGCAGAAACCGATCTTTCGGATCCTGTTCCCCTGTCGAAAAAAAACATGAATCAGAAAAGGTCCTCGTACGTCGGGGACCTTTTTTCATATTACTTCGAAAAGACAAAAGTTCATATAGGGAAAGACAACAAGGCCGGTCTGATTGTGAAAGATAAAAGGGATGGTCTGACCTCTTGGAAAGATAAAAATGGGACGACGGACCTCTTTCAAAGACCGGTTTAAAGCGCTGCCCGGAAACCGGCAAAAGGACAGTCTGCCCGTCCGGAAACCGGGATCCTGCTGTCCGGAAAACGACAAAAGACAGACTGAAAGCCGGGAGCCTGCGGCCCGGAAAACGGGGAAGGCGGCCCCAAAAGGGGAACGGGAGCCTGCAAAAATCAGGGCCCGCTCTGCCGCTTTGAACAGAGTCTCTCCATCTTAAAAGACCCTTTGATCGGGGTAATTTTATTGCATAGTACTCTGAAAAATGCCTGTTTTGCATAGTACTATGCAATAAATTTTACTCCACAGTCACCGATTTGGCCAAATTTCTCGGCTTGTCGCAGTCGATCCCTCTTTCGCGGGAGAGCCGGAAAGCCAGGCTCTGGCAGGGCACGATGGAGATCAGCGGCATGTAAAGATCGGGAAAGGCCGGCAGCCGGATGAAGCGGTCCGCGCCGCAATCTTCTAAATCAGAGAAAGGCGACAGCAGCACCGTCCTGGCTCCCCTGGCCCTCACCTCACTCAGCGTGTTCATCATCTTTTCCTGCCACTTGCGCTGCGTGACGAACAAAATGACCCGACTGCCCGGCTCGATCAGCGCCAGGGTGCCGTGCTTCAGCTCGCCTGCCGCATAGGCCTCGCTGTGTATGTAGGTGATCTCCTTGCACTTTAAGGATGCCTCCATGGCGGTCAGATGATCCAGCCCCCGCCCGAGAAAGAAGGCGTAAGATTCCCCCTTCATCTCCCCGGCGAGCGCGCGGATCTCCGACAGATCGACGCAGGCCTCCATGCCCGCCTTCAGCGCCTCGAGATCCATGGAAACGGGAAGCCCTCCTGCCAGCTTTTCGGCCAGCAGATAGAAAAAACCGCTCTGCGCCACATAGGCCTTGGTCGAGGCCACGGCAAATTCCCGCCCGGCGTGCGTCTTCAGGGTAAAATCGGCCAGGTCCTCCAGCGAGGACTGCACCACATTGGTCACGGCCAGCGTCCGCCCGCCCAGCTTTTTGCAGACCCGGAGGGCCGAGATCGTGTCCGCAGTTTCCCCGCTCTGGCTGACGAACACGCAGAGCGTCTCCCCGTCGACCGGCAGATCCTCCTCGTCCGCCTCGCTGGCCAGCACGGCCTCGCAGGGGATCCGGACCAGGCGCTCCATCAGCTTTTTGCCCAACCGGCAGGCGTGGTAGGCCGTTCCGCAGCCGCAGAACAGGAGGCGTTTGGGCCGGAAGAGTTCCGCCGGCATGCCCTTCATCTGGTTTTTCAGCCCCAGACAGGTCTGCAAAAATCCCTCTCCCACTTCATGGATCTCCTTTTCCATAAAGCAGGAATAGCCCTCGAATCCGACCTTTTCGTAATTTTTGTCAAAGCGGATGGAGGCCTTTCGGATCTCGCGACGGTCCGGCCCAAAAAACCGCGGCCCGTCCGGGCGGACCAGCACGCTCTCCTCGTTGTCCAGACTGAAGATCTCCTCGCAGTGTTCGGCGATGGCGGCGATGTCGCTGGCCAGAAAGACGCCTCTTTCGCCCGTGCCCACCACCAGAGGGCTGTTGCGCCGGATGCCGCAGATGGTCTCCGGCTCGAGGTCGGAAGTGACCAGAAAGGCAAAAGATCCCTTCAAACGGTCGGCAGCCCGCCAAGTCGCGGCAAGCAGGCTCTCCCCGCCGTCGATCCCGGCGCGGATGCAGTGCGCCGCGCTCTCGGTGTCGGTGTCGGAGACAAAGGGATACCGGCCGGGCAGCTCCGCCCGCAGGACGGCATAGTTTTCCAGCATGCCGTTGTGGACCAGGTGAACGGGGCCGCTGGACTCGGGATGCGCGTTGACGGCCGAGGGCGCGCCGTGGGTGGCCCAGCGGGTGTGACCGATCCCGCAGCGCCCGGCCAAGCCGGCCGTCTCCGCATTTTTCAGTCCGTCCACGCTGCCCGCCCTTTTGATCACCCGGCCGCCCACTTCCACGCCGGCCGAATCGTACCCGCGGTACTCCAGCTTTTTTAACCCCTCGAACAGGTAGGGAAAGGCCGGCCCGACGCCGCAATAACCGATGATCCCACACATAACGGCCTCCGCAGACAAAGAATAAGAACTCCCCGAAGGAAGTTCTTCATCAGTGTATGCAAAGTGCGTTCAAAACGTGTCCCTCGGCGCCCCTTCAAAAAGAGGGTCAGGACAAAAGAGGCGGAAAAAGCGCTGCGGTCCGTCATGCATGAAAATTGCCGTCTGACGGTTTCTGCAAGGCCGAAAAGTTCTCACTTTCCCCCGCGTTTTGTTTGTGACTAATTTTTCAAAAATATTTTTTACAGCGGAAACCTCCAACAGACAGCCAAATCCTCCCAGCCAGACACATAACCGAAAACATCCGGAAGGCCGATCTGACTGCCCGCGGCCACGAAAATGGAACAAAAAGATCAGGTGTTTTTGTCCACCGTCTTCATGACTTTGAGGTTGCGCTGTTTCTGTTCCCTGCGGGCCAGCTCCTCGATGACGGACTCCAGCGGGACCTCGCAGGCCGCCAGCATGACCAGCAGATGGTAGATCAGATCGCAGCTCTCGTTGACGATCTCCTCCGGGCTGCCGTTCTTGGCCGCGATGACCGTTTCGGTACACTCTTCCCCGCACTTTTTCAGGATCTTGTCCAATCCCTTTTCGAAAAGGTAACAGGTGTAAGAGCCCTCCAAAGGCTCCCGTTTCCGCTTCAGAATGACTTCGTTCAAGGCCTTCAATACGTCGTTCATAGACACTCCTTTTTCCTGAAAGATCCGAACAGCGCGCCCGCTTTCAGAGGAACAGAGCCCTGCTTTCGGCGAAAGACCTTGCTCCCAGAGGCCTGCGCCCCGCTTTCAGACATAAAATATTTTTCAAAAATCATTGTTATGAGGCAAAAATGAAATTTTATCGGCGTTTTTTTGATTCTGATCCCCGGTTGGCAAGATTCAGCGAGATCAGGCGGGATAAAGTTGTGTCCGAGCCCACGACCTATTTGCCCCGGGTCTGGCAGCCCGACCTGTCACAGCCGGCATGCAGTAAAAATCATCCACGCACCAAAGCTGCCGAAGAGCATCCCCTATCGTTCACGCCGGGCGTATCTGTCCCGATCTCCGACACGATTTCTCGATGCAGTCAGGACTGCGGCTCGATCGCTCTTGACAGGATCTTCCGCTCAATCTCTCATCCCAGGATCTTCCGAGCAATTTCTCTCTTATCTGTATCTTGTTAATCTCTCTTGCTGTCAGAATCTTCCGGGCGATTTCTTTTGATGTCAGGTTCCGGCCGGGTCCCCCTGCTTTCCAGGAATCGCCAGCCGGCCTGCTCCAACCCTTCGCTCAGTTCGCGAAAGCGCGCTTCCCGCCTCCCGACCAGGCACTTATTTCCGAAAAAATTCCGCACCCTCCCCTTGGAAAAGATCACTTTCGTATGTGCGCCGGATGTAAAAAAGAGGAGAGAACAGCTGTCAATATCCCGTTCTCCGACGAGGTTTTTTCCCAGCCCCAGCGCCTCTCCGTTCCGGGCGCACTCCTCCATCACGATGATATGTTCCCTTCCCCGTTCGTCCCGGTACCAAAGAGAAGTTTCCGAATTGGGCGCCTTCCCTCTGTTCCAGTGGGTCAGCCGATCGTCCCGGACGAGGATCCCCTCAAATTTTTTCATCTGCCCTTCCCCTTCAGACGATCTTGTTGAAAAAACAGCTGACCGATCCGGTGTGGCAGGCCGGGCCGGTCTGTTCGACCAGCACCAGCAGGGTGTCGTCGTCGCAGTCTCCGTAGAGGGCCACCACCTTCTGCACGTGCCCGCTGCTCTCTCCCTTCTTCCAGAGCTTTTGACGGGAACGGCTGAAAAACCAGGTGTAACCGGTCTCCAGCGTCTTTTGCAGGCTCTCCCGATTCATGTAGGCCAGCATCAGCACCTGTTTGGAATGCACGTCCTGCACGACGGCCGGGATGAGTTCGGCCTTTTTGAAACAGCGATCCAAGTCAAATTCCGCCATATGGTTTAACCTCTTTCTCCTGTCCTTCGCCCTCGGTTTTCGGGACTATTCGGATAAAAATCTTTTTCAAAAAATGTTCAAAAATAATTTTATAGCAATTTTTCAACAAATTTTCTTCTCTGAAAGACACCGTGACCCCGATAGAAGTTTTCTGCCTTTCTCTGTCCAGCACCGGAATCCTCTCGATCAACCGGCTGACTGAGATTTTTTCAGCGCCTCCGGATCCACGAAGTCAGACGCCATGAGCCGACATCGAAGATCTTCAAGCCGCCCCACACCGAAACCCCATACAAAAAACCGGCTGAGTCCGATCTTTTTTAGGGGTAAATTCACGAAGGGACAAAACCACATAGGAGCAATTTCACGAGGGAGCAAAACCACGGCGCCCGGCTGAACAGCAGCCTTTTCATGAAGCCCCGCTTTTTCGGCCTCAGATCCGCACCGGGATCCCCCGTTCCGACAGGAAGCGCTTGACCTGGCCGACGCTCAGCTCGCCGTAGTGGAACAAACTGGCGGCCAGAGCGGCGTCGGCGCCCGTCTTTTCGAAGACCTCGGCAAAGTCCTGAAGGGAGCCGCACCCCCCGCTGGCGATGACCGGGATCCGGACAGCGTCGGCTACCAGCCGGGTCAGTTCGCAGTCGAAGCCCTTTTTGGTGCCGTCCGCATCCATGCTGGTCAGCAGGATCTCCCCCGCCCCCAACCGTTCGGCCCGAACCGCCCATTCCAGCGCGTCCAGACCGGTATCCGTCCGGCCGCCGTTGACAAAGACGTGAAAGCTTTTTCCCACCCGCTTGGCATCCAGAGCCAGCACCACGCACTGACTGCCGAAACTGTCCGCGGCCGCCCGAATGAGTTCGGGATCCTTGACGGCGGCTGAGTTGACCGAGACCTTGTCCGCGCCCGAGCGCAGGATCTCCCGGAAATCGTCCAAACTGCGGATCCCTCCCCCCACGGTCAGCGGGACGAAGACCCGTTCGGCCGTGCGGGCCACCACGTCGTAGATGGTCCGGCGCTTTTCGTTCGTGGCCGTGATGTCCAGAAAGACGATCTCGTCCGCGCCCTGCCGGTTGTAGGCCTCGGCGCATTCCACGGGATCCCCGGCGTCGGTCAGATTGACAAAGTTGACCCCCTTGACCACCCGTCCGTCCTTGACGTCCAGACAGGGGATGATGCGCTTGGCTAGCATAGGGCCAGGGCCTCCCGCAGATCGATCTTCCCGGCGTACAGACTCTTGCCCAAAATGGCCCCCTCCGCGCCGAGATCCCGGAGGGCGCGCAAATCTTCCAGGTCCCGGATCCCGCCGCTGGCGATCAGTCCGAAACCGCAATTTTCTTTTAATATCCTGAGATGTTCCAGATTGACGCCTCCCAGGGTGCCGTCCCGGGAGATGTCGGTGTAGATCAGGGTCTTGACCCCTTTTTTCTCCAGCTCCCGGGCGCAGGTCAGAAAGTCTTGCCCGGAGTCCTTCTCCCACCCGCGCAGGCGGACAGTCCCGTCCCTAGCGTCCAGCCCGACGGCGATCTTGTCGCCCCAGCGGGAGAGCGCCTCCTCCAAAAAGGCGGGATCTTCCAGCGCCGCAGACCCCAGAATCACCCTGGAAACGCCGACAGAAAAATATTTTTGAACGATTTTGGAGGAACGGATCCCGCCGCCCGTCTGCACAAAGAGCCCAATCTGGCACAGCCGCTCCAGCACTTCGAAGTGGCAGGGCCTGCCCTCCCGGGCGCCGTTCAGATCCACGACGTGCAAAAAAGAGGCGCCGGCCCTTTGAAAGGCCTCGGCCGTTTTCAGGGGATCTTCCGCCACCTGTTCGGCCCGCCCGTAGTCCCCCTGAAAGAGGCGGACGCAGCGGCCGTCCAGCAGATCGATCGCGGGAAATAGTTTCATTTTTAAAACCTCTTTTCCAGGAAATTTTTCAGCAGGGTCAGCCCCACATCCCCGCTCTTTTCGGGGTGGAACTGGCTGCCGGACACCCGCCCCTTTCCGGCCAGGCCGCAGACCGTCTGGCCGTAGTCGCTGACCGCCAGCTCAAACTCGGGCGCCGTGACGGCCCTGTAGGAGTGGACGTAGTAGACGAAGTCCCCCTCCCGGACCCCCTCGAGCAGGGGGTGTTCGGGCCGGCAAAGGTGCAGGCTGTTCCAGCCGATGTGCGGGATCTTGACGGGGCCTTCCAGCCGGACCACCCGGCCGGGAATGAGGTCCAGGCCCTCGGTCAGGGAAAATTCCTCGCCGGACGTAAACAGCAGCTGAAAGCCCAGACAGATGCCGAAGAGCGGCTGTTCCGCCCTCTTCAGGGCATCGAACATCCCGGTCTCCCGCAGGGCGGCGACGGCTCTGGGAAAGGCCCCCACCCCGGGCAGGATGAGTTTGTCAAAGCAGGAAAGATCTTCGGGCCGGCTCACCCGGCGAAAATCGGCCCCCAGAAAGCGGAGGGCGTTTTCCAGGCTGAACAGGTTGCCCAGCCCGTAGTCCACCACCCCGATCATAGCGCGCCCTTGGAGGAAGGCAGGGTCTTCCCCGTCACCTCGAGGGCGGCGCGGAAGGCGCGGGCCGCTGCCTTGAACAGGGCTTCGATCTTGTGGTGGTCGTTCTCCCCGTACAGCAGATTGAGGTGCAGGGTCAGCCCGGCGTTGAGGGCGAGCGCCCGGAAAAATTCTCCGACCATGGCCGTCTCCATCTCCCCGCACTTCTGCCAGCGGAAGTCGGCGTGAAAGACCAGAAAGCCCCTGCCGGAAAAATCGACCGCCGCCGAGGCCAGACTTTCGTCCATGGGAATGAGAGCCCGGCCAAAGCGCTCGATCCCGGTCTTGTCCGGAAGGGCCTTGGCAAAGGCCTGTCCCAGCACGATGCCCACGTCCTCCACGGTGTGGTGATCATCCACCTGCAGGTCTCCTTTGGCCTTTACCCGCAGGCCGAAGCCGCCGTGCACCGCGAAAGCGGTCAGCATGTGATCGAAAAATCCGATGCCGGTGTCGATCTCGCAGAGCCCGGGCTCGGGCGAGAGCAGGACGGAGATCTCGGTCTCCTTGGTCTTGCGGGTGATCTCGGTTTTTTTCAGCGCAGTCTTCATGACAGTCCCCTTAAAATTTCCAGTACTTTCCGATTTTCCTCCGGTCTGCCCGCGCTGATGCGAAGGGCGCCGGGAAACAGCCGGACGGCCACCCCGGCCTTGCGGAAGGTTTCCTCGATGCGGGCGGCTTCGGCCGTCTTCAGCCAGACAAAATTGGTCGACGGTCGGCAGATCTCAAAGGGCCGGCCGCAGAGCGAGGGCAGCGCGGAGATGCCCTGATACAGCTCGGCCGCCCCGGCCTTCAGCGCCGCGATGCGATCTTCCACCTTGGGATCTTCCAGGATGGCGACGCCCGCGGCCTGACTGAACACGTTGACGTTGTAGGGAGATTTGGCCGCCCGGAAGATCCGGATGATCCCGGGCTCGGCCGCCGCAAATCCCAGCCGCAGTCCGGCCGCCGCATAGGCCTTGCTCAGGGTCCTCAGCACCACCAGGTTGGGGAACTTTTCGACCTCATTCAGGACGGACTGATCGGAAAATTCCATGTAGGCCTCGTCCACGACCAAAAGCGTGCCGCGCCCGTTCAGTTCTTCGGCCAGGCGGAGCACCTCGGCTTTTTCCAAAACCAGCGAGGTGGGGTTGCAGGGGTTGGAAAAGATCACCATCGTTGCCTGGTTGGCCTCCGCAAAGGCCGAAAGCTCGGAAACGTCGATCCGGTCCTCCTTTTTTTCCAGAACCAGGCAGGGCTTTTGGTACAGGTCGCAGTAAAAGCGATACATCGAAAAATCGGGAGACAGGGTCACCACCGGCCCCTCGCCCGCAAAGATCCCGCACAGCAGGCCGATCAGCTCGTCCGAACCGTTCCCCGCCACCGCGCAATCCTTGGGCAGGCCCTGCTTTTTGCAGAAGGCCTCGATCAGCAGATCGGCATTGGGATCGGGGTAGCGGTTGAAGGCCACCCGGATCCCCGCCAGCAGATCGTCGGGCAGATCCCAGGGGGATTCGTTGGCGTCCAGCCGGGAGGAAAAATCTCCGCTCACCGGTTCATAGGGTTTCAGCTTTTTTAATCTCTCATCCATAAAAGAGTTCCTTTAAAAAGGGGGGCGATGTTGGTAAACAAGGGGACGATGTTGGGGCCTCAAAAAAGGCACTGAATGGGCCTCAAGACTGTCTCGGGCCGTGTTTCGTTCTCTTTTTATTGAAGGTTGCCCTGAAAAAATTTTAAGATTGCCTGAAAGAAGTTAAGGTTGATTGAAACAACTTTCAGTCTTAGAAAACGTTAATTTTTTTAGTAAAAAATTATTATTGAACGTTTTAAACTTTTAAACATCAGACCGGGCAGCGCCCTTTTCGCCTCTCAGGCTCTGTCCTTGCGGACCCGGACGGCGTTGGCGTGCGCGGTCAGTCCCTCGCTTTCGGCCAGGCGCTCGATGTAGGGCGCGGCCTCCTTCAGGGCCTCCCGGCTGTAAAAGATGTACTGGGTCTTTTTGAGGAAGCTGTCCACCGAAAGCGGGGAGAAAAAGCGGGCGGTCCCACCCGTGGGCAGCACGTGGTTGGGTCCGGCAAAATAGTCTCCCAGCGGCTCCGGCGAATACTGTCCCAAAAAGACCGAGCCCGCGTTTTCCACCCCGTCCAGCAGGTCCAGCGGGTGCTCAGTCATCAACTCGAGATGCTCGGGGGCGATGTAGTTGCAAAGTTCCAGCATCTTCTGCTCGTGCGGGCAGAGAATGATGCCGCCGTAGTTTTGCAACGATTCCCGGATGATGTCGGCCCGGGAAAGGCCGGCGATCTGCCGTTCGATCTCCTTTGCCGTGCGCTCGGCCACGCCCGCATCGGTAGTCAGCAAAATGGCGGAGGCCTGGCGGTCGTGTTCGGCCTGGGACATCAGGTCGGCCGCGATAAAGGCGGGATCGGCGGTCCGGTCGGCCAGGATGAGGATCTCGGAGGGGCCGGCCACCATGTCGATGTCGCAGACCCCGAAGATGAGGCGTTTGGCCGTGGCGACATAGAGGTTTCCCGGCCCCACGATCTTGTCCACCCGGCGGACGCTCTCCGTCCCGTAGGCCAGCGCGCCCACGGCCTGGGCGCCCCCCATCAGCAGGATCTCGTCCACGCCGCACAGGCAGGCGGCCGCCAGAATTTCATCCTTTGCCCCTCCGGGCGGGGTGACCATGATCAGCTCGGAGACGCCCGCAAGCTTTGCGGGAATGGCGTTCATCAGCACGCTGGAGGGATAGGCCGCCGTGCCGCCCGGCACGTAGATGCCCACCCGGTCCAGGCCGCGGACCTTCTGCCCCAGCAGGCAGACGCCGTCCTTTAATTCGTAGCCCTCTTTCAGCTGGGCGCGGTGAAAGGCGGCGACGTTCTCCCTCGCCCTCTTCAGCGCCTCCAGAAAATCGGGATCCACCCGCTCGCAGGCGGCCTGCATGGCCTCCCGATCCAATCGGACCAGCTGATCGGTGCCGTCAAATTTCAGCATGTATTCCCGCAGCGCCTCGTCGCCCCGGGCGGCGATGTCCGACAGGATCCCCCGCACCACGGCCTCCACTTCGCTGCCGGCCTGCCGGGCCCGCTCCTTCAGCCGGTCCAGAAACTCATATTCTCTTTTCCCGTCGGCCGCGACCACATTCATCTGCATTTCTCGCTCTCCTAAGCTTCCCGCGAAAGACTTCTTCACAGTTTTATCGTATCAAAATGTTCAATAATTTTTATTTATAAAAATTTTGCAGTATTTTTTCTCTGCTCATGCCTTTTCCAGGCTCTTTGAGAGAAGGCCGGAAAAGGCCTCGATCTCCGCCCGCTTCAGTTTGTAGGAGGCGGGGTTGGCGATCAGCCGGGCCGAGATGTCGGCCACGGTCTCGATGACTTCCAGGCCGTTTTCCCGCAATGTCGTGCCCGTCTCCACGATGTCCACGATGCCGTCGGCCAGCTTTAACAGCGGGGCAAGTTCCACCGAGCCCTCGATGCGGATGATGTCCACGTCCAGATTCTTCCGCTCGAAGAAGCGCTTGGCCACCCGGGGATACTTCGTGGCCACGGTCTTGGTCTCGTAGCCCTTGTAAAATTCGCTCCCCTTGAGGGCGGCCAGGGCGAAGCGACAGGCCCCGAACCCCAGATTCAGCACCTCGCAGACCCGGCGGTCGGCCTCCATCAGGGTATCTTTGCCCACCACGCCGAGGTCGGCCACACCGTACTCCACATAGGTCACCACGTCCGCCGCCTTGGCGAACATGAATTCGGCCCCGGCGATCTCGGCGATCAGTTTCCGGCCCTTGTCCCGCAGGGGGGCGCAGTTCAGACCGGCCCGCTCCAACAGCTCCACCGTCTTTTGCTCCAGCCTGCCCTTGGTCAGGGCGATCCTCAGCTTTTTCACAGCCTTTCCTCCCGCACCCCGTCCGGGCCCACTTCCACGATCGAGACCGCCCCCTTGGCTCTGGCATAGGCCAGAACTTCGGCCGGATCCTCCGAGAGGGCGAATTCGCAGCGCTCCCCCTTGCGGCTTTCGGCCCGGATCCACTCCAGCGCCCGGCCCTCGCAGCCGGGCTGACAGCGCACCAGGTGCAGCGGCTTGCTCTCGGACTTTCTGCCCCGGTCCTTCAGTCCCTTGCTGACGGCGTCCACGTTGACGCCGAAGCCGATGGCCGGGATGTTCAGGCCGTAATCCCCGTACAGGGTGTCGTAGCGGCCGCCCGAGAGCACTTCGGCGCCCAGGCCGCCCACAAAGCCCTTGAAGACCACCCCGGTGTAGTACTGGTAATCGTTGGCCACGGCCAGATCCAGCAGCACCTTGTCCCTAAGTCCCAGTCCCCCGACAAAGTCCGCAACGGCGGTCAGATAGTCGAACACCGGGGCGAACACCGGCTCCGGGAAGCTCTTTTTCCCGACCTCCAGCACCTCGGGCCCGCCGAACAGGCCGACCAGCTCGGCCAGGCGCTCCCCCTGCTTGGGCTGGTCCTTCATCAGACGGCGCAGCTCGGGACGGTTTTTCTGGGCCACGGCCGCCCGGACGGCTTCCTCCCGCTCCGGCGGCAGATCAAACTGCTTGAGCAGCAGATTGACAAAGTCCACGTGGCCGATCTCCAGCAGAAAATCGCGGCCGAACAGCTTCTGCAGGGTGGCCGCGCACAGAAAGACCGCTTCGGCGTCGGCCTGAAAAGTCCCCGATCCGATCAGCTCCACCCCGATCTGCATGATCTCGTCCGACTTCTTGTCATAGTGGATGTTGCGGCGGAAGACGGCCTGATTGTAGAACAGCCGCAGGGGCAGCTCGAGGTTCTGCAGCTTGGCCGCGAACAGCCGGGCGATGGGCTTGGTCGAATCCGGCCGCAGCACCATCAGACGGCCGCTGTTGTCGGTCAGGGTGTACAGTTCGTTCTGCGAGATCTCCCCGATCCCCTCGGCAAAGACGTCGAAAAATTCCAGACTGGGGGTCATGACCTCGGAATAGGCATAGTTCTGGTAGAGCTGGCGAAGCTCGTTTTCCACGCTCCTCCGCTGCCGGCACTCCTCGAACAGGCGGTCCCGGGTCCCCTCCGGCGTGATCCTGGCATACTGTCTCATGGCGATCCTCTTTCCCGATCCGAAATCCGGATCAGATTGCCGCGGGCCGGATCTGTGCCGGCCTCGCTATACTTTAATAATTTAAAGCGATAATTGGGTAGCAAGATAAAGCATTCTTATCATACCACAACGGACGAACTTCTGTCAAGCGGTTTGGGGGCTTTGAAAAAATTTCGCTCTTCCCGCTCTTCTCGCAGCCTCCGGTAAACTTGCCGGACCGCTGACGGCCGCTGCATGTTCTCGCTCCCCTCCCTCCCTCGGCCGGTCAGAAGCCCAGTTTGGTGAAGATCAGGGGATAGACAAAGGTGGCCAGCAGAAGCAGCACGGCATAGCGCAGGGCGGAAAAGAGGTTCCCGTCCGGAAACACGGCCTTGAACAGATAGTAGCATCCGCCCAGCGCGACCACCCCGACCGCCAGGCGGAGGATGCGCTTCCAGACCGGACCGTCCGTGGTAAATTTGACAAATTTGTCCTCGAGCAGGGTCCCCAGGGCAAAGCCCACAAAGCCGCCCACCGATTTGGCGGTATCCGGGGAGGCAAAAAAGAAGGAGAACAGCAGCACGCCGGCGCAGAGGAAGTACAGCAGATGCCGCCTGTCGTAGCACTTCAGGTAGACAAAGGTCCCCAAAAAGGCAAATCCGATGCCCAGCAAAGCGCCGGCCAGCACGTCGGAGGGGTAGTGCACGCCCAGATAGACCCTGGAGAGCATGACCAAAATCAAGACCACGGCCGACAGCAGGGTCAGCCACCATTTCCGGAACCAGATGCAGAGCGACCCCAGCAAGGTGGCGGTGACCTGCGCGTGGCCGCTGGGAAAGGACCAGGAATAGGGATAGCTCCCGCCCTCCACCGTGACGCCGGCCTCGGCCGAGGGATCGGTGACGATCCCGGGCTGTCCGATGGGGCGGGGACGGCGGATGATATCTTTCAGCACGTTGTTGATCGAAAAGCTGAGAAAGAGATTGAAGATCACCCCTTCTCCCCTCTTTTTGTCCACGCACCAGTAAAAGACGCAGACCACGGCGATGGCAAAAATGCTGGAGCCCAGCAGGGTGATGGCCTGAAAGACAAAATCCCAAAAGCCGTTTGCCATGCTCTGGATGGCGCGCATGATGTCCAGATCCATTCAAAATTTCTCCCGCGCGATCTTCTTCTGTCGGCCGCCCGAGGGCGGCAACCCTTTTATTATAGCAAAATATTCATTTTTGCCCAATCGATTCGGGACATTTTCCGAAATTTGTGCTAAAATAGAGGGGTACAAACGGGAGGTGAACGCATTGTCATCCGATTGCCGTCTCTGCCCCAGGGAATGCGGGGCCGACCGAAGCCGACATCCGGGACTCTGCGGGGCGACCGACCGGGTCAAGATCGCCCGGGCCGCCCTGCACTTTTTCGAGGAGCCACCCATCAGCGGCACCCGGGGCTCGGGCACCGTCTTTTTCTGCGGCTGCGCCCTCCGATGCTGCTTCTGCCAGAATTTTGAGGTCAGCCGCGGACGGGTGGGCCGGGAGATCTCCGTCCGGGAGCTGGCCGGGATCTTCCGAAGGCTGGAGGAAGAGGGCGCGCACAACATCAATCTGGTCAGCCCCACCCCTTACGTTCCCCAGATCCTGGAGGCGCTGGAGGTCTGCCGCCCCAAGATCCCCGTGGTCTACAACACCCACGGCTACGAGAGTTTGGAGACTCTGGAACTGCTGCGGGGTAAAGTGGACATCTTTCTGCCCGATCTCAAATACCGGGATCCCTTTCTGTCCGAGCGCTATTCCGGGGCGGCGGACTACTTCGAGCGGGCCTCGGCGGCCATTTTGAAGATGTGCGGCATGGCGCCCCGGCGCTTTGACGAGGACGGCATGATGCAAAGCGGGGTCATCGTCCGGCATCTGATGCTGCCCATGGCCGTCTACGACACGCTGGCCGTGCTGGACTGGCTGAAGGAGCACCTGCCCCCGGACGTCCCGGTCAGCCTGATGGGACAGTACACCCCCTTCGGAGAGCTTTCGGCCTTCCCCGAGCTGACCCGGAAACTGACCCGGCGGGAGTACGCCCGGGGCAAGGCCCGCATGGAGGCCCTCGGACTGAAGGGGTTCTGCCAGGAACTCTCCTCCGCCGACGAGACCTTCATTCCGGACTGGGATTTCTGAGAACTTCCCGGAGGAAAAAAGCTTCGGCCACATCAAAAAAGCGCGGCGTGTTCCGGATCAGGATGCGTCGCGCTTTTTTCAAAAATCATTTTTCAAGCAAAATTAAGGACAAATCTTTTTAGTCCAGGTTGTCCTTTTTCCGATCCGGGTCGTCTTGCCGCTGATCCGGGTCGCTCTTCCGACCAGATCGGATCAGAAAGCGCACGAGAAAGATCAGCGAGATCAGGGCAAAGGGACTGACGAGGTACAGCAGGATCTGATTTTTCAGGATCAGCCCTAAAGGCAGCAGAACAAACGTCGCAAGCTGCGCAACCGCGTAGACGGCCATCCAAACCTTTTTCATCTCTTCCCCCTCCGGACGGACTGACCGTCCGTTTTTCCGCCTGGATCATGCCCCGGACCGAAGTCCGGCGGGATCCCGCAAACCGCGATTTACGCTCTGTCCGAAAGATCTCAGTGTCCGACCTCGCCGTCCTCGGGCTGAGGCTCGGCCTGCGCTTCGGGCTGTTCGGCAGACCCTGCGTCCGCCTCCGGCGCGGCCGCCTCGCTCTCTTCGGGAGCGGCAGTCTCGGTGTTCTCGCTCGCAGCTGGCACGTCGGCCGGCGCGGCCTCCCCCTCCGCGGGCTGGGCCTCCGGAGCGGGCGCCGTCTGGGTGGGGGCAAAATTTTCCATACTGTTGACGGCCTGGCGGGTCAGCTCGATCAGGCAGTCGCCCGACTTGATCACAAAGGAGTCCTCACGGATCTCCACGATCTCGCCCATGATGCCGCCGATGGACATGACTTTGTCGCCCGGCTTCATCTTGTCGTTGATCTCCTGGGCCTTTTTCTGGCGCTTTTTGTTGCTCCAGGAGGACCAAACCATCAGGGCCACGAAGAGGGCGACAATGATTATGAGAAACCAAATACTATTGAGTCCTCCCCCATTGCCGCCGGATGTGCTGTCACCGAACAAAAACATTCCGAACATGAAAAGCTCCTTTTGTCATGACAAGAGCCGGCCCTTTGGCCCGCTCTGTCTTTATTCTTTGTACTATTATAAAATATTTATGACTGAAAGGCAAGCGTTTATACCGAAAAGGGCGGGATTTTCACCCAACATTCATGGGCGATGCCGCAAATTCGGCCCGGAAGGCCGAAAAACGGTCCTCCAGAATGGCCGCCCGCATCCGCTCCATCAGGGAGATCAGGTGAAAGAGATTGTGCAGAGAGAGCAGCATGGCCCCCGCGATCTCGTCCACGTTGAACAGGTGGCGGAGGTAGGCCTTGGAAAAATTCCGGCAGGTGTAGCAGCCGCAGCGCTCGTCCAGCGGAGAGAAGTCCGCCTTGTACTTTCCGTTTTTGATGACCACCCGTCCGGTCGAGGTCATGGCCGTGCCGTTCCGGGCGATGCGGGTGGCCAGCACGCAGTCGAACATGTCGATCCCCCGGGCCACCCCCTCGACCAGACAGTCGGCGCTCCCCACCCCCATCAGATAGCGGGGCTGGTCGGCAGGATAATGCGGGTACATTTCGTCCAGGATGCAATACATCAGCTCCTTGGGTTCCCCCACCGAAAGTCCGCCGATGCCGAAGCCGCAGTCGGCAAAGGGAAGCTGACGCCGTAAGGATTCCAGCCGCAGCTCGGGAAAGACATTGCCCTGGATGATGGGAAAGAGCATCTGCTCGCCGTTCGTATGGACTTCGGCGCACCGCTCCAGCCAGCGGACGGTGCGGTCCAGCGCCTTTTGGGCGGTCTGCGCGTCCGCGCCGTAGGGCGTGCACTCGTCAAACTGCATGATGATGTCCGAACCCAGGTTGTGCTGGATCTCCATGCAGCTTTCGGGCGTCATGTGAAGCCGGGCGCCGTCCACATGGGAGCGGAAGGTCACCCCCTCGTCGGTCACGTTCCGCATCTCGGCCAGCGAAAAGACCTGAAAGCCCCCGCTGTCGGTCAGAATGGGGCGGTCCCAATTCATGAAGCGATGCAGGCCGCCGGCCGCCCGGATGATCTCGTCCCCCGGCCGGACGTGCAGGTGGTAGGTGTTGGAGAGGATGATCTGCGCGCCGATCTCCTTCAGGGTGGAGGGCAGCACGGCCTTGACCGTGGCCTGGGTGCCGACCGGCATGTAGACCGGGGTCAGGACGTCTCCGTGCGGGGTGTGCAGCACGCCGGCCCTGGCTCCGGTCTCCCGGTCCTGGTGAATGACTTCAAAGGAAAAGCTCATGGAATGACCTGAAAAAACAGTTTATTTTGCACTGAATAAATAATTATTGAAAATTTTGATATGGCATGGATGATTTCGGAAGATCGGTCCGGACAGCAGTTTTACACGATCAGCATGGCGTCTCCGAAGCTGAAAAAGCGATAGCGCTCCCGCACGGCCAGATCATAAAGTTCCAGAATTTTTTCCCGTCCGGTCAGGGCCGCCACCAGCATGATCAGGGTGGATTCGGGGAGGTGGAAGTTGGTGATCAGCGCATCTACGCACTTGAAGCGATAGCCCGGATAGATGAAGATCGAGGTCTCGGCCCGGCAGGGCGAGACCATGCCGCGCTCGTCGGCGGCGCTCTCCAGGGTGCGGACCGAGGTGGTGCCCACGGCCACCACCCGGCGGCCGGCCGCCTTGGCCCGATTGATCTGCTCGGCGGCTTCGGGGGAAATTTCGTAATGCTCGGAATGCATCTTGTGATCGGTGATCTCCTCCGCCTTGACCGGGCGGAAGGTCCCCAGGCCCACATGGAGCAGCACTTCGGCCCGCTCCACCCCCAGAGCCTCGATCTTTTTCAGCAGCTCGGGGGTGAAGTGCAGGCCCGCCGTGGGCGCGGCCGCGCTGCCGTCCACCTTGGCGTAGACCGTCTGGTAGCGCTCCTTGTCGGTCAGTTTTTCGTGAATGTAGTGCGGCAGCGGCATGGTCCCCACCCGGGAAAGGAGCTCCTCGAACACCCCTTCATAGCGGAATCGGACCACACGCCCCCCGAAGTCGGTGCTCTGCTCGACCACGGCAGAAAGTTGGTCGGAAAAGACAAACTCCGCCCCCGTCCTGGCCCGCCGGCCGGGCTTGACCATGACCTCCCAGCGATCCCGGTCCAGCCGCTTGAGGAGGAGAAATTCCATCCTGCCTCCGGTGTCCTTCCGGACGCCCTCCAGCCGGGCGGGCAGCACCCGGGTGTTGTTGACCACCAGCAGGTCGTCCGGGCGCAGGAAATCCGTCACCTGGGAAAACACGGTGTGCGTCACCTTGTCGAGCTTCCGGTCATAGACCATCAGCCGGGAACTGTCCCGGGGTTCAGCGGGATGCTGGGCGATGAGCTCTTCGGGCAAATGATAAAAAAAGTCGCTCGTCTTCATCTGTTTTTCCTACGATCAAACCTGTCTCTCTTATGAGGATAAAAATTCAAAGTCCTTGCGATGGCACAAAGTTCCTGCCATGTTAAAACTTTTGAAGTCCTTATGATGATTCAAAGTGATGATCCAAAATTTTCGCAATGATACTCTGATACAAAGTTTCGCGATACAAAGTTTATATGATAAAACTTTCAAAAATATTTTTTTGATGCGATAATGCCGGATCTCAGGTGTCATCCATGCGGATCTGCTGGGGTGCCGGCCGCGGGGGCTTTTCCCCCAGGTGTTCATAGGCCGCCGGCATCGCGCACCGCCCCCTGGGGGTCCGGTCGATGAATCCCAGCTGCAGCAGGTAGGGCTCGTAGACGTCCTCGATGGTGTTGCTGTCCTCGTTGATGGCGGCAGCCAGGGTGTCCAGCCCCACCGGTCCCCCGCGGAACTTTTTGACCAGGGCGGTCAGCAGCTGTTTGTCGATGTTGTCCAGCCCCAGGTGATCGATCTCCATCAGATCCAGGGCCTTGCGGGTGATCTCCTCCCCGATCTCGTCCTGGCCGGAGACCTCGGAAAAGTCCCGGACCCTTTTGAGCAGCCGGTTGGCGATGCGGGGGGTCCCGCGGGAACGCTTGGCGATCTCGCAGGCGGCGGCAAAGGAGATGGAGGTGCCCAGCTTTTTGGCCGAGCGGGAGACGATGGTGGCCAGCTCCTCGGTGGTGTACATCTCCAGCCGGCAGATCACCCCGAAGCGATCCCGCAGGGGCGAGGTCAGCATCCCCGCCCGGGTAGTCGCCCCGATCAGGGTAAAGCGCGGCAGGTTGAGCCGCACCGATTTGGCCGACGGCCCCTTGCCGATGATGAAATCCAGCGCGAAATCCTCCATCGCGGGATAGAGGATCTCCTCCACGCTGCGGTTCAGGCGGTGGATCTCGTCGATGAACAGCACGTCCCCGTCCGCCAGATTGGTCAGGATGGCGGCCAGATCCCCCGCCCGCTCGATGGAGGGACCCGAGGTGATCTTGATCTGCCCGCCCATCTCGTTGGCGATGATGTGGGCCAGCGTCGTCTTGCCCAGACCCGGCGGGCCGTAGAGCAGACAGTGGTCCAGCGCCTCCCCCCTCTTTTTGGCGGCCGCCATAAAGACGGAGAGATTTTCCTTGACCTTGGTCTGTCCGACGTAGTCGTTCATGGTGGTCGGCCGAAGCTTGTTTTCGACCTCGGCCTCGGCCTCGCTGACCGTGCTTGTAAAAATTCTTTCTTCTTCCATATCTCTTTCTGCGATCCGTGACTTTAAACTTAAAATTTACGGGGAGCTTGAAATTTTGCGCTCTCTTCCCTCGATCCACGCGACGGACCCAATAATCCACGCGACGGATCAAATTCCTGTTATTTTACACTGAAAAATGATTATTGAAAAATTAGAGACACTGAAAAATTCCTTCTGGAGATGGCTCTCCGAAATCGCGGGCCACCTTTGCTCCCTTTTTTTCTGGCGGCCCTCCTGCTTTTTGCGGGCTTTTAAGAGAGAGATCTGAGGGCCATCGAGATGACGTCTTCCAACTTGGAGGCGCCCAGGGCCGAGGCTTTGGCCACGCTGGACTGCGCCTCCGCTCTGGAAAATCCCAGAGAGATCAGGGCCGAAACGGCCTCCTCGGATTCCGAAAGAGGGGCGGCTCCGGTCGGGATGCCGGACTGCTCCGCCTCCTCCTGCACCTTTTCCTTGAGTTCCAGAATGATGCGTTCGGCGGTCTTTTTGCCCACGCCCTTGATCCGGGTCAGGCGGGCGGCGTCCCGGGTGGCGATAGAGAGCGCCAGATCTTTGAGCGAGATGCCGGAGAGGATGGCCAGCGCGGCCTTGGGCCCCACGCCGGAGACCGCGATCAGCTTGCGGAACATCTCCTTTTCCTCCTTCCGGGCAAAGCCGTAGAGGGCAACGTCGTCCTCGGCGACCTTGTAGAAGGTGTACAGCTTGACCTCTCCCTTGGCCGAGGAGAGTTCGGCCGCCGTCTGGTTGGAGACGAACACTTCATATCCGATCCCCCCGCATTCGATGATCAGACTCCCCTCCGAGACTTCCTCGATCTTCCCTTTGATGTAGGCGTACATAGGCGCTCCCTTCCGCGTTCCCGCGAGTCGTTTTGCTCTTTCCCTCCCCTTTGCCCAAACCTTTAAAGAGAGGCTTTAACGGGAAGGGTCATACAGTGCTTATGATCAAAAAGTGCTTAAAAAGAGTAAATAAAAGATTATTGAAAAATTTCAGATCCTGAAAAGCCGGGCCAGCGCATTGGTCTGACTGTGGCAGAGGGCCACGGCCAGGGCGTCGGCGGCATCATCCGGACGGGGCACGGCCGGCAGGTTCAGGAAGGTCTTGACCATCTGCTGGATCTGACGCTTGTCCGCCCCGCCGTAGCCGGTCAGGGCCTGCTTGATCTGCATGGGGGTGTACTCGAACAGCTCGGGGCAGTGCCGCTGGGCCTCCACCAGAATGACCCCGCGGGCATGGGCCACCTGGATGCCGGTGGTCACGTTCTTGGCGAAGAAGAGCTCCTCCACCGCCACGGCGTCGGGATGAAACTGGATCATCAGCGCCTCGATGCCCTTGCCCACCCGGACCAGACGCTTGGCCAGGTTTTCCTCCTTGGGCGTGGTGATCACGCCGTAGTCCACCGCCGTGTTTTTGTCCCCCTCCTTGCGGATCACGCCGTAGCCGACGGTCCCGTAGCCGGGGTCGATGCCCAAAATAATCAAGATGACACCTCGGTTTTTGTTGCAAAAAAGTCGGATTGTATATTATAATATTCAGAAGGGCGGCCTGCCCGAGGGCGACCGCGGCCCGTTACCTTTCATTATATAATTTATCCCGGCGTAAGTCAAGCCAATTCGCCCGAAGGGGCGGCCCCGGCGGCTTTCTTTTGTCGCCAGCCCCCTTTTCGGACCGGCGCCGGGTTCGGAGATCACAACAAGGAGAGAACACTATGAGCAAAATGAAAGTGGTCCTGGCCTATTCCGGCGGACTGGACACCTCCATCATCATCCCCTGGCTGAAGGAGAACTACGACTGCGAAGTCATCGCCGTGGCCGGGGACGTGGGACAGGGCGAGGAGCTGGCCCCCTTAAAGGAAAAGGCCATCCGCACCGGCGCCTCCAAGATCTACATCGAGGATCTGCGGGAGGAGTTTGTCACCGACTTCATCTTCCCCACCGTCAAGGCCGGGGCGGTGTACGAAAACAAGTACCTGCTGGGCACCAGCTTTGCCCGTCCGGTCATCGCCAAGCGGCTGGTGGAGATCGCCGAGCGCGAGGGCGCCACGGCCATCTGCCACGGCGCCACCGGCAAAGGCAACGACCAGGTCCGCTTTGAGCTGACCATCAAGGCCCTGGCCCCCCAGATGAAGATCATCGCCCCCTGGCGGATCTGGGACATCAAGTCCCGCGAGGAGGAGATCGACTATGCCCAGGCCCGCGGCATCGAGGTGCCCGTCACCAAAAAGCGCCCCTACTCCATGGACCGGAACCTGTGGCATCTCAGCCACGAGGGGCACGACCTCGAGGACCCCAAAAACGAGCCCAAGGACGATCTACTTCTGATCTGCAACACCCCCGAAAAGGCGCCGGACAAGCCCGAGTACGTGGAGATCGAATTTGAGCAGGGCATTCCCGTCCGCATCGACGGCAAGACCTATGATCCCGTCGCCCTCATCGAAAAGCTGAACGAGCTGGGCGCCAAGCACGCCATCGGCATCGCGGACATGGTGGAAAACCGTCTGGTGGGCATGAAGTCCCGCGGCGTGTACGAGACCCCCGGCGGGACCATTTTGATGAACGCCCATCGGGAGCTGGAATCGCTGACCCTGGACCGCGCCACGGCCCACTACAAGGATCAGATGGCCATCAAGTTTGCCGAACTGGTCTATGACGGGCTTTGGTACACGCCCCTGCGCGAGGCCATGAGCGCCTTCGTGGACTCCACCCAGAAGACCGTGACCGGAAAGGTCCGCCTGAAGCTGTACAAGGGCAACTGCATCCCCGCCGGCATGGAGAGCCCCTACTCGCTGTACGACATGGAGATCGCCACCTTCGACAAGGACGAGGTGTACAACCAGAAAGACGCCGAGGGCTTTATCAACCTGTTCGGCCTCCCCCTCAAGGTCCGGGCCATGAAGCTGGGCAAGGACAAAGTGCTGGGGAAATAAGATCCCTTTTTAGACCGGAAACGGGCGGAAAAGCGCCGGAAAGTAAGAACTTAAAATTTTCAAAAATCATTTTTTTTCACAAAAGCCGGACGTTTTCCGGCTTTTTGACAAAACGAGGAGAAAGCTCATGAAGATGTGGAGCGGCCGCTTTGAAAGCGACACCGACCAGCTTGCCGACCAGTTCAACGCCTCTCTGCCCTTCGATCACCGCCTCTTTCGGGAGGACATCGAGGGCAGCGTGGCGCACTGCACCATGCTGGCCGAATGCGGAATTTTGACCGAAGAAGAGAAGGATCGCATCGTCCGGGAACTGAACGTCATCCGCGGGGAGATCGAGTCCGGCGCCTTTGAGATGTCCGGCTCCGAAGACGTCCACATGTGGGTGGAGGGCGAGCTCATCCGGCGGCTGGGCGAGGTCGGCAAAAAGCTGCACACCGCCCGCTCCCGGAACGACCAGGTGGCCACGGATTTTCGCCTCTATCTGAAGAAGAGCATCGGCCGGATCCGGGAACTGCTGAAAGGGCTGATCGGGACCCTGCTGGACCTGGCCGAGGCCCACACCGAGACCGTCATGCCGGGCTACACCCACCTGCAGAAGGCCCAGCCGGTCACCCTGGCTCACCATCTGGAGGCCTATGCCGAGATGTTTTTCCGGGACGTCCTGCGTTTTTCGGACTGTCTGAAGCGGACGGACGTCCTGCCCCTGGGGTCCTGCGCCCTGGCCGGGACCACCTATCCCATCCGCCGTGAGCGCACGGCCGAGCTTCTGGGCTTCTCGTCGGTCTGCCGCAACAGCATGGACGGGGTCTCGGACCGGGACTTCGCGCTGGAATTTCTGTTCTGCTGCGCGACGGCGGCCATGCACCTGTCCAGGCTCTCGGAGGAGATCGTGCTGTGGAGCACGGACGAATTCCGCTTCATCACCATCGCGGACAGCTATTCCACCGGCTCCTCCATCATGCCGCAGAAAAAAAACCCGGACATGGCCGAACTCATCCGGGGCAAGTGCGGGCGGGTCTACGGCAACCTGACCGCCCTGCTGACCGTCATGAAGGGGCTTCCCCTGGCCTACAACAAGGATATGCAGGAGGACAAGGAGCCCGTCTTTGACAGCGAGGACACCCTGACGATCTGCCTTCGGGTGATGGATCAGCTGCTCCGGCACATCACCTTCCACGGGGACCGCATGCGGGCGGGAGCTTTGGGCGGCTTTACCAACGCGACGGACGTGGCCGACTATCTGGTCCGGCACGGCCTCCCCTTCCGAACCGCCCACGAGATCACCGGAAAGCTGGTACTCCGGGCCGAAAAAGAGGGAAAACGGCTGGAAGAGCTTCCCCTTTCGGTCTTCCGCGAGTACTCGGAGGCCTTCGGGGAGGATATCCTCGGCTGCCTGGATCTGGACGCCGTGGTCAACGGCCGGAAAGTGACGGGCGGCCCCGCCAAAGAGGCAGTCACGCAGAGCATCCGGGCCCTTCGGGAGGCCCTGAAGGAGGCATAGTACTCTGCAAAGCCCTTAAAATGCAGAGTACTATGCCATCAAAATTGATCAAAAAGTCCATAAAAGAAGCCGGAAGCGGCGAGTTTTGGCCCCTTGCGAGCCGGCTGTAAAACAGCAGGACCCTTTCCTCCTCGGCTCAGAAGAGACAGGACAGAATGGTCAGGAACGGCCTTTCCTCGTTCAATTGCCGACCTTTTTCAGCCGGGAAGAAGCAGGACAGGCCTTGAGATCGCAAAAACAGGCAAAACCTACACACCGTCACCCGGATCCTCTTGCCCCTACTCTTCCCTGAACCACACAGCTGCCCTGCCCCTACCCTCCTGACAGCCAGACAAGTAAACAAAATCAGACCAGACAGCCCGAGCGGCTGTCTTTTTTCATGTCCTCGCGGCCGTTTTACATGGGGAAAATAAGGTCTTTCAGCATCGAACGCCTCCCTCAAGGGCTTTGCATAAATCTCCATTCAGGTTTTTTCTGAAAAAATATGCTTTTCAACCTTTTAAATCGCTCAAGCCTTCTTTGATTCGACAACAGAGGCAACCTTCTTTTTCACCCTTTCCCCCTCCGGCACATATATTGAAAAAGAGGCGGCACCTACATATCACAAAGGAGGTCTGTTATGTACAACTGTTTCTGCCGTCTGTGCGGATGCAATCCCTGTCGCTGCCAGCGTTCTGTGCAATGCGGTCCCACCGGTCCTACCGGTCCCACCGGACCGCGGGGCATTCCCGGCCCCACCGGGCCCACCGGACCGGCCTCGGAGACCATCACGATCGCCCAGACCATTACGGGCGCCCCCGGTACCGCAGCCAGTGTCACGGACACCGGCGGCCCCAATCATATTCTGACTTTTACCATTCCCCAAGGCCTCACCGGGCCTGCCGGCCCTGCCGGACCCGCGGGGGCTACCGGCGCAACCGGAGCAACCGGAGCAACCGGAGCTACGGGTGCCGCGGGAGCAACAGGTCCGACCGGACCTACCGGACCCGCGGGAGCAACCGGCGCGACGGGCGCAACAGGAGCTACCGGCCCGACCGGCCCCACCGGTCCCACAGGCCCCGCAGGAGCAACGGGAGCAACCGGAGCTACGGGTGCAACAGGCGCCACGGGTGCTACCGGGGCTACAGGCCCCACCGGACCCACCGGTCCCGCGGGAGCAACCGGCGCTACGGGCGCAACAGGCGCTGCCGGAGCAACCGGTCCGACCGGGCCCACCGGGCCTGCGGGTGCAACCGGCGCTACGGGCGCAACAGGCGCCACGGGTGCTACCGGGGCTACAGGTCCTACCGGGCCCACCGGGCCCGCGGGAGCAACGGGGGCCACAGGTGCTGCAGGAGCCGCAGGGCCTATCGGTCCAACCGGTCCTACAGGTCCCACAGGTCCTGCGGGTACAACCGGGGCTACGGGCGCCGCCGGGGCTACAGGTCCTACCGGGCCCACCGGACCCGCGGGAGCAACCGGAGCTACGGGCGCAACGGGCGCTGCGGGAGCAACAGGTCCTACCGGGCCCACCGGGCCCGCGGGAGCAACCGGAGCTACGGGCGCAACGGGCGCTGCCGGAGCAACCGGTCCGACCGGACCCACCGGACCCGCGGGAGCAACCGGAGCTACGGGCGCAACGGGCGCCGCCGGGGCTACAGGTCCGACCGGACCCACCGGACCCGCGGGCGCTACCGGTGCCACGGGCGCAACGGGCGCTGCCGGAGCTACCGGACCTACCGGCCCAACCGGGCCGACCGGACCCACCGGACCCAGCGCTGTTACCAACGCCCTGGCTGCCATCAACGCGAGCGCCCAGACACCGGCCTCCGCCGACACCGAACTGACCTTTACCACGAACAATTACACCTCCGGAACCGGCATCACCCGCTCCGATCCCAACACCATCACGCTGGCTCAGCCCGGGCTTTATCTCATCTCCTACCGTACCACCGCCAGCGCCGCTTCCGGCACCCCGCTGAACGCTTCGGTCCGGTTGGAAGCCAACGCCACCCCCATCGCCAATTCGGAGAGCACCGTCAATCTGGCCACCGCCTCCACAAACTACACCTTGGAAAAGACGTTGACGACCACCGTTCAAAACGCAGACACCGAACTTTCGCTGATCGCCGAGACCCCCAACGTCTCCTATACCGACACCGAAATAACCGTCGTCAAACTGACCTGACGAAAAGACCTGTGCCGCGGGCTTTTGCCCGCGGCGCAGTCAAAACAGCAGTATAAATTTTATTATAAATTATTTTTGAATAATTTAATATAGAGTGAAAAATTCAAAATTGATCTTTGCACTGCCTAAGCTTCCGTATCATGAAAAACTTTTACCGCAGAGAACGGATTCTTTCTTTCTGCCATAGCTGATTTGAACCTTGCTAAGAACCTTTACCAGATGAAAGACTTTCATCGCATGTACCCGGTCAATTTGACCTGTTTTGGAAATGAAAAAAATCTGCGTCTATGCCATCTGCAAGAACGAGGAAACCTTTGCGGAATCCTGGGTGGAATCCATGTCCGAAGCCGACGTCATCGTGGTGCTGGACACCGGCTCCACCGACCGGACCGTGGAGCTGCTGAAAAAGCATCCCAAGGTGCAGGTCTGTCAGCAGATCATCCGCCCCTGGCGGTTTGACGTCGCCCGGAACGCCTGCCTGGATCTCACGCCGGAGGACGCCGACATTCTGGTCTGCACCGATCTGGACGAGCGCTTTGAAAGGGGCTGGCGGGCCGACCTGGAGGCCCATTGGACCGACCGGACCACCCGGGCCAGCTACCGCTACACCTGGAATTTTCTGCCGGACGGCCGGGAGGGCGTGGTGTTCTGGATCGACAAGATCCACAGCCGGAAGGATCACCGCTGGGTCCATCCCGTGCACGAAGTCCTTCACTGGACCGGATCGGGCGAGGAAGTGTACTGCTATCCGCCGAATATCCGCCTTTATCACCATGCCGATCCCGCCAAATCACGGGCGCAATACCTGCCGCTGCTCGAACTTTCGGCCCGCGAGGATCCCCTGGATGACCGCAACATGCACTATCTCGGCCGGGAGTATCTGTTCCGAGGCGAATGGGAAAAGTGCATCGAAACCCTGCAAAAGCACCTGCTGCTCCCCACTGCCCGCTGGGCGGATGAGCGGGCGGCCTCCATGCGCTACATCGCCAAAAGCCTGACCCAGCTCGGAGACAACGCCTCGGCCAGATCCTGGCTGCTGCGGGCGGTGGCCGAGGCCCCTCATCTGCGCGAGCCCTACCTCGACCTGGCGCTGCTGCTGGCCCGGCAGAAGGAATGGGAGGGCTGCCTTTGGCTGTGCAAGGGCGCGCTGAAGATCGAGACCCGTTCCCAGTCCTACATCAACGAGGCCGAGTCCTGGGGCTCCCTCCCCTTTGATCTGGCGGCCTTCGCCTGCTACCATCTGGACAGACCGGAAGAGGCAGTCGCCTTTGCCTCCCGCGCCCTGGAGCAGGAACCGGACAACGAGCGGCTGAAGCGGGATCTGGACTGTTACCGAGCCGCGCTGACCGCGCAGCAGACAAAAGAGCGCACCCCGGATCAGGGCGCGCTCTGAGTATCGTCTTTACTCTTTCATCCCGCATAGTACTTCAAAAATCTGAGGATTTGCATAGTACTATGCGGAAATTTTTTGCTGTTTTTTAAAAATTCCGGACTTTGGAAAACTCCCTTTCAGGTTTTCGGCCGTCGGCCCGCCGTATTTTTTCATCCCTGATCAAGCCCCCATCGCTTCAGGATTTCATGCGAGCCGCCGAAGTCCTGCCACAGGCAATCGTTACCTCTGCCCTCCCCTTTCGACCCCGTCATTGGGCCGAATGAAGTCCGGCATTCTCAGGCGCGGGAGCTGATTTCCGTTCTTATTTGTTCCGGTAGAAGTCCGCCACCGCGCCGAAGTAGGCGTCGATGTTCTCCCACTTGGAGAGCGGCGGGATGTCGCAGCCCGAGGAGATGACAAAGTTCGGCCACTTGGCGCAGCGCTCCAGCAGATCCAGCGTAGCTTTGCGGATGGACTCCGGCGTGCCGTTGCGGAACTGTCCGGCGGGGTCAATGTTGCCCATGATGACCGTCCCCTCGGGGGCCTTTTTCAGCATGTCCTCGATGTCGATGGCGTTGCCGAAGTGATAGGCGCCCGCGCCCAATCCGAACAGGGAATCCGCCATGTAGACCACTTTGTCTCCGCAGTTGTGGTAGATGACCAGGAAATTTTCGTCCTGCACGGCGTCGATGATCTGCTTGACGTAGGGGGCGGAAAACTCCCGCTCCAGGTCGGGCGAGAGCAGGCCGGCCAGCGGTTCGGCGATGACCACGCCGTTGGCTCCCCTCTCCTTGTAGGCCCTGACATAGTCGGTCAGAAAGGCCGCGGCCTTGCCGAGCACTTCGTGCATCATGTCCGGCTCGTCGTAGCAGTAGATCATGGCCTCGGTCACGTCGACCAGGCGCCCGGTCAGCGAAAAGGGACCGATGACGCCGGCAAACACCGGACGGTCGGTGATCAGCCTGACGGCTTTTTGGATGGCGTCGAGATAGATCCCGGTCCGGCCGGCCCCCACCTCGGGCACCTTCAGCGCCTTGGCTTCCTCCTCCGAGGAGACCACATGGCCGATCACGGTGGGCACTTCGTCTTCGGAGACCAGGATTTTGGAACCGAAGCACTCGGCCTCCACCGACAGATCCATCAGGCTGACCGAAGCCAGCGAATCCACCCGGTCGGCAATTTTTTTCATGCCTTCCGCCTGGTTGTCGCTGTCTGAGATCAGATCCTTGACCGTGATGCCCATCAGCTGCACGCTGGGGAAGGAGAGAATGGGCATGGTCTTTTTGACCGGAGACGCTTTGAGTTCGTTCAGCCACTGGGTCATGTTGCGTTTGGACATAAAAATAACCTCGACATTTGTGTTTGTCGAGGTTATTATACACATTTTAAGGGGGTTTTACAAATGATTGGCTTTGCTTTCGGGAAAGCCGCCAAAACCTTCCCCCTCGCGCGCAACTTTTTCCCTCTTTTCCCTTCTCGCTCACAGCAGGACCACGTTGTTGATCTTCAGCGAAAAGGTGCAGCCCAAAAGGTCCGCCGCCTTCCGGCAGAAGCTCATCCGGGAAAAATAGATCTCGAAATAGTCCATGACCGAGCAGATGGACAGATCTACGGTGATGTCCAGGGTGATCCGGCGCTTTTCGGGATCGACGTCCAGATGAGAGCTTTCGGCGGCAAAGTTGACCCGGTCGTGGATGTCCTTGATCTCGGCGTCCACGGTCTTGATCATCCGGATCTTGCTCTTGCGCACCCGGGACTTGTGTACGTCGGCCTTGTCGGCCAGAATGAGGGCCGCCGTGATCCGGGAAACGGCGTCCCCCAGCTGCTCATCGTGGTTGCCGATGGCCAGCATGATCTCGGCGGCGTCCTCGAAGCACATCCCTCTCTTTACCAGCAGCTGATAGGCCAGCAACGCCCCGGACTGCGCGTGGTCGTGCCGGTTGACCGCGTTGCCGATGTCGTGGAGGTAGCCCGCAATGCCGGCCAGATAGACCTCGTGTTCGCTGCCTCCCAGCTTGGCCAGCACCTCCCCCGCCCACTTGGACACGATGGAGGCGTGCCGGTTGGAGTGTTCGGTGTAGCCCAGAGCCTCCAGCTCCACCTCGGTCACCCGAAGCAGGGCCTGGATCTCGGGATCGTTTTTGAGTTCCTTTACGGTGATGATCGGATCCATCTTTCTCTCCCGCCCGCCAAAAAGCGGGCTTTCTCTGTCTTTTTTAACTCCCCTTCAGGAAGAGATCCATCAGGGTGCAGCCGGGCTCGATCAGAATTCCGGACTTCTCCCCCTCCCGCTCGCTGTAGCCCGAGACGGGGTTTTTTCTCGGGGCCGTACTTCTCCAGATCAGGAAGGGAACGGGCTCGGCGGTATGCGTCTTCCGCGCCAAGGGGGTGGCATGGTCGGGTAGCGCCATGACCGAGACCGGCCCGATTTTTTGCAGGGCCTCAGTCACCGGGCCGACCACCAGCTCGTCGATCAGCTCGATGGCCCGGATCTTGCCGGCTGCATCGCCGTGATGGCCGCACTCGTCCGGCGCTTCCATGTGGATGTAGACGAAATCGTGATCCCGGAGGGCCCGGACGGCGGCCTCTCCCTTGCCCCGGAAGTTGGTGTCCAGATTCCCGGTCGCCCCCTCGACCTCGATCACCTCCATGCCGGCCAGCAGGCCGATGCCCTTGACGAGGTCCACGGCCGAGATCACCGCCCCCGAAAGGCCGGTCTTTTCCCGGAAAGAGGTCAGCTTCGGCTTGGTCCCCTCCCCCCAGAACCAGCAGCAGTTGGCCGGCCGCTGTCCCCGCGCCCTCCGGGCCGCGTTGACGGGGTGATCCTTCAGCAGGTCGAAGGAGCGGCGCATCAGATCTTCCAGCACGCCGGCGTTTTCCCCTTTGGGGAGAAAGCCCCCGATGGGGCGGTCCGAAATGTCATGGGGCGGGGTGAGCTCGGTCCGGCCGGGGACCGCTCCCCGCCAACGGAGGCAGTGCCGGTAGGACACCCCGGGAAAGAGGGCCCTTTTTTCGTCGTCGAAGGCCTCGGACAGGGTTCGGATCAGGGCTTCGGCCTCGGGCGTAGAGATCTCGCCCCCGCTGTAGTCCAGCATGATCTTGTCCTCGAAGGGCAGGTCCTCGGAGAGGGTGACCAGGTTACAGCGATAGGTCACGTCCCCCTCCTGAAGTTCCACCCCCATGCTGACGGCCTCCAGCGGGGAGCGCCCGGTGTAGCAGGTCAGCGGATCGTAACCCAGGACCGAAAGGTTGGCGTTGTCGCTGCCCGGCTTCATGCCGGGCGGGACCGTCCGCACCATCCCGGTCAGCCCGGAACGGACCAGCTCGTCCAGGTGCGGCTTGCGGGCGACCTCCAGCGGCGTTCTGCCGCCCAACTGCTCGAGGGGCTGATCGGCCATGCCGTCCCCCAAAAAAACCACGTATTTCATAAAACCTCTGCTTCCCGGCTCTCCGCGCGCTGCGGGCCGTTCGGCTGCTTGTATTGTACGGTTTTGCCATACTCTCCCTTTTTCAGCCCTGGCACGAGTCGGAGAGCCCTGTTTTCGGGGAGATACCTATATCTTTATTATACCACAAAAATCCCCGGTCAATCAAACCGTTGGCCCTCCGGCCAGAGGAAAGTCGTTTCAAAATCCGAATACGGTTTATAAATAAAAGGAATGACCGGATACCCAAGGTGCCTGCCGGGCAGGTTCGTCCTTTTCAGACAAGGTGCGATACCCGGAAAATTTCGCATGGCGCGCCGGACATGAGAAAAGCGGCCCGAACTTCGGCCGTCCCGGAGGGCCGGTCGCTTTTGACAGGCATCATGCGGAGATCAATCACACCGTCCCGTCGGGGACGAGGAGGGAAATCATGAACTTTAACGGACAAAACAGGGAGATCGTCATTTCGCCGGATAAGCTGGACAAGATCATCCGCCCTGATATGCGGGAGTACGCCTCCTCCCAGAAGATCCTTGCCATCGTGTGCGGGGTGGGGATCTTTGTCTTCTTTTTCGGCTTCGGCATCGCCGGATTTTCCATGGTCGGGTCGTACTTCAATCCCGGGATCCTCTTTTTGATGATGGCGGGATTCATCGGCTGCGGCATCCTTTCGGGGGTGTTCGGCGCCCGTTCCGCCCACGCCAACGCCGTGGTGCACCTCATGGACAAGGTGGAACAGAGCGACAAAATTCCCATCCGCACCCTCTGCCCCCAGAACTGCTCGGAGAGCGACACCGTCTACCTGATCAAAAAGCTGATCGACACCGGCAACCTCCCCCATCATGTGCTGTGGGAGGACAAACTGGTGGCCAGGCGGGGACTGGAAGTCTCCCCCGAGGAGCTGGGACATCCCGCCCCCAAGCTGGGGAAATGCCCCAACTGCGGCGCCAACATGACCGAACGGGGCTGCGAATACTGCGGCTACCGGGCGTAACGAAATCCGAAGCCGCCCTGCCGATCTCCCTTGCCCGCTCTGTCAGGCCCCTCGGCATTCAGATCCTCTCTGCCCTGCCGGGACCTGCGGTCCGGACAAATAAATGAAACGGAACTACGTAAAAAGGCGAGCTCACAGCGAGTTCGCCTTTTTGCTGCTGTTGATCGGCGGGATCCTGCCCTTTTTCGGTCCGAAAACCGCTCTCATCGCGCCTGACGGCCGTCCATGGCCGTCGTTTTGACTGCGCCCCGGTCATCCCGCGCAGGGCAGGATCGCCGGGCCGGGAAGGAAACCGGACAGGAATTTGTCTTAATAGCGGAACTCGAAGGTGACGGCCTTGCCGGCGGGCAGGGGCACCCCGGCGATGACGCCGTTTTCCAGCTTGAGGTTGGGGCCCTTTTTGACCTGGCGGATCCCCTGGGGCGGACAGATGTCCATGGTCACCTGACGGCGGGCCTTGAAGGTGGCGGTCAGGGACTGCCGCTTGCGGTCCTGGGAGAGCCGGACCTCCACCCCGCCTTCCACCAGGATGCCCTCGACCTCGAAGCCGGCCAGCCCCTCGATCTGTACGGGCAGCAGCTTGATGGTCTTGCCGTCCGACACCGCGAAGGAGGAAGTGACCGCCTCGGTGTAGGAGATGTTGCCCTGGATCTGGTAGGGCGCCCAATAGCTGTCGTCGGTCAGGCCGGAGCGACGCCAGTCGTTTTCGGCGGTGACCAGATTGTCCATGACCGAGCTCTTGACCAGGTGGTTGAGGCAGTTGCGGTAGTCGTCCGTGTCCTCCAGCCGGGCGAAGACCGAAGCCAGGTAGCCGTAGGACCAGCTTTTCATGGAGGTCAGCGGGCCGGCCACCCGGTTTTTGGCCGTGCGCAGGAAGGCGGCGTTCTGCTCCCCTTCCCCGCCGAAGATCTCATGCCCCGGGAAGACCGGGTAAAGGTGGGAGGCGTAGGCGTGGCAGTTGTTGTCCTCGAACTGCTTGCCTGCGTATTCCTTGATCGAGCCGTCCGCCCCCACGGGATAGGCCGGGATCTTGGTCAGCATATCCTTCCACTTTTCGATCTCGTCCTTGTAGACTTTGCACTCCTGGGCCCCCTCGATGAGGTTGGTCACCAGCTCCCGGGCCACCGCAAAGTCGATGGTCGAATTCATGGCGATGCCCAAAGGCTTGTTGTCCGGGGTCCGGAAGTTGGCGGGGGTGTTTTCGGGCGAATAGCTGGGGCAGGACATGTACAGGCCGTCCATGCCCAGCTTGAAGAAGTCCTCGTAGAACAGGCAGGCCTCCTTCATGAAGGGCAGGGCCCGGTCCTTGAGGAACTTTTTGTCCCCGGTGTATGTATAGTAGCGGTAGAACAGGTTGGCGATCCAGCCCGCGCCCGCCGTAAAGTGGACGACGTCGGGCTCCACGCTGCCCAGAAGACCGGTGCCGGCCGAGATCAGCGAGGGGATCATGATGCCCCGGCAGCCGTACAGCCGGGAAGCGTTTTTCTTGAGGTCGGACAGGCAGTTTTCGTAGGACTCGAACAGCCCGTTCAGATAGCCCAGCAGATTGCCGCCGAAGCAGATGGAGTAGAGCATCTGCAAAATGCCGTTGGCCTTGGCCTGGGCCTGGGGGGCCTTGTAGTCCCCGCACCACAGCCCGTAGGGCGAGCACAGATGCCCGTCCTCCCGGGAGGAGCACAAAAAGAGATAGCGGCCGAAGTACCACATCTTTTCCACCAGGGCCAGGGGCACCTCCTCGGTGCGGGCGCGGTAGAGCAGGCTCTCCACCGAGGCGTCGCGGTCCTCGGCGTTCAGGTCCAGCTCCGCCGAATCCATCAGCTTGCTGTGGATATTGGTGTGTTCCTTCAGCAGTTTGTCATAGGTCGCCTTGTTGGCGCCGAGCAGGGTCTTTAAGGCCTTCCACTCCTTTTCCCGGGTGGACTCGCAGAACAGCTTGACGATGACCAGGATGTCGGTGGCCCCCTTGATGCGGATGGAGTCGGCCGAGACCTCCTGGCTGCCGCCGTAGTAGGAGATCCGGGCTACGGCGCCGAATTCGGTCCCGTCGTCGGAGCGGGCCGAAAAATACATGAAAAAGTTTTCGTACTTGGTCATGACGCCGTCGGGCAGCTTGGAGGGCGCCCCGGCCGGCGTGCGGGCGTTGTTGCGGTCGTGCATCTCGAAGGAGAACTCGGCGTCGATGGTCTTCTGCCCCGAGCGGGAGATCTCGTACACGATGTAGTCGTTGGCCCGGGAGACGAACAGCGAGCGGTCGAACTTGGCCGCGCCGTCCCGGTAGTTGACCGAGATCTCGCCGTTTTCCATGTTCAGCACCCGGGCGTACTCCTTGACCGCCTTCTCCACCGGCATGCGCACCTTCAGGTCGCACACCGGCAGGGGCACGGCCATCTGGGGGCGGTAGTTCTTGGAGATCAGCGCGTTGGGCAGGATCTCCTCCGCCTTGCGCGGGTCCCCCTCCAGCATGGCCCGGCGGACATCCTTCAGCCGCTCGGCCACGTCGGGCAGCACCCCGATGTAGCCCTGCCAGCTGAGGTTGCCGTGGGAGAGCATGATGGTCTCGTCCTCCACGTTGCCGTAGACCGCCGCGCCGATCAGGCCGTTTCCGGCGGGCAGCGCCTCCCGCCACAGTGCGCCCCACCATCCGGCGGGCTTTTCGAACTTTAATGCCGTCTTTGGTTTTCTGATCCCTACCATAACTCAAATCCTCTCTTCCAAAATTTTTTTCTGTCGTACCCCAAGTTGTCTTTTGTGGATAGTATAGCATAAATTTTCGCTTCTGTAAACCCTTTTGAGCAAATTCTTTCAAGGAATTTTTTTCGCTTTTAAATCGTCTTACAGGCGTAAAAAAAATTTCGGAAATTTTTCCGAAATTTTTTTCCTCGTCTTTTAAGCCACATTCAAAGCCTTAAATTTGATTTGAAATTTTTGATTCCGATTTGTCAAAAAATTGACGGGCAGACAACCTGCCAAAAGGCCGCCTTTTAAGACATGCCGTTTCCGTAGGGAGCCCCGCCGTACTCGTTTCGCTCCTCCCGGGGGCCTTCCCTTGTCTCCACCTCGTAGCGGCCGGGCAGGGCGGGCCGTCCGGCGCTTTTCCCCCGGTTTCCGCAGGCGGCGTAGACCTCCACCAGGATGACGTCCTGCCCGATCCGGAGAATGTTTTCCCAGGGAATGTAGATGTCGTCCCCGCCGCGGTTGAACACCCGGAAGGAAGAATCCCCCGGCACCACCAGGCCGCATACCTTGCCGCTTCGGGTCTCGAACACCAGATCGTTCACCCGCCCGAATCGTTTGCCGTCCGCCACATTGATGACTTCTTTTTTCCTCAGATCCCCGAAACTGGTCTCCATGCCGCCCCTCCCGAATTTTGTCGTTTCCCTACCAGTATATGCGGGAGCTTCCGGAAAATGACCCGAAATTTTTTCCTCTTCCGGGGAGCATGCGGGCGGGCAAAGCGGGCAGTCTCCCTTTTGCGGACAGGCAAAACGGCCGCCCGCAAAGGGGCGGCCGCCGGAAAATCGGGGTCACATCAGACTTTTGATCTGGCGCAGGGCGCTCTTTTCCAGCCGGGAGATCTGAGCCTGCGAGATCCCCACGCTGCGGGAGACCTCCATCTGGGTCTGACCCTCGAAGTAGCGGAGATACAAAATCTCCCGTTCCCGTTCTTTCAGGGTCTCCATGGCCGCGAAGAGGGCGGCGTTTTCGGTCCAGCGCTCGTCGGTGTTTTTTTCGTCGCTGATCTGGTCCATCAGCAGAATGGCGTCGCCGTTCTTGCTGTAGACCGGCTCGTACAGCGAGACCGGCGTGCTGACCGCGTCCAGGGCGCAGGCCACCTCCTTCAGCGGCAGGTTCAGCCGCTCGGAGATCATCTCCAGGGGGACCTCCCGGTCCAGCTCCCGCTCCAGCTGCTCCCGGGCCTTGAGGGCGCGGTAGGCGGTGTCCCGGATGCTGCGGGCCACCCGCATGGAGTTGGCGTCCCGCAGATACCTGCGGATCTCCCCGATGATCATGGGGACGGCGTAGGTCGAAAAGCGCACCTTCAGGGTGACGTCGAAGTTGTCGATGGCCTTCATCAGCCCCACGCAGCCCACCTGGAAGAGATCGTCCGAGATCCCCTTGTTGGCCCAGTACTTCTGCAGGACGGAGAGCACCAGCCGGAGATTGCCCATGATCAGATGATCCCGGGCCTCGGGGTCCCCCTCCTGCATACGGATGAGCAGCTCCTCGACCTCCCCCGCCTTGAGCTTGGGCAGGGAGGCCGTGTCGATGCCGCAGATCTCTACTTTGTTTGACATACCGTTCTCCTTTGCCGCAATCGAGAAAAACCCAATCCAAGCAAGGCCGGCCCTGTTAGTATGCCCGGCTCCCCGCCGAAACATACCAGATTTTACCTCTTCTTTTTCCTTCTCCTTTTTTTCCTCCCCTTCTAGCCCTCCCCCCTTCCGGATTCTTCCTTCCGACTTCTTTTCCCCCTTCCGACTTCTTTGCTCCCGCTCCGGAGCGGAAAGGCGGCCAGGCCATCAAAAAACCTGATGATTTTGGGGCCGGCTGTTTTTGACTTTGCACAGATCTGAGGGCAAGGCCCCCACGAGGTCCCGTCATGCGGCCGGCTGTTTTGACCTCACAGATCCAAGGGACATCGAAAAGCCGGATGACGGCAGCGCACCCCCGAAGGCCGGACGGCCTTCAGGGGTGCGCTTTCCCTTTCCTTTCCTTTTTTGTCTTGTCCGCAAAATGCCGGAGCCTTCAGACGCGATGAGAGCGTTTTTGAATTTTCAAAACCGGGATCTCTCCGGGAATTCCGGGGCCAAAAAACACCGCCGCCCTTACAGCGCGTGGCTCATCTCCTTTTTGAGGCGGTTGATGATCTTCTTTTCCAGGCGGGATATGTAGGACTGCGAGATGCCCAGGCGGTCGGCGACTTCCTTCTGGGTCTGCTCCTGCTGGCCGTGCAGGCCGAATCTCAAGTCGATGATCTCCTGTTCCCGGCAGGACAGCTTGCCCAGGGAGGCGAACAGCAGATCTTTTTCGGCCGAGCGCTCGATGTCCTTGTAGACGATGTCGCAGTCGGTGCCCAGAATGTCGGACAGCAGCAGTTCGTTGCCCTCGTAGTCCACGTTCAGCGGCTCGTCGAAGGAGACTTCGGACTTGAGCTTGGAAATTCGGCGAAGGTGCATCAGGATCTCGTTTTCGATGCACCGGCTGGCATAGGTGGCCAGCTTAATGTTCTTTTCGGGCTTGAAGGAGTTGACCGCCTTGATCAGGCCGATGGTCCCCACCGAGATCATGTCCTCGGTCTCCACTCCGGTGTTCTCGAACTTTTTGGCCAGGTAGACCACCAGCCTTAAGTTGTGCTCGATCAGCTTGACTTTGGCGGTCTCGTCCCCCTCTCCGAAGCGCCGGACCAGGGCGGCCTCCTCCTCGGGCGCAAGGGGCTTGGGCAGGGCCTCGGAGCCGCAGATGTAAAAGAGGGCGCTTTCTCCCTCCCCGTTCATCCATTGCAGCAGTTTTTTGACCAATCTTTTGAAGGCGTCCATCTCTCTCCTCCGTAATTCTTTTTTGGCGGTCAGCCCTCCATCACCGAGGCCGGCAGCAGGACCTCGTAGCGCTCGGCGTCCCGGAAGCGCTGCGGGGTCACCCCGAAACAGACCTGACGGCGGGAAAAAGTTTGTCCACAATCTAGTATATCCACCCGATCGGCCATAAATGACAAAATTCTCCTTTTTTTGTCATGGGCCTGGACCAGCTCGATGTAGTCCTCCTCGCCGGCCTTCAGGCAAAGCCCC
Source organism: uncultured Clostridia bacterium (assembly GCA_944332455.1). Classification (GTDB taxonomy): domain Bacteria; phylum Bacillota; class Clostridia; order Christensenellales; family HGM11417; genus CALVJY01. The sequence continues at coordinate 72,132 of CALVJY010000003.1, forward strand.
AGAAAGTCCTCCCCGAACAGCCGGGCCGCCGCGTCGCAGGTGATGATGCAGACCCCCTTTCCGTCCTTGACCACCAGATTGCCGGTATCCAGCAGGGCCGAGGTCTTTAAGGTGTGTTTGCCGCAGGTGATGACCAGCTCCTTGAGCAGGCCGCCCAGCTTTTTCCGGCGCTCCAGCCAGCGGATCAGCCGGACCCCGCCCACGCCGCCGCCCAGTGCGCCCAGCGCCAGCAGGCCGACGGGAAACCCCTGATAGCCGAATCCTGCAAAAAAGTCCGCGCTCATCTGGTAGAGGGCGGTACAGGCCCCGCCCAGCAGAAAGGTCAGGGCAAAAAAGAGGCCCAGCCCCCTGAAAAAGTGCTTCTCTCCCGCTCCCGCCCAGTAGATCAGGACCCCGCACAGGGTCTTGAGCAGGAACAGCAGGAGGCCCTCCCAACGGACCTGCGGCAGGCAGAGCGCAAAGACCGAACCCAGCAGACTGCCCGCGACCAGCCGCCAGGCGGGAACTTCGGTCCGATTGAGTTTTGAGGTCAGCCACAGCAACAGCAGATCCATGCCGAAGTTGTCCGCCAGCACGACCTCGATGTAGACATCCATCGCCTTTCCCTCTTGTGTCCCCTATTGTAGCAGATCGCGGACAAAAATAAGGTTCCCTTTTGTCGAAAGGGCCGGGCAATTTTTAAGGCCGCTCCGCAGACGCCCGTGCGCCGCCGCCAGATCTTGCCCGTCTTGCCCAAAATCGCCGCAAAATCCTGAACTCATCTCAGGGAGATCTCGGAAAAGGGAAGGAAAACTGTGCCGGCTCTCGTGAAATTTCGCAAAGAGGGGAAAAATCCTTGACACGGCGGGCGGGATGGGGTACAATAGAGACAGCAGAGTAGCTTAAGGTGCGTTAAGTGTTGCGGGATGGGATGTTGCCCGCAAACGAAAGAAGAAATTCTGCGGTACCTTTTGCGCGTCCGTTGCAATGTCCCGGCCCGGGTGGGCGCGGGATCTCTTTCAATGGACCTCTCCGAACTCACGGGAGGTTTTTTCTTATGTCCAAAAGGCTTTCACCGACTGCCAGGCTGACCTACGCCGCCGTGCTGACCGCCCTCTGCGTGGTCTGCAACTGCTTCACCGTCACCTTTCCCGGCAGTCCCCAGGCGCTCTCCTTCAACTATGTGCCCACTTTTCTGGCCGGCATCATCCTGGGTCCCTTCTGGGGACTGGCCGTCGGCCTGTTGGGCGACGTGCTGGGGGCCATCGTGCACCCGCTGGGGCCCTATCTGCCCCTCATCGGCCTGGCCTCCGCCCTCATGGGCGGCATTCCGGGCGCCGTGTTCCGCTGGGTCAAGGGAAACGACTATGTCAAACTGACCCTCAGCCTGCTGCTGGTCTTTGTGATCTGCTCCGCCGGACTGAACACCTATGCCCTGTACGCGGCTTACGCGGCCTCCGGCGGCAAGACCTTTTGGGTCTATCTGTCCGCGCGGCTCCCCATGCAGGCTCTCGTTCTGGTCATCAACGCCGCCATTCTGTTTGCTCTGCGGGCCAGCCGCCTGCTCGAGCGCCTGCGCCTGATCCCCGCCCAGGCAAAACCCCGGGATCCCGGAAGCAAGGAAGGCGCTCCCTCGGACGCCCCCTCCGACCTCCCCAAGACCTGACCAAAAAACAGACCAAAGGCCCCGATCCATGGAGATGCACCCTAAAAGCCTGTCCAACTTTGGGAGTGCAATATCACGTGCCTGATCCGGGGCCTTTTTATTTTCCGCTTGTTTTCCGGGCAATGATGTCGGGAGGAGATCTCCTTTGGGGGCTTCCCTTCTTTTTTGAAAACCGATCCTGCGGGAGACGAAGCCCTTGGGCGTTCCCGAAAGGGTTATAAGAAAAAATTTAAAAAAAGAGGTCTGAATCAAAGAATTTCGACAGAGATCGGCCCTCCGGCCTGGGCCGCCCTTGAAAACAACGCGTACCTCAGCCCCTGCCCCTTTCCGGACTTGACAGGACGGCCTTTCCGTGCTATAATGTGGAAAATGGATACGGAGGTATCGTTATGTTCAAAGATCTGGGCGTTCAGCCCTACACTTTTCCGATGCCCGTCCTGCTGATCGCGACCTACAACGAGGACGGCAGCGTGGACGTCATGAACATGGCCTGGGGCGGGGTGTGCGCCGAGAACATGGTGGCCCTCAACCTCGACGAGGATCACAAGACCAGCCGGAACCTCAAGGCCCGCGGCGCCTTTACCCTGAGCATTGCAGACCTTCCGCACATCAGGGAGGCCGACTTTTTCGGCATCGCCACCGGCAACAAGATGAAGGACAAATTCGAGCGCTCCGGCCTGCACGCCCAAAAGAGCGCCCGGGTGGACGCTCCCGTGGTCGAGGAATTTCCCCTCACCCTGGAATGCAAGGTCGTCGAATGTCAGCACACGGTGTACGGCTTCCGGGTCCTCGGGGAGATCGTCAACGTGCTGGCCGACGAAAAAGTGCTGGACGAAAAGGGCAAGGTGGATCCTGCCAGACTGAACGCCTTTGTGTTCGACCCCTTCCGGAGCGGCTACTATGCCATCGGCGAAAAGGTCGGACAGGCCTGGCACACCGGGGCCGAACTGGTCAAAAAGTAATTCTTTTTGCCGAACGGATAAGGGAAGAGCGCGCCCTACAAGCTCCTTTCGGCAAAAGAACGGAGCTTAAAGCGGCATGGCTATGAAATAAAAAATCTTTCAATAATCAAAAAAATCAAAAAAGGACGGCCTTTTCGGTCGTCCTTTTCCCGTTCCCATTCTTTTTAGGTTTTTCAAGTCCCCCTCATGCCCGGCCGGCGGGCTCCACCCGAACGGCTTCTCTCTTCCGGAGGATGCGGTTGATCAGACAAAGATAGACCGCCGTCGAGACGAGGCTTCCCGCCGCGTCCGCGATGGGTTCGGCCCAGAAGGCGGCAGAGGCCCCCGAAAAAGCCGGGAGCAGCAGGGTCAGGGGAAGCATCAGCACGATCTTTCGGAACATCGACAGGGAAATGGCGGCCGGCGCGATCCCCAGGGCCGTCAGACCGTCCACAAAGGCGTACTGAAAGGCCAGCGGGATGATCATCATGGAGTAGACGCCGATGTTTTCCGCGGTCAGCGAGATGACCTCCTCGTCCGACGTGAAGATCCTGGCAAAGGCCGAGCCGCCGAACCGCGAGACCAGAAACATGACCGAGGTAAAGATCAGGCAGGCGCAGAGGATGACGGCCTGTCCCCTCTTGACCCGGGCCGAATTCTGGGCGCCGTAGTTGAAACTGAGGATGGGTTGGGTGCCGCCGGTGATCCCGCCCAGCGGCATGGTCACCAGGGACATGAAGGAGAGCACGATGGTGGCGGCCGTGATCAGGGTGTCCCCCGCCTCTCCGCCGTAGCGCTGCAGCACGGCGTTGAGGGCCAGGATCATGACGCTGTCGGTCATGATGATCAGAAAGGGAGAGAACCCCAGAAGCAGGACTTTCCCCATGATTTTTCTGGCGTAGCCCGAGAAGGTGATGCGCACCTGAGGCCGGCGCCCGAACAGAAAGATCAGCGTAAAGGCGGCCGAACAGGCCTGCGAGATCACGGTGGCCACGGCCGCGCCCATCACGTTCCAGCCGAAGCCAAAGATGAACAGCGGATCCAGGGCAATGTTGGTGACCGCCCCGACCAGCACGGTCAGCATCCCGGCCTTGGCGTGTCCCTGGCAGACGATAAAGGAGTTCAGCCCCGTGCTCAGGATGGCAAAGATCGTCCCGGCGGCATACCAGGTCAGATATTCGTCGGCATAGGCAAAGGTGTTGGGGCCGGCCCCGAACCAGTTCAGAAAAGAGCCCTTGAAGCAGAAGACGACCGCCGTCAGCAGGACCGAAACGCCCGCCAGCAGCACAAAGCAGTTGGCCAGAATGGCCCGGGCGGCCGGAAGATTTTTTTCGCCCATGCGGATGGTCAACAAGGGGGCGCCGCCCAGTCCGATCCAGGAGGCAAAAGAGGAAATGGCGGTCACCAGAGGGCCGCACACCCCGACGCCCGCCAGCGCCATGGTCCCGATCTCCGGGATATGTCCGATGTAGATGCGGTCCACGATGCTGTAGAGCACGTTGACAAATTGCGCCAGCATGGCCGGCACCGCCAGACTGAGCACCAGTTTGGCTATGGGATCTTTTCCCAGATCCAGAGACTTTCCCGTCATGTTCTTCGGCCTTTGTAAAAAAGTTCACCGATTTTCCCAAGTCCCTATTATAATCCTTTCCCCCCAAAAAGACAAACGCTTTTTCAGGCTTTTACAAAAAAAAGACCGGAGCAAGCTTCCGATCTTTCGCGCGGGCAGGGAGATCTTTACCAATCCTCCTTGACCGAGACCTTGACGTCGTCGTAAAAGGCCCGATAGCGGGCCGAAAAGTCCTCCTCTTCCTCCTCGAAGTCCGAACTCTCCACGGCGTCGTCGTCCTGATTTTCGCTCAGCCGCATCAAACGGTAATCATCCATCGCGTTCTCCTGTAACAATACAATTTTTGAGGCACCCGGTCCCCTCACCTTTTCAGTTCCTGCCCCGCTCCTTCAGAATTTTGGCCCTGGCCGCGGCATAGCGCTCGGACAGGCGGAAAATGTAGCGCTGGCGCCCCTCGTAGTCCAGCCCCTCCAGCTCGGTGTCGTCCATCAGCAGCCGGAGCGGATTGGAAATGCAGTCCTCGTTGTCCACGATCTCGGCCACTTTCCGCAGAAAGAGCGGATCCTCCTCGGCGGACGGCTCGGTCCGGACCGAAACTTGCGCGGCGGCCGCTTCGTCCACGGCCTCCGCCAGGGCGAGCTCCTCCTTGCGCTCCTGCCAAAAACCGTTGCAGAGCCGGGCCTTGGCCTCCTTGGAATACTCCCGGATTCCCTTTTCTTGCACCATGATTCATCACCTTCCCTTTTGAAAAAAAGTTTGAGATTTCGACAAAATAAAAGAAAAAACGACCGGAGCAGGTCACAGTCGTTCCATTCTTTTCAGGATTTGTAGCTGCGCTTTCTGGCAGCCTCAGATTTTTTCTTGCGCTTGACGCTGGGTTTTTCGTAATGCTCCCTCTTCCTCAGGTCGCTGATGATGCCGTCGCGTGCGCACTTTCTTTTGAAGCGGCGAATGGCGCTGTCGAGAGATTCATTCTCGCCCACTCTGATGGTAGACATGCCTTCAACCCTCCTTCCGCAATAAAAACTTTCCAGGGGAAAAATGCTGGTACTATTTTACCATGTCCGAGGGGAAAAAGTCAAGCGATTTCGGCGGCCAATCTCAACCGAAAAACAAAATTTTTCCGCCGCGGACCCAATTTGGCAGAGGCCCCGGACTCAGGCCGGGTTCCAGGCCATTTTTTTGCCGGCCAGGATGTGGACGTGCAGATGAAAGACGGTCTGCCCGGCGTCCGGCCCCTGGTTGATGATCAGGCGGTAGCCGTTTTCCAGCCCCAGCAGGCCGGTCAGGGAGGGCAGTTTTTTCAGGCACTTGCCCAAAACGGCGGCCTGCTCGTCGGTCATCTCCTCCAGGCGGGCAAAGTGCGCCTTGGGGACCATCAGGTAGTGCTTGGGCGCCTTGGGGTCGATGTCGCAGAAGATGTACATCTCCTCGTCCTCGTACATTTTTTTGGAGGGGATCTCCCCCGCGATGATCTTACAGAACAGACAATCTTCCATGGCGATCGTTCTCCTTTTCGTTTTTCGGCGATCGGCGGCGCTCCCCTAGGGTTCCGCCTTTTCATTTTTTTCTATTATACCACAACAGTCCCGATTTTTCAACTCAACCGGGCGCCTGTCCGGTTGAAATTCCCGCATAGTACTATGCAAAACACCCTGTTTTCATAGTACTTACAGAAAAATCAGGGGCTTTCCTTGGAGGCGAAAATCCGAGCCTTGACAATTCCAAGTATGAAAGTTACTTTGGAAAACCTCTTGGCTATTTTCGCAAATCTGACAGATCATGTGTTGCGCAGCGGTGAATTTTGTTCTTGAAACCTCGTTTTGCTCCCCTCTGCAAAACCCCTTTTGCGTAAATGTGCGGCCAAATCAAAAACGCCCTTTCCCTTGCGCAAGACGATCAGAGCAAAGAGACGGCCACGCCCTCGGGACGGATCTCCTCTGCCCGCGCACGCACCGGCAGACCGCAGGGGGCCTCCCGGATCAGGCAGGGCAGGTAGTTTCGGCTGTAGCCCGTAAGCATGCCGTCCTCCCCCCGCTCCTCGAAGATGACCTCCTGCTCCCGGCCCAGCTGGCTCTTCCAAAAGCTCGCCCGGCAGTCGGCGCGGACCGCTTCCAGACGGGCGGCGCGGTCGCGGAGCACTTCCTTGGGCAGGGGCTTTTGTTTACCTGCCGCCGTCCCCTCCCGGGAGGAATAGGGAAAGATATGCAGGTCCGAAAAGGCGGCGGCCCGGCAGACCTCCACCGTTCGGGCAAAGTCCTCCTCCCGCTCGGAGGGAAAGCCCACGATGACGTCCGTGGTCAGGCCGGCCTCCGGGAAGGCCTCCCGGATGAGCCGCACCGCCCGGAGAAATTCCTCCCCCGTGTAGTGGCGGTTCATGTCCTTCAGCACCCGATCCGAACCCGACTGCAGGGAGAGATGAAAGTGGGGACAGAAGTTGGGCATGTCGGCCAGCGCGGCCAACAGCTCCGGCGTGACGGCGTGGACCTCCAGCGAGCCCAGCCGGATGCGGGCGGAGATCCCCTTCAGCGCCCGCATCAGTTCGGGAAGAGAACTGCCGATGTTCTTCCCGTAGTCGGACAGATTGATGCCGGTCAGGACGATCTCGGCCGCCCCGCAGGCGTTGGCCTCGGCCAGAATGCTCGGGATCTCCCGGCTCCGGCTCCGCCCCCGCAGGTAGGGCACGATGCAGTAGGAGCAGAAATTGTCGCAGCCGTCCTGCACCTTCAGATAGGCCCGGGTGTGCACCCGGGCGGGATGAAAACAGTCCTCGTAGGCGGCGGGCGGGTCCGCCAGAAAGGCCCCGCAGCGATCCAGCATGCCCAAAAAGGCGGTCTTTCGGAAATTCCCGGTCACCAGAAGGGAAGGATCTTTGCGGAGAAAGGCCTGCGGATCCTTTTGGGAGGCACAGCCGCAGATCACGGTCTTGGCTTCCGGATTGAGCTTTTTGATCTTGGCCAGTACCTGCCTGGACTTCCGCTCGGCCTCGGCAGTCACCGCGCAGGTGTTGACCACATAGAGGTCGGCCGGCTCCAGCCCTTCCGCCACCTCATAGCCCGCCCGCTGCAGGGCGTCGATGATCCCGAAACTTTCGTATTGATTGAGCTTGCACCCCAGAGTGTACACGCAGGCCTTCATGCCGTTCTCCCGAGCCGCCCGCGGCGGCTCTTTTCAAATATGCTGAAATTAAATAAAACAGTTCAATTAAAATATTATTGAAAGATTTTATATTACCATAAAGCCGCTCATTAAAAGATTTAATGCGTCTGTTAAACCTCTCATTGAAAGATTTTATATGACTATAAAACCTCTGCCGCCCCTTCCATCTCCCCGAAGCGGTACATGGCGCAGGTGCAGGCCGCCACGGCGGCCGTCTCCGCCCGCAGGATGCGGGGCCCCAGCGACACGCTGACGGCGCCGGCCCGGACGGCCTCTTCCTTTTCCTTTTCCGAAAAGCCGCCCTCCGGCCCGATGATCACGGCCAGGCGGGTCAGCCCCTCCGGAAGGGCGTTCAGCGCCTGGCGGATGCCGGTGGCGCGCTCGAACTCGCAGCAAAAAAGGGCGGCCTCGTGCAGGGGGAGTTCCCGGAGCACCCGGTCAAAGGAGAGGGTCTCCCGGATCTGCAAAATGCCGCTCCGCTCGCACTGTTTGGCGGACTCCCGGGCGATCTTGACCAGGCGGTCGGCGCGGACCCCTTTGGCCACGGTGTGTTCGCTGACAAAGGGGGTGACAGACCGCAGGCCCAGCTCGGAGAGCTTTTGCACCGCGAACTCGAGGTGGTCGCTCTTTAACAGGGCCAGATAGGCCGACAGCTGCAGGCGGGGCTCGGCGGGATTGGGCCGCTCCTCCTCGATGCGGAAGATCACTTTGTCCTTCAGGATCTCGTGTACCCGGGCCAGCAGGTCCACGCCGTCCCCCACGCCCAGAATGGCGAGGTCCCCCACCGAAAAGCGCATGACGTTGACGATGTGGTGGAACTCGCTTCCGGAGACCACGATCCGGTCCCCCACCCGCTCCTCCGGTAAGATCAGAAATCGCTTTAATTTTGACATTGCCGCATGCGAATGGCCGCCCACTCGCCCTTTTCATAGATCCTGACCGGCTCCAGCCCGATGGCCCGATAGGCCGCCAGCACGTCCTGCTCCCGGCTTCTGATGATGCCGGACAGGATGAGTTCGCTCTTCCCGGTCATGTGCGCCGAAAGCCCCTTGGAGAGGTCGATCAGCACGTCGGCCACGATGTTGACCAGCAAGACGTCCCCCTTGATCTCCCGATCGTCCAAAAGGTTCTGACAGCGGATCTCCAGCCGGTCAGACACCCCGTTGCGGGCGGCGTTGAGCTCGGCTGCCCGGACGGCCACGGGGTCGATGTCGGTCATGAACACCGAGCCGGCCCCCAGCAGCAGGGCGGTGATCCCCAGGATCCCGCTCCCGCAGCCCACGTCCAGCACCCGTTTGCCCTTCAGGTCGATCTCCTGCATCAGCTCGATGCACATGGAGGTGGTCTCGTGCTCGCCGGTGCCGAAGGCCATGCCGGGGTCGATCTTGACCACCACCTCGCCCGGCCGGGGAGCGTAGTCGATCCACTCCGGACAGACGGTCACGTTTTTCAGGGGAATGGGCTTGTAGTGCTTTTTCCAGACGTTGACCCAGTCCTCGTCGTCGATCTCCCGCCGGACGATCTCCAGCGAGCCGAAGTCCAGCGCCTCCCCGGCGTTTTGCCGGAGGGTCTCCAGCGCCTCCCGGATGCCGGCGTATTTTTGCTCCCAGCAGTCTGCGGGCACAAAGCCCTTGACCAGGACCTGTTCGTCCGCCCCTTCCAGCAGGGCCTCGTCCAGATAGTCCCAGACCCGCCCGCTGTTCTGAAAGTCCAGCAGGTCCTTTTTGTCCGCGATGGCCACCCCGTTCCCGCCCGACTCAAACAGCACGGACGCCACCAGATCGGCGGCCTCGGAGGTGGTATGTACGGTCAGTTCGATCCATTTCATGATTTTTCTCCCGGACGCGGCAGGCTGACGCATCCCGGATCCGGGGCGTCAGCCTGCTGCCGAATGATTTTCGACCTGTGTTTTCAAGCGCCCCGCATGATTCCATGCGGGGCCGCCTTTATTTTTTGTAGACGTCCTCCAAAAGGGCGCGGAATTGCTTGGCTTTGGGCAGATTTTTGTCCTCCAGGGAGCGGCAGAAGTCCTTCAGCTGATCCTTCTGCCGGCCGGAAAGGCTCTTGGGGATCTCGACCTGCACGGTGACGTACAGATCCCCCGTTCCCTGACGGGAGCGCACCCCCTTGCCCCGGATGAAGAACATCTGCCCGCTCTGGGTCCCCTCCGGAATGGCGTAGGAGATGATGCCGTCCACCCCGGGCACCTCGATCTTGCCCCCGGTGACCGCCATGTACAGCGAGATCGGCACCTCGGTGAAGAGGTCGTTGCCCTTGCGCTTGATGAGCTTGTGCGGGGTGACCGTGATGTTGATGAGAAGATCGCCCGGCTGACCGTTCGGGGTGGGACAGGCGTTGCCCTCCCCCCGGACCCGCAGCACGTTGTTGCTGTCGATGCCGGCGGGGATGTCCACCTTGATGGTCTTTTGCTGGCGGGTCGAACCCTTGCCGCCGCAGGCCGAACATTTTTCGGTGATGATCCGGCCGGTCCCGCCGCAGGCCTCGCAGCGCTTGATGTTGACGGTGCGGCCGAATCCGCTCTCCCGGACCACCTGATACTGCCCCTGGCCCTTGCATTTTTGGCAGGTCGTGTAGGCCTTGCCGTCCTTGGCGCCGGTGCCGTTGCAGTAGATGCAACTCTCCTCCCGGTTGACGGTGATCTCCCTGGTGACGCCCTTGACCGCTTCGGTAAAGCTGAGCGTCAGGCTGATCTGGATGTCCGAGCCCTTCTGCTGCTGCCGCTGGGCCCGGGCGCCGCCCCCGCCGAACATGTTGAAGATGTTCATCAGGTCGTCGCCGAAATCGAATCCCGAAAAGGCGCTTCCGAATCCGCCTCCGCCGCCGCCAAAGCCCCCGAATCCGCCGAATCCGCCCTCGCGCTCGGCGTCATAGGCCGCCCTCTTCTTGGCATCGGAGAGGGTCTCGTAGGCCTCGTTGACGTCCTTGAACTTGGCGGCCGCCGCCGGATCGTTGGGGTGGAGGTCCGGGTGGTACTGCTTGGCCAGCTTCCGATAGGCGGTCTTGATCTCGTCCTCGGTCGCGGTCTTGGAGACGCCCAGGATCTCGTAATAATTTTTAGTTGCCATAACTCAAATCACCTGTCCTGTGTTCCGTCCGCCGAAATACCTCGAGGCTCTGCGCGGGAAGATCCGCGCAGAGCCCGGGGTCCGGTCCTCCGACCGCCTGAGAGCGGGACGGAACCGAGTTTACATTGCTTTTTTATTGGGGCTGCGTGTCGTCCGTGGTGTACTCGGCGGGGCCTTCGTTGTTCTGGCCGTTGGCCTGCGCCTGCTGATACATCTTGGTGAAGATGGCCGCGGACTCGTTTTTCAGCTTCTCCAAAGCCTCTTTCAGCTCCTCGGTGTTCTCGCTGTTCAAATGCCCCTTGGCCTCCTCGACGTCAGCCTTCAGTTTGGCGCGCTCCTCCTCCGAGAGCTTGTCGCCGCTCTCGCGGTCGAACTTCTCCAGGCTGAAGATCATGCTGTCCAGCTCGTTGCGGGCGTCCACCTGCTCCTTGCGCTTTTTGTCCTCCTCGGCGTACTTTTCGGCGTCCTTGACGGCCCTGTCGATCTCCTCCTCCGAGAGGTTGGTCGAAGCTGTGATGGTGCAGGTCTGAGACTTTCCGGTCCCCTTGTCCACGGCGGTCACGTGCACGATGCCGTTGGCGTCGATGTCGAAGGTCACCTCGATCTGCGGGATGCCGCGGGGTGCCGGGGCGATACCGGAGAGCTCGAAGTTGCCCAGGGTCTTGTTGTCGCGGGCAAACTCACGCTCGCCCTGCAGCACGTGGATGTCCACCGAGGTCTGGCCGTCGGCCGCCGTCGAGAAGATCTGGGATTTGTGGGTGGGGATCCGGCTGTTCCGGGGGATCAGGCGGGTGAACACGCCGCCCATGGTCTCGATACCCAGCGACAGCGGGGTGACGTCGACCAGCAGGACGTCCTTGACGTCGCCGGCCAGCACGCCGGCCTGGATGGCCGCGCCGATGGCCACGCACTCGTCGGGGTTGATGCCCTTGAAGGGCTCCTTGCCCATGATCTTTTTGACCAGCTCGTAGACGGCGGGAATCCGGGTGGAGCCGCCCACCAGAATGACTTTGTCGATGTCGGAGGGTTTGAGCTTGGCGTCCGAAAGGGCCTGATTGCAGGGGCCCTCGGTGGCCTTGACGAGGTCGGCGGTCAGGGCCTCGAATTTCTGCCGGGTCAGGGTGACGTCCAGATGCTTGGGACCGGCGGCGTCGGCCGTGATGAAGGGCAGATTGATGTTGGTCGAGGTCATGCCGGACAGCTCGATCTTGGCCTTTTCGGCGGCCTCCTTCAGCCGCTGCATGGCCATTTTATCCTTGGACAGGTCCACCCCCTCCTTGGCCTTGAAGTCGTCCACCAGGAAGTCGATGATCCGCTTGTCGAAGTCGTCGCCGCCCAGATGGGTGTTGCCGCTGGTGGCCAGCACTTCGAACACGCCGTCGCCGATCTCCAGAATGGAGACGTCGAAGGTGCCGCCGCCGAGGTCGTAGACCAGCACTTTGTGGGTGCCGCTCTCCCCCTTGTCCAGCCCGTAGGCCAGGGCGGCCGCGGTGGGCTCGTTGATGATCCGCAGCACCTCGAGCCCGGCGATCTTGCCGGCGTCCTTAGTGGCCTGCCGCTGGCTGTCCGAGAAGTAGGCCGGCACGGTGATGACCGCCTGGGTGACCTTTTCGCCCAGGTAGGATTCGGCGTCGGCCTTCAGCTTGCTCAGGATCATGGCCGAGATCTCCTGCGGGGTGTAGCTGCGCCCGTCGATGGTCACCCTGTGGTCGGTGCCCATCTCGCGCTTGATGGAAATGACGGTCTTGTCGGGGTTGACCACGGCCTGACGCTTGGCGGCCTGCCCCACGATGCGCTCGCCGTTTTTCTGGAAGCCCACCACCGAGGGGGTGGTGCGGGATCCTTCGGCGTTGGCGATGACGACGGGCTCTCCGCCCTCCATGACGGCTACACAGGAATTGGTGGTTCCCAAATCGATACCGATGATTTTAGACATAATATGTTTCCTCCGAAATGATGAAAAATTTACTTGATTTTCGACTTTTTAATAATTTTTGAATGTTTTACGATTGAAGTTTGTGGACGATGACCTGGGCGTGCTTGATGACCTTGTCTCCGTAGCGGTAGCCGTTGGCCACCACATTGGCTACGGTGTCGTCCTTTTCCGGCTCCGTGGTGGGCGCGGTCATGACGGCGTCGTGTTCGTTCAGATCGAAGGGCTTGCCTAGCGCCTCCATCCGTTCGACCCCGATCTCGCGCAGGGCGTCCTCGAACTGGCGGACGATCTGCTCCAGCCCCGCCCGGTCGGCGGGATCCCGGACCGAGTCCAGCGCCCTTAAAAAGCTGTCCAGCACGGGGACCACCTTCAGGGCCACCCGGCATTCGGCCTCCTCCTTGGCCTTGGCCGTGATCTCGGCGTTCCGCTTGCGGTAGTTGTCGAAATCCACCTGCAGCCTCTGGTAAAGGTTGCTGACGTCCGTGGCCTGGCTGACGATCTTTTCGGCCCGCTTGTACTTGGCCTTCTGCTCCTCCAGCTCCTTTTTCAGCTGCTCTTGTTCGGCGATCAGCTGGGAGTTTTCCTCCCGCAGGGCCTTGGAGAGCTCGACCAGGCAGTCCCGGTCCAGCTCCTCCACCTTGGGTTCGCCCCCTTCGGGGGCTCCCCCGGCGGCGGTCTCCGGCTGCTTTTTGGGGTCGGGGTTCTGCTGAAAATCTTGATCCTGTTTATTCTCTTTCATCTTTGTCATTCACCTTCTTTTCGGTCATCTCCCGTCCGATCTCGTTCAGGGTCCTGCCGATGCTGTTCAGGACCTGGATGACCCGGTTGTAGTCCATCCGCATGGGGCCGATCACGCCGGCGCTGCCCACGTTGACCCCGTTCAGCTTGTAGTTGGCGGACACCAACGCGAAATCATCGGCCAGAGAACTGTCGTCCTCCCGTCCGATCTTGACGGTGATCTCCAGATTGTTGTCCTCGGTCTTCAAGATGCTGCCCAGCTTCTCCTTGGAGTCCAGCACCGAGAGGAAGTTTTTGGTGGTGTCGATGTCGTTGAACTCGGTGTGCTTGAAGATGTTGGTGCTGCCCTCCAGGACCAGGTTCTGTTCGGCCTTGGATTTTACATATTCTTTTAACAACTTCACCACCTTTTCAAACAACAATTTGTAATTTTTTATTCTGTCGTTCAAAAGGGACTCGTCCAGGTCGGTGGCCTCGGAGAGTTTTTTCTCGTCGAAGACCTCGTTGAGGATCTGCTCGGCCGCGCTGATGTAGTTGTCGTCGGCGTCAAAGTCGGTGGCGATGATGCTGTCCTTGATGATGTTGACGTCGGTCATGACGATCAGCAGGATGCTCCGCTCGTTCAGCTTGACCAGTTTGACGTTTTTGATGACGTCATTGGACACGCTGCCCAAAAAGCCCACCGCCGTGTAGTCGGTCAGCTCGCTGATCAGCTTGGCCGCGCTCTTGACCAGAAATTCGGACTCCGGAAAGTGATCGGAAAACTTGCTGTAGATGTAGTCGATCTCCTCCTCGGTCAGATCCTCCCGCGGCATCAGCTCGTTGGTGTACAGCTTGTAGGCCTTGGCCAGCGGCACCCGGCCGGCCGACGTGTGGGGCTGGCCGAGATAGCCCAGCTCCTCCAGCTGGGCCAGCTCGCTGCGGATGGTCGCGCTGGAAAACTCGGACAGATGCCGCTCCTGAATGGTCTTGCTGGAGACCGGCTGGCCGTCCTCGATGTAGTCGTCCACCACCACTTTCAGAATTTTCTTTTTACGATCGGACAGTTCCATGGCTCTGCCTCCAGATCTTTTAGCACTCCTTTTGCTTTACTGTTAGCACTCTTTAAGCCAGACTGCTAAATTTGATTATAATGTACCACTTTCCGAAAGAATTGTCAAGGGTTTGAGGGCACTTTTCCCAAAAAAATTTTCCGGGGCTTCCCTGCGGCCTCTCGACCCCCGCCGCGAGGGCGGCCTCTCCCCTTCAGTATGTGAAATCTTCCGCCCTTTCATGCCCGAGAGCCTTCCGGCCGGCACACTTTGCCGCGGGCCGCTCCCGACACAGCAAAACCGCCGCCCGGAAGCCCGGACGGCGGTTGCCCTAAAATTTGAAATCAGAAAGATGAAGGCTGCCCCAACGCTCAAATGCGCTCGCGGCGGGTCTCGCCGCCCCTTTACACGCTCTCTGCGGCGGCTTCGGCCTCGGAACGGACTTCGGCGCCGGGAATGGCGGCGATGTAGCAGCGGCGGCGCTTGTGCTTGACGTGCTCGAACTGCTCCCAAAGGTTGTTGATGGGGAAATTGGTCTCCAGGGTGCCGTTGGTCTCCACGCTCTTGACGCCCATGTCGATGATGTTCTGCATGATCCGGCGAACCACCAAAGCGTAGACCCCGCGGTTCTTCCACTCCGGATCCACCGAGATCAGGGCCAGCTCCACCTCGTCGAAGTGCTTGACGGCGTGCAGCAGCCGGAAGGCCCCGAAGGGGAAGAGTTTGCCTCCGCACTTGTTCATGGCGTGCCAGATGCAGGGAAAGACCACGCCGAAGCCCACCACGTTGTCCTTTTCGTCCACGATGACGCTGATCAGCCGGGGATCGAAGATCAGCCCCAGCGAGGACAGCATTTCGTCCCGCACCCGGGGGGTCAGGGGCACCCAGCCCAGAAGGTGGGCGCAGGCCTTGTTCATCAGGTCGAAGATCTTGGCGCCGTAGCGCTTGACGATCTCCTTGGCGGGGGTATCGTTTTTGACGGCGTCCCGCAGCTTGTAGCGCTGTTCCACCAGGTCAGCCATTTTGGCCAGCTTGGGATCGACCTGCTTGGGCGGGGTGATCTTGCGCTCCAGCCAGTCCTCCTGCTTGGTAAAGCCCAGCGCCTCGAGGTGCCGGCTGTAGTACTCGTAGTTGTAGATCCCGCCGTAGCAGGCCGGCTGATCGAATCCGTAGATCAGCAGCCCCTCCTTGTCCTGATCGTTGTAGCCCAAGGGCCCCTGCAGATGGTCGATGCCGTAGCGCTTGGCGATCTCAAAGGCCGCGGCAAACAGGGCCTTGGTGACTTCGAGGTCGTCGATGACGTCGAAGCGGGAAAAGCGGGCGTGGTGCAGCCCGGACTGCTCGATGTAGGGATAGCTGATGATCAGGGCCAGCCGGCCGGCGGGCTTGCCGTCCTTGAAGGCCAGGAAAAAGTGGGAGTCGGTGTAGTCGGAGTAGATGTTGGTCTCCTTGTCGAAGAGCTTCATCTCCTCGGCGTAAAAGCAGGGAATGTAGTTGGGGTTCCCCTTGTAGAGCTTGAGGGGAAAATTGACAAAGGTCTTCCTGTCCTTTTTGGAGGCGACCTCGCGGACTTCGATCATATCGTACCTTCCTTCCAAAACTGCGGCCCGCCGGAATGCGCGCCGGAACCGCCCTCTGCCCTCGGGTTTCGGGCGGTCATAAGATGTATTATAGCCGATTTTCCCCGGAAAGGCAACCTTTTCTCCCCTGAAATTCGGGATCGCGCCCTGAAAAATGAGCGATCAGTCATTTTTTTCCCTCTTTTTCCCTCTCGGAAGGTAAATTTTCATGAAGGGAAAGAGAAAAGAGCCGTTGATCTCCTGCAGGCCTTCGACCGTACAGCGGGCGCGGGCGGCCAATTCGGCCCAGGTCTCGAAGGGCCGGACGGTCAGGGGGCGGCCGCACTCCTCCGGCAGCAGCAGAAGATCTCCCTCCTCGGCCTCCTCCGTCCCGTTCAGCCTGCACAAAAGATAAAAGGGCAGATCCAGTTTTCCGGCGATCCCCGGCAGGCTCTCGCCCGGCCTGACCCGATACACTTTTTCCATGGTTCGATCTTCCTCCGGCTCCCTCCGCCTTCCCGGTCCGGGCGGTCCGGAAGAGCCCCTTCTTATGACAAACTTTTCTTTACTATATGAAACGGAAAAGATAATTATGCCCGTCAAGGCCCGGCGGACGTTCGGGAGTTCCCACATCGCGTGTTATATTCAAGGGACTCCTGCGCAAAAGGAGCCGATCTCTGTCAAAATTCCCCCTGTTTAGACATCTTTACTTCAAAAAAATTTTCTCTTACACGCCTTTCGGGAACTCCCCGGACGTTCCGGACATCGGCATGAGGACGGCAGCCGGGAGGAAGGCAAGGCTCACGGCATCCGGAAAAGGCTGCAACTTATGCCCGGCGGCTCCGGAAGGAAGGCCTTCTCTCCGAAAACCCGGATGCTGCCGAAGTTTGGCGAATCGGCTCTGCCAAAGAGGAAAATCCCCCTTTGCGCGCCGGGGCCGGAATTTTTACAGCAGCTTTCGGATCTCCGCCAGCCAGGCCTTGTCCTCCAGTTCGAGCGGATTGCCCGAAAAGGCGTTGCCGTGGGCGGCGGCCACCAGCTGTTCGGCCTCAGCCCCGGACAGGCCCAGAAAACGCAGGTCTTCCGGGATCCCGAAGGTCCGGTTGAGCGACTCGATCCACTCGATCAGGGCCTCGGGATCAGACCGGCCGGTCAGGATGCGGGCGGCCTCCTCCAGGGCGGGACGGCAGGCGGGCAGATTGACCCGAAGAATGTGCGGAAGGAAGACAGCGCAGGCCCGGCCGTGCGGGATCCCGAAGCGCGAGCCCAGGGCGGCCGCAAACCCGTGCACCGCGCCCAGCCCGCCGTTGGCCAAAGCCAGGCCGGAGTACAGCGCCGCCAGGGCCATCTGCCCCCGCAGCCTGAGATCGGATCCCTCCGCCCACACCCGGGGCAGGACGGCGGCATAGCGAAGACCTGCCAGGGCCAGATCCCGGGTCATGGGCGTGGACTTGCGGGAGATCAGGGCCTCCAGCAGCTGGGTCAGGGCGTCCATCCCGCTTTCTGCGGTCACCCGGGGCGGGACGCCGGTCATCAGCTCGGGATCCAGAAAGACGCCGGCGGCGTACAGGCGCTCGTCCCGGAAGGATTTTTTCCAGCCCTCCTCCGGGCAGGCGATCACCGCGTTCTTGGTGACCTCGGCTCCCGTCCCTGCCGTCGTGGGCAGGGCAACCCAGGGAAGGGGCTCGGCCTGAAGTTTTCGCCCGATGCCCACGCCCTCGAGATAGTCCCGGAGCGGAAAGGACTCTGCGGCCAGTCCGGCCGCGGCTTTGACGGTATCCAGACAGCTTCCCCCGCCCAGGGCCGCTAAAAATTCGGCCCCCGCGCAACGGGCCGCATCGGCGCAGGATTCCACCGAGGCCAAAGTGGGCTCTCCCCGCTCCGTCACAAAGAGGCTCACCTCCAGCCCCTCCCTCCGGCAATCCGAGATCAGTTCCTCCCCAAAACTCGTCAGACTGCGGGAGAGGACCAGCATGCCCCGGGTCCCCCGTTTTTTCAAGAAGGCGGGCAGTTCCCGCCGGCATCCCTCGCCGAAGCGGATCCGCGCCGGCGCATAGAAAGAAAACATCAGAAATTTCTCCTTTTTATTCTTTTTGAACAAATGATGATGTAAAAATTTTATTGCATTCCCTCTGTTCGATCCGGAAGAAAAGGAAACTAGAGGGACAATCTTCAAATCAAAGCCGGATCCCATCCCTCAAACAGGCGCGCTCCGGTCTCCCTTTTCGGCTACGGCGCCGGAGCCGCCCTCCTCATAACGGCGGGCCCCCGGACATAGAATAGAGGGAACTCATCCGCGGGAGGCGCTATGAAACAGATCGTCAAAGCGGCATTTCTGATCACGGTCTTTTCGGTGGCCACCCGGGCCGTTGGATTTTTGTACCGCATCTTTCTCTCCCGCACGCTGGGCGCCGAAGGCATGGGCATTTTGCAGGTCGCGCTCTCGGTGTTCGGGGTGCTGGTGACCTTTACCTCCTCCGGACTGCCGGTCACGGTCTCCCGGCTGACCGCCCGCAGCGGTCGGGATCCCGCCGAAGGGGACCGCATCGTCACCTCGGCCGCCCTGCTGGGGCTGTCCGTGGCCGGGGTCCTGGCCCTTCTGCTCTTTCTGCTCCGGAAACAGCTGGGCTTTTTGTTTTCGGACGGCCGCTGCCTGCCGGTGTTCACCGCCCTGCTCCCCGCCTTTCTGGCCTCCGCCCTCTACTCGGCCTGCCGGGGCGGGCTGTGGGGAAACAAGAGCTTTCTCAGTTACTCGCTGGTGGAATTCTGCGAGGAGGCCGCCATGGTCGCGGCCGGCGTCATCTTTCTGCAGGGCGTGGATCTGCTGGCCGACAAGACCCTGAACGCCGCCCGGGCGGTCACCGTCTCCTACCTGACGGCGGCGGTCCTGACCGTCGTCCTCTACCTGCGGCGGGGAAAATTCCGCCGCTGCGGCAAAAAACAGTTCCTCCCCCTGCTGAAGGGCGCCGCCCCCATCACCGCCGTCCGACTGCTCGGCTGTCTGCTGGGGTCGGCCGTGGCCATCCTCATGCCCCAGCGCCTGACCGCCGCCGGCATGACCCCGGCCGAGGCCCTTTCGCTGTACGGCGTCATGTCCGGCATGGTCATGCCCCTTTTGTTTCTGCCCGGCACAGTGACCGGATCCATCGCCCTGGTCCTGGTCCCCGAGGTCTCGGTCACCAGCCAGAAAAAGGACAAGGCCGCCCTCAATCAGAATCTCTCGGACAGTCTGAATTTTTCCCTGCTCGTGGCCTGCATCATCCTGTGCGGATATTTAAGCTGCGGCAGCTCCTTCGCCTCCGCCCTCTACGAAAACCCGGAGGCCGGCAGACTGCTGACCATCTCGGCAGGGCTGATGATCCCCATGACCCTTTCCCAGCTCTCCTCCACCATCATGAACTCGCTGGGGCTGGAGAGCAGGGTCATGCGGCACTTCGCCCTGGGCGCGGCCTGCATGCTGGGCGCGGTCATCCTGCTGCCCTCCCTCATCGGCATCTACGCCATCGTCGTGGGCAATCTGCTCCAGCTGACCCTGTCGGCCGTCCTGAATCTGCGGGTCATCCGCAGGCAGAGCGGCCTTAGAATGGACTTTCTGAAAAACGGCCTCCGCTGTCTGCTTTTGGGGATCCCGGCAGGGTGTCTGGGGCGGATGACGGCAGAACTGCTCTCTCACTTCCTGCCCGCCCTTCTCGCCTCGGGGATCGGCCTCGGGATCGCCGTCGGCTCGCTGGCCCTGCTGTGCTGCCTGTTCGGCCTGCTGGATCTTGGCCTGCTCCTCCGCCGGGGACAGGGAAAGCCGACCGAAGAAAAGAAGCCTTCCCTTTTCCGGCGGTTGAAAACGAACGGAAAGAGAGGACTTCTCCGGAAAGCGCCCGCCCCCAAGTCCGGCTCTTAAGCCCGGTCAAATTTTGACCTCCCTTGAAAGAGCAAAGGTTGTCTGTCCGACTTTCTTTCCGAGCCGCAGCGCCGTCCGTCCCTTTCCTGCCCGAACCGGCGCGACCATTCTTTCTGCTTCCCTTCCTGGCTGAGATCGGCGGTCCTCCCTTCTGAACCGCAACGCCGTCTGTCCGCCTTCCAAATCGTCATGAAGTCTTGCCTTCCTTCCAAACCGAGATCAGTCCGCTTTCTCTCTCTTCCGGCTGAAATTTTAAAATATTAAAATATTCAATAATATTTATTTTTTAAAAATCAAGGCAAAAATTGAAGCCCTGCGGGAGATCCGCAGGGCTTTTGATCTCAGAGGTCAGCAGTGCTCGATGAAGTCGGCCAGCCCGTTGAGGTCCTCGTTTTCCATGAGCTCGATCAGACCCCTGTCGCACAGCTTGGCCAGTTCGGGATCGATGGGCAGCCGGGCCAGCACGGGCAGTCCGTACTTTTGGGCGATCTCGTCGATGTTGGAATCGCCGAAGACCTTGATCTTCCGGCCGCAGTCCGGGCACTTCAGATAACTGTAGTTTTCCACCAGGCCGAGCAGGGGGACCTCCATCATTTTGGCCATCTGCACGGCCTTGGCCACGATCATGGAGACCAGTTCCTGGGGCGAGGTCACCATGACCACCCCGTCCAGCGGCAGGGACTGAAAGACGGTCAGGGCCACGTCCCCCGTTCCCGGAGGCATGTCCACGAACATGTAGTCCACCTCTCCCCAGACGGTATCAGTCCAGAACTGCTTGACGGCGCCGGCCACCAGGGGCCCCCGCCACAGCACGGGCTGGGTGCTGTCCTCCAGCAGCAGATTGACCGACATCACCTTGATGCCCTTTTTGCTCTCCACAGGGAAGATCCCGTTTTCAAAGCCCTTGGCGTTCTCCTTCAGGCCGAAGATCTTGGGAATGGAGGGGCCGGTGACGTCGGCGTCCAGCACCGCCGTGGAAAAGCCCCGGCGGTTGAAGAGCACGGCCAGCATGGAGGTGACCAGGGACTTGCCCACCCCTCCCTTGCCGCTGACCACGCCGATCACTTTTTTGACCGTGCTGAGGGCGTTCAGAGGTTCCTTTCCCTCCTCGCCGCAGGTGCTCTTGCAGTTTTCGCAGTCGTGCGTACAACTCATGATTTTTTCTCCTTCGGGATCTCTCCGCGGGTGTTTTTCTCTTCTCCGGCCGCCTTTTCGCAGCCGGCGCAGTTTCGGGATCTTTGGCAGGATCCGCAGCCGCAGCAGCCGGCGCCCCGGCGGCGGATCAGCCAGATCACCGCGCCGATCGCCGCGGCCGCAAGGACCGCGATCAGCACAATTTCCAGTGGGTTCATGGGACCTCCGTCAGTCCGCCCGGACAGCGGGCGGGAATCTCCCCTGATGATCTTTCAATTTGGTATGACCTCCCGCCGCCTTTGCCCTTCGGAAAGAGGCGCGACCTCATGCGGTGCGGACCGTCCGCACCCTTTTGCCGGATCACAGGCCGAACAGCAGGCCGACCTGGCAGACGATCAGGGTGATCAGGTAGGCGATGCCGGTCTGGACCAGCATGGCCAGCGCCGCCCAGCGCAGGGAGCGGGTCTCCCGGCGGACGGCCGCCATGGTGGCCACGCAGGGCATGTAGAGCAGGGTGAACAGCAAAAAGCAGAAGGCCGTGAAGGGGGTGAACATGGCGGCCAGTCCCCCGCTGACCAGTTCGGCGGTACTGCCCACGCCCAGCAGGATGGTCAGGGTGCTGACCACGGTCTCCTTGGCCGAAAGGCCGGTGATCAGGGCGGTCACGGCCCGCCAGTCCCCGAATCCCAGGGGCGAGAACACCGGCGCCACGAACTTGCCGATGGTCGCCAGAATGGAGCCGTCCTTGTCGGCGTCGGCGCCGATCCAGTTGAAGCGGAGATCGAAGCTCTGCAAAAACCAGATGACCAGCGAGGCCAGAAAGATGATGGTGAAGGCCCGGACCAGGAAGTCCTTGGCCTTGTCCCAGATGTGCAGCAGCACGCTCTTGGCCGAGGGCAGCCGGTAGGCCGGCAGTTCCAGCACGAAGGGAATGGGATCCCCCTTGAACACCGTCTTTTTGAGGACCAGGCCGTACAGGATCCCCACCGCCATGCCGATGACGTAGAGGGAGATCATGACCAGCGCCCGGGCCGCCGGCGGGAAAAAGGCCTGGGTGAACACCCCGTAGATGGTCAGCTTGGCGCTGCAGGACATGAAGGGCACCAACAGGGTGGTCATCTTGCGGTCCCGCTCCGAGGTCAGGGTCCGGGTGGCCATGACCGCCGGCACCGAACAGCCGAAGCCGATCAGCATGGGCACAAAGGAGCGGCCGGAGAGGCCGATCTTGCGGAGCAGTTTGTCCATGACGAAGGCCACCCGGGCCATGTAGCCGGAGTCCTCCAGAATGGACAGGAAAAAGAACAGCAGCACGATGGTGGGCAAAAAGGACAGGACGCTGCCGATGCCGGTCAGCGCGCCGTCGCAGATCAGAGAGTGCAGCCACTCGCTGATCTGAGCCGAGGTCAGAAGCCCGTCCACCCAGCCGATAAAGGCGTCGATGAGGGCGGCGAACCCGTCGCTCAAAAAGGCCCCGATCACCCCGAAGGTCAGCCAGAAGATGACCCCCATGATGCCCAGGAAAATGGGAATGGCCCAGATCCGGTGGGTGAGCACCTTGTCGATCTTCAGGGCCCGGGCGGCGTTTTTGTTGACCCCCTTGGTCACCACGGCCGCCTTGCACAGGGCCTCGATGAAGTCGTAGCGCATATCCACCACCGCGGCCTCGCGGTCGGTGCCCAGTTCCTGCTCCAGCTGCTCGACCAGATGGCCCACGATGTCCTGCTGGGTGTCGGTCAGGGCCAGCTTATCCCGGACCAGCTCGTCATTTTCCAGCAGCTTGACCGCGGCGAAGCGGACCGGCATTTTGATCCGTTTGGCGTTGTCCTCGATCAGGTGGGCGATGGTGTGGACGGCGGTGTGCACGCTGCCCCGGCAGGGGTCGAAGTCCCCGCCCTCCCGGCGCAGGGTGCCGGGATCGTCCTCCACGTACTTGCGCCGGCGGAGGGGTTCCCCCACCGTCTTTTTGATCTTTTCGATCAGTTCGGCGATGCCCTCGTTCTTGCTGGCCGAGATGGGCACCACGTAAAAACCCAGCTCCTCCTCCATCCTGGCGGTGTCGATGTTGGTGCCGTTGTGACGGACTTCGTCCATCATGTTCAGCGCCAGGATCATGGGCATCTGCAGGTCCATCAGCTGGGTGGTCAGATAAAGGTTCCGCTCCAGGGTGGTGGCGTCCAGGATGTTCAGGATGCAGTCCGGCTTCTCATCGATGAGAAAATCCCGGGTCACCACTTCCTCGGCCGAGTAGGGCGTCAGGGAGTAGATGCCGGGCAGGTCCACCACCGTCATGTCCTTTTCGCCCCGGACCGGCCCCTCCTTTTTGTCCACGGTCACGCCGGGAAAGTTCCCCACGTGCTGGCGGGATCCGGTCAGCTGGTTGAACAGGGTGGTCTTGCCGCAGTTCTGGTTGCCGATCAGTGCGATCCTCATAGGCGCTCCACTTCCACCATGGCGCAGTCGGCCTTGCGCAGCGTCAGCTCATAGCCGCGGAGGGTGAATTCCAGCGGGTCGCCCATGGGGGCCAGCTTCTGCAAAGTCACCAGCGTCTTGGGGGTCAGCCCCATGTCCAGCAGCCTTTTGCGGAGCGCCCCCTGGCCGTTGACCTTCAGGATCTTGGCGGTCTCGCCGACTTTGATTTCGTCCAGGGTCATAAAAAACAGTCCTCTTTTACCCTGCCTCATCGGGCAGCGTTCTATACGGTTCCGAAATATTTTAATGCAATTCCCCCGCTTTGTCAACCGTTTGAGGGGGGAAAAAGCGAAGTCCTGCGGGCGGGAAATCCTGACCTCGCGCAGGGCAAACCCCTTCGGGCAGAAAAAAAGAGCCGCTCTCCGACCGGCAGGGCGGGGTCGGCGGACGGCTCTTTGCGGGCTGAAAGCCTTACTCGATGGGGACGATCTTGACCTCCTCGGGGGCCTTCTGGGCCTGCTCGTACACCACGTTGTAGATGATGGCGGCGTTCTCGGCGGTCAGTTCGGGCATCTTGGCCATGACGATGATCTGCTCGGTCTCGGCGCCGACCACGACCACTACGTCCTCGAAGCCCTTGGCCTTGATCAGCCCCTCCAGGGTCAGCTCCAGCTCCATGTTGGCCACCAGCGCCAGCTTTTCATCCATGGCGGTCTGGCGGGCCTCCTCGAACTCGGCTGCCGTGGTCTCGATGATGGAATCGAGATAGAGCACTTCCTCGTTCCGGTTGGAAGTCCGCACCGACCGGAATTGGGTGAAGAAGTTGGCCGACGCCAGCACGTCCTGGCCGTCGTCGGCCGCAGGGCTCTGCTGTTGGGTGATCAGAAAATTCAGTACCGCAGTGGCGACCAGCAGGACGAACATTCCGCACAGTACCAGGATTTTCTTCTTCTTTGTCATCATAGTTGCATTCCTCCGCTTTTGATTTTTTTCTCTGTGTGCCCGGCGGCCCCGCCGAACCCATTTTACGGACCCATGTGTTCGGCGGGCGCTCCCCTTTGGGGCTGTTTACCATAACTTATGACCCGCCTGTCCGGATTAGAACAGAAAAATGGGGAAAGCGCAAACTTTTCTGCTCCCCCCGGAAAGAGGAGCCACCGTCCAAGGTCAGCTCTTTTGCATGGTGAAGATCTCCACGTCTGCGGCGTCCACCTTCAGCAGGGCGTTGACCGCCTTCAAAAGTTCCAGCTTGACCTTGACGTTGTCCGCTCCCTCGGCCACGATGACCACGCCGCCCACCTTGGGGGTGATCTCGGTCAGAATGACCGGCTTGCCGCCCACCAGGACCAGGGTCTTTTTTTCGGTGGTCGTGGTGCCGTTGTCGGTGACGTCCTCGGAATAGGCCGGCACGATCTCCGAGCCGCTCTCGAACCACAGCAGCACGGAGACCTTTCCCGCTCCCTCGATCTGCCCCAGCACTTCGGCCATTCTGACCTCCAGACTTTGGGCATAGCTTTGAAGATCGCCGGTCGTTGAGGTCTGATCCTCCCCGCCGGAGCCGAAATTTCCGAAGACCACCAGGGCGGCCACCGCCGCGAAGATCAGCACCACGACGATCTCGATGTGCTTGACGCCCTTCAGTTTTTCAAACCACGCCCACTTCTTTTTTTTGGCCTCCGCCATGGCTGCACCTCCGCGCCGAACCTTTCGGATCGGCAGAATTTTTACATATAAAAATTTTCAATAATATTTATTTCTTTTAAATTATACTAGCTTTTATAAAAATCAGACCTTCGGCAGGCAGACCTAGCCGTATCGGATCAGGCCGGACGAGACGCCCAGCTGTTCGCACAAAAAGGCGGTCACGGCCGCCTGATCTTCCGGCTCCACCCCGATGCAGGTCACCCCCTCGATGCCGAAGGTCTCTTCCCCAAGAAAGGCCCGGACCTCCACGGCGGCCTCTTCCCCCCACCCCTTTTCCCGCACCTCGTCGGTCATCTGGGAGGAGAGCGCGGCCGCCTTTTTGGCGTTGATGTAGTCCAGATAGCCGAGATCCTCGGAGACCGGCACGCTCTCTCCCCAGAAGAGGTCGGAAAAATTGAAATCGCCGTTCAGCAGGGAGGGCAGGGGCTGGATGATCACAAACATGCAGATCACGGCCAGCACCCCCTTGATGTAGCGGTTCATCTCTCCCTCCGGCATCAGGATCTCGCAGGCGTGGATGAGGATGACCGTGCCCGCGATGGCCACCACCCATCCCGAAAGAATGCTCATGAAGTCTCCTTTCCGGGCGCAAAAGCCCCGATCTCGGTCGATTTTTCCCGCATAGTACTCTGCAAAACACCCATTTTGCAGAGTACTTTTTCTGAAAAGGCCCTTTCGGCCCTCCGCTTTCCCCTAGGCCAGCACGGCGTTGGAGGAGAGAATGAACAGCATGACGGTGATGAAGAACATGAAGGCCACGCCCAGCACGGCGGCGATCAGCAGGGAGAGATTTTTGCTGACCATGGTCAGGAAGGCGGGGATCTTTTTGTCGGCCAGCGGCTCGCAGATCCCCGCGGTCAGCTTGAGGCCCAGCGAAAAGAGCAGGATCTGCAGAAGGGGCAGGATGACGATGCTCAGGATGATCAGCAGGCCGCAGACGCCGATGGCGTTTTTCAGCAGGACGCAGCTGCCCAGGATGAGGTCGAACCCCTCCTTCAGGTAGCCTCCTACGATGGGGATGGAGTTGCCGATGGCGTACTTGGCGGCCCGGATGGAGATGCCGTCATAGCCCGCGGCGGTGATCCCCTGGACCGAGAGGAAGGCGAAAAAGACGGTAAAGCAGATGCCGTTCAGCCACAGCCCCGCGCTCTTGAAAAAGTCGATGAGCTTTTCCAGGCTGATGTTTTCCGAGAGGTTGGAGATCACCGAGAGCACAGTGACCGCCATGAACACCGGCAGCACCACCGAGGCCACCACGGCGCTGACCCCGTTGGAGAGCACCGCGGACAGCGGCTGGAACAAATTCCCGGACATGACCCCGCCCGAGGCCGTCATCAGGGTGAGGATCAGCGGAAAGAGCAGGTTCATCAGATCCCGCAGGGTCTGCACGGTGTTTCCCGCCAGGTTCATCAAGGGGATCAGTACGCTGATGACGATGAGGACGATGGAGAGATAGCAGACAAAGTGGACGATCTCCCCCGTGTTCTTGCCCAGAAATCTGGCCCGCATGCCGTTGAGCAGGCCGCCGAGCAGGGCGATCATGATCACGCTGATCAGGGAGGGCAGAAAGGCCAGCAACCGGGAAAGAAGCAGTTGGAAGATCTGATCGAAAAATTCTTCGGCGTTCCCGGCCTGTCCGGCCAGCACCTCCCCCACCAGCTCCTCCAGGGTCAGCCCGCCGTAAAGGGAGCGGGTGTTTTCGTCCAGTTGGGCCAGAAATTCCTCGAACAGCTCGGTGTCCAGGGCCGAAAACTGCTCTTCGACCTCCTGTTCCAGGGCTTCCTCCACCGAATTGTATTCCTCTCCCACGGCCGTCTGTCCCGAAAAGAGGAAGAGCACCCCCAAAAGCAGCAGGGCGAGCAGGCGTATTTTTTTCCGGCGCGGCGACATTCTCTTTTTCATGGCAGTAAACTTAGGATGATCTCGATGACCGCGCTCAGCAGCGGGAGCGAGATGATCAAAATCAGCACCTTTCCTCCGAACAGGATTTTGTCCGCGATGCCCCGGCTTCCCGAGTCCTCGCAGATGTGGGCGGCAAACTCGGTGATGTATCCGATGCCGATGATCTTCAGGACGGCCTGCAAAATTTCCAGGTCGATGCCGGACTTGTCCATCAGGGCCTGGAGGGCCGAAATGGCCTCGGTCAGGTAGTTGACCACCGAGAACAGAATGAGGATCCCGGCCGCCAGACCGATCAGCACGGCGACGTCCGGGCGGTGTTCCCGGACGAAGAGGACCAGCAGGGAGGCCGTGATGCCGATGGCGGCGATCTTGAGGATTTCCATGGCCTAGTAAAGCGAAAAGAGATTTTTCAGGGTGTCGAACAGGGTGCCGATCATGCCGATGACCATGCTCAGCACGATGACCAGCCCCGCCAGTGTGGTCAGGGTGGCCAGCTCCTCCTTGTCCGCCTTTTTCAGGATCTGACAGCACACCGCAGTCAGGATCCCGATGGCCGCGATCTTGAAGATGACCTCAACTTCCATGCCTTGTCCCCTTTTACAGTAAAACGATACAGATCAAAAGTCCGGCCGTGAACCCCAGCTTGACGTACATCGCGGCAAACTTCCTGCGCTCCCGCTCGGCCTCCTGCCGCAGCCGGGAAAACTCCTCCTCCGCCCGGGCCAGGATCTCCCCGGTCCGGCCGGCGTCCGATTTTCCCAGGGCCCGCAGCAGCTCGCACAGCCGCCGGAATTCCTCCTCCTTGAGGCCTGGATTCGGAAGGGGCTTTTCCCCGCCCTCCAGTCCCGCCACAAAGGCCCCGAGCAGATCCGAAAGGGTGCCAAGCTCCTCTCCCGCCCGCAGCAGAGCCGCGGGCAGGCGCTCCCGGAAGAAACAGAGGTCGTCCTTGAGCCGTACGATCAGCCGGAGGATCTCCCCCAGGATCTCCTCCCGGCGGAAGTAGGTGCGGGAGACGGCATAGCCGCAGTAGGTGGTGCAGGCCACGATGCAGGCGCAGAGCAGGACGATCATTGCAGGGCATAGACCAACCGGGATCCGGCGTCGAACAGCCCCTCCACCGTGCCCCGGCCCCGCGCGGAGGAGAGCACCGCAAAGCGCTCGAAGTAGCCGGCCGGAAAACCCTTCTTTTTCAGGTCAGACAGCCCCCCGGCGTGCACGGTGGCCACCACGCCCACGCCGGCCGCCTCCGCCTCCTTCAGAAAGGGAAGGTCCTCCTCCCCCCGAAGTTCGTCGCAGAGCACAAAATCCGGCGCCATGGCCCGGATCCCCATCAAAAAGCCCTCCCGCTTGGAGCAGTTTTTCAGGACGTCCAGATCCTGGGTCCCGGGCAGGCAGAGCTCGCCCCGCTCGTCCAGGAGCAGCACGTTCTTGCCCTCCCCGCTCAAAAGCCGGGCGACGTCCCGCAAAAGGGTGGTCTTGCCTCCCCCCGGCGGGGAGAGGATGAGCAGTTTTGTGACCCCGCTCCGGAAGGTCTCCGTCAAAAAGGAGGCGCACCCCCGGACCTCATGGGGCAGGCGGATGAGCAGGGCGTTGAGGTTTTTGAGGGCGGTCACCCGGCCCCGCTCGGTCACGCATTCCCCGCACAGTCCCAGGCGGATCCCCTCGCCCACGCTCAGAAAACCCTCCCGGATCTGGTGTTCATAGGCGTGCACCGAGTGATCGCAGGCCCGCAGAAAGATCCCGTCCAGGACCTCCCGGGAGGCCCTGACGGCCTGTCCCCGGTTCAGGGTCAGTCCCACGGGCGAACAAAAATACCGCCCCTGCGCGGTCTCGGCGAAGATCGGGCAGTTCAGCCGCAGGCGGATCTCAAAGATCTTTTCCTCGGCCTGCAGGCAGGCGTGCAGCGCAGGCGGCAGGATCTTTTTGAGGACGCTTTCTTTCATACCCTTACCCTATGACGGACTTGTCCCGAATATGCCCGCTCCAGCCCCGATCTTCCCGTTTTTTTCTCATTTAAAAAGGAGGTCCCGGCCCGCTTCTGAATAAATTTTAAAATATAAAAATGTTCAATAATGATTTTATTTTTAATTTTTATATATTTTCTCTTCGTCCGGAACAGAAAACCTCAGCCCTTCCGTCTGTCGACGGTTCATGGTATGCCTGATACAGCGGAAGGGCTTGTCACTGATTGCATTTTTCCTTTGCGTTTTTCGTGTCCCGGCAGGAAACGTGGTCGCCTCAGCCCGTCTCGGTTCAGGGCCTGCCAAAACCAAAAGGTCTTGGCTATGATCCTAGTTTTCTTATGTTAGATCCCGATTCCGGGGAAATGCTCCCGCCCTGTTTTGACCCGACCTTTCGAGGCGGAATCTTATCCACGATCTTATTTTCGTTTCCTGTCCCGGCAGGGCCCCTTTGGCCCCGGTTCCGAAATGCATGAAAAGACCGATCTTTGAAAACCGCGAAGCGGGCGCCCCTTTGTCTCTCCCGCGCGCCGCTGCAACAAAGTCCTGCGGCGCGCGCAACCTTCGCCTCTCCCATAAGCCGCTCACAGACAAGGTCCTGCGGCGCTCGTTTTCGTCCGGCTTTTCGCATAATTTCGGGCCGATCTCTCATACTAAGACCGGTATGTACATCGTCTTTTTCCGAAGCATTTTTATCTTCGTCATTCTGCTGATCGTCATCCGGCTGATGGGCAAGCGGCAGATCGGGGAGATGCAGCCCTTCGAGCTGACCATCACCCTGATCATCGCCGACCTTGCCACCATTCCGATGTCGGACACCTCCATCCCCCTGCTCTACGGGGTGGTCAGCATTTTTACCCTGTTCATCCTCCATCAGGTGATCAGCCTGATCGAGCGAAAGAGCCGTTTTCTGTCCGGGATCATCTCGGGGACGCCCACCATCGTCATCAACTCCAAGGGGGTCAACTTTCGGGAGATCGAAAGGCAGAATCTGAGCATTGACGACCTGCTGGAGAGCATCAGGGGAGCGGGCTACTCCAGCTTTGACGAGATCGCCTTTGCCATTTTCGAGACCAACGGCAAGCTGAGCGTCATTCCCAAAAAATCGGGAGATAAAAAGCCGGACCAGGCCGACAAGGCCGAACTGCCCATCGTGGTGATCGAACAGGGCAAGATCTCCGAACAACAGCTGAAGGTGATGAAGCTGACCCCCGATTGGATCCGGGCCCGCCTCCGGGAACAGTCGATCCGGGATCTGAAAAAGGTGGAACTCTGCACTTTGGACAACCACGGCAAGATGTTCCTGCAGATCAAGGACAAGGGGTACGAAGTGCTGAAAACGGACTACGAAGGGGGTGTGATCTGGTGAAAAACTGGCTGATCCCCCTCCTCTTTCTGGCGCTGATCGTGGGCGGCGGCGTGCTGGAACAGGTGACCCTGAGCCGGCAGTTCGAGACCTTTGACCGCGAACTGGACGCCCTGGCCCAAAAGATCGAACAAAAGACGGCCACCGAGGAGGAAATGGACGAATTGGAACGGTGGTGGGACGAGGCAAAAAAGGTCATGCACACCTACATCCCCCACACCGAGATCCGGGAGATCGACTACTGGCTGGCCGAGGCCAAAAGCCTGGTCAGGACCGGAAACTTTGAGCTGGCGGACGCCAAACTGACCGTGCTGCGCACCATCACCTCCGCCCTGCCCGACAACTTCCGCATCAATTTTGAAAACCTTTTGTAAGACAAAAGACCTCCCCAGAAGGAAGGTCTTTTTTTGCTATTTTTTTGATATAAATTATTATTGAAAATTTTATGATAACAAATTCTTGTGCTTCAGAGGAGCCAAAACAGCAGGGCGGCGCACAGCCCCCACCCCAAGAGGAGGCACAGCGCGAAGATCAGCCAAGACGGCGCGGACAACGGCTCTTCGTCCGGTCCGCCCGCCGGCAGCACCCGTCCGGAGAGAGAATCCAGCACCCAGAAACCGCCCTGCGGACGGGAGACAGCCGCCTGCCAGACGGGGAGAAAGCACAGACACTCGACCCGCTCCTCCTGTTTGAAAAAGGAAGAGCCGGGTTCCCCGTTTTCCGCGGAGGGAAAGAGCCTCCCCTCGTCCAGGGCCACCCGGTCGATTTCCCCCGGCGCGGCCTCGCGGCGCCAGCGGCGAAGCCGGCCGGCCGGTGCGTTCAGCGCCCGGAGCTTTTTTCCCCTGCGCACAAAGATCACCGGATAGTAGGCCCTTTGGATCTCTGCCTCCCGGAAGTCCGGCATTTTCCGGCGGCAGAGGGAGAGGATCTCCTCCTCCCCCTCGGGCCGGCCGCAGACAAACACCTTTCCTTCCCGCCGGAGGCGTTCGATCTCGCAGAGGCAGTCGCTGCTCAGCCCTTCGTAGTCCAGCAGACAGAGGGGCCTGGCCCTCCCCTTCGCCCCCGACTTTTTTTCGTTTGACGCCCGCTTCATCCTTTGTCTGATCCCTCGTTTTCGTCCCTTCGCTGCCTCTATTATATACGAATATTTTTCGTAAGTCAATAATTTTACGAATATTTTTAGTAAAATCAAGGTATGGAAAAAATTACTTTGCGCATCCGGGAACTTCGGAAGGAGCGGAAGATGACCCAGACCCAGCTGGCAGAACTTCTGGCCACCACCCAGGACACCGTTTCGCTGTGGGAGCTGGGCAAAAGCTACCCCGACATCCCCTCTCTGGTCCGGCTGTGCGACATCTTCGACGTCTCGGCGGACTATCTTTTGGGACGGTCCGACTACTGAACAAGTTTGCCCGTCGCCATCCCGGAGAGAAATTTCCGGCAATTTCCTTTCCCTCCTGAAGTCCTTTTCACGGCCGCTCCCGGCCGCCCGGAAAGAACGCCCGCGGCTGCTGCCGTACCATCTCGCAATCATTCACGGCTGCCGGCGCATCATTCCTAAAATCATTCACGGATTGGCTCGCCATCCCGGAATGGTCTTCGTCCGTCCTGCCCTCCCGGAGCCTTCCGGTTTCTTTCCTGGCCGAAGAAGTTCCCGCTTGTCCTTTCCCCGGAGGCCGACTTTTCCGCCTCCCGAAGGAAAACCCGCCCCCTCTCCCGCAGAATTTTTTCCGCTTCTGCCGATCCGGCCCGCCTTTCAGGGCCGCTTTCACGTTCTGATCGTCAAGGGACAAAAAAAGAACGCGCTCCCTCGGTTCGCGTTCTTTTTTCCATAAAATCCGGACATAAAAAGATTATTGAAAATTTTAAGGCAGCACTGCACGAAGATTGTGTGCGGATTGCGCAGTCAGATTTTTCCCAATTCGTCCAAAATCGACGCAGGAATACTGAACGTATTTCAAGGAGATTTTGGGCCAAGTGGCGGAAAACCAAGCAAGGCGTTCAAAGCCGTCAGGCGGTCTTTGGGCGGGGATGCCTTAAGATCTCTGTTTGGAGCTGCGCCTGACAAAATGGACCAGCAGATCTATCGCCAGAAAGAGCAGCACGGTGCCGGCGAAGATCCAGAGCATTTCCCCCAGGCCGATGGTGGCGCCGAAGAAGTCCATGTTCATGGAGAAGCCTTCCCGCAGGCCCTCGGCGGCAGGCGGAACGGAAGCGGCGATCTCGCTTAAAGCGCCGTTCATGAACAGATTGCGGAAGGCCCCGGCCGAATAGGTGCCGGGGATGAAGAGCACCAGGTACTGCACCGCGGTCGGAAAGACCGAAATGGGCATGTAGGCGCCGGTCAGAAAGCCGATGGCCGCGCTGAGGATCCCCACAAAGGCGCCGTGTGCGTTGGTGCTTTTGAAGAAGGAGCAGACCAGCGTGCTGATCAGGGCGGCCGAGAGCACCGAGAGCAGGGTCAGGCCGAGGATGCCGAACACGTCCCCCGCCGAAAGGTACCAGCCCGAAAAGGCCAGATAGCCGAACGAGACGGCCAGCACCACCAGGCAGATGACCGCCGTGACCACCACGTTGCTGACGAAGTAGGCAAAGGTCACGGTCTGCCTCCCCACCGGGGAAACCAGAATGTCCGAGAGCACGTTCCGCTCCCGGTCGGCGATCATGATGTTCTGGGCCGAAAAGGAGACGGTGATGCAGGAGACCGCCATGACGCCGGCCAGCATCCAGCCGTCCACAAAGGCGCGGAGCACGTTTTCCTCCACCGGAACGCCCTGCAGGGCGGCCTCGGCGCTGGACATCTGGACCTCGCCCAGAAACAGCACGTAAAGGAGCAGCACGATGAGCGGGGCCAGCAGGGAGAAGAACACCCCCACCTTGTCCCGGAGAAAGATGCGCAGGCTGCGCCCCACCAGCCGGCCCATAGCCAGAAGTTCGCCCTTCATTCCGCATCCTCCTTCAGCTGTTTTCCGGTTACCTTCAAAAAGACGTCGTCCATGTCTCCCTTGACCACCTCGAAGTCGTCGATCTCCCGGTCGAAGCGCCGCAGCACCTCCTTGGCCGCCCGGCTGTCCGCCACCGGAAGCAGGTAGCAGTTCTGCTCGTAGACGGGTGCAAAGGGGGAAAAGGCGGCGTCCAGCTGAGGCGATCTGGGGGCGTAGACCCGGACATAGTCCGAACAGAAGCGCTCCTTCAGCCGCACCGGCGAATCCTGGGCCGCGATCCGGCCGGCGTCCAGAATGACCACATTGTCGGCCCGGTTGGCCTCCTCCATGTAGTGGGTGGTCAGAAACACGGTCATCCCCCGCTGTTTCCGCAGCCCCTCCAGCACCGACCAGACCGTCTTGCGGGTCTGCGGGTCCAGCCCGGTGGTCGGCTCGTCCAGAATGAGCAGGGAGGGCTGATGCAGCAGCGCCCGGGCAATGTCCGCCCGCCGGCGCTGGCCGCCCGAAAGAGTCCCGTAACGCCGGTCCAGAATGTCGGAGAGCGCAAGTTCCTCGGACAGCTCCTTCAGCCTTTCGGACCAGGCCCTGCCGGACAGGCCGTACAGGCCGGCCCGCACGGAAAGATTGTCCCGGATCGACAGGGCGTTGTCCAACACCGAGCCCTGAAAGACCACACCGATCTCCCGCCGGATCTTTTCCGGCTCGCGGTCCAGGTCGAACCCGGCCGCCGACACCCTGCCCTCGTCCTTGGGAAGCAGGGTGCAGACGATGTTGATGGTGGTGCTCTTGCCCGCCCCGTTCAGTCCCAGAAAGGCGAACAGGCTGCCCTGCTCCACCGAGAAGGAGATCCCGTCCACGGCGCGGACCTCCCCGAAATGTTTTTTTAATCCCTCGATCTCCAGGATCTTCAATTGCCTTCCTCCAACCATCGCGATTTTGGGGACTTTTCCTGAAAATCCCGCGTTTATCCTTGCATAGTACTATGCAAAACCCCGGTTTTTCACAGTACTTTTCCCGGCTTTTGTGCTTTTATCCCTATTTATTTCCTGCTGCGGGGGCTGCGGATCCTCCCGCAACGAGAGGCTCCGATCCGCCGGACACCCGGCCCGGAAAGGAGACCAGCGGAGGAGAACGTTTCCGGCAAAGTGCTTGCTGCGGCTTTTCCTCTCGTTTGTGCTCTTTGGGGGCTTACCCTTACCCGCTGAAGAGGCGGATCCTCTCCGAGCGGGGGCATCTTTCCAACCGGGAGGCCGCCCTTTTGTGCCGGATCTTGGCTCCGCGGACGGAGATCCCGGCGGCACCTTTGGAGACCCCCGTAGCTATTATAACCTTCGTCTCCCCCCTCTGTCAAGAAAAGGGCGGTCATCTGACAAATTTTACCCAAAACGGACAAGATCCTGACACAACCTTTACATTTTGTTTCCGAGAAGGTTTGACAGGCCCTCCCTTTTTTGTTATAATAGGAGAAAAGATAGGGAGGAAACTTTATGATCTTTCAGAAAAACGTCAACGGCGTCGATTACACCTACGAGGAAAGCTTTTGGACCGGCAAAAAGAAGCTGTCCATGAACGGCGTTCCCCTCACCCCCGTCTCCCGGCGGGAGTTCCGCTACCTGGATCAGGGCGGCGCCGAGCGGAGGATCTCCGTCAAGGGAAACTTTCTGGGCGGCATCACGCTGCTGTACGAGGGCGGAAGCGTGGAACTGCTGAAAAACAAATGGTACGAGTGGGTGCTGATCTTTGTTCCCCTGCTCGGCTTCCTCGTCGGCATCTTCGGCGGGGCCATCGGCGGAGGGCTGAGCGCGGTCTTCTGTCTGGGCGCCGCCTTCATCAACGCCACGATCCTGCGGAGCAAACTGAATCTTGTTTTAAAAATTTTGTTCACCGTTCTGGTGACTGTCGGCATGAATGTGGCCTGGTTTTTGATCCTGGGCCTGATCGCGGGCGGACTGGCCCTGGCCTTTCCCGGCCTCTTCGCCTGAACATTCCCAAGGGCGAGGCCGAAGCGGACCGAACTTGTGAGCGGATCTTTGCTTGAAACTTCTTTGCGAGAGACGAAAGGTCCTTTCCGTTTTTGTCCCTTTTTCACCCGGTTTTCATTTTTGCGACCTGACCGACCTTCGGAATCTTCCGAAGGTCGATTTTTTTCACCCTTTCTTCACAATAAAACGCGGGGCCGGACGGTATAGTAGGCGGAGGGAATCGGAAAGGAGCAAAGATCATGAAAAAACCCCCTTTGCAGGCCGCGAGCCTGCCAAACCCCGTCCTCTGTTCCAACAGCTACGCCGGAATGCGGGCCGGCGCGCTTCCTCTGCCCACCGCGGCGCAGGAGCGGAGGGAAAAGAAGCTGGCCCGGAAGCGGTTCGCCCTGGAAATGTCCCTGATGATGATCCTGGTCTCCTTCTTGGGCTGGTGCATGGAGACGGTGTATTGCAGCCTGCTGGCCGGCAAGTTTACCGACCGCGGCTTTCTGACCCTGCCTTTTTGCACCATCTACGGGACCTCGGTGGTGGGCATCTACCTCCTGCTGGGCACCCCGGTCAAGGGCAGGCTGGTCGATCTGCTGCGGCGGACCCGGATGCCGAAATGGCTGAGCGTGACCCTGAGCGTGCTGGTCTACTTTGTGGCCGCCGCCCTCATCCCCACCCTGGTCGAACTGGCCACCGGCTGGTTCTTCGACGAGTTTTTCGGGGTCCGGCTGTGGAGCTACACCGGATACAAGTACAACTTCAAGGGCTACATCTGTCTGGAATTTACCCTGTTGTGGGGGGTGCTGATCACCGCTGCCATGGCCACGGCCTGGCACCTGCTGCACTGGCTGATCCACAAGATCCCCTCCCGCCCCCTGTTCTGGCTGAGCGCCGTGTTCCGGGTGGTTTTGACCATGGACTTCCTCTTTAATTTCGGCTATCTGTTAAAAACCGGCAAGCACTTCAGTTTGGAAAAACTGGCCCTGGGGCTGGGCAAGCTGTTCTCCCTGCGAAAACCGCTCGGAGGCTGTTTCTGACCTTCCCCCTCGCAAAACAACGGGCTGCTGCGGGGACGAACAGGATCAAGCCCGAACACAGCCCCCGCAGGCCGGCGCCGGTTTTCCCCTCAAATTTGCGCGCCGGCGTGAGGATAAGTAAAAGCAAAGAACGTTCCCCCGAAAGGCGGAACGTTCTTTCTTGTTTTCAGCCTGCTCAGTAAAACAGTCGGTCCCACAGCCGGTCCGGGTCGAAGCCGAACACCTGCACGAGTTCCATCTGACTGCTGTTTGCGAGGTCAAAGGGCAGCACGAGGGCGCCGCCGTTCCCGTCCAGATCGAGGCCGAACTGCCGGTAGGCATACCAGACGAGATGGGCGCACTGCGTCTTTTGAATGGAATCCTTGGCCGTAAAGATGCCCGCAAAGGCGCTGTACGGGATCCCCTTCAGGTTTTCCTCGGCATACACCGCCGCCTGTTCGAGGACCTCTTGTTCGGCTTTCGGGCGCAGGATCATAAAATTGACCCGATCGGTAAAGTAGTCCGCTCCGGTCTCCGAGCTCGGCTCCCCGTAATTTTTCGCCTGCAAAATCCTTTCCCTTCTCCCGTCCACGACGATGCCGGCATGGCCGACGCGGAAGCAGGAGATGTGCGTGGAGGAGGTCACGATGACGTCGCCCTCCTCCAAAAAGATGTTGACGCCGGGTTGGTCGGCGTGGTCCGTGCAGGTCCAGGGCGCAAAGGGATCCCGGACCGTCGTGCTCTCGGTGAAAAACCGATCCTGGATGGCTTCGATCCTGGCGATCCCGGCCGCTCCCCTGGCCAGGGCGCGGTCTATGCCCAGCCTGGTCAGCCCCGTCTGCCGGTAAAGCAGTTCATAATCGCTTTCGGACAGAGTCTCCTGCGCCAGGGCTGCGGAAAGATCCGCCTTTTCGTAGTCCGGATGCCAGCATTCGATGCCGTCGGAGACCCAGAGTCCGATCTGCAGCGCGGAGACAAGCAAAAAGGCCGCACCCAAAAAACCGCCGCAGACGGCGGCCAGGATGCGCACCCCTTTTCGTTTGATGGGCTTTTCTTTTTTCATGTACGGCACAGGGCGGGCTCGGCTCCTTTCAAAGCTCGATTCCCAAGACACCCCTTGGGCCCAGGTGCCGGCCTCTTTTTTGGCCTTTGCCTGAACCGCCTCCCCATCGGAAAGACCGCGGACGGCCTGAAACAGCGCTCGATCCCGCTCCCATCGGATCCGGGCTTCAGCCCTCCGAGGCGGGGAACTCCCGCTCGATCTTCCTCAAAATGGCGAGATCTGCCGGGCAGAAGCGGTAAGAAGGGATCTCGGCCGGGGTGATCCAGCGAAGGTCCTCGTGCTCCGACAGCTGGGGCTCCTCCTCGGTCTGCGCCCAGAACAGGGTCAGCCGCACGGTCATGTCGGGATAGCGATGCTCCACCCGCATGAACACCTCCCCCACGGCAATGCGGATCTTCAGTTCCTCCCGGCACTCCCGGATCAGGGCCTGCTCGAGGGACTCGCCCGGCTCCACCTTGCCGCCCGGGAACTCCCAAAGCAGTCCCTGCGACTTGTGGGCCGGCCTTTGACAGATCAAAAAACGATTCCCCCGCCGGATCAGCGCTGCAACGACATCCAACATAACGATCACTCCGATTTTCCGAAACGGAACCCCTCGGCGGACAACCCTGCCGGGAGGTCCCGGAGACTTTTGGAAAAGTATAGCACATTTGGCGCAAAAACACAAATCTTTTGGGGGGCTCTTTTCCCTTTCGTCAAAAAGAAAAGGGAGCAAAACTCCCTCTTCAGAATCCGCTTTTTAATGCGCCAGGGAATCCCAGTAGTCGTCCAGATCCCCCAGCGAGTCCAGGTAGGCGCGGTAGTCCTCCTCGGAAATGGGCTGGCGCTCCTGACGGTTGAAGGCCTCGGCGGCTTCGGCCCTCATTCCGGCCTCCTGCTTCAGCATCTGCCGGCTCTGATCGGCATAGTCCTCCACCGTTTGGGGCGGTTCGGCCAGCCCCTCGAACAGGCCGGAGATCCAGTCGGTCAGGCTGCCGTCCCCGTTCAGGAAGGACAGCAGAAGATCCAGCTGCAGACCGAAGGCCAGATCGGCGATGCTGTTGATGAGATCGGTGAACAGCTGCGCGAGCTGATCGGGATCCAGGGTCTGATAGAACTGATCCAGGAAGAACAGGGAAGCCTCCGAGTCGATCTCCTGCTCGTAATCGGCCTCAAAGTCGGCCAGGCGGTCGGTCATTTCCGCCATCAGGGCGGAGATCCCCTCTCCCAAAGGCTCTTCGCTCTCCGACAGTTCCCAGTAATCCTGCGGGATCAGTCCGAACAGCTTTCCGGGGTTTTCCTCGTGGGCCAGGATGCGGTCGGACAGCTCCTGCAATTCGGCAAGATCGGCCTTTTTGTCTTTGATGGTCTGCCCGATGCTTTGAACCACTTCCAGCGCGTAGGACCGGAAACGCTCCACATAGCTCTGGTTCAGGTTGTCCTCGGTCACCAGCTGATCCTGCGCCTCCTGCACCCGGACCGGGCTGTCGCTCAAGGCCTGGGCGATCTGGTCCACGCTCTGCCCGGCCAGACCGGCTCCCGACAGATCGGCGGCGGAGACCTGCCGGCTCAGCACGGCGGTCATGACGCCCTTCCGGCAGAAGTAATCGGTCAGCGAGCGGGACAGATCCCGGCGCAGATTGTTGGCGCGGAATCCGACCTCGTTGGCCACCGACACCCGGACGGCGTTGTCGGTCTCCTCAAAGTAGCCCAATGTCATGGCGCGGTCGGCCAGCAGCACGGCGGCCTCGGCGGAGCTTTTGCCGATCAGCGAGTCGACAAAGTCCTGATCGGCCAGCATCAGATCGCCGTCCCCGTTCCGGCTGACCACGGCCGTCACCACGTCCGACAAATCGGTGGAGAGGGCGACGGCGGGGTTGATCTCCAGCAAAACGACGCTGGGGTGGCGGACCGTCCCGAAGTAGAGGGCGGGCGCGGCCACGATCAGCACCAGCACGGCGGCCGCCGCGAGGGCGACCCAACGGCGGAAGGCCGGGCGGCGGGTCTTTTGTTCCGGACCGCCCTGGGGCAGCGGATGGGACCGGACCTCCTCGGACATGGGGGGAGCCAGCCGATCCAGTTCTTCGGAAAGCATTTTTTTGATGTTTCGCTTCATACCGACTCCTCCTCCAGAAATTCCCGCATCTTGCGGATGGCGGTCTTGTACTTGCTGGTGACGGTGCCGAGAGGCAGCCCCAGCAGCGCGGCGGTCTCCCGATGTTTGTAGCCCCACAAGACGTGCAGGATCACCACCTCCCGCTCGTCCGGCTTCAAAGCCCGGTTCAGGGCCTCGAAAGCCGTTCCCTCCTCCGGCCCCTCGGATCCCGCAAAGCGGTCCAGCGCGTCGTCTCCGGGCGCGCTCTCCCTCTTTCTCTTGCGGAGCTCGTTGAGGGCGGCGTTTTTGGCGATCTGGAGCAGCCAGGCCCGGGCGTCCAGCCCCGAGCGGTACTGTAAGATGCGCTCCTTGACCCTGATGTAGACGTTCTGCACCGCGTCTTCGGTGGCCGCCTGTTCCCCGTAGTAGGGATACAGAAAGGCAAAGACGCCCTTTCGGGTCCCTTCGTAAAGTTCTGCGAAAGCCTGTTGATCGCCGGTCTGCATCTTTTTGAAACAGCGATCTATCTCATGTTTATTCAAGCGGTTCCCTCTCCGGCAATCAGTCTTTCGAATACTTTAGCACACATTAAACAGTTTTGCAACCACTTTTTATTGTCCCGGGAAAAATTTTTTTGAAAATTTTTTTTTGCATTTCCTTCAAAATTTCCCAAAAGGAGGAAGTCGGGTCTCAAACCGTGAGACAAACCGTACACCGAGGAGCCTCCCCCGGGAGGCGAAAAGGCCACTCCACACAAAGAACCGCAAAAAAGGAAAGGGCCGCCTTCCCTCCGCAGAAGCTGAAAAATGAAAGAACCTTCCCGAAAAGTTCCCCGAAAGACCGCAGTTTCCGGTCCCAAAAACTGAAAAAGAGTGTGTGCCTCCAGAAAAGCTCCCCGGAAAAAAAGAGCGCCCTCCCCGAACGCAGGGAAAACGCTCTTTCAGACCGGTATACTTGGGGTCAGATCCGGCTGAGGCGGACCTTTCCGCAGAGGACGTCGGAGTAGGAACAGGTCAGGTTTTTGCTGCCGGCCTTATCCCGGACGTCGAGGGTGAACAGGGAGGGATAGGTCCCGGAGATGACCCCCTCGTACTCAAAAATTTTGTTGCGGCCGGGATTTAAGATGATCTTCAGGGTCTGGCCGATCAACTCCTTGACGCCGTCCTGAACGCGGCGGATATCTCCTGTGACTTTGCGCATGCGGGAACTCCTTTTTCGGCAACACTTCAAAGACCGCCTGACGGCGCGATCCGTACGCGATCTTCATGCGGTGTCGCCTTGATTTTTTATGTAGCAATTTATTGATGTCCCGATTTTTCCGCAACCCCGGACTGTCTGAACTTTTTCCCTCTCCTTTTGACTGATCTTTATCTCCGCCTCCGCAGCGCCCTGACCGCTCACGCCCTTTGTTCCCCTTTGGGTCGAGCTTCTGCCTTTTCCGCTAAACGGCAAAAAAAAGAGGACGGAAGTTCCTGTCCTCAGTATGCCCAAATTTTGCCGTTTTATGCGAAAGATCCGCACTGTGCGCTCGGCGCG
The DNA here is from genome assembly GCA_944332455.1 of uncultured Clostridia bacterium. Lineage (GTDB taxonomy): Bacteria > Bacillota > Clostridia > Christensenellales > HGM11417 > CALVJY01. The sequence continues at coordinate 112,772 of CALVJY010000003.1, forward strand.
GAGTGCAAAAGCGCACGCTACGCACAGGCGCGGGGCCCGCATAAGCGACCTGTCACCCCGGCATTCCGGGCGTGAACGGGTCCGTGAGACCCGCCTGTGGGCCCACTCGTCACCCTTCCGGGCTGACTAACCTTCCGCCCCTTTGCCGGGACGGCGCGAAAGAGGCTGCCGGGATCCGCAAAAAGCGATGAACCCGACCTGACGTTCCGCAGTATGATCACACCGGAAAGCAGCCTGAGCCTTTGGCCGGCGCAAAATTTGCCGGGGCCGGCTTTTCAAGCCGGCCCCGGGTCAGACGCGAGGGAAGATCAGTCGTCCTCGTCCTCGTCGTCTTCGTCATCTTCGTCGTCTTCGTCCAGATCGTCTTCGTCGCCGAAGACATCCTCGTCGAGATCGTCCAGAAAAATGTCGTGATCCACGGGCTCTTCCTCCTCCTCTTCTTCTTCGTCTCCCTTTTCCTCCTCCTCAAGGTCGGCCAGGGAGAGATCGCCCATTTCGTCGGGCACGATCTCCTTTTCGTCATCCAGGAAGACCCGCCAGGAGTCGTCCTCGTCCTCGTCCAGCACCGAGGCGTGGTCGTCGTCGTACTTGAGGCGCTCGGCGCACTGGTAGCACATTTCCTCTTCGGGACTGATGTAGTTCATCTTGCAGATGGGGCAGAGAATGGAATCGTCGTCGTACCCGTCGTCGAGCAGAGGCGAGGAGGGTACCAGGCGGAGTTCCGCCTTGCAGACCTCGCAGAGTTCTTCATCCTCTGGGATGTAGTTCAGATCGCATCTGGGGCATTTTTTGTAGTTCGGCATAGCGCTTGATTTTCCTCCGGGGCGGAGCCCGCTTTTCTGACTTTTGTCTGCGCCGGATCCCCCTCGGAGGGCCGTTGAGGCCGGCAAGGGAAAGCGACTGCATAAAGTATATTCATTTCTCGTTCTTTTGTAAACTATTTTTCGGCCGTTAATCAAAAATTTTTCAAATTTTTCCCGAATTTTTTTTCGCCGGTCATAATCCCCCCGTCTTTCCCATAAGTTAAGGTAGCGAACCAAACCAAAAGGAGGGCTGTCATGGCCGAAGAAAAGAGCACGACCGCCGCCGGGATCCACAATCTGACCCTCTCCTGCCGCAAGATCCTGCACTTGGACGGCGTGCAGCGGGTGGAGAACTTCAACGAGACCGGCATTCTGCTGCAGACCGAATGCGGGCTTTTGAGCGTGACCGGAAAAGATCTTTCGGTCTCCTCGCTGAATGTGGACAACGGCACCCTGAAGGTGGAAGGACAGATCGACGCGCTGAGGTACCGAACCGGCGAGAGCGGACTGAAGCGGCTGTTCCGATGAATCTGTTCCTCACCCAGAACCAGCCGCTCGAGGCCCTCCTGCTGTTCGCCTGCGGCGCGGCGGCCGGGGGGCTTTTTGAGCTGCTCGGCCTGCTGCGAAAGGGGCGGCACTCTATCGTATGCGCGGCGCTGGATCTGGTTTACTGTCTGGTCGTCTTTGCCCTCTTTGCGGGGACGGCCTTTGTCGCCTGCGCGCTGGAACTGCGGTGGTATGTGTTCGTCCTGCCCGCGCTGGGCTTTGCCGCCGTCCGCCTGCTGAAAAGGCGGTAAGCTTTCCTTTCGGGACAAGCCCCCCCTTCGGGACAAGCCCCCCTTCGGGGCAGCTCTCGATTTTTCGGTCTGCGTCAGGCCTTCCGCTCTTCTCGTTCCGACCTCTTTGGAACAGCACGGGATCTCGCCGTGCGCCTCCGAGATAAACGCCACTCGAAAAAATCCGCCTCGCCTTCTTCGGGCGGCCCGATTTTGGGTCTGCGTCAAGCCCTCCGCTCTTCTCGTTCCGACCTCTTTGGAACAGCACGGGATCTCGCCGTGCGCCTCCGAGATAAACGCCACTCGAAAAATCCGCCTCGCCTTCTTCGGGCGGCCCGATTTTGGGCCTGCCGGACCCGTACGTTCTGCTCTTCCGTTTGTCCCCCGGCTCTTCCGGGCTGCGCCGCCCGGCCCTCTCCTCTTTGGACGGACGTTCAGCCCCTCTCCTCCGGTCTCCGGCCGCAGCAGACTTTGCCCGAATTTTTTGTCCTTTTGCGGGAAGGCGCCCCCCCAATTTGTTGACAGGGCGCTTCTCTTCTGCTATAATAGCTAACAGCGTTAGGAAACCGAGGAGCACGGACATGAGCGGAAACGAAGCCGCAAAAAAACTTTATCAGGTATGCACAAAGGCGGATATCCGCCCCTTTCTGCGCTTTTTTGAGGACGGGTTCCAGGGGACCTGCCTGATCCTGAAGATCCTCCGGGACGCCGGCCAGCTGACGGCAGGCGAGATCGCCAAGAGGCTGGACGTCAGCACGGCCCGGGTGGCCGCCGCCTTGAATTCTCTGGAAAAAAAGGGCTGTGTGGAACGGCTGAAAAGTGCGACGGACGGGCGGATGGTGGTCGTTCGACTGACCGCTTCCGGCCGGGCGGCGCTGGAGAGCCGGGAAGAACAGCTGCTGGCCATCATCGGCCGCATTTTGGGCAAACTGACGGAGGAAGAACTGCTCAGTCTGCTGCATATCATCGAAAAACTCGTAAAGTGACTCTTTGGGTCCGCTTTGCGAAATTTTTTTTACAGGACAGGGAACGACCATGCTGGAACTGAAAGAGCTGAAGAAAGATTACCTCGTCGGCGGCGGCAAGGTGGAGGCCCTCAAGGGCATCGACATCACCTTCCGCGACAGCGAATTCGTGGCCATTCTGGGCCCCTCCGGCTGCGGCAAGACCACCCTTTTGAACCTGATCGGGGGGCTGGATCACGCCACAAAAGGGGATCTGATCATCGACGGGATCAGCACAAAGCGCTACACCGACCGGGACTGGGACACCTACCGCAATCACCGCATCGGCTTTGTCTTTCAAAGCTACAACCTGATCCCCCATCAGACCGTGCTGGAGAACGTGGAGCTGGCCCTGACCATCGCCGGGCTGGAGAAAAACGAGCGGATCCGCCGCGCCCGGGAGGCGCTGGACAAAGTGGGGCTGAAGGATCAGTACGACAAAAAGCCCAATCAGCTTTCGGGCGGACAGTGCCAGCGGGTGGCCATCGCCCGGGCCCTGGTCAACGAACCCGAAATTTTGCTGGCCGACGAGCCCACCGGGGCGCTGGACAGCGTGACCAGCATCCAGGTCATGGACCTGCTGCGGGAGATCGCCGCCGACCGGCTGGTCATCATGGTCACCCACAACCCCGAGCTGGCCGAAAAGTACGCTACCCGCATCATCCGCCTGCGGGACGGCAGCGTGGTCTCCGACTCCGCCCCCTTTGCCCCTCCCGCCCCCGCCGCGGAGACCGAGCCGACCGAGACGGCAAAGGACCGCAAAAAACGGAAAAGAGAGGAAAAAGTCCGGCACTCCAAGCTGTCGTTCTGGACGGCCTTCAAACTGTCCGCCCGCAACCTGCGCTCCAAATTCAAGCGGACCCTGCTGGTCTGCTTGGCCGGCTCCATCGGCATCATCGGGGTGGCCTCGGTGCTGGCGGTCTCCACCGGCGTGCAGGACTACATCCGGCGGATGCAGGACGACATGCTGTCCGGCAACCCCATCAGCGTCAGCCGGAACGCCCTGGATCTTTCCATCCTGCTGACCGGCACCCCGCAGTCGCAGGGCGACGCCCTGAAACAGGCCGTGGAGGACGGCTGGATCAACGTGGACTCCCTCATCGACTACCTGGTGGAATTCGGGGACGATCTGTCCTCGATGATGATCGAAAACAACCTGACCCAGGAATATCTGGACTTTCTGTCGGCCATGCCCGCAGAATACTACTCGGCCATGCTGTCCGATTTCGGCATCGAGATCGCCAACAACCTGTACACCGACTTTGATATGACGGGCCAGCAGGACGAAGACGGGCAGGATCCTGTGCTCTCCCTCTCCGCGGTCAAGCAGATGTACACCGACATGCTGGAACAGTCCGATTACGGCAATTTTTCCTCCTTTATCGCCTACCTGTCCGACACCTTTGCGCAGGCCCCCTCCGAGGCCGACTTCATCCTCTCCCAGTACGACTTTGTGACGCCGGAGGAGAGCAGCAGGATCGCCACCGAGGCCAACGAGATCATGATCGTGGTCAGCAACGAGACCGAACTGACCGATCTGCTGCTGGCCCAGCTGGGGTACTACTCCCAGGAGGAATTTTTCAATCTGATGTACAAGGCCGCGGAGGATCCCAAATACGATCCCTCCCTGGACAAGGACCGCTTTTCCTACGAGGAACTGCTGGGCAAGACCTTTACCTGGTACCCCAACGACACCATTTACCAAAAAAACGAGGAAGCGACGGCTTCCCTCTCTCCTTTCACCTACTCGGCCTACGCCGACGAGCGCTGGGAGGGCGGCATCGATCTGACCGTGACGGCTATTTTACGCCCCAAGGAGAACATCTCCTACGGCTGTCTGGAGAGCGGATTCTACTATACCGAAGCCCTGACCAAAACCATTCTGCAGGACAGCCTGACCTCCGAGATCGTGCGGTATCTGATCGAAAACGAAGAGGACGCCTTTAACAGCGGCAGCTACAACGACATGAACTTCGGCATCTCTTACACCTACGACTACTTTTTCGAAGGGCAGGAGTTCGCCGATCAGATCGGATTCGTGGGCTCGGCGGAGAATATGATGCCAGCCATGGGCTCCGACTCCCCTACCTTTTACACCCTGACTTTGGGAGACCTCGGGGGACAGGAACTGCCCGAATCGGTGGACATCTACCCCGTCAATTTTGAAAACAAAGACCTGGTGACAGACTACCTGGACCTTTGGAACTCGGATGAGGACATCGTGGTGAACGGGATCACGCTGACTCCCGAGGATCGGGACACCATCAACTACACCGACAACCTTTCGGTCATCATCGCCATGGTCAACAACATGATCCAGATCGTGACCACAGCCCTCATCGCCTTCACCTCCCTCTCCCTGGTGGTCTCCACCGTGATGATCGCCATCATCACCTACGTCTCGGTCATCGAGCGGATCAAGGAGATCGGGGTCATCCGCTCCCTGGGCGGACGGAAAAAGGACGTCTCCATGCTGTTCGTCTCCGAGAGCCTGCTGATCGGCGGGGTCTCCGGCCTGATCGGCCTGGCGGTGACCTACGTCATCGCGGGGATCATCAATCTGATCATTGCGGCCTCGGCTCCGGGCGTGGGCGCCATCGCCACCCTCACCCTGCCGGCGGCCCTGATCATGCTGGCCATCAGCGTGGGCCTGACCCTGATCTCCGGGCTGGTCCCCGCAAGTTTAGCCGCCAAAAAGGACCCCGTGGAGGCCCTGCGCAGCGAATAAGACGACGGGATCGGGGGCTCCTCCGATCCCTCTCTTTTTCACGAACGATCCCTCTCTTTTTCACGAAGGGGCAGGATCTTGTTGGTTTGGTGAAAAAACAAAGGCTTTCGGCTTTTTGGAGAGGATTTATTGCATTTTTCCTCAAAGTAGTGTATAATAGAAGTATCCGAGCGAACGGACGGAAGGCCCTCTGCCCGTCCGCGCTCCCCGGAGGATTCCCATGAACGAACATCAACTGAAAAGGCGGATCCAGATCATCACGGCGGTGGCCGTCTGCGTGCTGGCAGCCCTCATCCTGACCCTGATCGGGCAGTGGATGTCGCTGATCCAGCTGCGCAGCAAGCAGGCCGCTCTGCAGGCCGAGCTGGACAAGCTGGACCAGACCGCCACCGGCATCGAGGCCGAGATCGCCTACAAGGAGAGCGAGCAGTACGTGGAACAGTACGCCCGCGAGGAACTGGGCATGACCAAGCCCGACGAAGACAAATTTGTGGTGGAATGAAGGCTGTCATTGACATCGGCTCCAATTCGGTCCGCCTGATGCTGAAGGAGGGCTCCTCCGTCCGCAAGACGCTGGAGACCACCCGGCTCAGCCAGGGCCTGGACGGGAGCGGAAAACTGCTGCCAGAGGCCATGGAGCGGACGGCGCGGGCGATTGCGGACTTTGTCCGCCAGGCCCGGGAAGCAGGGGCAGATCCCCTGCTGTTCGCCACCGAGGCCGTGCGAAAGGCCGAAAACGGCGGAGATTTTTGCGAACTGGTGCGGGCGCGCACCGGGGCGCGCATCGAAGTTCTGACCGGCGAGCAGGAGGCCCTCTGCGGCTACCTGGGCGGGGCCGCCGCCTTTTCGGATGCGGAAGGCCTTTGCACCGTGGACATCGGCGGGGCCAGCACCGAGCTGACCTCCGGCCGGAACGGCAGGCCGGTCTTTCTGACCTCCCTTCCCCTTGGGGTGGTCCGCCTTGCCGACGCCTGCGGGCGGGACCGGAAGCGGACGGAGGCCCGGATCGCCGACGAACTGGCCCGATGCGAAAAGGTTCCCCCGGCCGCCCGGCTGCTTGCGGTGGGAGGCACCGCCACCACGCTGGCCGCGGTGGATCTGGCCCTTCCGGTCTACGATCCCAAACGGGTGCACGGACATTTTCTCAGCCTTCCCGCCCTGAAAGCCTGGGCGGACCGGCTGTTTTCGCTGGAGATCGGGGACATCAAGGCCCTGCCCGGCATGGAGCCCAAGCGGGCGGACGTCATCGCGGGGGGCGCCGCTTTGCTGGCGGCCGTGACCGAATTTCTCGGCTTTGAGGGCTGCACAGTCTCCGAGAGCGACAACATGGAGGGATATCTCCTGCTGAAAGGACTATGAGAACATTTCTGCGAGGTCTCAAATACGTGGCGCTGTACCTCTTTCCCCTGCTCTGCCTGGGGGGAGAGGTCGTCCTCTTTTTACACTTCCGCACTTTCGAGGCCTCTTTCGTCCACTATGCGCTGGCAGCGGCGGCGGCCTTCGGCGGCTACCTGGTCGGGCGCTTTTTTCATTCCCTCTTCCACGAGACCGGCCATCTGATCTTCGGCCTCTGCAATGGGTTCGCCTTCTGCCAGATGCGCTTCGGCCCCCTGGAACTGCGCAAGACCAACGGGAAATACACCCTGAAATTCAACTTTAAAAACCGCTATGCCGGCAACCTGACCGTGGTCTCCACCCGGCCGGAGGAAGCCGAAAAGCGGATGGCCCGGATGACCTTCGGGGGGATCTTCGGCTCAGCCCTGTTCACCCTGCTGTGCCTCCTCCCCTATTGCTTCCCGGGCATGAACAGCTATTGGTTCGCCTTTTCGGCCACCTTTCTGCCCCCCAGCCTTTACCTGCTGCTGCTGAACGCCATGCCCTTTTGCCAGGAGGGCGTCTACACCGACGGCGCCCTGTTGAAGGGCTTCCGGAAAAGGGAGGCCGGCGCCCTGATCGCGGCCCGGCTGAGCGTCATTCAGAGCCTGCTGTTCGGCGGGGTGCGGCCCAAAGATCTGGATCCGGACTACTTCGAGGGGCTGCCCGTGGCCGCCGACAACGACGTCAACAAGATCCAGATGCAGGTCTACCGCTACGCCAAGGCCCTGGACGAGGGCGACGAGGCCGGACAGGAGAACTGCGTCCGCTTTTTGGAAGAGCACTGGGAAGACCTTCCCGACATCTTCCGGGACTCGGTGCGCACCGACATCTGCTACCACAACATCACGGTCCGCAGGGACCTGGAAAAGGCCAGAGATCAGTTCACCCGCCTGAAGCCCTTTCTGGACGAGGATCTGAACGTGTGCAACCTGCGCATCCGCATGGCCTACGAGCTGTACTGCCAGGAAAAGCCCCGGCTGGCCATTCAGACCGGCAAGACCGCCCGGGAGGTGGCCCCCTCCTTTCCCCTGCCCGGCATCGCCGCCATGGAACTGAACCTGATCGCCGACATGGAGACGGTCGCCCGGGAGCAGGCCGACCGCGAGAAAAAGCGCACGCTTTCCGGCATGGGCGAGCTGACCCCCTACAGGGGATGAACCTTTTCCCTCTCCGGACGAAATGAACAGACGAAAAGAGCCTCGGATCCATCCGAGGCTCTTTTCGTAAAGAAGGAAGAAGGTGAAAATGAAGCGTGCAAAGGAAGGTTCGCTCCGTAAAGAAGCGTAACAGGAAGGCCCGGCCCTATTCGGTCCGGAGGGCCACCACGGGGTCCTTTTTGGCCGCCACCCCGGCCGGGATCAGCCCGGAGATCAGGGTCAGGACCATGCTGATGACCACCAGCAGGACGGCGTGCAGGGGGTTGAGAACGGCCACCGTGCCGGCAAAGGAGGCCAGCGAGCTGACGATGGCATTGACCGGAACGGTGAGGATCAGGGCGAACAGCACCCCGATCACCCCGGCGGTAAAGCCCACGATCAGGGTCTCGGCGTCAAAGACCCGGGAGATGTCCCGTTTTCGGGCGCCGATGCTGCGCAGCACCCCGATCTCCTTGGTCCGCTCGATGACCGAGACGTAGGTGATGATGCCGATCATGATGGAGGATACCACCAGCGAGATGGCCGCGAAGGCGATCAGCACGTAGGAGATGATGTTGATCATCATGCCCACCGAGTCGGTCATCATTTCGGCCATGTCGGTGACCATCAGGGTATCCTCCCGCTCCTGGGCGCCCAGAATGACGTTGTAGGAGTCCAGATAGGACTTGATGGCCGCTTTGTCCTCGAAGGAGGCGGGATAGATGTAGATGGAAGTGGGCAGCGAGGAGGCGCCCAGCTGCTGGAGCAGGCTCTCCAGCCCCGCCGCGTCGATGTCCGGGGTGTTGATGAAGATGCTCTTGTCCGGCGAGGCCTTCTGGGCGGCGGCCACGTCGGAGGCCGCGCCTTCGGCCAGGAGGCGGTCGGTCAGCGCCGGGGAATAGACCAGGCCGTTCCCGTACAGCTGCAGAGAACTGGCCTCCCCCAGGCGGATGATGCCCACCACCCGGATCTCCAGCGAATCGGGGTCGTTGTACATGCCCTCGTAGTCGCTGTTGGCTCCATAATAGCCCAGATCGGGAGAGTAGATGTAGTAGTCGTCGGGAAAGATGACCTTGTAGCGAAGCTGCATCAGGCGGTCAAAGGAGATCTTTTCGCCGTCCTCGGCCGTGATCCCCAGCCGGCCCAGCATGGCCACCGAAAGCTGATTATACTGGTTGACCACCAGGGCCACCTCGTCCTCGGCAGCGGGCAGATGACCGGTCAGGACGTCGTACTGCTCCTCCATGAAGGTCAGATTGTTCAGCATCTCCGACCAGTTGATGCCGCTGGTGCTGACGCTGACGTACTGTCCCTGGTCGTTCAGCGTGACCAGATTGGTCCGCAGCTGCCGCCCGTACTGAATGGCGGTGATCAGGGTCGGGTCGATCTGCTCGACGTAATCCACCAGCTGCTGGTCGATGACGTTGGTGTGATAGAGGCTGGACTGCGTGGTCTCGTAGGCGGTGATCTCCTGTTCGTCCGGGAACTTTTCCTCATCGCTGCCCGAGCCGCCGAGAAACTGATCGAACATGGATTCCATGTCGTAGTTGTAGGCCGTCTGGTTGATCTGCAGGGGATAGTTGGTCAGCATCTCCCGCTGCATGGTGTTGAGGAAGGAAGTCAGCCCGTTGGAGAGGGCTAAAACCAGCGCGATGCCCACGATGCCGATGCTCCCCGCGAAGGCGGTCAGCACGGTCCGGGCCTTTTTGGTGGTCAGGTTTTTGAAACTCAGCGAGAGCGCCGTCCACAGCGCCATGGAGGTCCGCTTCAGCTTGACCGGCTCGCCCAGATTGATCACGCCCTCGGCAAAGGGGTTGGAATCGGACTGCACCTTGCCGTCCAGCAGGGTGACGATCCGGGTGGAATAGCGCTCGGCCAGCTCCCGGTTGTGGGTGACCATGATGACCAGCCGGTCGGCGGCGATCTCCCGCAGCAGCTCCATGACCTGCACGCTGGTCACGCTGTCCAGCGCCCCGGTGGGCTCGTCGGCCAGGATGATCTGGGGATCGTTGACCAGGGCCCGGGCGATGGCCACCCGCTGCATCTGCCCCCCCGAAAGCTGATTGGGCCGTTTGTCGGCCTGTGCCGAGAGGCCCACTTTGGCCACGGCCTCCTCCGCCCTGCGCCGGCGTTCGGATTTGGAGACCCCCGAGAGGGTGAGCGCCATCTCCACGTTTTCCCGCACGGAAAGGTGGGGGATCAGGTTGTAGCTTTGGAAGACAAAGCCCACGGTGTGATTGCGGTAGGCGTCCCAGTCCGCGTCCCTGTAGGACGACGTCGGCCGGCCGTCGATGTAAAGCTCCCCCGCGCTGTAGCGGTCCAGCCCCCCGATGATGTTCAAAAGCGTGGTCTTGCCGCAGCCGGACGGCCCCAGAATGGAGACAAACTCGCTCCTGCGGAAGCAGAGAGAGACTTGATCCAGGGCGCGCACAAAGCTGTCCCCGCTCTTGTAATCCTTGATGATTCCCGTCAGTTTGAGCATCGCCTTCCCTTCGGAGGACCTCCCGGTCGATTTTTCATTATTATAGCATCTTTTCGTGTCAAACATTCGAATCAGTGTGTAAATTATGTGAAAAATCTTTTTTTGAAGGCCTTTTGCCTCTGTACAGCAAAACCGCCCCCGGCAGAGCCGGGGCCGTAAGTCCATGAAAACGCTCGTAATTTTACTTTTTCAGTCCTCGATGCGGGCGACCCGGCGCTCGACGTTGCGGTACAGGATCCTGCGGAATACGACGTTGAGGACGGCCGCCCCCCCGATCAGCAGGATCCAGGCGGCGATGACCACATAGGGATAGGGCAGCGCCCCGGACTGGCCGAGCGAAAATGCCAGCACATACAGGAGGGCTGCCGGGACGATGACGGCCAGCGCCACCCCCATGGCCTTGAAGGAGTTGACGTTGTTTTTGAGGGCGGCGGACAGGGATTCGTAGTGCAGCTTGGGATTGCTGATGTCAAAGCTGCACAGCAGATGGGTGATGCCGTCCCCGTAGATCAGCAGAAAGACCAGCAGAAAGGCATTCTGCCAGATCTCGCCCCGCAAAAAAAAGGTCAGGGTCAGACAGCCCACCGCCACCGAGACCGCGGTGATCAGCCGGGCCAGCAGCACCTTGGTCCGGATCTGCTCCCCGAAGGGCAGCGGAAAGGTCTTCATCAGGGGGAAGTTCTCCCCCTCCCGGGTCAGGGTGGACAGCGCGGTGTAGTTCATGCTGACCGCGATCATGCCCAGAAAGAACAGTCCCTCGATCACGGCCGTCAGGCTGGCTGCGGCCGCCTCCTCCGCCATGCCCTCGAAGCTCTGCGTCATCAGTCCCAGGACCAAAAGCATGATGGGACAGAAGGCCACCTGCAGCAGGGTGTAAAAGGCCAGCGTGGGATTGCGGAAGATCTCCTTAAAGTCCTTTTTCAGCAGGGCACGGGCGGCGCTGCTCCCCCGATACTCCACCTTGCCGGCCTTTGCCGTCCAGGTCTGTTCCAGCTGGGCGGAGAGGCTGCGGCGGAAGATCCCGGCCGAGACCGCGCAGGCCAGTCCGCCCAAAGCGGCGAAGACCCCCACGGTGATGCCCAGATTGGGCAGCACGTCCACCCCGCAGATCAGCCGGGCCAGAGAGATGTCCGGGATCACCCAGGCCATGGCCTGTTTGAGGGCCAGAATGGCCTCCTCGGGGAGGACGATGGTCTCGTCGGATCCCATCATGCCCCCGAAGACGGCGTACCAGCCGACCAGGGCGGCCGCGAACAGCAGGAGGAGCACCACGCTGGTCAGCGCCCCCTTGTAGCGGAAAAAGGAGAACAGGTACATGATGGGCAGGGCCAGCAGGGCGGCCAGCAGCAGGGGCAGCAGGGGCAGCACAAACACCGAGACCAGCAGCAGCAGGTAGTACGCCGGCCCCATGCCCGCCATCAGGCCCATGGTGATCCCCCCCGTCAGCACCACAAAGGCCGAGATCAGCAGTTCCGTCAGGTAGACGTAGGTCAGCTTGGCGAAGAACAGCACCGAAGATCTGACGGGCAGCGCCAGCACGAACTCGGTGTCCCGGGAAAAGAACATCACCCCCACGATGGTGGCCGTGCCGAAGATCAGCACCACGGCCTGGGTGACCAGAAAGAGGATGGTCAGAAATTCGGGCACCGCGTCGTACTCGACAAAGTACTGCCCGATCCCCAGCGTGCCCGCCACAATCATGAAGCCGAAGACCAGCCCCACGGCGGCAAAGCCCACGATCATCAGGGGCAGGGTCCCCTTCTTCCGGTCGAAGCGGAGCATGTTTTTCAGGGTGACCTTGAACAGGGTCCAGAAGCTGCTCATCGGCTCCCTCCCCATCCCGCCGGCGGCAGGGGCGGCTGTCCCGGGGGCGGCGGAAAGGCGGCCTCGCCGGGGGTCCCGGTCAGCTGGAGGAAGTACTGCTCGAGGTCCGTGCCCTTTTCCCGCAGCTCGTCCAGCGTGCCCACGGCGATCAGGCGGCCGCCCGAGATGATGCCCACCCGGTCGCAGACCTTCTCCACCACCTCCAGCACGTGGGAGGAGAAAAACACGGTGTTGCCCTGCCGGCAGTGCTCCTTCATCATTTCCTTCAGATTGAAGGCGGACTGGGGATCCAGACCGGTCAGGGGTTCGTCCAGCACCCAGAGGGCGGGATTGTGCACCAGCGCCCCGGCGATGCAGATCTTCTGCTTCATGCCGTGGGAGTAGGAGCGGATCTGCGAGGAGGCCGCCTGGGTCAGGCCGAACACGTTCAGGTAGTAGTCGATGCGGGCCCTGCGGTCGGCCTCCCCCACCTGATAGACGTCGGCCATAAAGTTGAGAAACTCGATGCCGGTCAGCCGCTCGTAGACGTTGTGGTTGTCCGAAACGTAGCCGATCTTTTTCTTGGCTTCGACGGGATCCTTCAGCAGATCCACCCCCTCCACGGTGATGCGGCCGGAGTCGGGCAGCAGGATGCCGCAGAGCATCTTGATGGTGGTGGATTTTCCCGCCCCGTTGGGGCCCAGAAAGCCGAAGATCTCCCCGCTCTCCACCCGCAGCGAGAGGTCGTCCACCGCCCGCTGGCGGCTTTTGGCGTAGGTTTTGGTCAGATGTTCCAGGGTTAAAATGGCGGTATACCTCCGAAAATTTTCAAACCGTATTCTTGTAAACGCCCTCGAAGCGCTTCAAACAGCAAAACGAGGGGCAAAAACCATATTTACAAATTTATAAGCGCCCGCATTGATAAACGCTTGCGGACCGGGTGCAGCAAAAGACAAACCGCAAGAGCATCGGGCCACTGATCGCAGCAGAAAGCCGTCCGAAAAAACTGCGGGTGACTGATCACAATAAGCGACAAGTCAAAAAGCTATTGGGCCACTGATCACAGCAAACGGAAGGCCGAAAGAGCATCGTACCACTGATCACAGAAGCAGGCAAGCCACCGGACCGATCACGGCAGAGGCCGTCCGAAAGGCCGCGGGCGATGGATCACAATGACCGACAAGTCAAACGGACATCGGCACCGTTCACAAAAGGGCAAGCCAACCGGGCATACGGACCGATCGCGGCAAAGAGCAGACCGAAAGACCGTCGGGCGCCCGAAGCCGGCGCCGGACCGAAGGCCGGTGCTCAGTCCTCCCCTCCCTTCCTCTCCCGGCCGGCCTTTTTGACGGCCTGACTCAGCAGAAACTCGATCTGGCCGTTGAGACTGCGGAATTCGTCCTCGGCCCAGAGATTGAGCTCCTGCCACAGCTTGGGCGAGAGCCGAAGCAGAATGGATTTTTTCTCGTTTTTTTCCAAATCGGGACCTCCGAAGTTCTGTTCTCCTGTTTTCCTGTCCGCATCCGGCGGCCGGGGCCAACCGGCTCCCAACCCCTGACCCGGCCAAAGGCGCGCCACGCCCCTCCGGGTCGGGGCGGGCAGAGCAGAAGCCCTGCCCCCGCCGAAAGGGAAAAAGACCGGACAGCTGTTTTGGGTGCGCCCAGTAGGCAGAAAAACTTAAAAACAGGGAGATTCCTTTGGCCCGGCAGGGCCGGGCCAAAAAGGGTTCCCCTTTTGATCAGTAGATGCTGCCCGAATTGACCACGGGCTGGGCGTCCTTGTTTCCGCAGAGCACCACCAGCAGGTTGGAGACCATGGTGGCCTTTTTCTCCTCGTCCAGCTGGACCACGCCGTTTTCGCTGAGCTTGTTGAGGGCCATCTCCACCATGCCGACCGCGCCCTCGACGATCTTCTGCCGGGCCACGATGATGGCCGAGGCCTGCTGCCGCTGTAGCATGGCGGCCGCGATCTCCGGCGCATAGGCCAGGTGCGAGATGCGGGCCTCCAGGATCTCGATGCCGGCGATCTCCACCCGGCTCTGCAGCTCCTGCCGCAGCACCTCGGAGATCTCCTGCGCGCTCCCCCGCAGGGACTTCTCGTCCCCCTGTTCGGACATGTCGTAGGGGTACAGCCTGGCCACCTGGCGGATGGCCGAATCGGACTGGGTGGAGACGAACTGGGTGTAGTCCTCCACCTTGAACAGGGCCTTGGCGGTGTTGGTCACCCGCCAGATGACCACCACCCCGATCTCGATGGGGTTGCCGTCCTCGTCGTTGACCTTCTGCTTTTCGTTGTTCAGGGTCCGGGCCTTCAGAGAGATCTTCATCTTGGAGGCAAAGGGATTGATGAAGAAAAAGCCCTCGCTGACCACGCTGCCGATGTAGCGGCCGAACAGCACCAGCACCCTGGCCTCGTTGGGGTTGATCACCTTCAGGCCGGGCGTCAGCACAAAGGCCAGGATCAAAAGCACGGCGCCCCCGATCCAGCCCGCGACCCCCCAGGGCTCGGCCGGGCCGTCCTCCGGCGTGCCGATCCCCCCGACCACCATCAGGCCGATGGCGGCGGCATACAGCAGCAGGACCACAAACAGCATCAGCCAGCCCGACCGGGGGCGGTAGATGATCTCGTTGTACTCTTTGACCGATTGTTGTTCCATGACGGTTCTCCTTGCAATATTTTTTTGCTACTTAAATGATATCATAATCATATCGCAAAGTCAAGCGTTTGCAGCCCCTTTTTTGCAAAGCCCACTGCGGGGAGCCGGGAGCGGACATCCGCTCCTCCCGCCCGGCCGGAAAGAGGCACGGAAGGCATGAAAAGAGGAGGTTTTGGCCCATATCATGGCCGAGGCGGAAAAATCGTGAGGCCCGGAGGGCATGAAAAAAGGGAGGCTCGGGGCCTCCCTTTTTGATCAGGTGCTTGCTTATTCTTCCTTGTTGTCCTCGGCCGGGACCTCCTCGGGAGCCTCGGTCTCTTCGCTGCCGAGATTCAGGTTCAGGCCCTTGAGCAGCTCGCCGATGGAGGCGGCTCCGGTGTCGCCGGAATTCCACTCTCTGGGCTCGTCGCTGTTGGCGTACTCGCGGGGACGGCGCTCTCTGCGCTCGCCGCGGTTCTGCGAATCGGCCGAACGGCGCTCGAAGCGGGCGATGCGGTCGGAAGATCCGCCTTCGCCGTTCTCCTCGCGGCGGGGACGGCGCTCCACGTGCTCGGGCGCGTCGGTCAGCGCCTTGATGCTGAGGGTCAGCTTTTCGACGTCGGGCTTGATGTCCAGCACCTTGACGTCCACCTCATCCCCGACCTTCAGGGCCGAAGTGGGGTTCTCGATCCAGTCGTGGGAGATCTGGGAGACGTGCACCAGGCCGTCGATGCCGGGCTCGACCTCCACAAAGGCGCCGAAGCTGGCGATGCGGACCACCTTGCCGTGGATGACGCTGCCGATGGGATACTTTTCGGCGGCCAGATCCCAGGGCTTGGGCTGGAGCTGCTTGTAGCCGATGGAGACCCGCTGCTTTTCGGGATCCACTTTCAGGACCACGAACTCGTAGGTCTCGTCCTTTTTGAGCACGTCCTCGGCCCGCTTGACGTTGGTCCAGGCCAGGTCGGAGATGTGCGCCAGACAGTCGAAGCCGTTGACGTTGACGAAGGCGCCGAAGGTCGCAAAGCGGACCACCTTGCCCTCGACCACCTGGCCGACCTCGATGTGATTGAAAAATTCCTTCAAAAACTCGGCCTTTTCGGCTTCGCGCTGAGCCCGCTCGGCCTCGATGATGGGACGGGCCGAACCGGTGATGTTTTTCTTTTCGATCTTGAGCGCCTTCAGGCGGAGCTCCTTGCCCACGTACTTCGGCAGATCCTCGTTCTTGACGTAGCCCATGCGGATCTGGGAGGCGGGAATGAACACCGAGTAGGATCCCAGACGGGAGGTCAGGCCGCCCTTGTTGTAGCCGTCGACCTTGACTTTGAACTCGGCGCCGTTGCGGATCTCCTCCACCTGGGCGTCCTCGCGCTCGTTGATCAGGAAGGCCTTGCGCGAAACGGTCAGCGGATCGGTGCCGATGACGACGACTTCCAGCTCGTCGCCGGGCACGAACGCGGCCTTGTCAAAGGTCCCGTCCTCCGAGCATTCGTCCTTGGGCATCAGGATCTCGCCCTTGGCCCCGTTCTGCAGCATGACGCCCTCGTCGGTGGGCATGACGATGGTGGCCTTCAGGATCTGGCCCTTGCGGATGGAAGGTCTCTTCTTCTCGAGGCCCTTCATGACGTCTTCCATCGTGATCTCGCCGTTTTCGGGCAGCTTGTACTCCTCCTCTTCGGCGGGTTGGCTCTGCTCGGCAGCGGGAGCGGCGTCGGCAGTCTCGGCGGGCGCTGCCTGTTCCTCGGAGACGGGAGCCTCCTCGGGCACAGCGGCCGCTTCGGCGGGTGCGGCGGTCTCGGCCGCTGCTTCGGCTTCGGCGGGAGCGGCGGTGTTCTCGGCCGCGGGAGCCTCGGCAGGGGCGGTGTTTTCCGCTGCGGTTAAGGACTCTTGTTCGAGTACTTCGTTGGTGATCTCTGACATAAATGTTTTAACCTCCTTGATCAACTCACTGGGAGTTGACGCGCCAGCAACAATAGATACAAAATTTATATTATTTAATTGCTTCCGATCGATCTCTTCCGCGCGCTCCACCCACTGCACGTTTTGGCAATGGGCGCAGGCCTCGGCAAAGAGCTTTTTGGTGTTGGAACTGTGCCTTCCCCCGATGACGACCACGGCGTCCGACCTGGAGGCCAGTTCAATGACTTCCCGATTTCGTTCTATACTAGTATAGCAAATTGTGTTGAAAACTTCAACTATTTTTTGACTGTCTTTGAGAATATTTTTTAAAATTCGCTCAAAATCTGCGGGGTTGGTAGTGGTCTGCGCCACAATGCACACCTTTTCCCGCCCCCGAAGGTCCAGGATCTCCCCGTCCGGGGGGAAGATCAGGGCGGAATTCCCGCACCAGCCGTTGATGCCCAGCACTTCGGGATGATCCTTTTCGCCCACGATGACGACGTCAAAGCCCGCCTGCCAGTGCTCCCGCACGATGCGGTGGACCCTGGCCACAAAGGAACAGGTGGCGTCCGCCACCTTCAGCCCCCGCGAGCGGGCCTCCGAAAAGACGGACTCCGGCGCCCCGTGGGAGCGGATGATGACCGTGCTTCCGGCCGGGATCTCGGACAGGCTGTCGGCCCGCTTCAGGCCCATGGCTGCCAGCCGGGCCGAGACCTCGCCGTTGTGGATGAGCTCGCCCAGAATGTACACATCCTCTCGGCCGGCCAGGGATTCGGCCAGGGCGACCGCCCGCCGGACGCCCACGCAAAAGCCGCTGTGGCGGCCCACTTCCACGATCACGGGGCCTCCTTTTTCCCGGCCTTGACCGCCAGCCGGGCCGCCTTTTTCTTTCGCCTTTCCAGGTAGGCCGCATACTTTTTCCTGGCCTTTTCGGGGACCAGGTCATAGAGGGCCTTCATGCGGTCGAACACCATCTGATCGATGGCGGCGTACTCCTGCTCGGTCAGTTTTTTGCCGAAGTATTCGTCCATGGGGATGGGCTCCCCCACCAGCAGATAGTTTTTCCGGAAGGGACGGGGACGCCCGTACATCATCACGGGCACGATGGGCGCCCGGCCGGTCACCGCGAAAAAGGCCATGCCCCCCTTCAGGGTCATCAGGGCCTCGTCCGGGCTCTTGTTCCGGGTCCCCTCGGGGAAGATCATCAGAAATTCCTCGGCCTTCAGCACGGCCAGGACCTCCTTTAAGGTGGAGAGCCCCACGTGCTCCCGGTCGATCGGGATGCCGCCCAGCGTCCGGAGCAGCGGCCCCAGGCCCTTGTGCTCGAAGAGCTGCTTTTTGGCCAGAAAACGGACCCGCCGGGGCAGATACTCCCCCACCTGCACGGGATCCTTGTAGGCGAAGTGATTGCAGACCCCGATGGCCCGGCCGGTCTTGGGAAAGTGCTCCAGTCCGATGACTTTGGTGGGAAACAGCAGGTGCCAGGGCAGCCAGACGACGGCCTTGGCGAAGTTGTAAAAGCTCATGCCTTCCTCCCCCGCACCGCCTCCAGCAGCTTTTGGGTGACCTCCTCGGCCGAGAGGTCCGACGTGTCCACCCGGACGGCGTCCGCCGCCTGCTTTAAGGGGGCGAAGTCCCGGCCTTTGTCGTTGCGGTCCCGCTCCTCGATGTCCCGCTGCAGGGCGGCCAGATCGCAGGTCTGCCCCTTGGCGGTCAGCTCATCGTACCGCCGCCTGGCCCGCACTTCGGGGCGGGCGTCGAGGTAAAACTTGAAGGGGGCGTCGGGCAGCACGAAGGAGCCGATGTCCCGGCCGTCCAGCACCACGTCGCGGGCGGCGGCGATCTGCCGCTGCAGTTCCACCATCTTCATGCGCACCGCGGGATGTTTGGAAATGTCCGAGGCCGCCTTGGAGACCGGATGCTCGCGGATGGCCGCCGAGACGTCTTTTCCGTCCAGAAAGGTCCGCTGGGCCCCGTTCTCGTAGCCCACGGTGACCTCGGTCGCGGGCAGAAAGGCCTCCACCCCGGCCCGGTCGTTGGGGTCGACGCCCAGGGAGAGGGCCTTCAGACCCAGCGCCCGGTACATGGCCCCGGTGTCCAGGTAGAGGATGTTCAGCCGCTCGGCCAGCGCCCTGGCCACCGTGCTCTTGCCCGCGCCGGCGGGCCCGTCTATGGCGATATTGATCCTGTTCATCTTTTCAAAACTCATTTTTTTGCGGGATTTTATTGATTTTTAAGGCAATCGTATCCGAATCACCCGCGGGCCGGGCAGAGCCGGCTCTCCGCTTTCAGAGGCGCACCCGGGTGCGCGCCCCGTTCAGGGTCCTTCCGGCCCGGCGGTCACGATCTCTTCTTTTGAAGGCGTCCCTGGGAGCGCGCCTCCGGGGTTTTAAGGCGGCTGAGGCCGGGAGATCAGACGCTGACTTTTCCGGTCTCGCCCAGCAGGCCGGCATAGGGCGCGAGGGCGGGATCGACCTCCTCCAAAATGTACTCCTCGGTCTGCTGCGGGGCCCGGCCCACAAAATTTTCGGGGGCCAGGATGCCGTCGATGCCGTCCTTGACCGCCGCGAAGGCGGGGTCGGCCTTCAGCAGGTCGATGAGGTCGTTCTCCTTCCCCTCCTGCTTGACGTGCGCGGCGGCCACCATGGAGTGCTCGCGGATGCGCTCGTGCAGTTCCTGGCGGTTGCCCCCGGCCTTGACCCCCTCCATGAGGATGATCTCGGTGGCCATGAAGGGCAGTTCGGCCATGATGTGCTTGCGGATGACCTTTTCGTAGACCACCATGTTTTCGGCCACGTTCAGGTACAGATTGAGGATGGCGTCCACCCCCAAAAAGGCCTGGGCCACCACCATGCGGCGGTTGGCCGAGTCGTCCAGGGTGCGCTCGAACCACTGGGTGGAGGCCGTGACCGCGGCGTTGACGGGCAGGGAGAGCACAAAGCGGGAGAGGGCGGAGATGCGCTCGCTCCGCATGGGATTGCGCTTGTAGGCCATGGCCGAGGAGCCGATCTGGGACTTTTCGAAGGGCTCCTCCATCTCTTTCATGTGCTGCAACAGCCTGAGATCGTTGGAGAAGCGATAGGCGCTCTGGGCCACCGAGGACAGCGCCTGCAGCACGGCATAGTCGGCCTTGCGGGGATAGGTCTGCCCGGTGACGGGATAGGTCTTTTGAAAGCCGAATTTGGCGGCCACCATTTTGTCCAGCTGCCGGACCTTTTCGTGGTCGCCGTCGAACAGCTCCAGAAAGCTGGCCTGGGTGCCGGTGGTGCCCTTGACCCCCCGCAGCCGGAAGGTCGCCAACAGATGCTCCAGATTTTCCAGGTCCAGCATGAGGTCCTGGATCCACAGGCAGGCCCGCTTGCCCACCGTGGTCAGCTGGGCGGGCTGAAGGTGGGTAAAGCCCAGGGTGGGCAGGTCCTTGTACTTTAAGGCGAAGCGCCGGAGCTTGTCGATGACGTTGACCAGCTTGCGGCGGACTTCGATCAGCCCCTGGTGCATCTGCAGCAGCTCGGAATTGTCGGTGACAAAACAGCTGGTGGCCCCCAGATGGATGATGCCGGCGGCCTTGGGACACTGCAGCCCGAAGGCGTAGACGTGGCTCATGACGTCGTGGCGGACCACCTTTTCCCGGGCCTCGGCCTCGGCGTAGTTGATGTCGTCCAGATGGGCGCGCATCTCGTCCAGCTGCTCGTCGGTGATGTTCAGCCCCAGTTCCTGTTCGCACTCGGCCAGGGCCAGCCACAGCCGCCGCCACAGCCGGAAGCGGTTGTCGTCCGAAAAGATGCGGCTCATCTCCCTGCTCGCGTAGCGGGTGTTGAGGGGGTTCTGATAGATCGAATGATCGAGTTCCATATTCCGTTCTCCTGCTCGATTGAATGTTTGATGACTTGAAAATTTTTCTGTTTTTAAATTTGATGATATTCTGACTTTGAGATCTGATTATTTTGAAATCTGATTATATAAATCTATATTATATAAATCTATGATAGATCCTAAAAAAACTCTATAATAGATTCTAATAATAGATTCTAAAAAACCGGCAGATTCTAAAAACCGATCTGCTTTCCTCTGTCCGCTTTCTTCCGGTTTAAGGCCGGAAAGGACTAGGCCCTGCCGGAGGGGTCGGCCGGATCCATGCGGGCCTCCTTCTTCTGGTTTTTCAGCATCCGGATCAGCTCGCCGGGCTTGGGCGGCTTGCCGTAGAGCAGCACCCCCAGCCGATAGACGGCCGAACACAAAAGCCCCACCAGCACGGTGGCCGCCAGCAGGAGCACCACCGAGAGGATCACTCCCCAGAGCGGCACGTTCCCCATCGCCACCCGGCAGAACATGGCCATGGGCGAAGTGAAGGGAAAATAGGAGCAGAACTTCATCAGGCCGGAGTCCACCCCGTCCCCCATCATGGAGAACAGCACCACGAAAAAGCCGATCAGAAAGAGGAAGGTGACGGGCATCGACAGGGTGTTGACGTCCTCGGAGCGGTTGGCCAGACTGCCCAGCGCCCCGTACAAAAAGGCGTACAAAAAGTAGCCCAGCACAAAGAACAGCACGGTGTAGAGCAGCATTTCGGCCGGCATTCCGAAGATCGAGGCCATCAGCGCGTTGTCCTGCCAATAGCTGTAATTCAGCCGGTAGAACAGAAAACCGGAACCCACCAGGCAGACGATCTGGATCAGGCCGCACAGCCCGGTGCCGATGATCTTGCCGAACATCAGATTGACCGGCTTTGCGGTGGTGATCAGCAGTTCCATGGCGCGGGAGCTCTTTTCGGCAGCCACGCTGGAGGCCACCAGCTGCCCGTAGAGCATGATGGCCATGTAGAGCGCCATCAGCAGAATGTAGGTGTACAGGATGTTCTGGGTCTGATCCTTGCCCAGGTTGACCACCTCGGCCGAGGCCGTGGCCCCCATGATGGCGGCGATCTGATCGGCGGTCAGCCCGCCCTGGGCCATCTGGGCGGCCTGGTAGGAGGAGACCAGAAGGCTGTTTAACACGGCCGACAGGTCGTCGTAGAGGGAGACCGTGGGCACCACATAGCGGTAGCTCAGGTCCCCGGTGAGGACGATGCCGCAGGCGTACTCCCCCGCCAGCACCTTTTCCTCCAGCTCGGCCTCGGTCAGGCCCACCGGCACCAGCTCGTAGGCCCGGTTTTCGGCGGGGATGGCGTTGTAGAGGGCGGAAAGGCCGTTGTCGTTCAGCACCGCCGCCTTCTCGGGCTCGGCCTGGGTCTGCGGCAGGCCGGAGAGCAGGTTGGGCAGGGTCAGCACCCCGGCGATGAGGACCACCAGGGCCACCGTCAGCACGATGAAGACCTTGCTCTTAGCGTAGTTTTTGAACTCAAATTTGAAGATCTCGAAAAATTGTCTGCCCTTCATGCCCGGCCTCCCTCCGCCCCGGCGGTGGTGTACTGTACGAAAATGTCGTTCAAAGAAGGCTCGCAGACCCGGAATTCATCCACGTCCAGCCCCCCGACCGCGTGCAGCAGGGCCTCCTTGTCCGCCTCCCGCTCCAGGCGGACCCAAAATCCCTCGTGCGCGGGCAGGATCTCCCGCACGAAGGGCAGGGCCTTTACCCCGGCCAGCAGGGCGGCGTTGTCCCGCCCGGACAGGGCGATGACGTTCCGGGGATAGCTCCGCTTGATCTCGGTCAGGTTGCCCGAGACGGCCACCCGGCCGCCGGAGAGAATACAGATCTCCTCGCAGAACTCCTCGATGTAGTTCATCTGATGGCTGGAAAAAATGACCATCTTGCCGCGGGCCATCAGCTCCTTGACGATGTCCTTCAGCAGTCCGGCGTTGACCGGATCCAGCCCCGAAAAGGGCTCGTCCAGAATGACGAGGTCGGGATCGGCGATCAGGGTGGCCGCCAGTTGGATCTTCTGCTGGTTGCCCTTGGAAAGGGTCTCCAGCTTGACCTCCTCCACCCCGGACATCTCCAGCCGCTTCAGGAGGGCGCGGGCGCTCGCGGCGGCCTCGCCCTTTTTCAGGCCGTGCAGACACCCCAGATAGACCAGCTGTTCGAGGATCTTTTTCTTGGGGTAAAGCCCCCGCTCTTCCGGCATGTAGCCGACTTTCAACCGCTCCCGGATCAGGGGCTGGCCGTCCAGGGTGACATGGCCGGCGTCGGCGGGAAAGACCTGCATCAGGATGCGCAGGGTGGTGGTTTTGCCCGCGCCGTTGCGGCCCAGAAGCCCGAGAGCCTTGCCGCCCTCCGCCCGGAAACTCACGTCGGCGAGCACTTGTTTGGCCCCGAAGGACTTGTAGAGGTGTTCGGCCTCCAGTGTCATGAATGATCTCCTTGTATGGTACAAAATTAAGGCATCCCCGCACAAAGACCGCCTGCGGCTTTGTGTACGCCTTGCTTGCATCTTTTCCGCCACTTGGCCCAAAATCTCCTTGAAATACATCCAGTATTCCTGCGTCGATTTTGGACGAATTGACGAAAAATCTGACGGCGCAATCCGCACACAATCTTCGTGCGGTGCTGCCTTAAATGACAAATGAGTTTTGATCTGATATATATACGGATCGATCATTTTGATCTGATATATAACTAAGATAAAATATATAAAACTTATAAATATTAAACTTTATATAAGAAGCTGAACGCTAAAATATAAGCTAAGCGTTGTTTGTCCTCCGGTCCATAAACTCTCGTCTTTGATCTGTTCTCTCTGTTTTATCCTGCATAGTACTCTGCTTTTCACCTGATTTGCATAGTACTATGCACCATTTTTGAGGAAAAACTTGCTCTTTCCCGGCGGTCAAAGAACAAAAATGGCCTTTGCCGAGGTCTATTATAGCATATTTTCCGCTGTTTGACAACCCGAATTCGGCGATGCGGGCGCCGGAGCGGCAGGCCGGAAAGAAGATACCCAGCGAAATTGGATCTGTGTCCTGCCGTCGAAGGTTCCCACTCTGGAGTTTCCCACTCTATTGGCCCAGATCTTCCTCTCTCCTCCCCGATGCGTCCTGCACGCCCTCCTCCCCGGATCTCTCCGGAAAGGCCCCGGGATCTTCCACGTCTGCCCCATCCATGTTCCCTGCGCCCTCCCGTTTGGGATCGGGCAGGCGGGGATCGGCGGGCGCCGGCGATCTTTGGAACCAGGCCAGGATGACGTCGGCCAGCTTTCCGCTGATGCCGGGCGTCTGCATGAGCTCCTCCCGGGTGGCCTCCCGGATCTCCTCCCGGCTGTGGAAGCGCTGCAGCAGGGCCTTGCGCTTGGCCGGGCCGATCCCCTCGATCTGCTCGAGCTCGGAGGTCAGATGGCGGTTGCGGAGGGAGCGGTGGAAGGTGATGGCAAAGCGGTGCGCCTCGTCCCGGATGCGCTGCAGCATCCGCAGGGCCAGGTTGGACTTGGGCAGGCGGATGGGCTGGTCGGCGCCCACGGTCCAGATCTCCTCCTCCCGCTTGGCCAGGGAGATCATGGGCCGGTCCACCCCCAGACTGCGCATGGCGTCGTAGGCCGAGGAAAGCTGGCCCTTGCCGCCGTCGATGACGAACAGGTCGGGCAGGACGGAAAAGGAGGGATCCTCCCCCTCCTCGGCCCGGCGGATGCGGCGGGAGAGCACCTCGTGCAGGCTGGCAAAGTCGTCGCTCCCCTCCACCGTCTTGATGCGGAAGCGGCGGTAAGCGGCCTTGTCCGGCTCGCCGTCGAAAAAGACCACCATGGAGGCCGTCTTGTCCGTGCCGCTGATGTTGGAGATGTCGTAGCACTCCATCCGCCGGGGCAGGCGGTCCAGCCCCAGGATCTCCTGCAGCATGGCCACCGCGCCCGCGGTCATTTCCTCGTGGTGGCGGTACTTTTCCACCGTCTTGGCCAGATAGTCCGCGGCGTTCTTGCCGGCCATGTCCAGAAGGCTCTTTTTCTTTCCCCGGGCGGGGCGGGAAATTTTGACCTTTCGGCCGGCAAGATCCGAAAAATGCTCCTCCAGCGCAGGGGCCTCGGGCAGATCCAGATCGACCAGGATCTCGGGGGGCGGCAAGCTGTCCTCGTAGTACTGCATCAGGAAGTTGGCCAGGCTGTCGCTCTTTTGCAGGGAGACCTCGGGAAAGGGAAAACTTCGGGCGCCCACGATCTTTCCCTCCCGGACCAGCAGGGCGGAGACCACCCCGTAGACCCCGTTGGAGAGGTAGGCAAACACGTCCAGACTGACCTTGCGCTCCAGGGCGGCTACCTTGCGCTGTCCCAGCTTTTCCAGGGCGCTCAGGCGGTCGCGGTACAAAATGGCGGCCTCGAAGTCCTGATTCTGGGCGGCGGCGGCCATCCGCTCCCGGAAGATCTTGCCGATCTCCTCGTCGTTGCCCTCCAGAAAGCGCATGGCCCGGCGGACCTCGCCGAGGTAGCGCTCGGGCGGGACCTCGAAGCAGCAGGGCCCCAGGCACCGCCCCAGATGATAGTTCAGGCAGGGCCGGGCCGCCTTCCCCCCCGCAAAGTTAAAGCGGCAGGTCCTAAGGGGAAAGGCGGCGTAGAGCATCTCCAGAAGCTCCTTGACGGAGATCCCCAAAAAGGGCCCGAAGTAGCGGGCGCCGTCCTTTTTGAGCTTGCGCACCACCGTGAAGGCCGGGTAGGGCTCGTGCAGGTCCACCCGCAGGTAGGGAAAATTTTTGTCGTCCTTGAGCAGGATGTTGTAGGGGGGCTTGTGCTTTTTGATGAGGTTGGACTCCAGCACCAGCGCGTCGGTCTCGGAGTGGGTCAGCACGTACTCGAGATCCTCGATGTGGCTGACCATGAGGGCGGTCTTTTCCCCCTTCCAGCCGGAATGAAAGTACTGCCGCACCCGATTTTTGAGCACCTTGGCCTTGCCGACGTAGATGATCTGCCCGGCGGCGTTCTTCATCAGATACACCCCCGGGCTGTCGGGCAGATCCTTCAGTTTTTGGGCCAGCAGATCGTTCATAAAGGGCCGGAATTCCTCTCTTTATCTCGTATTAAATCGTTCAATAATATTTTAAATATTTCGTTTCTTCTCTTAAAATCCGTACCATGGACTTCTTTACCATGAAATCCCCTTCCGACAGGACCTTTCCGGTCTGTCCCGACAAGGCCATGGGTCGGCGCGGAGGGTCCATAAAAACTTTTCGGACCCGGGGCCTTTCAAGCCCTCGGACGGACGTGCGGACGGCCCGGTCTGCAAGATCTTCTCGGGACTCGGAGACTTTCATCCCCTCGCATGGGCATAACGCCCGGCCGGCCCGACAGGCCTTCGCATGGGCATTGCGCACGGATAGCCAGACAGCCCGTCCCCGCCAACACGGATAAAGCGCCTTGGATGAGCTCAGGCGCGCGGACGGCCCGTCCCCTCGGAGACGGGCCGCTTTTTTCAGGCGAACAGGGCTTTGACCTCGGCCAGCACCCGATCCAGCAGGCGGGCGCAGGCTTCGCGGTCCTCCCCCCTGGTGTGGGCGTAGACCTTGAGCTTGGGCTCGGTCCCGGAGGGCCGCACGATCAGCTTGAGGGCGGCGGTGGAAAATTCCAGCACGTTCTGCGGCTCCATGCCGTTGACGCCGGTCAAATAATCCTTGACCGTCAGCACGGGCGAGCCGGCCAGGACGGCGGGCGGATTTCGGCGGAGGGCCTCGATGAGGGCGGCCATGCGCTCCAACCCCTCCTTGCCCCCGAAGGCGATCGACTGGGTGCGGCTGGCGTAGTAGCCGAATTCGGCGTACATCTTTTCCAGCACCTGGCAAAGGTCCAGACCCTGCTCGTGGTAGTAGTCGGCCATCTCGCAGATCAGCATGGAGGCAGCCACCGCGTCCTTGTCGCGGACGTAGCCTCCGGGAAGGTAGCCGTAGCTCTCCTCGAAGGCCAGGATGAGATCGGAAAGCCTTCCCTCCTCCTCCAGCTCCTTCATCTTGTCCCCGATGTTCTTGAAGCCGGTGTAGACATCGAAGACCTCGCCGCCGAAGGCTGGGACCACGGCGTCCGGCATGGGCGTGGAGACGATGGTCGTGATGACGACCGGACGTTTCGGCAGGGTGCCCATCTTCTTTTTGCGGCTGAGCAGGTAGTAGCAGAGCAGATTGCCGGTGTCGTTGCCCGAGAGCAGCTGCATGGCGCCCCCGTGCCGGACGGCGATGCCCACCCGGTCGGCATCGGGATCGGTGGCCAGCACCAGATCGGCCCCCTCCCGCTCGGCCTGGCGGATGGACAGCTCCAGCGCCTCGCGGATCTCGGGATTGGGGTAGGGACAGGTGGTAAAGTCGGGATCGGGGTTTTCCTGCTCGGGCACCACGGACACATTTTTGCAGCCGATCCGCTTTAAGATGTCCCTCACCGGCCGGTTCCCCGCCCCGTTCAGGGGGGAATAGACGATCTTCAGGGAGATGTCGCCGTCGGTCAGCGAGTATTTTCGGATCTCCGCCATGTAGCTCTCGTAGACCCGCTCGGGCACGTCCTCGATCAGCCCCTCGGCCCTGGCCCGCTCCTCGTCGGCGCGGGGCAGTCCAGCGTAGTCGGCCTCCAGAATGTAGCGCTGGATGGTGTCGGCGGCCTCGGCCGTGATCTGACAGCCGTCCTCGTTGTAGACCTTGTAGCCGTTGTACTGCTTGGGATTGTGGCTGGCCGTGACCATGGCTCCCCCGCTGCAGCCGAGATTCCGCACCGCGTAGGAGAGCATGGGCACCGGGGTCAGCCGGGGATAGATCCAGACCTTGACCCCCATGGCGGCATAGACCAGGGCGGCCTCTCGCGCGAACTCGGCCGACTTGTGCCGGCTGTCGTAGGAGAGGGCCACCGAGGGCCGCCGGTAATGCTCGGTCAGATACCGGGCCACCCCATAGCTGGCCCGGCGGAGGGTGAACACGTTCATGCGGTTGGTCCCCGCGCCCAGCACGCCGCGAAGCCCCGCCGTGCCGAACTCCAGCTCCCGGTAGAAGCGGTCCTCGATCTCGGCGGGCCGGTCCGCGATCTCCTCCAGCTCCCGATGCAGGTCGGGACAGTCCTTCGTCAATTCCAGCCATTTCTGATACTCGGTCATAAGCTGAACACCTCCCAATGTCACGGCAAAACTGCCGTATTCGATCATTCAAAAATAATAAAATGATGTGAAATATGCAAAATTTTAAACTCCGAAGCTCCCTCGGCATCTCTGCCGGCAGACCGCCAGGCAGCTGTCGTCGGAAACCGTGAAAGCCTGTTCAAAAGAGCTTTCCGCTGACGTGACGGTCAGCCCTCAGCAGGACCGGAAGCGCTTTCTCAGGTCACCCGTTTCAGCCACTCCCGGGCGATGACGGCCTGACCCTTGACGTCGGGATGCACTCCGTCGAAGGAGAGCACTTCGGCCGGGCAGCGGGTCTCCTCCTCGGCGAAGATCCCGTCCAGCGGGACATACTCGCAGCCGAACTCCCGGGCCAGCTTGCGCAGGGCCAAAATCTTGGGGCCGAGATCCTCGTAGTAGCTCCGCTTTGCGGGATCGGTGGAGAGCAAAAAGGGCTCCAGCAGGATGATCTGGCAGTCGGGCAGCGCCTTGCGCACCCGGGTCAGGGCCTCCCGGCAGTTGGCCACGTAGGCCTCGGCCGAAGTGGGACTGTCCGAATCGTACCGCCGCCAGGTGTCGTTGATGCCGATCAGCACCGAGAGGACGTCCGGCCTCAAAGCCAGGCAGTCCTCCTCCCAGCGGGCCAGCATCATGGCGGAAGTATCCCCCGACACCCCGCGGTTGAGGCAGGTCAAGCTGCGCTCGGGAAAGCGCTCGGCCAAAATTCTGGCGATCATGGCGGGATAGCCCGCATTGCCGTAGAAGTCGGCGCGGTCCCGCCCGGCGTCGGTGATGGAGTCCCCCTGGAACAGGATGACGGCGTTTGATTTGAGTTTCATCTCTTCCTCCGAAGTGCTGAAAGACTTTGGACAACCCCTTCAAAATGAACATCCTAAATCTTTCAAAAACCATTATTTTCTTTGATTTGAAGCAGAAAGCGCAAACTATTCACGGCGCCGGGCTTTTTGCGCAGAACCGGGCGCACTCCCGATCGCGGCGGAATTTTTCGGCATGGGCGGCCATATTCGGCCAACGTCCGTCAGGCCTCGGCCTGCAGTTTCAGATTGCGGTCGGCCAAGGAGAGCGCGTCGATCATCTCGTCGATCTCCCCCTGCATGTAGGTATCCAGCGAATACAGGGTCATGTTGATGCGGTGATCGGTCACCCGGCCCTGGGGAAAATTGTAGGTGCGGATGCGCTCGGAGCGGTCCCCCGTCCCCACCTGCGTGCGGCGCTTCTGGGCGACCTCGGCCTCGGCCCGGG
The DNA here is from genome assembly GCA_944332455.1 of uncultured Clostridia bacterium. Classification (GTDB taxonomy): domain Bacteria; phylum Bacillota; class Clostridia; order Christensenellales; family HGM11417; genus CALVJY01. Next base: position 141,657 of record CALVJY010000003.1, read on the forward strand.
TGGCGTAGTAGTCATAGAGCCGGCTCTTTAACACGGTCATGGCCTTTTCCTTGTTCCGGGTCTGGGAGCGCTCGTCCTGGCACTGCACCACGATGCCGGTAGGGATGTGGGTGATGCGGATGGCGGATTCGGTCTTGTTGACCTTCTGGCCGCCGGCGCCGGAGCTTCGGAAGATGTCGATGCGAAGGTCCTTTTCGTCCACCTGCACCTCGACGTCCTCGGCCTCGGGCAGCACGGCCACGGTCACCGTGGAGGTGTGGATGCGCCCCTGAGATTCGGTCTCGGGCACCCGCTGCACCCGGTGCACCCCGCTCTCGAACTTGAGTTTGGAGTAGGCTCCCTTTCCGGTGATCTGCACCACGGCCTCCTTGATCCCCCCCAGATCCGAGGAACTGAGGTCGATCTCCTCGGTCTTCCAGCGGTTCTTTTCGGCATAGCGCAGGTACATCTTCAGAAGGTCGAGGGCGAACAGGGCGGCCTCCTCCCCGCCGGCGCCCGCCCGGATCTCCAGAATGACGTTCTTGTCGTCGTTGGGGTCTTTGGGGAGCAGCAAAATTTTCAGCTCCTCCTCCAGGGCCGCAAGTCTCTCCTCCGCCGCCCTCAGCTCCTCCCGGGTCAGCTCGGCCAGCTCGGGATCCTTCTCCCCCGCCAGCATGGCCTCCAGTTCCCCCCGCTCGGCCTGAACGGCCCGGTATTCCCGGTATTTTTCCACCACCGGGCCGAGTTCGGCGTGCTGCTTGGACAGCTTTTTCCATTCCTCCTGCCGGGCGGGCAGGCCGGGATCGGCCAGCTTCTGCTCCAGCTCCCGGTAAAGTTTTTCGGTCTGTTCCAGTTTTTCAAACATAAAAAATCAAAAATCAACGGATGGGCTTCCGGCCAGACAGGACGCATTTTCCGAACACGTCCCCCGAAATTGCCTCACCTCGGCGCGGGTCGTCCCGGCCGAACCGGACCTTTTCGGGCGCCTCCCCCAAAAGTGCGGATCAGTTCTTCTCCCGCCGGAGGGCGCGGATCATGCGCTCTACCCCGTCGTAATCTTTCAGAATTTTGACCTCGAATTCTTCCCGGAGCAGCAACTCGACCTCGCGGGCCTGGCCCTCCCCCACTTCCAGGAAGAGGGCGCCTTTTTCGGTCAGATGAGCCGGGGCCTCGGCGGCGATCCGGCGGTAAAAGTCCAGGCCGTCCTCCCCGCCGTCCAGCGCCATCACCGGCTCGAACTGCACCTCGGGGGACAGCGTGGGGATCTCCGCCCGCCTGACATAGGGCGGATTGCTGATGATGACGTCGAAGGGCCCTTCCAGCTTTTCGAACAGGTCGCTCTGCACGAAGGTCACAACGGCGCCGTTCTTTTCGGCATTCTTGGCGGCCAGCGCCAGGGCGGCCTCGGAGAGATCGCTGGCCGTCACCGCCGCCCCCGATTTTTTCTGCACGGCCACCGCGATGCAGCCGCTCCCCGTGCACAGATCCAGCACCCGGCTCTGGGGGGTGATGACCTTGAGGGCCTGCTCGACCAGCAGCTCGGTCTCGAAGCGGGGGATCAGCACGTCGGGGGTCAGATCCAGCTCGAACCCGCAGAAATTGGTGTTGGCCAGAATGTACTGCAGAGGCTTTCCGGTCTTCCGCTCCTCCACCATGGCCCGGATGTGGGCATATTCGGTGGGCGTGATCTTCTCCCGCAGGGGGAGCTTGGCCCGGGTGGTCTTCAGGGCGGCGCAGAACATCCAGTCCACGTCGGCGGGATCGGCGATCCCCTCCAGCTCCTTCTGCGCCCATTCATAGGCCTCCTTCCGGGGGCGGGACATCTCGAAGGTCTGGGTGGGGATGCTCTCGTCGGCGTCCATTTCGAGCACGGCGTTGAAGGCAGTCAGGGCCACCTCGGCCATGTCGTCGGTGGGCTTTTTGGTGGTGATCTTCTGCAGCAGCAGGCCGGGCAGCTGCAGGGGGTAAAACAGCCAGAAATCGGTCCTGGCCAGCAGTTTCAGCAGTTCGTAGGAGATCCCGGCCACCGGCAGGATCAGCAGGATGCGGATGCCGACCTGCAAAAACAGGTTGTCCTGGATGCCCACGAAGAAGGAGACGATGACGCTGACCAGCAGGGTGTAGAACAGAAAAGTAGTACCGCAGCGCTTGTTCAGGGTGGTGCAGGTCTGGATGTTCTCCACCGTCATCTCCAGCCCCTTTTCGTAGCAGTTGATGGTGCGATGTTCGGCCCCGTGGTACATGAAGGTGCGGCGGATGTCCTTGAGCAGGGAGCACAGCAGCAGATAGCCGATCAAAATGGTGAACTTGCTGACCGCGATGGCCACCTGCTCCCAGGTGTCGTTGAAGCCGATCAGCGCCCGCAGTCCCTTGGCGATGGCGTTGGGCAGAAAGCTGTACAGAAAGATGGCGAAGGCCACCCCCAGCAGCACAGACAAAAAGGTGACCACACTCATCAGGTCCACCTTAAAGGTCCGGGACAGCCACTTTTCGAAGCGGCCGGGTTCGGCCTCGCCGTAGACGTCGGCCGACCGCATCAGGGTCTTGACTCCGTCGGCCAGGGTCTGCCCGAAGCGGACCACCCCCCGGATGATGGGGAAATTGAACCAGAATCCCCGGCTCTTGACCGACTTGAACCGGGTGGTCTCCAGCCGGATCTTGCCCTCGGAGTCCCGCACGGCCAGCGCCATGCTGCGCTCGCCCCGCATCATCACCCCCTCCATGACGGCCTGTCCGCCGATGGAGGTGCATTTGACCCGTTCGTTTTTCTGCTTTTTCTCTTTTTGTTCTCTCTTTGTTTTTTCCTTCATGTTCCACCAAAATCACAGGGGCGCGGCCTCCGCCGGCCCGGTCTTTGCGCCGGTTTTCCTTCTTTTACGGTCAGATCAGGACCAGGGCCAGGATCATGCCGACCGCAAACAGCAGGGCCTCGGCCAGAAAGACGATGAACAGCACCATGAACACGATCCGCTGCCGCCGGGTCCCCCCGTTGTACAGGGTGCCGCACTGCCGGCAGACGGGATCCGGGCAGTTGACCGGGGTGTTGCAGACATGGCAGCGGTCGGTCAGCCGGCTGAGAAAGAGGCCGAAAAAGACGATCCCGGCCGTCAGAAAGACGGCGGACAACACCAAAAAGACGATACTGAGCGGATTCATCGGGTCCTCCCTCCTGTCCGGGCCTTAAAAATCATACCCTTCCTCCATGCGATCTTTTTTCTATTATATCACAAATCCCCATCGTCAGGCAATGCGAATGATGTCCTTTTTTGTAAAAATCCATCCCCGGACCCTCTTTTTCCCAGGGCCGGGCGCTCCTTTCCTTTTTTCCCGGCGGAAGGCTTTTTGAAAAAGCCCCCAAATGGGAAAGCCCGCAGGCTTTTTCCCTGCGGGCTCTCCGTCAAGGGCCGGCGTCAGCCGACGACCTTGTCTTCGCACTCTTTTTTGACCCGCTCGATGAAGGCCTCGGGCTCCATTTTGCCCAGGTCTCCGGCCGAACGGGAGCGGACCGAGATCACGCCCTCCTCGGCCTCCTTGTCCCCCAGGATGACCATGTAGGGGATCTTGTTCAGCTGGGCCTCGCGGATCTTGTAGCCGATCTTTTCGGAGCGGTCGTCCACTTCGGTGCGGATGCCGGCCGCCCGCAGACGGGCGGCAAAGGCCTTGGCCTGTTCGGCGGTGCGGTCGGTCAGGCTCATGACCGTGGCCTGGACCGGCGCCATCCACAGGGGCAGCGCGCCCGCATACTTTTCGATGAGCATGGACAGGGTGCGCTCGTAGCAGCCGATGGAGGAACGGTGGATGATGATGGGCCGCTTTTTCTCACCGTCCTGATCGATGTAGGTCATGTCAAAGCGTTCGGCCAGGGCGAAGTCGATCTGAATGGTGATCAGGGTGTCCTCCTTGCCGTAGACGTTGGTGGTCTGGATGTCCAGCTTGGGGCCGTAGAAGGCGGCCTCGCCTTCGGCCTCCACAAAGTCCACGTCCAGGTGATGCAGGATCTGCCTCATCTGGTCCTGGGTGCTCTCCCACTGCTCGGCGGTGCCCACGTACTTGTCCTTGTTCTTGGGGTCCCACTTGGAGAAGCGGTAGGAGATCTCGTCCTCGAACCCCATGCAGCGGATCATGTACTTGCACAGATCCAGCGCCTGTCTGAACTCCTCCTCCAGCTGTTCGGGGGTGCAGACGATGTGGCCGTCGGAGAGGGTGAACTGCCGCACCCGGATCAGCCCGTGCATCTCCCCGCTGGCCTCCTTGCGGCAGAGGGTGGCGGTCTCGGCGTAGCGGCAGGGCAGATCGCGGTAGCTCTTCAGCCCGTTCTTGTAGATGGTGAACTGGAAGGGGCAGGTCATGGGCCGCAGGGCCAGCACTTCCTCGTCCTTGTCCTCGTCGCCGATGATGAACATCTTGTCGCGGTAGTGATCCCAGTGGCCGGAGATCTTGTAGAGGTTGTTCTTGGCCATGACGGGGGTCTTGGTCAGCATGTAGCCCCGGCGCTCCTCCTCGTCCTCCACGAACCGCTGCAGGATCTGCAGCACCTTGGCCCCCTTGGGCATCATCAGCGGCAGCCCCTGACCGATGTTCTCGTCGGTCATGAACAGGCCGAGTTCCCGGCCCAGCTTGTTGTGGTCCCTCTTTTTGGCCTCCTCCAGCGCCTGCAGGTAGGCCTCGAGGTCGGCCTTTTTGTCGAAGGCGGTGCCGTAGATGCGGGTGAGCATTTTGTTGTGCTCGTCCCCCTTCCAGTAGGCGCCGGCCAGCGAAGTCAGCTTGAAGGCCTTGATCTTGCCGGTGGAAGTCAGATGGGGTCCCCGGCACAGATCCACAAAAGAACCCTGCCGGTAGAAGGAGATGGTCTCCCCCTCGGGGATCTCCTTGATGAGCTCCACCTTGTATTTTTCGCGGTACTTCTGCATCTCCTTGAGCGCGGCCTCCCGGGAGAGCTCGAAGCGCTCGATGGGAAAGTCCGCCTTGATGATCTTGGTCATCTCGGCCTCGATCTTGCCCAGATCCTCCTGGGTGATGGGAGAGCGGAATTCAAAGTCATAGTAGAAGCCGGTCTTGATGGCCGGGCCGATGGCCAGCTTGCAGGTCGGGAAGACGCTCTTGACCGCCTGGGCCAGAATGTGGGCGGCGGTGTGGCGGTAGGCCTCCTTGCCCTCCTCGTCCTTGAAGGTCAGCACTTCGAAGGCCGCGTCATGGTCGATGACGGCCGAAAGATCGCACAGTTTTCCGTCTACCCGGCAGATCAGCGCGGCCCGGGCCAGCCCTTCGCTGATGGCCTTGGCGGCCTCCAGGCCGCTGACCGGCCCCTCGAATTCCCGGACCGATCCGTCCTTGAGTGTCAGTTTCATACCATTACCTCCTGTTCTCTGCCTGAGGCGGCAGAGCGCCTGTGATCTTTTGTTTCGCTTTGTTTATGGATAAAAAAATTATTTTTGAAAGATCAATTATGCTTGAAAGATCAATTATGAAGAGTCTCTAAGAAAGAGTTCCGCCTTGACAGGCTTTTACCCGGCCCGGCTGTCCCGGAAAATCCTTTCCCTTCCGGCCACCCGAGCCCTCTCCCGACTGCCCCGGGCATTTTCCGGACCGAAACCCGACTCCCCGAAGTTCTCCTCTCGAAAGGCGGCTTGTTCACAAGGTCAAAAAAAACGCCCTCATGCCTTGGCATAAGGACGATGTTCCACCGTGGTTCCACCTTAATTTTGTACTCTTTTCCCTCTGTCGCGGGAAGGGCCGCCGGATCCTGCGAAGAGCGGTTTCCCCCTGTTCACGCCGTCGCGCGGCTTGCACCCTCCCGCGCTCGCTGGACACTTTGTGGACCGGTACTTGTCTCCTCGACCCGGATATGTCGTTGTGCTTGATATTATAAGCACATTTTTTCCGCTTGTCAACTTTTTTGCCGGGCTTTTGCAAAATTGTCGGAAATTTCTCCCCCTCAGCCCCGGAGCAGCCGGCGGACCGGCTGGGAGACCAGCTGTTCGGCCGCCCGCATCAGCATGGGCGGAAAGACCGGTTTGCACAGAACATGGTCGGCCCCGGCGGCCGCCGTCCGGACGATGCAGTCCTGGGCGCTCAGCCCGGAGAGTACCAGAATTTTGACCGGCAGACCGGCCTCCCGGATCCGGCCGATGACCTCGATGCCGTTGAGCTCCCGCAGCATCAGGCCCAGCACCAGAAGATCGGCGCGGGCTGCCGCGGCCAGCGCCCGGGCGGGAGAATCGGTGCGCAGCACCACCTCCCAGCCCTCCCGGGCAAAGATCTCCTCATAGACCCGAAAATTCTTCTCTCCGTCTTCCAGCAGTACCACTCGTTTCATAACCGCCCTCCCAGGGGATCTGCCGCGCGGGGAAACCAAATCCGGATCAGGAGCGTTGAGCGTCCCCGCCCCGCGGCGCCGCAGAACATTGTAGCACGTCTGCCGCCCGCTGTCACGGCGAACGGCCGCCGGAAAACCCGAAAAAACAAAATCAGACAAAATCCCAAAAAAGGGGCAACATTCCGAAGGCATTTCGACCCGCTGCCCGGGGAAAGGCGGAGATCCCCCCTTGAAGGGTCTAGTTTTTCCGGGTCAGCCGCTTTTTGCACATCCCCGTCTTGCCGCACTCGGGGCAGGTCAGCTGGCGGCGGGTAAAAGTGTGAAGGCCCTTGACGTAGGCCCCCGCCGTGGGGACGAACAGCGCCCCGCAGTGCGGACACTCAAAGTATCCGGCCCGGACGTCGAGCAGGACCGCCGCGCCGATTCCGGCCGCCGCCGTGGCCACAGCCAGGATCAGCAGCGCCACCCGGACCGGCGCGGGCAGTTCCAGAAAGGAGGCCAGGGCCGTCAGGGCGCAGACGGCGATGACGGTGACGATCCCGCAGACCAGAGAGAGGCCGAAATTTTTTCTGTTCTCATGGTTCTCCTGCACCAGGGACAGCAGGTTCTCCTCTGCCCGCCGGCGATAGTCCTCCTCGGTCACCCGAGCCCCCGAGAGCAGGTCGTTGACCGAAATGTGCAGCCGCTCGCACAGCGGCAGCATCAGGGAGACCTCGGGCAGCCCCTTGCCGCACTCCCACTTGGAGACGGTCTTGTCGCTGATGCCCAGGGCTTCGGCCAGCTCTGCCTGGGTGAGGCCCTCGCTCCTGCGCCGCTCGGCAATGAATTTGCCGGTCCTGATCTGATCCATGTTCAAAACCTCCTGAACGTTTGCCCGAAGAGCGGACCCGGGATCTCTCAAGCCTTCCCCTCGGGCCCTTTGATCATAGCACAAATTCGGACGAATGTACACCCACGCTCCGTAGAGTTTGCCCCTTTTCCACTGAACGCAAAGCTTCTTTGAGAAAAAGCCCAAGTTTACCCCTTTTGTCTCCCGCCCCCGCCGGTCCGGCCTGTTTGAATGATTTTACTGCCAAAATCTCATAAAAAATAATTTTTGAAAGTTTTTGTACGTTCAAATCAGGCCAAAAGTACGGCGAGAGGAACGGGCGGAAACCCGAAGCTTCAAAAAGGCTTTTCTTCCGCAAGCAAAAAGCCCCGCTTTTGACGGCGGGGCAGGAACAAATGCTGTTTGATGTACAAACCCGACTTTTTAGCCGACCCGCGGAGGCAGAAAGCCCTCGGGGACGGGGGTTACTCGGCGTCGAGGGAGCGGGCAAAGGCCAGCACTTCCTCCCGGGTGGGGATGGACTGCTGGGCGCCCTTTCGGGTCACGGACAGGCTGGCCGCCAGACCGGCAAAGATCATGGCCTCGGGAATGGAAGCGCCGTTGGCCAGCTCCACCGCCAGTCCGCCGCAGAAGGTGTCTCCGGCCGCCGTCGTGTCCACCGGTTTGACCTTGGGACAGGAAAATTCCCGCCGGCCGGCGGCATCGATCAGGGCCTGCCCCTTGCCGCCCTGCGTCAGGATGATCTGCCGGATGCCCTGACCGAGCAGCTTCTCCGCGCCGCCCAGAATTTCCAGCTCGGATTCGTTGGGGGTGATGATGTCCACAGCGGAGAACCAGGCCGAAACGGCGGGGTCGGCAGGCGCGGGATTGAGGATGGTCAGAAGCCCCTTCTCCTTGGCCTTTTTCAGGCCGTAGCCCACGACTTCCAGGGGCGTTTCGAGCTGGGTCAGGAAGATGTCTCCCGGCTCGGCCTCATCCAGCAGGCGGTCCAGATCAGCCGGCGACAGGGCGGCGTTGGCGCCCCGGTCCAGAATGATGCGGTTGTCGCCCCCCACCACCAGAATGACGGCGATGCCCGAGGGCCCTTCCACCCTGCGAATGGCGTCGGTCTGCACCCCGTAAGAGGTCAGGTGGGCGATCAATTCCTCCCCGAAGGCGTCGCTGCCCACGCAGCCGGCCATGCGGACCCGGCCGCCCAGCTTGCCGCAGGCCGCCGCCTGATTGGCACCCTTGCCCCCGCAGTTGGTCAGAAAGCCGCTGCCCGTGATGGTCTCGCCCGCCTGCGGACAATAGGGGCTGTTGATGACCAGATCCATATTCAGGCTCCCCGCCACAAAAATCTTCTTCATGTCTTGCTCTGCCTTTTTCATTTTTTCACTATTATAGCACACTTGCGGCCGATCGCAAAGCAATTCACGGTCACAAAGCAATGAAAAGAACTTTTAAAAAACGGTGCCTCTCCTTTCTTTTAAAAGAACAATGGCTCCCCTTAAAAAAGCCTGGCCTCTCCCTTTCTGACGGAAACTCGAAGTCCCTTGTGACGGAAGCTTAAAAACCTCTTTTTGATGAAAACTCAAAGCCTCTTTTTGATGGAGCCATGGAAGCCACACCTTTTTCTCCGAACTGCCGTTCCCGGCCATTTTCCTTGCATAGTACTATGCAAATTCAGACTTTTCAGAGTACTATGCAAAGGAAAAACCTGCTTTTTCGGCAAGCAAAAGCGTTTTTGTCCGGGCAATTCTGCCTTTTTCTCCTTCGCCTGCGAAAAATTTGAACGGCAGACAAAAGAGGAGCGAACCAAACGCCGCTCCTCGCCCCAAGGAAAAAACTTTGCTTCCTCTTCCTCTTTTTATCTTCCGCCCGCGCCCTCGCCCGAGCAACCATCTCCCTGCCCCTCTCGGGTCAGCGCTCGATCCCCCACTTTTTCAGCCAGCCTCTGGCGTCATTCTCCCGGTCGGCGGGCAACACGTGCTGGGTCTGCAGGATGAGCCCGGGCTTTCCGGTGAGGGCGGCGTAGTAATCCACCGCCTCGTAGCCGTAGATCATCACCCCTTTCCCGGCCTCCGCGATGGCCGAAAACACCCGCTCCTGATTGTCGAAGCAGGGTTCCGGTCCGGTGCCCAGCACCCATTGCACGGCATTGAGGTCGGGCATGGCCAGAATGTCCTGCAGATGGTTGAGTTCCCCCGGGCCGTCCAGATGGTAGATGGTGTTGTCCAGGTATTTGCACTGGGCGGTGAGGTCGGGCAGCACAAACTCTTTGAACATGTCGTTGCCGATCATGTAGCAAAAATCGCACTGAATGATGTAGGAGGGCCTGTCCGAATAGATCATGGACCAGTCGGTAAAGCCCGCCTCCCGGCTGTGCAGGGCCTCGGCGATGCGGTCGTAGTAGCCCTTCCACAGGCGGGCGATCTGCCCGGACAGCCGCTTGACGTCCTCCGGGTGATCATACAGCTCGAACAAAAGCCTCTCGGCCGGGAAAAAGGTGGACAGCACGTCCAGCACGCCCCCAAGATCGGGCATGCTCAGCAGCAGCTGTCCCCCGAACCGCTCCCAGCCCCGGCGGCAGAATTCCAGGATGTAGGAAAGCCAGGGGCTGTCCTCGTGGGGCTCGAAGTTCAGCGTCCGGATGTCATGATCCTCTTTGGGGTGAAACCACACCAGCCCGGTGTCGTTTTCCAGCTCGGCCCCCAAAAATTCGGCCAGCACGCCCGGCCCGAAGATGTCCAGATTGTAGACCGGAAAGGCGTCTCCGTAAAAGGAGTACTGGCTGTACTCGTACTCGATGGCGTCCAGCCAGTCGTCGGGATCGACCTTCAGGGAGATGTTTCCCTGCCGGGGCAGCCCCACCTTGGGCACCCGGCCCTTCGGCGGGCGGTTCCGGATGATGGCGCCGCTGACCGGACGGGTCCCCTTCCCCGCCCACCAATCGGCGTAGACCTCCCGGATCCGCTGAAAACGATCCGGGCTGAAATCGATATGAGCCATGATGCGCGCTCCTTTGCCGCCCTCCCGGCGGCCGGCTGATCCGGACCTTTTAAAGTTGCCGGCTGAAAACCTTTTGTCCGGTTTTTTCGCCGGCCGATCCGGGCCGAAGGCAGCCTTTGCCCGTCTGCCGGGCCACTCCTTCCGGACGGCCTCTCTTTCATTTTACAAAATGGCTCCAATCTTGTCAATCTTCCGCAGAGGCAGTTTCGGGGATTTTCCCCTTCCTTCTTTTTTCCGGAATTTTTAAGACATACATAAAACTCCTGAAACTTTTACAAAACAATCTTTTTTGAAAAATTTTTCCCCTTTTCACTCTTCAAAAACAGAAAAGGACAGCGAGATTCCGCTGTCCGAAAAATCTGAGTTTTCTACCTGTTTTTCAGGTCGGGTCCGCTGAACAGGATCTCCTTTCCGGTATGATCCTTCCGGGGTATCACTATCAGAAAACACCGTTTGAGGTGTTGTAATTGTTACGTAACCAAGTGCGATTCTTCCGGGCCTTGTCATCAGAAAACACCTGTATTGATGGGAATGCTGACCGACATGGCCCCGGTATGATTTTCCGGGGCATCGTCATCAGAAAACGCCCAAAGGCGCAGAGGGCGCTGCGTTTGCCCAACGGCCAGACCGGCCCCGCTTTCAGAGAAAAGATCGGGCAGGTCAGTTGAGCGCAACCTTGTCCAGCCGACGGGCGGCCTTCTGGCAGTTGGTCCGGAAAAATTCGGCATAGGCCGGATCTACGGTCAGCTCCCGGCAAAGTTCCAGGGCCATGGCCGTGACCTCGGGGCTGAGGGCGGCATTCAGGGGCAGATCGGCAGATCCGCTCTGACGGGTGCCGAGCAGATCTCCGGCCCCGCGCAGGGCAAAGTCCCGCTCGCTCAGCTCGAAGCCGTCCGAACAGTTGCGGAGGATCTTCAGCCGCTCCCAGGCCTCGGGCGCCTCGCTCTCCGAATAGAGCAGGCACCAGCCGTCCCGGCTCCCCCGCCCCACCCGGCCGCGCAGCTGGTGCAGCTGGGAGAGCCCGAAGCGATCGGCCCCCATGACGCACATCACGGTGGCGTCCGGATGATCCACCCCCACCTCGACCACCGTGGTCGAGACCAGGATGCCGATCTTGCCCGCCCGGAAGTCCTCCAGCACGGCCTCCTTTTGGGCGGCCTTCAATCCGCCGTGCAGGACGCCGACGGCCGCCCCTCTGCCCCGGAGCTCGCCGGCCAGTTTTTCCACCGACTCGGCCTCGGAACGGTCCTCGATGAGGGGACAGACCGCATAGACGCCCTCGCCGGTCGCCGCCCGGGCGCAGAGGAAGTCCAGCATCTCCGCCCGCTTTGCGGGCGTGACCAGCCGGGTCCTGACCTCTCCCCGCCCCGCGGGCCGGCCGGAGATGGTGGAGACCGAAAGTTCGCCGTACAGCATCAGGGCCATGGTCCGGGGAATGGGGGTGGCCGTCATGGACAGCACGTCGGCCTCCCCGGCCTTTTCCGAAAAGGCGGTCCGATGCCGGACCCCGAACCGCTGCTGCTCGTCGCACACGCACAGCCGCAAATTTTTGAAAACGACCTCCTCGCCCAACAGCGCATGCGTACCGACGGCCAGAGCGGCACCCCCTTCTCTCAGTTCGGAAAGCACCTTTCGCCGCTCCTGGGCCTTTACAGAGGCTGTCAGAAGCACGGTTTTGATTCCGAAGGGCGAAAGCAGCCTTTGGGCGGTCTCGTAGTGCTGACGGGCCAGGACTTCGGTCGGCGCCAGAAAAGCGGTCTGAAAGCCCCCCTCGGCCACGCAGAAGGCGGCCGCCATGGCCACCGCGGTCTTGCCGCAGCCCACGTCGCCCTGCACCAGCCGGTTCATCAGAAAGGGAGCGGACAGATCCATTAAAATGTCCTCCAGCGCCCCCCTCTGCCCCTCGGTCAGGCGATAGGGCAGGGCATTTAGAAAGGCCTCCAGCCGCTGCGGAGGGGGCAGCGGCCGGCCCGTTCTGGCCCTGCGGAAACTTCCCGCCACCTTGTGCGCGGCCAGATACTGGAAGAAGTCCTCCAGCGCCACCCGCTCCAGGGCGGCCGAGAGGGCCTCGAAGCTGTCGGGCGCGTGTACGGTCCGCAGGCTCTTCCCGTAATCGGCCAGGCCGTGGGCGGCGGCCAGATCGGCCGGAATGACCGAGACCGGCTCCAGCTCGTCCAGAGCGGCCGGGATCAGCTTGCGGAACACCCCCTGAGGCAGGCGGTCCCGAAGGGGATAGACGGGCAGGATGCCCTTCAGCTTGCGGACGTCGTCCGCCGGCTCAAATTCGGGATTGGCCACCGAACATTTTCCCCGCTCCCGCTCCAGGCGGCCGTAAAAGAGGTAACTTTTGCCCTCCTCCAGCCGGTAAAAGACGTAGTCGGCATGAAACCAGACCAGCGAGACCTTGATCTTTCCCTGCCGGCACTCGGCCAGAAGGTAGGGGCGGCGGGCCTTGGACAGGAGGCGGACCGGCGCCCGGGTCAGCTCGGCCTCGAAGAGCACCCACTCTCCGGCCCCGGCCCGGCGCAGATCGGTATGCTGCCGGAAATCGAGATAGCGGGAGGGGTAAAAAGCGCACAGATCCCCCAGGGTCTCCAGGCCCAGTTTGTTCAGCTCCTCCCCCCGCTTTTTGCCCACGCCGGACAGCTCACGCAGGTCGCGCACGAAATCACCTCCGACAAGATACTTTTAAACTCCGACAAGATACTTTTAAAAAAAGAAAAGAGAGAGACAAACGAGTCCGCTTGTCCCTCTGCATTTTTTGGATCCGGTTGATTTATTCCAGCGAGACGATGTAGTAGTAGACCGGCTGCCCGCCGAAGTGCAGATCCACCTCGCAGTCGGGATAGGCCTCCTGCACCTGGTTGAGCAGCTGCTCGGCGTCCTCCTCCCTGACGTCGGCGCCGTAGTACAGCGAGATCATCTCGGAGCTTGGGCGCTTGATCTTGTTGATCAGGGCCATGGTGACCTCGGGCAGATCCCCGCCTTTGGAGAGGATGTGCTTGGTGTCCATGCCGATGTAGTCGCCCTTGTGCAGTTCCAGCCCGTCGATGGAGGTGTCGCGCACGGCATAGGTCACCTGGCCGGAGACCACGTTGTCGATGGCGTTGGACATGTTGACCTTGTTCTCCTCCACCGAGGCCTCGGGATTGAACATCAGCACCGAGGAGATGCCCTGCGGCACCGTCTTGGTGGGGATGACGTGCAGGGTCTTGCCCTCCACCAGCGCCTTGGCCTGTTCGGCGGCCAGGATGATGTTTTTGTTGTTGGGGAAAATGAAGACGTGAGAGGCGTTGACCTTGCGCACGGCCTCGGCGATGTCGTTGGCCGAGGGGTTCATGGTCTGGCCTCCCTCCACCACCACGTCCACGCCCAGGTCCTTGAAGATGGCCGAGAGCCCCTCGCCGGCCGAGACGGCCAGCATGCCCATCTCCTTCTTCTGCGCCTCGTACATGGCCTTCAGCTGACGGTTCTGCTCCAGCATGTTTTCGATCTTCAGTTTGTCCAGCTCCCCAAGCTGCAGGCCGTAGGTCAGCGCCTGGCCGGGCTTGTTGGTGTGGACGTGCACCTTGACCAGCTCGAGATCGCCGATGACCAGCACCGAATCCCCGATGTCCATCAGCTTTTCGCGCAGCTTTTCGATGTCGGCATGGGTGGTCCGCTTGTGCAGGTTGATGATGAAAAACTCGGTGCAGTAGCCGAACTCGATGTCCCCCAGCGCCGTGATGTCGGCATGATCCATGCTGACGGACTGGGTCTCCGGCCGGAAGGCCTCCTCCGGCAGGCCGGCCACTTCCTCCCCCCGCAGGCCCATCAGAAAGCCCCGGATGAGGATGAGCAGGCCCTTGCCGCCCGCGTCCACCACGCCGGCCTTTTTCAACACGTCCAGCATGTCGGGGGTCTTGGCCAGGATCAGATCGCCCTCGCGGAGGATCTCCTCCAAAAACACTTCGAGGTCCGCGCTCTTGCGGGAAATGCCGGGGGCCTGTTCGGCCAGCACCCGGATGACGGTCAGCATGGTGCCCTCCTTGGGCTTGCTGACGGCCTTGTAGGCCACTTCGGCGCCGGCCTTGAAGGCCTTGGCCATGATCTTGACGTCGATTGAGGGCACTTCGCGGATGACGCTGCAAAAGCCCCGCAGGATCTGGGAGAGAATGACGCCCGAATTGCCCCGGGCGCCCTTTAAGGCTCCCTTGGAGACGGCGTCGGCCACGTCGCCGAGGTTGTTGCTGCTCTGCTGGGCCAGCTCCTTGGCTGAGGACTGGATGGTCAGCGACATGTTGGTGCCGGTGTCGCCGTCCGGCACCGGAAACACATTCAGGGCGTCCACGGCGGATCGGTTGAGATCCAGAAATTTGACGCCGGTCAGAATCATTTTACGGAATGTCGTCCCGTTGATGGTTTTTTGCATAAGCGGTTAAATGGCTCCTTTTTGGGGCGGGCCGGTGCCCGCGGGGCCGTCTCCCCTTCCAAAAGAGACAGCACAAAATCCCCCCGCCCGGCGGGAGGTCGGAAAAATTCTATTAAAGTCGGGTGCCGATGATGTTGACGTTGACGGTGTCCACAATCATCCCGGCAAAACGTTCGACGTTGTACTTGACCGCTTCCCTCAAAGACTGGGCCACGGCCGAAATGGAGACCCCGAACTTGATGATGACGTAGAGATCGATGTAGATGCGATCCCCCGAGGTCTCGATCTTCACACCCTTGGTCCGCTGCTCCTTGCGGAACAGGTCGGCCAGATGGTCGGTAAACCGGCGGGAGACCATGTCCACGATGCCGTAGCACTCCATGGCGGTGTGCCCGGCCACTGCGGCGATGGCCTCGTCCGAAATACTGATCTGTCCATAGGCGTTTTTGGTATTGACAGCCATAGAAACTCCCATCGGTTGGTGAAGGCACTTCCGAAAAATTTTCAGAAGGCTGTATTATATTTTACATCATCTTTACCGAATTGGCAAATGTTTTTCCCCCCGTGAGACAAAAAAGCCCCTTTTTTTCCGAACTTTTTCCCCTCCGGCGGGAAAATTTTTCAAAACACCCCCGTTTTGGTTGCTTTTTTTCCCCGTTCATGGTATCATAAGATACGTGCCGAAATGGCGGCAGCAAGATTTTAACCCAAAGGGACGGAGGTGTGATAGATTATGTCGAGAGTTTGCAGCATCTGCCAGAAGGGCAAAATGAGCGGCAACAAGGTCAGCCACAGCAACCGCAAGACCCCCAAGATCTGGAATGCGAACGTGCAGAAGGTCCGCGTGGTCAAGGACAACGGCAGCATTTCGGCTGAGTACGTCTGCACGAAGTGCTTGAAGAGCGGCAAAGTCAAACGCGCCATCTGAAGTCCGAACAAACTATCCGTTAACGGATCCAAGCCCGTCCCCTTTGGACGGGCTTTTTCTTATGCAGCAAGGAAACCTTCAAGGCCCCTTCCCCTGAGCGAAACAGATCATCCGCACAGGTCAACGCTTATCTTCTCCGGAGGGGCTTTTTCTTATGCCGGCAAGGAAGAATACCTGCGAGACCCATTCCCCTGAGCGAAACAGATCATCCGCACAG
>CALVJY010000004.1 GCA_944332455.1 uncultured Clostridia bacterium
ACTGGTGGGCTCAAGTTGACTCGGAACCGAGGGGGCTTATCCCGCTGACGCGGGGAAGCGTTCTCTTTTTTTCCGACCCAGCAGAGCCTTGCCCCTTGCGGGACTGGTGGGCTCAAGTTGACTCGGAACCGAGGGGGCTTATCCCGCTGACGCGGGGAAGCGTTCTCTTTTTTTCCGACTCAACAGAGCCTTGCCTCTTACGAGGCTGGTGGGCTCAAGTTGACTCGAACAACCGACCTCACGCTTATCAGGCGTGTGCTCTAACCAACTGAGCTATGAGCCCATAATGGTGGAGATAAGCGGAATCGAACCGCTGACCCCCTGCTTGCAAGGCAGGTGCTCTCCCAGCTGAGCTATATCCCCAAGAAAAATCTTAGCACAGGCGCCCGCCGGGGGGCTGAAAGCCAAACAAAGCTGTCCATCGTTCGGACAGCTTTTCAATCATACCACAAATGATTAAAACTTGTCAAACGATTTTCGACAGTATTTTAATTTTCGTACCTGTTTTTTTCAGTTGAGGGGAATCTGCGGCGCCGTGGCGGCGTTCGATTCGGACCCCGTGATCAAGCCCACTTGATTACGGTAAGATTTATTATACACACTTTCTCAAAAAAAAGCAAGCGTTTTTCACAAAAATTTCGGAAAATTTCTCGGAAGCCGCCTTTCCGCCCCTTTGGGGGAGGCTTGACCCCGAGTCCCTCGCTTGCGGCCGGTCGGCTCGTCCCTTCGGCCTTGCCCCTCCCCCGGCCCCGACGGCCTCGGGCAAAGACGGACCAGGGGAGGCCCCCGCATCCCGGCCCTCCCTTGCGGCCGGCCGCCGCTTCGGTCCCTTCGGCACTTCCTTTCCCGGTCCCGTCAAAACGGCTTTCGGCAAAGAAAGGGGGCGGACTTCCGGCTCAGTCCGCCCCGAGCTTTCGCCGCACGGCCAGGAGGGCGGGGACGGCGGCCAGCGCCAGGGGAAGCAGGGCGGGCAGCACGCCCTGCCAGGAGAGGGCGATCGAGAAGGAGGCGCCCACAAAGACGGAGGCCAACCGGGAGAACAGCGCGAGGATGCCGACGGAGGCCGGCAGGGCGCAGAGGAAGGCGGCCGCCGCAGAGAAGAGGAACTCGAACAGAAAGCACAGCAGCAGTCTTCCCCGGGAAAGCCCGACCGAGAAGGCGGCCCGGTAGAAGGCCCGTCCCCGGAGAAAGCGGAGGACGGCGGCGCCGCCGGCAAAGGCCGCGCAGGCAGCCAGGCAGAGGACAGCCAGCAGGGCCAGCACGGCGGAGAGGAACTCGAAGGACTGGGAGAGCTTTTGCATGGCAAAGCTGTTGTTCCCCCGCGAGACGGTGACGCCCTCGAGGGAGAGTTCCCCGGCCGCCTCGGCCAGCGCGGGCAGGTCGGCATAGTCGGCGTAGAACTTGTAGCACCACGATCCCGCCGGCTCCAGCACGGCCTCGGGGGAGAGAAAGACGAAATAGCGCCCGGCCTCCGCCATGTCGGAAAGCCCGGACAGGCCTTCGTTCAGCACGCCGGCGATGAGCAGATCCCGGGCGACCGGCTGCTCCCAGAAATTTGTGAGGGAGATCCTTTTGCCCAGCAGATCCTCGGCCGAGGCCGCCCCCAGAAAGCGGACGACGGCGGCGCTGACCAGGCACTCCCCCGCGTTTTCCGCCGGCCGCCCGCAGACGAAGGGGTCCTCCCCGTGCAGGGCGGAAAATTCCGCCCGATAGGAGGGCGGCAGTTCCCCGTTTTGGACGGCGCGCAGGGAAATTTCGGCCTCGGCGGCCATCCGGCCCTCCAGCGAAATGCGGTCGGCGCCGTTGACCAGATACCGCCACTTTTCCGCCCGGGTCACGCCGGGCAGGCCGGGCAGAAGGGCTTGCTCCTCGTCGGTCAGATCCACCGGCTCCCCCTCCGAAAAGGGCAGGGCCAGCATGACATAGGAGGAGCTGGCCTGCCGGGAGAGGATGCCCTCCAGCGCGCTCCCCATCCCCGCCGAAAACAGGAAAAAGCAGAGGCAGAGCAGGGCGGTGAGAAAATAGGCGAAAAAGAGGCCCAGCGAATATCTTTTGTCCCGGAGGAGATTCCGGACCGCCAGCACAAAGGAAGTTTTCATGGCTGACCTCCCTCCCGCCCGGAGAGGACGGCCGCCGCGGTCCCGGCCGCGGCCAGCGCAAAGACGGCCCCGCCGAGGGCGAACATCGGAAGGGGAGAGATCTCCCCGAACACCATGCCCATGATGCCGGAGGACAGGGCCTCGGTGATCCCCACAAAGGCGTAGAACAGCCCCACGCCCAGGGCAAAGCCGAGGGCGCCGTAGGCCAGCAGGACGCCGGCATAGAGCAGGATCAGCCTCCCCCGGGACAGGCCGAACACCCGGAGCAGGAAGGTCTGCCGGGCGAAGTGGCGGAGAAAAAAGGCGGTCATCCGCACCGCGACCAGCAGGGCGGCCGCCGCGATCAGCCAGAACAGGACCTCCAGCCATCCCCCGGCCAGGGCATAGCCCTCGCACAGGTCAAACAGGCCGTCGTCCCCGCTCACCCGGGCCCCGAGCGCGCTCTGCCAGAGGGGAAAAACTTCCTCCGCCGGGCAGATCACCGAGGCCTCCGCAAAGGCCCGGTCCTCCGCCAGCAGGAAGGAGGGCGAAAAGCCCAGGCGCAGGGCGGAGCGGATCTCGCCGGAGAAGGTCCCGGCCAGCCGGAACACTTGCCCGGCCTCCTCGATCCGCACCTCGTCGCCGATCTCCAGCCCGGCGGGGAGCAGCGCCTCGGACAGCCAGATCCCCTCCCCCTCATCCGGAGGCTCTCCCTCGACGAGGGCCTGCCAGGCCGGCAGCACCCGGCAGAGGATCAGCCCCCGGCCGTAGCGGTCCACCTCGAGGGACTGTCCGCCGGCCGAGAGGGTGACGTTGTAGGTCTCCCCCTCCGCCGAGGCATACACGCCGATCTCCAGCTCCTGCGCGAGGGCGGGGTCGTAGTCGCAGGAAAAGACCAGCTGCTCGCCCTCGGCCTCCTCCAATATGTCGCGGTACAGCCCCTCGGTCAGATCCCGCCGGACAAAGCCCGAAAAAAAGACCAGGGCGAACAGCAGGGCGAAGATCCCGCACGCCCAGACCAGCGGCAGGGCCCGCTTCATCATCAGTTTCCACAGATCAAAGCCTTTCATCTCCGCACACCCTGCCGTCCAGCAGACGGATGACGCGATCGGTCTTCCGGGCGTCCTCCTCGTTGTGGGTGACCATGATCACCGAGGTCCCCTCCCGGACCAGCGAGCGGAACAGCTCCACCACCCTGTCCCCGTTCTCCTTGTCCAGGTTGCCGCAGGGCTCGTCGGCCAGCAGAAAGGCCGGGCGGTTGGCGATGGCCCGGGCAATGGCCGTCCGCTGCTGCTCGCCCCCGGACAGGGTGCCGGCCCGCTGCCTCTCCAGCCCCGAAAGCCCCACAAAGGCCAGACACTCGGCCACCCGCGCCCGGCGCTCGGCCCCGGTCCTGCCCGCGATCAGCAGGGGAAGCTCCACGTTTTCGGCCACGGTGTAGTGCGGCTCCAGCGCATAGTCCTGAAAGACGAAGCCCAGCAGGGTGTTTCTGGCCCGGTTCCGCTCGGCCTCCGGGGCTGCCCACAGGTCGGCGCCGTCGAAGGTCACCTGCCCCGAGGTGGGCGGCAGCATCAGCCCCATCATTTTCAGCAGGGTGCTCTTGCCGCTGCCCGAGCGCCCCGTAATGCAGACAAAACCGCCCTCCACCTCCAGCGAGAGGCGGTCTACGGCGGTCTTGTCTGCGAATTTTTTGGTCAGTTCCGTGAGCCGGATCATGGTTTTCTCCCTTCTTCTGCCCCGGCAAAACCCGGGCGGACTTGACCTGCCCGCCTGTCTTTCTATGCGGAAAGGCTGACAAAATCAGCTTGTGCGCCCATTCTCCCTTTTGGAGGGACGATCTTGGCGCCGCTCCGGGATAACGTTATGCTTCGGTCTGGGCCTGGGCATACACCCGGTATGCGGTCCCGGAAGTCTGTTCGGTCAGGGTGACGGGCTCGGTCTCGGTGGTCCGGTCGGTCAGACCGTCCTCCCACTCGTCATAGCGGCAGTATCGATACTGCCATTCGGAAGGGGAAAAGCCCTTTTCCACGGCCACGGAGATCACGGCGGTGTACGCGTGATTGGTTTCCCACCCCTCCTTGATCTCCTGGGTCCAATAGTGGTCGGAATACAGGTCCACCCCGGTCAGCACGTTGCCCTCGATCATGGTTTCCGCAAAGTAAGTCCCCGGCAGCACCAAGATCAACAGATCCTGTGTTGAAAAAAATTCTTCCGTATACTTGATCTCCAAAGAGAAAGCAAGCAGATCTCCCTCTTTCATGTTGGGATTGTCGACAACAAATTGACTCAATTGCTCTAAATCCGTAATTAAATAGGCTTCCGGCTCCTGATCCGCTACATTAACAGGGTTCATATTTTCATCATAATAATGGCTGGGGACGGAATTGCTGATGAAAATTTCTCCGACCTCTACTGTAGCGGTCATTTCGCTCTCCCATGTCTCTTTTTCCAAAAAGCAGGCATAGAGGACATCTCTTTCTTCCTGGAGACTCCAGGACCCCGTGGGCATTTCTCCATAGACTTCCACGGTACAAGTGTTTCCCTCCACCTGCACATCTTTGACGATGAAATCGATCACATTGACCGTTGCCTCGAAAAGAGCCACCATCAGCTGACCTTCTTCAAAGTAGTCTTGATTGTATCGCTCGTTTTTGGCCTTGTAATCGAAATGGACACTTTCGCCATCGATATTTTCGTAATCTGAATAAAGAATCAGTTCGGAGAGCGGACTTGCGGTAAATTCTTCGTAGGTCTGAAAGACAAAGCTCTCGCCCCCCACGAAGGGCAGGATGGCCCGCTGGCTTTCGACCTTCATGACAAAACTGCCGCGGGAAGCGACCTCGCTCATGTCGCGGACGGGCTCGGGCTGCCGGAGCAGGGTCAGGCACAGGGTCAGCGTCAGGGCGGCGATCAGCACGACGGCTGCGGCGGCGATCACGATTTTTTTGGTCCGGCTCATTTTCCTCTCCTCGGCGCAAGAGCGGCGGGATCTTGTCTGCCTTTTGCCGCCTGCCACCTGGCCTTATTATAACACGGAAGAAGCGCTTTGTCAATATGGTTTGGAAAAAAATTTTAATATTTTTTCCAACTTTGTTTTCAAACTCGTATTTTTCAGCTTTTGTTAAAGATTTAACGAAAAAATGAAAGACAGAAGACAACTGTGCGGCACAAAAGCATACGGAGAAAAGGACTGCTCCGCAGAGAAACTTTTCCGGTGAAAAGAGAGCGGGGGCCGAAAAGGCGCCATGTTTGACAGAGAGAAAAACTTTGTCCGGCTGAAAAAAGCGAATGGGGGCCGGCAAAAGGCAAAAAAACTTGTCCGCCGGGAAAAAGAGGACGGGCAGAAAGGCATAAAACCTGTTTGGCTGAAAAAAGAAGCCTGTTTGGCTGAAAAAAACGGGAGCGCCGCCGCGCCTCAAAGCGCGGCGGCGCTCCCTCTTTCAGAGCCGGGTCTGCTCCGACCTTTCCTCGTCCTTGACATTATCCATAGATCTTTATCCCCTCCCGCAAGATCTCCCGCACAAGCGCGCTGTTGTTTACCAGCTGCGACTCGTCCAGCAGATCGACCTTTTTTTTGAGGGATCCGCGCAATGTTTCGACAAGCTCATAAAAGCGCAGCCCGTTGAGCGGCATGGAGATGAGCAGATCGACATCGCTCTGTTCCGTCGCCTTTCCCTTGGCGTACGATCCGAACAGATAGGCATACCTGACGCCGTACTGTTCGAACAGCGGCGCGCAGATCTCCCGGATCCTTTCCGGGGTCAAAAGTCCGTGTTCTTCATCGATCAGACCGTATTTTTGCAGCTGTTCAAAGATGTAGCGGTACTTGACGGAATCCCGCCTCCCCTCGTCCGACTCGTAGCGGACATAGGTGCGCAGGGGCAGGCCGACGGCCTTGGCGCACGCCGCCTGTGACAGCCCCTTTTCGATCCGCAGTTCTTTTAAGGTCATGGCAGATCCTCCCTGCAAACATTATACCATGTTGGCAGAGGATTTGCAAGCTTATGATGCCATTTTGGCAAATAAAAACCTGGCTGATCATGCCATTTTGGCATATTCAGAACAAAACGACTATGCCATTTTGGCATAATCAAAACGAAAAGATTATGCCATTTTGGCAGATCGGGGCAGACGCAGATATGCCAAACGCGCTTTGCCTCCGCGTCAGGCCTTCCTGCGGCCTGAAAAAGCGGGCTGCCGGGCAGGCCCGGCCCTCTTTTTCGAGGTACTGCACGGCCGGCACAGGGTCCCGGCCGGTGACGGGCGCCGGCAGGAAAGGGGGGTCCCCTTTGCTCCGGCCCTCCCCGTCTTTTTCATGGCCCGATCAGACATTCAAAAAGGCGGGAGGGCCCGCCCTTTTGGGATGCGATCTTTACACCGTCTTGAACAGGAAGTCGGACTCGTCCAGCAGGCTGAGCAATTCGTTCTTTAATCCGGTGCTCTCGGACACCCGCTGTTCCATGCGGACGGCGTTGCCGTCGATCTTGGCGATGACCTCGTCGGGGCCGGGGTAATTCTGCAAAATGTCGGTGATCTCGTCGAAGTCGGCGGCGGTGAAGCGAAGATACAGCCTTCGGGTCTCCCCCGCCGGTCTTTTGTCGGGGGCGGGGCGGGGCCTGGGCGGCGGGGCGGCCTTTTCCTCGAAGGGGTGCACGGCGTCCACCCGGATCTTGACCGCCTCGTCGGGGCGGATGTTCAGGCTGCCGGACAGCCAGATCAGGCTGCCCTTTTCCAGGTAGGGGCGGGCGGACTCGTAGGCCCGGGCAAACAGCACGCACTCCACCGAGCCGTAGAGGTCCTCCAGGCGGAGGATGCCCATTTCGCTGCCGTTCTTGGTGACGATCTTGCGGAAGTCTGCCACCTCGCCCCCGGCGGTAACCCGCTGGTTGTCGGCGAGGTTGAGGTAGGTGACGTTGCCGGCCTCGTCGGTCTCGTAATTTTGGAGCATCTGGGTGTTGAAGGTGAATTTTTTGAGCTGTTCGCGGTGCTCCTCCAGGGGGTGGCCGGAGACGTAGACCCCCAGCACCTCCTTTTCCAGGTGGAGGCGGATCTTGGGGTCGTACTCGCCCACGTCGGGGAAGGTGTCCTCCTCGTCGTCCTCCAGGATGTCCCCGAACAGGGAGATCTGCCCGCACTCGCGCTGCTTGTTGTCCTTGAAGCGGCGCTCCATGATCTGCTCGTAGCCGGCCATCATCTGGGCGCGGGTGGCGCCCAGGCAGTCGAAGGCGCCGGCCTTGATCAGGCTTTCCACCGTGCGCTTGTTGATCTGCCCCAGGTCCACCCGGGCGAAGAAGTCGGAAAGGGACTTGTAGGGGCCGTTTTTCTCCCGCTCGTCCTCCATGTTCTGGGCGGCGGCGCCCCCCACGTTTTTGATGGCGCTCAGGCCGAAGCGGATGCCGTTGTTCTCCACCCAGAACACCGTTTTGGAGCGGTTGATGTCGGGGGGATAGACGGTGATGCCGCTCTCCCGGCAGTAGGTGACGTACTTGGTGATCTCCTCGATGTTGGTGATGCGGTTGTTCAGCACCGAGGTGACGAACTCGGTGCGGTGGTACTTTTTGAGGTAGGCGGTCTGATAGGCCAGCACGGCGTAGGCCGCCGCGTGCGACTTGTTGAAGGCGTACTTGGCGAAGCCCTCCATCTCCTCGAAGATGTCCTTGGCCACGGCCTCGGGGACCCCCCGGTTGACGGCGCCGTCCACCTTGCGCACCCCGTTCTCGTCGGTCTCGCCGTAGATGAAGGTGTTCTTCATCTTCAGCATCTTTTTCATGTCCTTCTTGCCCATGGCCCGGCGGACCATGTCGGCCTGGCCGAAGGAAAAGCCGGCCATCTTCTGGCAGACCTGCATGACCTGCTCCTGGTAGACCATGCAGCCGTAGGTCACGTTGAGGATGCTCTCCAGCATGGGGTGCTTGTAGGTGACCTTGTCCTGATTCTTTTTGCCCTCGATGTACTTGGGGATGGAGTTCATCGGCCCGGGGCGGTAGAGGGAGATGCCGGCGATGATGTCTTCGAGATTGTCCGGCTGAAGCTCCCGCATGAACCGCTTCATGCCCGCGCTTTCCAGCTGGAACACGGCATCGGTGTCTCCCGAGCCGATCAGTTCGTAGGCCCCCCGGTCGGTGTAGGGCATCTTGTCGAAGTCGATGCGCCTGCCGGTGGTGATCTCGGTGTAGTCGATGGCCTTTTTGACGTCGGTCAGGGTCTTCAGGCCCAGAAAGTCCATCTTCAAAAGCCCCAGCTCCTCCACCTCGATCATGTTGAACTGGGTGGTGATGTCCTCGCCGTTGCGGGACATGGGCACGTGGTCGGAAATGACGTCCTTGCAGATGACCACCCCGGCCGCGTGCTTGGAGCAGTTGCGGGGCATGTCCTCCAGCTTGATGGCCATGTCCACCACCTTGCGGACGGTGGGGTCGTCGCGGTACATCTGGGCAAGCTCGGGGATCTCGGGATTGCCCTCGAACTTGCCCAGGCCGAACTGCTGGCAGATCCCCCCCTTGCCGGTCATGGCCTTGGTGATCCTGTCCGAGTCGGCGTAGGGCACCCGGAAGACCCGGGCCACGTCCTTGACCGCGTTTTTGGCGGCCATGGTGCCGAAGGTGACGATCTGGCAGACCTTGCCCTCGCCGTACTTTTGCTTGACGTACTCGATGACCTCGCCCCGGCGCTCGAAGCAGAAGTCCACGTCGAAGTCGGGCATGCTCTGCCGCTCGGGGTTGAGGAAGCGCTCGAACAGCAGGTTGTACTGCAGCGGCTCCACGTTGGTGATGCCCACGGCGTAGGCCACGATGGAGCCCACGCCCGAGCCCCGGCCCGCCCCCACGGGGATGCCGATGCTCTTGGCGTAGTTGATGAAGTCCCACACGATCAGGTAGTACTCGTTAAAGCCCATGCGGTCGATGATGCCCAGCTCGTAGTTCATGCGCTCGACGATCTCGTCGGTGACCTTGTCGCCGTACCGCCGCTTGATGCCGGCCTCGGCCAGATTGCGGAGGAATTCCCGGGGCGTGGTGCCGTCGGCGGGCACGTAGTTGGGCAGCAGGGGCTGGTGGAACAAAAACTCCATGTCGCACTTTTCGGCGATCTCCAGGGTGTTGTCCAGGGCCTCGGGGAGGGAGCCGAACAGCTCGGCCATTTCGTCGTAGTCCTTCAGGTAGAATTCCTCGGTCTCGAAGCGCATGCGGTTGGGGTCGTCGATGTTCTTGCCGGTCTGCACGCACAGCAGCACGTCGTGGGCCTCGGCGTCCTCGCGGTCGATGTAGTGGACGTCGTTGGTGGCCACCAGCTTGATGTCCAGCTCCCGGGCCATGCGGATCAGCAGGGGGTTGACGGCCTTCTGCTCGGGCAGCTTGTGGTCCTGCAGCTCCAGATAGAAGTCCTCCCCGAACATCTCCTTGAACCGCTGCGCCACCGCCTTGGCGTCCTCGTAGCGGTGCTGCAGCAGAAGCTGGGGGATCTCCCCGCCCAGGCAGGCCGACAGGCAGACCACCCCCTCGGTGTGCTGACGCAGCAGCTCCATGTCGATGCGGGGCTTGTAGTAGAACCCGTCGATGTAGGCCAGAGAGTCCAGCTTGATGATGTTTTTGTAGCCCGTGTTGTTCTTGGCCAGCAGGACCAGATGGAAAAAGTTTTTGCCGTCTTTGGCGTGCATGTCCGGCGCGGTGTAGAACTCGCAGCCGATGATGGGCTTGATCCCGGTCTCCCGGCCCTTTTTCCAGAATTCCAGCGCCCCGAACATGCAGCCGTGGTCGGTGATGGCCAGGGCCGTGATGCCCTTTTCCCTGGCGCGGTCAAAGACCCGGTCGATGCGGGCCGCCCCGTCCAGCAGGCTGTACTCGGTGTGCAGATGCAGGTGTGCGAAAGGTTTCATAGCTCGTCTCTTCTCTTCGGATGGTGTTCGGGTCAAAAAGTCCCGCCCCCGCCCTGGGGCCGGTCCGGGACAAAGCGGCGATCCTCCCCCCGGACGGGAGGAGAATCGGCAAAGGGTTTCGAGGCGCCCCGCAAAGACCTCCCGAGGGCGCGATCTTCATCACGTTTCGGAAACACGGCCGTCGGCGCTGAAAACCGGGGCGGACTTGCCGGCCCGTCCCCCGGCCATGCGGAAAGGGGGTTCTTCTATCTTAGCACGGCTTTTTGGCTTTGTCAAGCGCGGCCGGCCGAAGGGCGAAAACAAAAGGGGCGGGCTTGGGAGAGAGCAGACTCTCCCCGCGCCGCAGCCCCGCCCTGTTCTCCTTGGAAACAGGAACTTCCCTGTCTTTTCCCTTTTACGGCCCGGGATCAGGCCGACAGGATCTTGACGGCGGCCTCCAGCGCCTCGGCCGCTTCGGGGCCGGAGGCCCCCACCGTGATCTCGTCCCCGGCACGGAGGGCGAGGGAGATCACCCCCATCAGGCTTTTGCCGTTGACCTTGATCAGGCCCCGGGTCAGGGTGATCTCGCAGTCGAACTTGTGGCATCTTTCCACCAGCTCGGCGGCGTTCAGCGCGGAAAAATTTTTGACGACTTTGACTTTTCTGTTCTTCATGACGGTATCCCCTTTTCATATTTTTTCAGTATCATTTCCCGCCGTCTGACTTCGGGGCAGAGCCGGACCGATCGGCCGCTCCCCTTTTGCGGGCGGAAACAGGCCCGTTCTGCTGCCGGCCTCTCAGCTCTCCCCCCGTCCGGGCAGGCGGGCGGCCAGTTCGGACAGCTTGCGCATCCGGTGGTTCATGCCGCTCTTGGAGATGCCGGCCCGGGCGGCCAGCTCCTCCAGGCCCTCGGAGGGGAACTCCTTCCGCAGGCGGACGGCCTCCTGCAAAGTTTCGGGCAGGGCGGAGAGGGCGCCGGCCTGCTCCAGGGCGCGGATGGCCTCGATCTGCCGGATGGCGGCGTCGAAGGACTTGTCCATGTTGGCCAGCATACAGTTGTTGCGGCGGTTGACCGAGTTGCTGGCCTCCTTGTAGACCAGCACTTCGGAGAACTTCAGCACCGCCCGGCTGGCGCCCAGCAGGGCCAGAAGGTCGGAGACCGAGCGGCTGTCCTTGATGTAGAGGACGGCGCTCTCGCCCCGGGCGGTCAGGCGGGCGGAGACCCCGAAGCCGGCTAAGATGGCGGCCAGCTGGCCGGCCAGCACCCCGCTTTTCAGGACGAATTCGATGTGGGCGGAGCCGCCCCTGCCCTGGGGCAGAAAGGCGTAGCCGCACCCGCAGAAGGCCCCCAGCACGTAGTTTTTCAGGCAGCAGTCGTTTTCGATGAGGTAGGGGTCCACCCCGGGATTGAGGCCGAGGCCCTCCTCGCCCTCGGTCAGGATGCCGACTTCCCGCAGCACGGCGCGGGTGTCGGCGGCGTTCATGGTAAAGGTGAACAGCCGGCGCCTGCGGCCCTTCCTGGGGGGGCGCTCGACGGTCTCCGCCCCCATGTTTTTGAGCAGGGCGCGGATGAAGGAAAAGCACTCTTCGCTCTCGGTGGAGAGGGAGAACACCATGCCCTTGTCCGAAAAGTTCAATGTGCCGGCGGTGTGCAGGCTGGCCGACAGAAAGGCCAGGCCGCAGCAGGGATTGCCCTCGTAGGCCTTCAGGGCCTCGGCCTTGATCTGCTGGGTAAAGGTACTCACGGCGCCTCCTTTGCGGCCCCCGTCTTTTTCATCTGCTCGCGGAACTTTTCCAGCCGGAACTCCGGCCGCCGGTTGTAGTTGACCACGGCCTCCAGGGGATAGCCCGTCCGCCTGAGCAGGGCCAGGCCGGGTTCCACGTCCATGATCCGGCCCACCGAGTGGGCGTCCGAGTTCATGATGAACTGCACCCCGGTGGCCGCCATCTCCTCGAACTCGGCGTCGGTGTAGGAGATGCGCTTGCCGTTGATCTCCAGAAAGGTGCCGTACTCCTTGCAGGCGGCGGCGACCTCCTTGCAGTCCACCGGAAAGCCGTAGTTGACGTGGGTGAACACGTCGATGTTGTTGTTCATGACCGCCTCCACGCAGGCGTCGGTGTTGCGCACCATCAGCTTATCCGGGGCCCTGGTCTTTAAGGTGTCGTACAGGTAGTTGGCGGCAAACAGCTTGAAGTAGTCCCAGACCATGCTCGGCCAGACAAACTTGTGGTAGCCCATCAGCACGATGTCGAACATCTCCCATTCGTCGTCGATGACGTCGATGGTGCCGTTCAGGCCGACCAGGTTGGCCTCCACCCCCAGCAGGATGCGGGTGTCCGGGAAGAGGGGCTGGATGCGGTCGATCTCCGCGCGCATCCGGATCACCTTGTCCTCGTTGAGTCCGAAGGCGATGTGCGACAGCCCGTGATCGGTGATGGCGATCTCCTTCAATCCCAGATCTGCCGCCCGCTGTACGTTTTGCAAAATGGTGCCCTTGCCGTGACTGAACACGGTGTGCGTGTGATAATCTCCAAAAAACATTTCCGACCAAACGCGATTTTTCCGGCCAGACGCGATTTTCGCTGAAAGCGAAAATCGGCCGGACTTGAGGGACAACCCGCGTGCCGCTGTCCCGTTTTTTCATTCTGAACTTATCCTTAGTTCTTTAACAAGATTTTGTAAAAAAGAAAGCTATTACAAGATTATAAATTTTTTTGTTATATGGTCTGTCCACAACGTGCCGCAAAGCGGCACATATCAAGCAAAGTGAGCGCAGCGGAACTTTGCATATCAAATGGCCGTCAGGCCATATATCGAGCGGGCATAGCCTCGCATATCGACATAAAACTTATTGCAGGAACAAATAATCAATACTCCTACTCAGTTAGAGTGGGCGCATTGCCCGGCGGCGCTGCCGCCCAAGAACGAATCAGCCCATTTCCCCGTTAGCCCAGAGCGGGCGCGTTGCGCGGAGCCTCAGGCTCCCGCCGCCTCCCGCATATTTACATAAATTTATCGCAGGAACGAATCAGCCCATTTCCCCGTTAACCCGGAGTGGGCGTATTGCCAGGAGCCGCCGGCTCCCAGGCACGGAACCACCACGATCTCGGGTTCCAGATCGACGCCGAATTTTTCCGAGACGGCCTGTCGGATGCGGGCCATCAGGGCCAGCACGTCGTCGGCGGTCCCCGAGCGGTTGATCAGGAAGTTGGCGTGCTTTTCGGAGACCTGCACCCCGCGGAAGCGCTTGCCCCGGAAGCCGCAGGCCTCGATCAGGCGGCCGGCAAAGTCGCCGGGCGGGTTCTTGAACACGCTGCCCAGGCTGCCGCCCTCGCGGGGCTGGATCTGCCGCCGCAGCCGGAAAAAGGCCAGCCGGCGGTCGGCGATCTCCGCCGGGGGCGCCGGCCGGAGAGAGAGTTCCCCTGATATTATAACACATTCCCCCTCGGAAAACAAGCTATGCCGATAAAAAAATGCACAATCTTCCCGGGCGAGGGTGCGGATGCGCTTGCCGTCAAAGACGGTGACCGAGGTCAGCAGGTCGGAGATCTGGCTGCCGAAGCAGCCCGCGTTCATGCAGATCCCGCCCCCGAAGGTGCCCGGCACGGTCCCCACGGCCTCCAGCCCGCCCAGGCCCTCCCGCTGGGCCGCGGCCGCGGCCTCCGCCAGGGTCTCCCCCGCGTTCACGGTCAGGCGGTCCCCGCATCTTCGGACCCCTTTCAGCCCCAGGGTGCAGACCACCCCGCCCTCGAAGTCCCCCGCGAACAGGGTGTTCTGTCCCCCGCCCAGCACAAATCGGGGCTTTCCCCGCAAGGCCTCCAGACAGAGCAGGAGCTTTTCGACCGACTTCGGCCTCAGAAAGAGGGCGGCCTTTCCCCCGCACCGCATACCGCTGTGCTTTTTCAGGGGCTCGTCGGGGCGCAGTTCCTCCCCGTCCAGATACTTGCTTAAGTGCAGGATGACGTCCAGCATAAAACCTCCGAGAAATATTCCGGCCAAACGCGAAATTCCGCTTTGCGGAATTTCGGCCGGACTTGAGGGGACAACCGTTGTTCACTTTGCCTTTCGGCAAAGCTCTGCAACGTTTTTCCCCTCTCAAAAGGCGATGCCTTTTGATTCACCCTTTTCCACCCACGTTTTTACTCACCGTAAAAACGCGATTGAGTCCGATGGCGGCGCATGTCCGCCATCGTCGCAACAGATTAAAAACTTGTGCGAGGACAAATTTTAAATCAAGAAATACTCTGCACGGGCGTACAGAGAGGTGCCGGTGGCACCCCCGGCGTTGGCGCGACAAGATTGAAAGCCCGGTACGAGGGCCGTCTTTGAGAAAAAAAGGCAATCGGAACAGGCGTACAGAAAGGTGCCAGCGGCACCTCGAGAGGGTTGATTTTCCCCGGATTGTGTGATATAATCGTAGTATAATTTAGTTTCTTTGGAGAGAAAACAGGTTCCCCATTTTGGAATACCGATTCTTTAAAAATCACGCCTTTGTTGTGAGGGTTTTATGATGATCCCGAGAATCAAGTCCGTAAAACCGATGAAAGACCTCTGTCTGGAAGTCACGTTTGAGACGGGTGACGTCCGCATTATGGACATCAAGCCCTACATGGAGCTGTTTCCCGTTTTCCGTCAGCTGAACTCCCCGGCGGCTTTTGCCTGTGTGAAAGTGGATACCGGGGGCTTTGGCCTGGTCTGGAACGACGAGATCGATCTGGATCGCTGCGACGTGTGGGAATACGGAAAGCCGGTCCAATAGATCCTGAGCGCCTGAGGGCGCTCTTTTTTTTGCCCTGACAAATCAAAAAACCATGAACTTCTTCATGCTGCTTTCATTGTGTTTCCGTCCACAACGTGGCGCGAAGCGGCACATATCGAGCAAGGCGAAGCTGTGTCTATCCTCTAAAACACATCGCAGGAAAATCAAGCAATTTCCCCGCTTGCTCGGAGTGGGCGTATGGCCCGGTGCCGCCGGCACCTGCATATCGAATGGCCGTCAGGCCATATATCGAGCGAGGCTTAGCCTCGCATATCGACAGATATTTATCGCAGGAACTATCAGCCAATTTCCCGGTTAGCTGAGAGTGGGCGTGCCTTCCTGGCGGCGATGCCGCCCAGGAACAAAGAATTAGTTTTCCCACTCCATACGAGTGGGCGCGCTGCCCGGTGCCGCCGGCACCCGGCGATGCCGCCCGGGCGTACAAAAAGGTGCCTGTGGCACCCGGCGATGCCGCCTGGGCGTACAGGGTGTGCCTCAGGCACTTAAGGCGGCAAGGTGTTCCCGGCGGGCCTGGTCGATCACGGCGGGGTCGGAAAAGAGCCCGGGCACAGTCAGGGGCCGGGAGAGCGCGGCCTCCATCTGCGCGGCCCAGCCCGAGGAGGCGCTTTGGCCGCCGTTCACGGGAAAGAGGCCGATCTTCCAGAGCGCAGACTGGACCTCCTCCCCGGTCAGGTACTCGGCAAAGGCCGCGGCCACGGCGGCGCTGCCCTCTCCTTGGACCAGGCCGACGGCCGTGACCAGGTCGGTGTAACCAGAGAGAGGGACAAAGGCGATGTTCCCCTCCCGGCCGGCCTCCATGCGGGCCTCGAGGCGGACCAGATCCCGCTGGGTGCCCAGCAGCAGGCCGCTCTCCCCGCGCAGAAAGGCCTCGTAGGCCTCGTATTGGGTGAGCAGGGGGCCGGGGTCCGCGCGCTGGCCCAGGGTGAGCAGGGCGGCATAGGGATCGGTGCAGGCCGCGGCGCCCGCCGAGAGCAGCCGGCCGTCCGCCGGGGCCAGGGCGGGATCGAGGGGGCGCTCGGCAAAGTCGGCGGCGGAAAGACCGGCGGCCGTCAGGGTCTCCTCCCGGCAGAACAGGGCATAGCCCCCGGCCGCCCAGGGCAGGGCCAGCAGGTCGCCGTTCAGGGTGCCGGCGGCCGCGAACTCGTCCCGGACGGAGACCCCTCCGGCATAGGGGGTCAGATAGGGCAGAAAGACCGAAAGCAGGCCGGCCGAGGCCGAAATGAGGTCGGGCAGATGCCCCTGGGCCAGGTTCTGCACGGCCTCCTCCCCGGTCAGGGAACGCACCAGCACCAGGCAGCCGGGGTTCTGCGCCCCGAAATCGGCGGCCGCGGACTTGAGAAAGGAGGCCCGGGAGCCCTTTCCGCCCTCGAAGAGATCGACCTGCCAGAGCTCGCAGATGCCTTGGTAGGCCGGGGCGGGCAGGACGGAGGACCGGGGCCGGAAGAGGGCGCCGGCGCAGAGCGCCGAAAGGCAGATGAGGATCAGCCCGAGGGCCAGCATTTTCCGGAGCATGGCCGGACCTCCTTTTTGAGAGAGAAATTTTTTGCCGGGGGGACATTTTATTGCAGAAGTCCGGGTTTTATGGTATAATACTGTATGAAACATGCGGACCGGCCCCTCCGGAAAAGTCCTCTACTAGGATATGAGCGGGGGGCGGGGTTTAGCACAGACGGGCTTTCCCGCCCGCTCCGGCCGATTTGGGCGGCCGGACGAGACGGGACCCGAGCGGAGGGTACCAAGATGTTTGATTACTTAGGCGACGTCCAGACCATGCCCCAGCGGGCGGGTCTTCGCTCCCTGGGCCTCTTTGCGGAGGACCTCGAAAAGCCCTTTGTGGGCATTGTGGTGTCGGGCTCGGGCATGACCCGGGGGGCCGAACACCTGAAGGCGCTGGCCGAATAC
The DNA here is from genome assembly GCA_944332455.1 of uncultured Clostridia bacterium. Taxonomy (GTDB): domain Bacteria; phylum Bacillota; class Clostridia; order Christensenellales; family HGM11417; genus CALVJY01. The sequence goes on from CALVJY010000004.1 coordinate 16,614, forward strand.
GCGGCCGAGGGCGTCCGCTCCGCGGGCGGGGTCTGCCGCACCTTTTTCGTGTCGGCGCCCGACAACCTGATCTCCCAGGGGCACCACGGGGCCAACTTCGGGCTCCCCTCCCGGGAGACCGTCTGCGACCAGCTGGAGGCCCTGATCGCGGCCTATCGCTTTAACGGGCTGGTCTTTGTGCCGGACGGGGTCAACGCCGCCGCCGGCATGATGATGGCGGCCTGCCGGACCAACCTGCCCTGCGCGGTCATTCCGGGCGGCCCCAAGCGGGCACGCTCTGTGAAGGGCGCCCGCACCGGCATCGGCGACATCGCCCTGCGGGCGGCCGGCATCCGGGCCGGCAAGACCGCTCTGGCCGATCTCGAGGCCGCCGAGGACGCCCTGTGCGCCGTGGGCTGCGGGGACGCCCTCTGCACCGAGGAGACCTTTTTTGCGGTGCTGGAGGCCCTGGGCTTTTCGCTGCCCGACGCCTGCTGCATGCCGGCCGAGGAGGCCGGGCGGCTGGAGATGGCCCGCAGCACCGGCCGGGCCCTGATGAAGGCGGCGGCCGAGGGCCGGACCCCCAAAACGCTGGTCAACAAACTCTCCTTCAAGAACGCCCTGGCCGCCCTGCTGGCGCTGGGGTTCAACTTCAACACCCTGCTCCATCTGCGGGCCATGGCCGCCGAGCTGGATCTGAACGTGCCCAAGGAGCTGGGCAACGACGTGATCCATGCCGCGGCCGAGAAGATCCCCCTGCTGGTCAGCTTCGCCCCCTACGGGCAGACCTACTGGGAGGACTTCTGGGCGGCGGGGGGCCTGCGGCAGGTCTTCAAGAACCTGGAGGCCGACCAGCTGCTGAGCTTTGACAGCCAGGACCTTTGCGGCGACACCCTGACCCAGCGGCTGTCCGGATTCGAGGCCGAGTCGGGCGAGCACATCCGGGACCGGGAAAACGCCTATCTGCCCCGGGCCGGGGTGGCCGCCCTGCACGGCAACGTCTGCGAGGAGGGCGCCCTGATCGACTTCCGGCTGACCCCGCCCGAACAGTATCAGCGCTCGGGCTACGCCAAGGTCTACGACAGCGAGGAGGAGGCCGCCCAGGGCATCATGTCCGGCACGGTGCGCCCGGGGATGTTCGTGTTCATCCGGGGCGAGGGGCCGGCGGGCGGCCCGGGCATGCGGGAGATGATCGCGCCCTCGCAGGCCCTGATCTCCATGAAGCTGGAGGACTCGGTCACCCTGGTCACCGACGGGCGGATCTCCGCCCTGATCCCGGGCGGCGTGGTCTGCTTCTGCGCCCCCGAAGCCGTAAACGGCGGCTTTGTGGGCGGGGTCAAGGACGGCGACACCGTGGAGCTGGACATCTTAAAGCGCCGGTTGAACGCCAAGGTCTCCTCCCGGGAGATCGCCGGCCGCATGCGCAAGCTCAAGGTCACCCAGAAGGACAACACCGGCCTGCTGAAGCGGTACGCCGATCTGGTCACCGACGTCTCGGTCGGCTGCGTGCTGGCCGAGGAGCGGGACTGATTCTTTCACCCAACCGAAACGGCGGGATTTTCCGCCCACGAAATCCCGGGCAACCGGGATTTTCTTGTCGCCGGAAACGGCCGGAGCCAACGTTATGCGCATCGAAGTGCTGGACACCACATTGCGGGACGGCAGCCAGGGCGAGGGCGTGCACCTCTCCCTGGGGGACAAATTTGCCATTGCCGAGACCCTGTGCGAGCTGGGCATCCCCCTGATCGAGGCCGGAAACCCCGCCTCCAACCCCAAGGACGCCGCTTTTTTTGCCGAGGCCGCCCAATGCCCCGGCCTCTTCGGCCGGCTGGTCGCCTTCGGCAGCACCCGAAAAAGGGAGCGGACCGCCGACGAAGACCCCGGGCTGTCCGCCCTGATCGCGGCCGGCACCCCCACGGTCACCCTGTTCGGCAAGTGCTGGGACTTTCAGGTGCGGGCGGTGCTGGGCGCGGAGCCGGAGGAAAATCTGGCCATGATCGCCGATTCGGTGGCCCGGCTGAAGGCGGCCGGCCGGCGGGTGATCTTCGACGCCGAACACTTCTTCGACGGCTGGAAGGCCGATCCCGGTTACGCGCTGGCCTGCCTGAAGACGGCCGCGCAGGCGGGCGCGGATCTTTGCTGCCTGTGCGACACCAACGGGGGGAGCTTTCCCGAGGAGATCGCGGCGGGCGTGCGGGCGGCGCGGAAGGCCCTGCCCTCCCTTCCCCTCGGCGTGCACTGTCACAACGACATGGGGATGGCCGAGGCCTGCTCGCTGGCCGGGCTGGAGGCCGGGGCGGTCCAGGTGCAGGGCACCTTTCTGGGCTTCGGGGAGCGGTGCGGCAACTGCAATCTCTCTGCCCTGATCCCCTCCCTCCAGCTGAAAAAGGGGTGGGAGCTGATCCCCCCGGAGGGCCTGAGGGCCTGGACGCCGGCCGCCCGTCGGGTGGCGGATATCCTCAATTTCAGTCTGCCCTCCTCCCTCCCCTATGTGGGGCGGTCGGCCTTTGCCCACAAGGGCGGGATGCACGCCGACGCCGTGCTGAAGGATCCCGCCACCTTTGAGCAGGTCTCCCCCGAGGCCGTGGGCAACAGCCGCCGATTTCTGATCTCCGAGGTCTCCGGAAGAGGGATGCTGGCCGAGAAGATCGGCCGGTTTTTTCCGGAGCTGACCAAGGACAACCGACAGACCGCCCGCATTTTGGCCCGCCTGAAGGAGCTGGAACAGGAGGGCTACCAGTTCGAGTCGGCCGAGGCCGGCCTGGTGCTGGCCGTGATGCGGGCCCTGAAGGAGTACGCGCCCTGCTTCGAGCTGGTGCGGTATCAGACCGTCAACGAGCAGCCCGCCGTGGAGGGCGTGCCCTCCTCCGCCCTGGTCAAGATCCGGGTGAACGGCAAGACAAGGCTGTGCTGCGGCGAGGGCAACGGCCCGGTCAACTCCCTGGACAAGGCCCTGCGGGAGGCCCTGACCGCCTTTTACCCCTCGGTGAAGGAGATGAGCCTGACCGACTACAAGGTGCGGGTGCTGACCCCGCAGGCCGCTACCGCCGCCGTGGTGCGGGTGCTGATCACTTCCACCGACGGGCGCTCGGAGTGGAGCACGGTGGGCGTGTCCTCGGACGTCATCGACGCCAGCTTCAAGGCCCTGTCCGACAGCATCGAGTACAAGATCCTGATCTTAGACAAGCAGGGCGACTGCACAAAACAGTCTCCCCGCTGAAAGATGGTGCAGGGGAAAAAAGACAGTTCTCAATCGCCACTCGAAGTGGGCGTACAGGATGTGCCTCAGGCACAAAAAGCGTCCCGCTGAAAAACAGAGGGACGCTGAAAAAACGAATGTAATACAGTTGATTTCGATATAAAACTATCGCAGGAACAAATAATTTATTCTCCCGCTCAGTCAGAGTGGGCGTACAGGCCAGGTGCCGCCGGCACCCGGCGATGCCGCCCCACAACGTGCCGCGGAGCGGCACATATCGAGCAAAGTGAGCGCAGCGGAACTTTGCATATCGAGTGGGCGACATATCGAGCGAGGCAAAGCCTCGCATATCGACCAAAACTCATCGCAGGATAAATCAATCAAGACTCCCGCTTACTTTGAGTGGGCGTTCGGAAAGGTGCCGGTGGCACCCGGCAATGCCGCCCCACAACGTGCCGCGGAGCGGCACATATCGAGCAAGGCAAAGCCTTGGTCGAGTGAGCGGAAGCCCACATATCGAGCGAGGCAAAGCCTCGCATATCGACCAAAACTCATCGCAGGATAAATCAATCAAGACTCCCGCTTAGTGAGAGTGGGCGTATTGCCCGGTGCCGCCGGCACCCCTCCCCGAAAGACCGTGCAGGAACGAACAATCCATACTCCCGCTTGCCCGGAGTGGGCGTGCCTTCCCGGCGGCGACGCCGCCTGGGCGTACAGGGAGTGCCTTCAGGCACTATTTTTCGGAGAGGACGAAGTATTCCATGGGGTCGACGGCGGCGTTCTGGTAAAGGACCTCAAAGTGGAGGTGGGGGCCTTCGAGGAGCTCGTTGTAGCAGGTGGCGACGGTGCCGATGACATCACCGGCCTTGACCCGGTCGCCGGCTTCCACATGGACCTCCTCGGCCAGGGAGCTGTAGACGGTGAACAGCTCGTCGTTGTGCTTGATGACCACGGTGGCGCCGTCCAGCAGGCTGTAGGTGACCGACTCCACGACGCCTTCATAGGCGGCGAGCACGGAGGCGCCCTCTTCGGCCTTGAAGTCCACGCCGGTGTGCTGGGTGAACTCCTTTAAGGTGGCGGAATAGACGAACTCACTGCCCGAGTAATCGGTGCCCAGGGTATAGGTCTCGAGGGGCAGGGTGAACACGATGGGATCGGTGTCGGTGGGCTCGTCGGGGTCCTCGGGGTCGGTGCCGGGGTCCTGGGAAGAGTCGTCCGGGGTCTGCTGAGAGCTGTCGGGGACCTCCAGCACCGGACCCGCCTGGCTCATGGAGATGGAGACGGCCACCAGCGCACCGATGGCCAGGACGCTGGCCACCAGCACCACGTAGTAGACGTTGCGCTTTAAAAAGCGGCCGCAGCTTAAAAAGAACTTCTTCATGATATATGCCTCCTTCGCATATGTTGATCGATCGCGGGCGATGCCCGACGAAGAACGTAGTCTAATTCTTGCCACCCGGTCCGGCTTTATACCCCGTCCCGAAAGAAAGGAACAAAAAAAATCGGGCAAAGCCCGAAAGGATACCGTCATGCCCAAAGTCAAAACCAGATTTGTGTGCGCCGCCTGCGGCTATGTCTCGGCCAAATGGCTGGGGAAGTGCCCGGGATGCGGCGAGTGGAACACCCTGGAGGAGGAAGTCGAGGCCCCGGCGGCGCCGGCGGCAAGATCGCCCTCTCCCCTCTTCCGGCCCCAGCCCCTGTCGGCCATCCGGGCCGAAAAGTTTTCCCGGTTCTCGTCGGGGATCGCCGAGCTGGACAACGTGCTGGGGGGCGGCGTGGTGCCGGCCTCGCTGGTGCTGATCGGCGGGGATCCCGGCATGGGCAAGAGCACGCTTTTGACCCAGGTGGCGGGCTTTTGCGCCCGGGAGCGCAAGGTGCTGTACGTGTCCGCGGAGGAGTCGGCCTATCAGGTCAAGCTGCGGTGCGACCGGCTGGGGATCTCGGAGGACTTTTCCCTGCTGTGCGAAAACGACGCCGACGAGATCGCAGCCCTTTTGCGCACCGAGGGCTACGGGCTGGCCGTGGTGGACTCCGTTCAGGCCGTCTACACCCCCCGGCTGTCCTCGGCCTCCGGCTCGGTGGGACAGATCCGGGAGTGCGCCAATGTGCTGACCCGGGCGGCCAAGGCCTCGGGCACGGCGGTCTTTCTGGTCGGCCACGTCACCAAGGAGGGGGCCATCGCCGGCCCCAAGGTGCTGGAACACATCATGGACACCGTGCTCTACTTCGAGGGCGAGGCCACCCAGAATTTCAAAATTCTGCGGGCGGTCAAGAACCGCTTCGGCTCCACCAACGAGGTCGGCCTTCTGGAGATGACCGAACAGGGCATCGCGGGGGCCGACCCCGCCAGATTGCTGCTCTCCGAGAACCGGGGCAAGTCGGCCGGCGCCGTGGCCACCCCCGCCATGGAAGGCTCCCGCTGCATGATGGTGGAACTGCAGGCCCTGACCGTGCCCACGGTGTTCGGCCTCCCCCGCCGCATGAGCCTGGGGCTGGACCACAACAAGCTGGCCCTGCTGCTGGCCGTGCTGGAAAAGCGGGGCGGAGTGAAATTGAGCGATTCGGACGTCTACCTGAACGTGATGGGGGGCATCCGGGTCAACGAACCCAGCTTCGATCTGGCCGCCCTGTTCGCGGTGGTCTCCGCCGCCAAAAATATCGCCGTGCCCAAGGAGACGGCAGTGTTCGGCGAGGTCGGCCTGACCGGAGAGATCCGCGCCGTCTCCCTGCCCGAAAAGCGGATCAAGGAGTGCGTCAGCCTGGGCTTTGAGCGGGTAGTCCTGCCCAAGAGCAACCTGAAAAGTCTGGCGCCTTACAAAAATAAGATCGAGCTGATCCCCGTCTCTCACCTCTACGCCGCCCTGAAAACGGTTTTCGGGGAGTGAGAGAGGACAAAGAGAACGCTTTGCCTTTATCCGCCCGGAAAGCGGAAAAGGAAAAGAACGATCAAAAAGGGGATAAGGATAGATAAATTAAAGACAAACCTATGCCCGGCCCGCCAAAGGCGGGGCGGAGAGAAAAAGAGAGAAACGAATGACAAACATAAATTCCCCCAATAGACAAAGCAGCGCCCGGGCCGCAATTGCGGCCCGGGCGCCAACATTAACTAAAGGGTGTGTTACTTAACAGTCTTACCGCCGATTAAGTTCCCATCAGCATCAAACACCATCACATAAATGGAAACATAATCATTGGCATTCGGGTATTCCTCATTGTAGTGAATATATTTACCCGCATTTTCGCCTTCTGTCGCCAAAGACCACTCTCCGCCATTTACAATGGTAGCCTCCTCAGCAGATCCGACTACAACCTCTGCCCACCAAACACGTTCTGTTTGCGCACTCGTTTGATTTGTCAGGTCCAGTGTTTCCGTAGTGTAATGAACCAATGTACCATCTGCACCACTGGCATAATAGGTAGCGCGAACCATAGCATAGGCTACTTCGCTTTCTCCAATCTTTTCAACCTTGATCAAATACTGGCTGTCTCCCTCCTCCATGATAACAGAAGCTTCGTAATCACTTCTTTCTCCAAGGGTGCTTTGTGTTCCGTTATTCCTATTGCCGGTATTAGTTGCCGCTACTGGCTTTGTATCCCCAACTGCAAAGTAGAAACCGCTGGCTTCCGTAGTCACAATTCTTCCTTCATTAAAACAATTCTCCAAAACAATTCCTTCACCATCGACGGAAGAATTATTTGCAAAGAATGCGGACATCTGTTGGCCAACCATATTCCCATAGTTGACACAGTCTCTCAGAACAATTTTCGTCGTTCCGTTTGCGTTTGTCAAGGGATAGCCAATAAACCCAGAGAATCGGAGTGAGGTTCCAAGCATATTTACATAATTCGCGCAATTTTCAAATAGGAGATTGCAAGTATTCCAAGCATAGATACCAAAAGCCCCGGTATTCCACGCATCCAGAATAACCATTTCTCCGTAACGATTAACGTCCTGCAAAGTTACCGTATAATAAAAATTTTCAACGAGAGTGACTACTCCGGAAGAATAAACATCAAGGTTCTTAATGGTTGTATTACGGATGTCTCCAAATACAGCCAACATGTTTTCACTATTTACTGTAATTTTATAGCCATTGCCATCAAGCACGCCTTCAAAATAAAGAACTATTGAAGGAGTCTTGGCCTGCCAGGCAAGACCTTGACTATCAGAATCATTTAATTCAATATCGGCGCCCAGCCTGAAATATTTCCCTTCATAACCATCATTCCCGATTTTTTTAAACTGTTCGGCCGTATTAATGATGTAGGGGTTGCTCTCGGTACCCACGCCGCCGGCAAAGTCCGAACTCGTCGCCACGACTTCGTAATCAAAGGTGGCCGACACGTTGCGGTAGGTCACGGTGGCGGTGAAGGTGCCGATTTCCGCGGTGGAGAATCCGCTCAGTTTGAGCACCGAGCTGTACTCGTTGTAGGTCAGAGTCCTGGTGTCGCCGTTATCCATTTCGGCTTCCACGGTGAACTCAATGTCGGGGTTGCTTCCCACTTCATAGGTGGTGGCGGGATAGTCCACGATGGTCAGGGACAGGACCTGGGACAGCGAGCACCCAGTCAGAACCATCACGGCGGACAGCGCCACCAGCGCGGCGATCAGCCAGCTTTTGTTGCGTCTTTTCATGCTTCAAAACTCCTTAAAAAAATTTTTTTGCTTTCGTCCTTTTGGACGTTTTAGCTTTGGTTGCGCCCCTTACGGAGCTGGTTTGGCTTTTGCTTTGGCCGATTGGGCCAAAGCAAAAGATTTCAAAATGAATCACTTGCTTTTCCGCTGAAAACTCAGGCTGCGTTGCTGTAATTGCGCACGTAGATCAGCGTTCCCTCTGCCGTCTTGACCTCGATCTTGGTCGCCCGCATTTCGGTCAGATTGAATTCATAATTCTCAGTGACCTCCTTCGAATCTGTAAAAGTCAGATCGATTCCGGAAGAAAGATCCGCATAGGTGAGAGTTTCGGATGTTTCATTGCCCCAACTCTGGACCGAAGTTTTGCGATAGACCGAAGTCCAATTATAGATGCCGTACTGCGAATTGGTGGCATAGATGGCCGTTCCGGTCTGATAAGTCAAGGTGACCTGACAATCGGCGAGATTTTCAAAGGCCGCCGCCGCTTCAGAGACGATCAGCTTCACGTTCCGCTTGTTCGTTTCAGTCAGATCAATTGCAGTGATCTTTTCTTCCTCTCCATCGGCATTGATCCGCTTGGTATAATCAGGATAGCTCACGCCGACCTCGGTGACGATACCCACGCCGCTCAGCTTGTAGACATTGTAGGAAGAATCCACGGCCACCATGACGAACTCGATGCCCCCGCTGACCAGCTGAGAGCGCACGGTCAGCTTTTCCACCCGGTCGAAGAAGCTGCCGTTTTCGCCGCCCTTGAGTGTGACGGCGGGCATTTTGTAGGCGTAACCGCAGGCCGCAAGCAGCTGTTCATGGGTTTTTTCTGTCGTATCCATGGGTATGCCGTTCTTATCGTAGTACACCCAGGTGCCGCCGGGAGCATTGTCTGTGCTATCTTTGAAATTGATGTCCAGATAATTGTAGACATCTTCCCCGGTGATGTTGATCACATTTCCGGCGGATGCGGTCTGATCAAGATTCCCGATCAAACCGGTTTCCCCTTCCACAATGACGGTGGCCGTCACGGTCACATCGGCCGTCACGCCCCAAAAAGCATTGTTATCAATGATACTGACCGAAGCGGGCACCACGATCCCATTTGTGATCTTGATGTTCAGGGCCGCGGTCTGGGTGGGCAGGGTAGCGGTGTTGAAGGGCACCACGGCATACTCAAACTCCGTCCCGCTTCCCTTGATCACGCCGTTGGCCGTGAAGTACACGCAGTTGTCGGTCTTAAAATCTTGGAAGTGGGTTGTCAAAGAATCCGGATAGCCGCTCAATTCCTCGATGGCGGCATCGATCGCCTGATCTACCTCGGCAGCCACACGGCTTCCGTCCACGCCCCGAATAACATTCAGCACCCGATTGATGGGATTATCGGAGCGCTCGATGTAGCGGTACTGGGGCTGCCCGTCCACCAGGGTCTCCGGCTCGACGGAATAGCTCCCGGCCGCCCGGGCCGCATTCAGATCGACCGCGCCGCTCAGCATGGAAGCCGTCTCGGCATAGGTCACCCGGTTGGTGGAGGCGTCGTACCAGTAGCTGTAATGGCCCACCTCGCTCTCCAGGGAGATGTTGTTCTCCTCGGCGATCTCCCACACCCGGTCGGTGGGAAGGTAGGCCGTGTTGTCATAGGCCGCCTCGGTCATCAGCAGGGTGGAAAGGTTCCTGGCGTTGGAGGTCCCGCCCGCGATCCGGGCGCTTTCGATGGCGCCCGTAAAGGTGGGGATCAGCACGGCCGCCAAAATGCCGATGATGGCGATCACCACGATCAGCTCCACCAAGGTAAAGCCTCTTTTTGCTCTTCTGTTCCTCAAAAAATGTCACCTTCCTTTCGGGGAATCCCCGTTATTTTACACACCGGGTCTCCCCGCTGTTTCCTTGGCTTCTGTCCTCCGGCCCTTGCTTTTGAACCTGTTTTGCCGGATCCTGTCTTATGCCGTCTTGCAGTTTTCCCGCTGCTCGCTCTCTTTCTGCTCCGAAAAGAGCAAGCTTTGAAACTTCCGGAAAAGTATACCTTTGTGGAAAGGGTTGGATTTTCAGTATCAGGGAAAAGGGAGATTCGATTCGCTTTGTTTGAAAAAAACAAGGCGAATTTTTTTTGCCCTTTCAGCCCTCTAAAAAGGTATGCTTTTTCAGAAGTTCCGCCGCAGACCGGTTCAGCCCCCACAAAAGCAGGAAGTGGGCGTGCCTTCCCCGCGCCAACGGCGCCTCCGAAAAGGGTTGCTTTTTCAAAAGTCCTGATGCAGGTCTTAAAATCGACCCACGCAAGAGCAGGAAGCGGGCGCGCCTTCCCGGCGCAGAGGCGGCAGAGAGACTTTACAAAAACTTTACAATTTATTTTTGAAATTCCGCAAATTCTGACAAAAATTGCAAATTCAGAGCAGGTTCCGAAAACCTCCTCTATTATACCACAAAATTTGAATTTGTCAAGTCCTGATGTAACGAACGGTAGCTTTTTTGTAACGAACGGTAAAAAAAAATTTTTGGAGGTCCGATTTTCCCCCTCCGGACCTCCAAAATCGCCCTCTTTTTCCCCTGCCCGGCCTTTCGGGCCCTTTCCCCTTCTTTCCCCAAATTCCGCAACATTGTGACATTTCCCTTTTTGGGGCAGAGGAGAAGATCGAGCGTCCGACAAAAAGAGACCGGAATAACATCCGGTCTCGGGGGTTCTGTCCTGAATATACTTTTCAAGCTTCCTGCCGGGAAGGCCGGACGAACGGCAGAGGCGTTCCGAAAAGCGGAAGCCACTTTCCTTCGGTTCCGGCTTCCGGTCCGCCTTCTCGTGTGCAGAATTCCGCCCGGCGGTTCGAAAAAGTCAGCGTGCCGGGCGTTCGGCGGGGCCGCTTCCGGTTCGTCTTTCCGAGCGGTCAATGCTCCTTACGCTCGAATGGTCTTAAAAGGTCATGATCCGGTCACTCGGAGGGGCCCGCACCGGAAGCGGGATCGCCCTCAGGCTCGGCCTCGGGGGCGGTTTTGGGCTTTCGTCGGGATCAGGTCCGGTCTTGGGCGGACGGCTCGTCGGAGATGTCGGCCTTGGGGGCAGGCTCCCCGGCGGCCTCTTCCGACGTTTCGGGCGGGGAGAAAGGCTCCCCGACGATCCAGCGGGCGATGTCCCGGCAGGCCTCCGGCTTTTTGATGCCGGCGATCCCGGTGCGAAGCTTCGCAAGCAGTTCGGGGTTGCCGGCGGCCTCCTCGATCACGGCGGTCAGCGGGCGGTCTTTGGTCACCCCCAGCGCCGCGTTGTGCTCCAGCAAAAATTTCCGGTTTTGCCGCTCCTGCTCGGCAAGGTGTTCGATCAGGACCATGGGCAGGTCCTTGTTCAGGCTTTCGTTGACCGACACGCCCCCGCACTTGCCGACCAGACAGTCGGCGGCCTCCATCATGACGTCCACATTGGTGACAAAGCCATAGTTTTTGACCAGGTGCGAAGTCTGCGTTCGGGAGAGAAAGCGCTCGATTTGGGCCTGTCCCCGGCTGTCCCGGCCGTTGACCATTAAAATCTGCAGCGGCGCTTTGACCTTGAGCAGCTGTTTGAGGATCTTTTTGCCCCCGCCCATGCCGCCGCCGCCCAGCATCACCATGACCGTGAACCTCTCTTCCAGCCCCAGCGCCGCCCGGGCCTCGGCCTTGGGCATCCGCCGGCTGAAGGCCGCCCGGACCGGCTGCCCCAGGGGCAAAATCTGCTCCGGCCGGAACCCCTTTTTGATCAGCTCCGCCGTGAAGACCTCGTTCGGGGTAAAGATGACGTCTACCCCTGTGGTACACTCCCAAAAGGGATGCACCACGAAGTCAAACAGAATTTCACAGACCTTGGCAGGGATCTCCTGCGTCTCCCGGAGGTTGGTGAGGACCATGGCCGGCGAAAAATGGGTGCACATGATGGCGTCAGGCTGAAATTCCCGGATTTTTTCCAGAATTTTGGGAGCCTCCTTGCGGATGTACCACTGGGCCGGAGAACGCTTCCACTTTTTGGGATCTCTGCGCTGCTGCGACCGGAACACCCAATTATACAGCCACATAAAGCGCCGGCAGAGCAGCAGATAGCCCCGGTCGATGACCCGGAATTTGAACTTGCTCGCATAGGCCTTGAAGATGTCCACCACCTCGATCTCGGCCGCCTCCCCGGCCTCGGCCCGGATCTGCTCGATGAGGGCCTTGGCCATGGAGTTGTGCCCCTCCCCCGCCGTCACCGTGAAGATGAGAATTTTCATGATCTCCTCCCTTTTTCAGCGCCGATCGGCCGGACCGGACAGACTCTGGACGGCCTCGGGCAGAAAGCCGGGCAGCTCGGAGGCCAGCACGCAGTACTCCCCCTTTTCCCGGGCGGCCAGCTCGCCGCAGCGGCCGTGCAGAAAGGCGGCGGCGCAGAGGGCGGAAAAGGGGTCGGCCCGGGTCAGCAGGCCGGCGGCGAACCCGGACAGGGCGTCCCCGCTGCCGGCCTTGGCCAGGGCGGGGCCTCCGGTCAGGTTGTAACAGATCCGCTTTCCGTCGGTCACCCGGGTGGTGTGGCCCTTCAGCAGCAGGACCAGGTCGTTCCGGGCGGCGTAGTCCAGCAGTTCCCCGTCCGAAAAGTCGGTCCCGGCCCTGCCGGTCAGCCGGGAGAACTCCCCCGGATGCGGGGTCAGGCAGAGGGGGCCGTGGGGGCGCTCGAAGCGGCGCCTGTCCCGCCGGGCCACGGCGTTCAGGGCGTCGGCGTCCAGCAGCAGCGACCCGCGGAAGCGGTCCAGCAGAAAGTCCACGGCCGCGTAGACTTCGTCCGAGTCCCCCAGCCCCATGCCCACGGCCAGCACCCGGGAGGAGAGCAGCTTTTCCAGCTCCTCCGGGCAAAAGCCGAGGTGACCGAGCGCCTTTTCGGAGAGGGGGAACAGCACGGTCTCGGTCACCCGCTGCTGATAGGTCGGCAGCAGGCTTTTCGGCACCGCCAGCCGGCACAGCCCCGCCCCCTCCAGCAGGGCGGCCGCGGCCGTCTGCGCGATCAGGGCGGCCCCGAAGTACTCATTACAGCCGGCGATCAGGGTGACGGTCCCCGCGCTCCCCTTGTGCAGGAAGGGATCCCGGGGCGGAAAGAGGGCGGCGACATCGGCCTCCTCCCATACCAGCCGCTCCCCCGCGGTGGGGATGCCGGCGTCGGCCGCGATCAGCTTTCCGCACAGCCTGCGGCCGGATTCGGTCATCTGCCCGGCCTTGAAGGCGGCCATGCTGACGGTCAGATCGGCCTTGACGCAGGGGCCGAGGGGGATCCCGGCGTCTCCGTCCATTCCCGAGGGCAGGTCGCAGGCGATCACCGCGCCGGGAAAGGCGTTGATCTTCCGGACGGCTTCGGCGAACACCCCCTCGGGCGGACGGGTCAGCCCCACCCCGAAGAGGGCGTCGACCACGGCCTCCCCCCGAAAGGCCTCCGGCAGCGAGCGCATCACCTCGCCCCCCTCGGCCTCGACCTGTTCCAGATAGCGGACCAGGCCGGGAGAGAGCTTTTCACCCAGCACCACGGCCAGATCCTTTTTGCCCTGCCGCAGCCGCCGCAGGATGAGGGCCAGGCCGTCCGCCCCGTTGTTGCCGGGGCCGCAGACCGCCGTCAGCACGTCAAACGGCCGGCAGACTTCCTCCAGCCCGCCGGCCGCCTTCCAGATCAGCTCGGTCTCCGGACTGCCCGCGCGCTGTGCGGCGCGGTCGAATTCGCGCATTTCCGCGACCGAAACGATATGCTTCAATTCTGTTACCTCCCCTGTCCCGGACGGTGTGCCGGGTTTTCCGGGCCTTCCGGCCACGGGCGGCCGCTTTCGACAGGAGCGGCCAAAATAGGCCTTGTTTTGAAAAAGAGAACGGCTCCGGCTCTTCTCCGCCTCGGACCGCTTTTCCGGGAAAGAAAGCGCCGCCGCCTTCTTCCGGAAAGGCCCGAAACGCCCTTGCGGAAGAGGCCGAAGCGCACACGCTCGCCCTGTCCTCTTCCGGCAGGCCGGAACCGGTGGTCGGGCGCTTCGGGCCGGCCCTGTTCGGGCGGGCCGCTCAGCCCTTCTTTTCCCGGCGCTCGCAGGCGCTCTCGGGGACCAGGCCGTTGACCACGTCCTCGGCAAAGGCCCGGCAGGAGGGCGCCCCGCAGGCCCCGCAGTCCAGCCGGGGCAGGCCGGCCAGCAGTTCTTCCACCTTCTGCATCTTCTGCAGGGCCACGAACATATTCTGGTCCAGCTTGAACACCGGCATGATCTCGGGGTCGTTGTTCCACAGGTAGAAGTCCTTTTCGTGCGGCACTTCCTTCAGGTTGTTCTTGGAGACCGGCATATACTTGCGCAGGGCCTGGATGCGGGCCTTGGCCACAAAGGGGTTTTCGATGTTCAGCACCCCGCCCACGCAGCCGCCCGGGCAGGCGTTCAGCTCCACGAAGTCCACGTCCTGGATCTTTTCGTCCTCGATCTCCTCCAGCACCGAGATGCAGTTTTCCACCCCGTCGGCGGCCAGATAGTTGTCCCGCAGCACCCCGGCGGACTCGCCGCCGCTGGAGGCCCAGCCGATGCCCACGATGCCGCACTGGGCCAGCGGGCGGGGGTTTTTGACCGATTTCATGGCGTCCAGCAGCCGGAAGTAGACCTCGCTTTCGGCCAGCACGCCGTCCACCAGGTTGGCGTCCGCCCCCAGCCCCCGGTGCAGGGCAAAGACCTTGGCCGGACAGGGCGAGATGAAAAAGACGCCGATCTTTTCGGGGGGCAGACCGCTTTCCCGGACCGCCTTTTCCCGGGCCAGCTTGGCGGCCACGTCCACGGGGGCGATGACCGGCAGCAGGTTCTCCTTCAGGCGGTGGAAGCGAATGAGGATGAGCTCCACCACGGCCGGGCAGGCCGAACTGATGACCGGCTTTTTGGGGTTGCCGGCCATGTACTTCCGGGTGAAGTCCGAGATCAGCTCGGCCCCCTGGGCCACCTCGTAGACCATGTCGAAGCCCAGCTTTAACAGCCCCTCCAGCACCACGTTGATGTCGTCGAGGTTGTGGAACTGTCCGTAGAGAGAGGGCGCGGGCAGGGCCACCTTGTACTCGTAGTCATGGATCAGATCAAAGGGATCGTAGACCGCCCGCTTGGCCTGATGGGCGCAGGCGCGGATACACTCTCCGCAGCCGATGCACCGGTCGTAGAGAATGGTCGCCTTGCCGTTCCGCACCCGGATGGCCTCGGTGGGGCATCGCTTCATGCAGTTGATGCACCCTTTGCACCGGTCGCTGTCCAGGCGCACGGTGTGAAATTCTTTGTCACCTAACATGATTTTCCCCTCTTGGCTCCCGCCGCCGCAAAGGCCGGCTGCTTCCCCGCGGAAAGGAGCGGCAAAGCGGCATTTTTTACAGGTTGATGCGCATGGTCACGGTGGTGCCCTTGCCCACCTCGGATTCCAGCTTCATCTCGTCGCTGTACTTTTTCATGTTGGGCAAGCCCATGCCCGCCCCGAAGCCCAGCGAACGGATGGCGTCCGGCGCGGTGGAGTAGCCCTCCTGCATGGCCAGATCGATGTCGGCGATGCCGGGGCCGTCGTCCGAGAGCACCAGCTCCACGTGGGTGGGCCAGATGGCGACGTCCGCCCGTCCCCCCTTGGCGTGGATGACCATGTTGATCTCGCCCTCGTACATGGCGATGGAGACCTTGCGGACCACGGCCGGGTCCACGCCGATCTGTTTGAGTCGCATTTTGACGGCTTCGCTTGCCGCCCCCGCGGAGGCAAAGTTTTCGCCGTCCACCTCGAAGTGCAGGCGGATGGGCTCGGTCATACCGTGATCTCGCCCGCTCCCAGCCCGTTTTTGTAGAGGATGCCGCAGGCGGGGTACATGCGCATGTTCGAGCAAAGGAGCACGATGCCCTTGGTGATGGCAAAGTCGATCATGGCGGGATCCGGCCGTTTTCCGCGGATGAAGACCACGCACTTCATGTCCATCATCTCGGCGGTGCGGATGACCTGCAGATTGACAAGGCCGGTCAACAGGACGGCCTGATCCTTGACAAAGGCCAGCACGTCGCTCATCATGTCCGACCCGCAGGCCGAGTGGACCTCGGTGTCCAGCAGCTTTTCGCAGCAGAGCACTTCGGCGTGCAGCAGGGTCGCAACTTCTCTGATCGTCATAGTAGGATCCTCTTTTTTTGAATTTTGGCGCGCAGTGCGCGGGTCTTTTCTGAAATTTTGCCCCGCCTTCCGGACGGGCTTTCCGCTTTTGCGGTCTTGGCTTTAATCCTCGTCCAGGTCGCCCTTGGGCAGGATCTCGGGGTTGAGGGCCTCGAACCCGGTGCCGTCCAGCAGATCGTCGTCGTCCCCTTCGGTCAGCTGGACGATCTCGGTCTTCTGGTGCAGCCGCTGGTACATGGCCTCGGGGGAGATGCCGGAAAAGGCCGACAGCCCGATGGCGAAGGCGGACACCAGATCCCGGGCGGCGTCTCCGGCGTCCCGCCGAAGCTCCCTGACGAGGGTCTCGGGTTTTTGGTCTTTTTCTTCTTCGGCTTCGCCGTCTTCGAACTCCGGTTCTTCGCCGGCTTCGGCAGGTGTTTCGGCTGCGCTGTCTTCCGGCTCCTCTCTCTCTCCGTCATCGGAGAGGGTCTCCGGCCCGGCTTCCGATCCTTCGGCGCTGCGGTCTTCGGGGAAAGTCCCCCTCTCTTTGTCTTCGGAGGGGGCCGTGGGCCCGCTCCCGTTCAGCGTGTCGGCCGCTTTCGGGGCCGTCTGTTCTTTTGCCATCGTCTTTCCTTCGTCCGCCCGCTCTGGGGGGACAACTCTAGTATAGCACACTCGGCGGGGAATTTCAATCCTTTTTCCGAAAAACCCCGAGAAAGGGGGCTTTTTTCAGCGATCGCCGTCCAATTCGTCCAGCGAGAGGTCAAAGGCGGGCAGGCAGTGTTCGGCAAACCAGGCCACCGGGGGGTCGGCCTTCAGCTTTTCGACCTCGGCGCCGATGGTCTGGGCGGCCTTGGCAAATTCCCGGTTGCCCGCCCGCAGCTCCTCCTTGCACTTGATCAGGGCGCAGAGCTTGTCGGCGGCCTTCATCAGGGCGTACTCCCGGCAGGTCTTGTCGGGCAGCAGCAGGGGTTCATACCGCCGCCGCAGGGGCTGGGGCAGATCCTCCAGCAGTTTGCGGCTGGCCCTGTCCTCCAGCTCCTTGTAGGCCGTGTTCAGGGCCTGGTTGCCGTACTTGATGGGGGTGGGGAGATCCCCGGTCAGCACCTCCGAGGACTCGTGAAAGACGGACAGCAGGGCGGTCTTTTCCTCGTCCACTCCCTCGCCGAACTCCTCGTTGGCGATGACCGCCAGCGCGTGGGCGACCACCGTGACGTTGAGGGCGTGCTCGGACACGTTTTCGGTGACCGTGGAGTGCATCAGCGACCAGCGGTTGATGTACTTTAATCTGTTTAAATAGGCAAAAAATCGAATATCCATAATTTTTTTCCGGCCAGACGTCATTTTTCGCTTTGCGAAAAATGAGCCGGGCTTAATGGGACAACCACGGTTCGCTTTGTTTGCAACAAAGCTCTGCCGTGTTTTTCCCCTTTTCAAAATAAGTGCAGGAAACCAAGGTTGATTCTGATTTTAAATTTGTGTGGGCGCGCAAAAAGGTGCCGGTGGCACCCACCTCTTTCCTCCCGTGGTTTTGCTCACCGCAAAACCACGATCGTGCAAAAGCCCGGCACAGGTCCGGCCTTTTGCGGAAACACTTTTCCGGCCAGACGCAAAATTCGCCTATGGCGAATTTTGGCCGGACTTGAGGGACAAGGCGGCAGCGCCGCCGGGCCATAGCGCCCGTCACAAAGGGAGGGTAAAAAAGTTACTGTTCTCGCTCTGTCTTTTTGTCGAACTGTTTGCCTGACGGCAAACTCGATATGGGCGGCAGCGCCGCCGGGCCATAGCGCCCGTCACAAAGGAAGGGTAAAAGGGTTGCCGTTCTCGCTCCGTCTTTATGTCGATATGTTTGCCTGACGGCAAACTCGATATTTGCCCGCTTCGCAGGCAATCGATATGAATGGCCTAGCTTCTTGTCTTTTCCCTCTGTAATTTGTCCCGCCATATTTGGAATAAAGATCAAGACAGAGGCCCCGAATCCGGCCATTCGTATTGGATGAAACAGATCGAAAGCCGTACGATTTATTAAAACACATCGCAGGAACAAGCGATCTGGTTTTCTGTTTGCCCCGAGTGGGCGTACAGAAAGGTGCCGGTGGCACCCCGCCATCGTCACGACGAGATGGAAAACCCGGTGCGAGGATAGACTTTGCGAAGCAAAACAATCAGAATGAGTATAAAAGTTCTTTGTTATGTGGTCGTCCAAAACGTGGCGCGAAGCGGCACATATCGAGCAAGGCGAAGCTGTATATATCGTCTAAAATCCATCGCAGGGAAACAAATCAATTTATCCGGTCACCCGGAGTGGGCGTACAAGCCCGGTGCCGCCGGCACCGGAGCCTTGCATATCGAGTGGGCGAAAGCCCACATATCGAGCGAGGCTTAGCCTCGCATATCGACATAAATTCATCGCAGGATAAATCAATCATTTCTCCCACTCCATACGAGTGGGCGTGCCTTCATGGCGGCGATGCCGCCTGGGAACAAACAATCAATATTCCCGCTTAGTCAGAGTGTGCGTTCGCGCCCGGTGCCGCCGGCACCTGGGCGCGCCTTCCGGGCGGCGATGCCGCCTGCCTCAGGCACCCGGCGACGCCGCCCTTTTATTATTATACCCGATAAAACGTTTGACACCAACCGTTTTTCGGAGTATAATAGAAAACAATTTCATAGCAATACCGCTGGGGGTGCCGTCACCGGCTGAGATCATACCCTTTGAACCTGCGCAGGGCAATGCCTGTCTGGGAAGCAAGGATACGCGATGTTTGGCCCCCGCACGCCGTCCGGCGTCCGGGGGCTTTGCCATGGCTCCGAAGCGGTAGAAGGAGAGTGTTTATGCCGCTTTTCAACCTGTTCCTCTTTTCGGAAGAGGACCCCATGCAGGGGACCATTGATCTGGTCCACCTGATCACCGTCATTGCCCTGGCCCTGCTGGCCGTGGTCATCATCGTGCTGGCCGTGAGCAGCGCCAAGTCCGGCAAAATGGACACCCGGTCGCTGACCTACGGCGCAGTCTGCGTGGCGGCCTCGTTCGTGCTTTCTTTTTTGAAGTACTCCATGCCCTTCGGCGGGTCGGTCACCCTGGCCAGCCTGATCCCCCTGTTCCTGTACGCCTATGCCTTCGGCCCGGTCAAGGGGCTGCTGGCCGGCGTGGTCTACGGCCTGCTGCAGTTCGTGCAGGACGCCTGGTTCCTGAACGGCCTGCAGTTTTTGCTGGACTATCCCCTGGCCTTCGCGGGCGTGGCCCTGGCCGGCGTCTTCCGCAAGCCCTTCCGCGACAAGCCCGCCGCGGCCTTCTGCGGACTGGCGGCCTTTATGATCTGCCGGGTGATCATGCACCTGTTCTCGGGCATCATCTTTGTGGAGGCCGGCATGGTCTCGGACACCATCTTCGGGCCGGGCAGCCAGTTCGCGCCGGTGGTCTACTCCCTGATCTACAACCTGACCTACCTGATCCCGGACTACGCCATCTGCTTTGCCGCCCTGGGCGTGCTGGTGGGCAGCAAGTCCTTCAACACCCTGGTGGGCATGATGCAGCGGCCGGCGCTGAAAAAGCCTGCGAACGAGGACCCCGTCGCCAAAAACTGAGGCCTTCAAAGCGGCCGCGATTTCAGAATCGAATCGTGTTGCCGTCATTTGAATTTGGCTCTGTGATCAATGTTGGGCCGAAGGAAACTCACTCCGACAGTGATCTGATCTTATGCAGGAAAAGAGAAGCATGAAAAGCGCTTTTCCTGCCGTACACCAGCGGCCGCCATTGGGCGGCCGCTTTTTTGTGATCGTCCGGAGGGCTTGCCGGGATCCTCTTCCTTCAAAGTCGAAGGATTTCGCCTCGCCCCTTTTCCCCCTTCGCCGCCCTGACAGGCGGTCCTGTTCCGTCGGGGCAGCCTCGCTCTCCCCTTTGGAGGGCTCAAAACAGGGCGGTCGGGTAATTCGGATTATATTCTGTTTCGGCCGCTATCATGACGCTTTCCTGATTTTCGCAGGAAAAATAATGATCGTTCAACCATTTCACAAACTGAGCCGTCCCTGCTCCCAGGGATGTTTTACCCTGCTCGTCCCGGAACCAATATTCCGGATAGTCACGCTGTTTGGCCTTTCGGACCACAACTTCGATCCAATCAAAAAACTTCTGCACGATCTCATCGAGATTGTCGCACACAAAATCGGGAACCAGCACCAAATCTACCGTTCCCATATCGATCAGTTCGTCATCGTCGCCATATTCGTAGTCATAGGCTATGTTGATCGATTTCATGCTCTTCTCCCGGCTGCGCCCGCCGCAGCCGCTTCCCGCCGGCGCCCGGCTTTCCGCAAGGGGCCGCTCGCCGCCGGCAGGTTGCCCGCTGTTTAACACAGGCCCGCGATGCGGCAAGGACAGAAAGACGGCGCGCCGAAGGGGCGCGCCGTCTTGTGTTTCCGATGGATCCCTGCCTCAGCGGTTGAGCAGGGTCAGCTCGGTCTCCTTGTCGAACAGGTGGATGTGGTTGACGTCGAAGGCCAGCTTGATGATCTCGTCGCGCTGGGCGTTGGAGCGGGGATCGATCTTGGCGATCATGGTCTCGCCTTCCTCGTCGTAGATGCTCTTGCCCTGGGCGGCCAGCTCGGCCAGAGCTTCCTTGCCCTCGGCCGTGGTGGAGTCGGCGGCGGTGTGCAGGTTGAAGTTGCAGTAAAGCAGGGTCTCGGAACCCAGCTTTTCGACCACGTCCACCCGGGTCCTGACCACCGAGTTGGGCGAGGCGGCGATGAAGGAGGGCTCGTCGTGGACGTCCTCGGGACGGATGCCCATGACCACGGTCTTGTCGGTGCCGATGTACTCCTCGGGGTTGATGATCTTGGCCACCTTGGACTCGGGGATCTCGATCTCCTGTTCGGCGAACTGGGCCACGACCTTGCCGTTCTTTTTGACCAGCTTGGTGTCGAAGAAGTTCATCTGCGGGGTGCCGATGAAGCCCGCCACGAACTGGTTGCAGGGATAGTCGTAAAGATTCTGGGGAGATTCGACCTGCTGCATGACGCCGTCCTTCATGACGACGATGCGGGTGCCCATGGTCATGGCCTCGGTCTGGTCGTGGGTGACGTAGATGAAGGTGGTGGCCAGGCGGTTGTGCAGCTTGGTGATCTCGGTCCTCATCTGGGCGCGGAGCTTGGCGTCCAAGTTGGACAGCGGCTCGTCGAGCAGGAAGACCTTGGGTTCGCGGACGATGGCGCGGCCGAGGGCGACACGCTGTTTCTGACCGCCGGACAGCGCCTTGGGCTTTCTGGACAGGTACATCTCGATGCCGAGGATGCGGGCGGCCTCCTTGACGCGGGCGTCGATGTCGGCCTTGGGCATCTTGCGGAGCTTCAGACCGAACGCCATGTTGTCATAGACCGTCATGTGCGGGTACAGCGCGTAGTTCTGGAACACCATCGCGATGTCGCGGTCCTTGGGGACCACGTCGTTGACCAGGCGGCCGTCGATGTACAGCTCGCCGCTGGTGATGTCCTCAAGCCCGGCGATCATGCGCAGGGTGGTGGATTTTCCGCAGCCGGAGGGACCGACAAAGACGATAAATTCCTTGTCCTCGATTTCCAGATTGAAATCGGAAACCGCTTTCACTCCGCTTTGGTATTCCTTGCAAATGTTTCTCAGCGACAAACTTGCCATGTAAACAGTCCTCCCAGACCTTTCGGAAGAGCTCCGTTCGCTTGCGGAAACTCCCCCCATTTTTCTTTATGATAATAGTTTACTCTTTTTTTGTAAAATTCACAATGGGCAAATTTTACAAAAATCGCATTTTGGGCTGTCCATTCTGCACAAGGTGACCGCTCCGGGGCCTGCAAAGCGCCCTTCGGCGGCCGGATTTTCCCCCTCCCCCATTATTTTGTCTTACCGCCCTCAAATCGCTTGCATATTTATGCATAACGATGTATAATATTCATACCTTTTTTTCTCCGGCGCCCGGCCCTGCCCCGCGGCGGAGCGTCCGGGTTCCTGCCCGGCTTTGCCTGACATCCCTTTTGGAGTACGATATGGAAAAGATCAGAATTTCGGTCATCGGCGCCAACGGCTACACCGGCATGGAACTGCTGCGCCTTTTGGCCGGTCATCCCGCCGCCGAGGTCCGGCACGTGGTCTCCCGCAGTCTGTCCGGACAGCCGGTGGCCGAATACTTCCCCTCCCTGCACGCCTACGACGGCAAAGTGTTCGAAGGCCCGGACGATCTGCAGGCGCTGGCCGAGGATTCGGACGCCGCCTTTCTGTGCCTGCCTCATGCGGCCTCGGCCGAGATGGCGGGGCGGCTGTTCCGGCTGGGCGTCAAAGTCATCGACCTGTCCGCCGATTTCCGCTACGTGAACGTGGAGACCTATGAGCGCACCTACGGGGTCACCCACCCCGAAAAGGAACTGCTCCGCGCCGCAGTGTACGGCCTGCCCGAGATCAATCGCGAGCAGATCAAAACGGCGGGGATCGTGGGCAATCCGGGGTGCTACACCACCTGCTCCATTCTGACCCTGTATCCCCTGGTCAAGGAGGGGCTGGTCGATCCCGACACCCTGATCATCGACGCCAAGTCCGGAGTGAGCGGGGCGGGCAAAAAGGCCGATCTTCCCAACCTGTTCGCCGAAGTCAACGAGAACTTCAAGGCCTACGGGGTGACCACCCACCGCCACACCTCCGAGATCGAGGAAAAGCTTTCGCTGGCCCTGGGCCGGCCGCTGCAACTTTCCTTCACCCCCCACCTGCTCCCCCTGCAGCGGGGGATCCTGGCCACCATCTACGCAGATCTCCGGCCCGGCGCCGAGGGCCGGATCGCCGCGGTATACCGGAACTATTATGAAAAGGAGCCCTTTGTCCGGGTGTTCGAGGAGGGCAGACTGCCCGAACTCAAGCACGTGCGGCACTCCAACTATCTGCACATCGGCTACAAGGTGGACGAGCGCCTGAACAAGGTCATCCTGATCGGCTGTCTGGACAATCTGGTCAAGGGCGCCTCCGGTCAGGCCGTGCAGAACCTCAACCTGATGTTCGGCCTGGACGAGCGCACCGGACTCATGGCGGAGGGGGATTATTTGTAAGAGCGCTTCGCTTTTTCCGGCCAGACGGCCTGCGGCGCTCCGGCCAGACGGTTCCGCTTTGCGGAATTTTGGCCGGACTTGAGGGGGCGGCAGCGCCGCCGGGCGGGAACGCCCGTAACAAATGGTATATAAAACCCGTAACAAATGGTATATAAAAAGAGTTGCCGTTCTCGCTCCGTCTCTCAGTCGATATGTTTGCCAAAGGCAAACTCGATATGTTCCCTTCGGGAACCCGATATTTGCCCGCTTTGCGGGCAATCGATATGAATGGCCTTGTTTATTTTCTTTTCCTTCTGTTTTGTCCCGCCATATTGGAGCAAAAATCAAGGCAGAGGCCCCAAACCCGGCCATTCGTATTGGACGAAAACAGAACGAAAGACGTACGATAAACCTATCGCAGGAACAAGCAATCTGATTTTCCGTTTGTCCCGAGTGGGCGTACAGAAAGGTGCCTGTGGCACCCACTTAATTTGTTACGGGCTTATCATTTCTATTCTGTTGTCCGTCCGCAACGTGCCACGTTGTGGCACATATCGAGCAAAGTGAGCGCAGCGGAACTTTGCATATCGAATGGCCGTCAGGCCATATATCGAGCGAGGCATAGCCTCGCATATCGACATAAAACTTATTGCAGGAACAAACAATCAATCCTTTCGCTTAGTCGGAGTGAACAACATAACATTATGAGTTACGATCGCAAAGAACTGATCATGCGGGCCAACGTGCTGGCCGAGGCCCTGCCCTACATCCACCGCCTTTCCGGCAAGACCGTCGTCATCAAGTACGGCGGCAACGCCATGAAGGACGAGGGGGTCACCCACACCATCTTGGAGGACGTGGCCCTGCTGAAGATCGTGGGGGTCAACCCCATTCTGGTGCACGGGGGCGGGCCGGACATCAACACCATGCTGAACAGGCTCTCCATTCAGCCCAACTTCCACAACGGCCTCCGGGTGACCGACCGGGAGACCATGGAGGTGGTGCAGATGGTGCTGTGCGGGCGGCTGAACAAGGACATCACCTCCCGGCTGAACTGTCTGGGCGCGCGGGCCATCGGCATCTGCGGCAAGGACGGCCGGCTGATCGAGGCCCGCAAAAAGGCGGCCGACGACGGCACCGATCTGGGCTTTGTGGGCGAGATCGTCCGGGTCAACCCCAAGTTTTTAAGGCTGCTGCAGGAGGACGAGTTCATTCCCGTCATCGCCTCGGTGGGCACCGACGAGGAAGGCAACAGCTACAACATCAACGCCGACACCGCCGCGGCCGAGATCGCCTCGGCGCTCCGGGCCGAAAAACTGATCTTTTTGACCGACATCGACGGCGTCCGCCGGGATCCCGACGATCCCGCCTCCCTGATCCCCGCGCTGACGGTCTCCGAGGTCTCCGACCTCATCCGGCGGGGGGTGATCTCCGGGGGGATGATCCCCAAGCTGGAGGCCTGCGTGCGCTGCATCGAGCAGGGCATCAACCGGGTGCACATCATCAACGGCACCGTCCCCCACCCCGTGATGCTGGAGATCTTTACCGACACCGGCATCGGGACTATGGTAACGGCGTGATTTTTCCGGCCAGACGCAAAATTCGCCTTTGGCGAATTTTGGCCGGACTTGAGGGGACAAGGCGGCAGCGCCGCCGGGCGGGAACGCCCGTCACAAATGGCATATAAAAGAGTTACTGTTCTCGCTCCGCCTTTTTGTCGAACTGTTTCCCTGACGGGAAACTCGATATGGGCGGCAGCGCCGCCTGGCAACACGCCCGTGACAAAGGAAGGGTAAAAAAAAGTTACCATTCTCGCTCTGTCTTTATGTCTATATGTTTGCCTGACGGCAAACTTGATATTTGCCCGCTTTGCGGGCAATCGATATGAATGGCCTAGCTTCTTGTCTTTTCCCTCTGTTTTGTCCCACCATATTGGAGCGAAAAATGAACACAGAAGCCCCGACCCCGGCCATTCGTATTGGATGAAAACAGATCAAAAAACTATAGATTTTATAACCGTACTGCTTTCAATGTGTTTCTGTCCACAACGTGCCGCGAAGCGGCACATATCGACATAAACTTATCGCAGGAACAAACAATCAATATTCCCGCTTTCTAAGAGTGGGCGTGCCTTCCGGGCGGCGCTGCCGCCTGGGCATACATCTATTATGACATTTGAAGAGATCAAACAAAAGGAACATCTGTACTATGCCAAGACCTTTTCCCGCTTTGACCGCTGTTTTGTCAGCGGGAAGGGCTGCGAGCTGACCGACCTGGAGGGGCGGACCTACCTCGACTTTTTCGGAGGGATCGCGGTCAACGCCCTGGGCTATGCCGATCCCGAACTGACCGGGGCCATCGCCAACCAGGCCGCCAAACTCATCCACATTTCCAACCTCTTTTACAGTCTGCCCCAGACCGAGCTCTGCGAGCGGCTGGTCAAGGGGTCGGACTTTGCCCGGGTCTTTTTCTGCAACAGCGGCGCCGAGGCCAACGAGGCCGCCATCAAGCTCTGCCGCAAGTACTTCTTTGACCGCGGGGAAAACCGGTTCCGCTTCCTGACGGCGGACAACTCCTTCCACGGCCGCACCCTGGCCACGGCCACGGCCACCGGCCAGCCCAAGTACTCCCGCGCCTTCCGGCCCCTGCCCGAGGGCTTTACCTACCTGCCCTACAACGATCTGACCGCCATGGAGGAGGCTTTGCAGGCCCCCGACGTGTGCGCCGTGCTGTTGGAGACCGTGCAGGGCGAGGGCGGGGTGCTGCCCGCCGATCCGGCCTATTTGCAAAAGGCCGCCGCGCTCTGCAAAAAACACGGCGTCTTTCTGATCCTGGATGAGGTCCAGACCGGCATGGGCCGGTGCGGCACCCTGTTTTCCTATCAGCAGTTCGGCATTACCCCCGACGTCGTCACCCTGGCCAAGGGACTGGCCGGCGGCGTGCCCATCGGGGCCATGCTCTGCTCCAAGGCGCTGGAGGACACCTTCGGCCCCGGCGACCACGGTTCCACCTTCGGAGGCAATCCCCTGGCCTGCGCGGCCGCCAATGTGGTGGTCCGCCGCCTGACCGAGACCGACCTGCTGGCCCATGTGCAGAAGGCCGGCGCCCACCTGAAAGCCCGCCTGAAAGGCCTGATGGACCGGCATGCCTGCCTGAAAGCCGTGCGCGGGCTGGGGCTTCTGGTCGGAGCCGAGCTGGATCCCTCCTGCCCCGGCCGGGAGATCGTGGCCGCCGGATTGGAACACGGCCTGGTGCTGAACTGCGCCGGGCACAACACCCTCCGCTTTGCCCCGCCCCTCATCGTCACAGAGGCGCAGATCGACCGCATGGCCGATATTCTGGATCAGTTATTGCCCTGAGGTGCCGGCGGGGTGCCACAGGCACCTTTTTGCACGCCCACTCTGACTAAGCGAAAAGTATTGATTATTTATCCTGCGATGAATTTTGGTCGATATGTGCCGCGGAGCGGCACTCGATATATGGCCTGACGGCCATTCGATATGCAAAGTTCCGCTACGCTCACTTTGCTCGATATGTGCCGCTTTGCGGCACGTTGTGGACAGACCACATAACAAAGAACTTTATAATCTCGTAACAAATTGCTTTTGATTATAAAGTTTTTCCAGCACCGGGCTTTCCATCTGTTTCCGCAAAAGGCCGGACCTGCGCCGGGCTTTTGCACGATCGTGGCTTTGCGGTGAGCAAAGCCACGGCGGAAAAGAGTGAATCAAAAACGCAAAGCGTTTTTGAGAGAGAAAAACCGATGCAGAGCTTTCCAAAAAAAGGAAAGCGAACAGCGGTTTGTCTTTCAAGCCCGGCTCATTTTTCGCAAAGCGAAAAATGACGTTTGGCCGGAACAAATCTCGTCGTGACGATGGCGGACATGCGCCGCCATCGGACTCAATCGTGGTTTTGCGGTGAGCAAAACCACGGGAGGAAAAGGGTGAATCAAAAGGCAAAGCCTTTTGAGAGGGGAAAAACGTTGCAGAACTTTGCCGAAAGAAAACTTGTTGCAGGAAAAACAATCGGGTTTTCCTTTCAGACAGCGTGGGCGTTCTCGCCCGGCGGCGCTGCCGCCTTGTCCCCTCAAGTCCGACCGATTTTTGCGAAGCAAAAATCGCGTTTGGTCGGAAGCGAAGCGCCTTTGGCCGGGAAAATCTAAGGAGAATATTATGGACATCAATCTGCATCAGCGGACCTTTCACATTCAGAACAAGCATCTGCTGACCCTGAAGGATTACACCCCCTCGGAGATCTTTGAGATCCTCTACATGGCCCGGGACCTGAAAAAGTCCCTCAAAGCCGGCGAATTCCGCACCGACCTGAAGGGCAAGACCCTGGCCATGATCTTTGCCAAGTCCTCCACCCGCACCCGGGTCAGCTTTGAGATGGGCATCCGCCAGCTGGGCGGGGAGGGGCTGTTCCTCTCCTCCAACGACATCCAGCTGGGCCGGGGCGAGACCATCCACGACACCGTCAAGGTGCTTGAGCGCATGTCCATTTCGGGCATCATGATCCGCACCTTCAAGCAGTCCGACGTGGAGGATCTGGCCAAATACGGCACCATTCCCATCATCAACGGCCTGACCGACCTCTGCCACCCCTGCCAGGTTCTGGCGGACCTGTTGACCATTTGGGAGCGCAAGCGGGACCTGCAGGGCCGCAAGCTGGTCTTTTTCGGGGACGGCAACAACATGGCCAACAGCCTGATGGTGGGCTGCGCCAAGTGCGGCATGGAAGTGGTCGTGGCCTGTCCCGAGGGCTACGAGCCGGATCAGGGCTTTTTGGAGCACGCCCAAAAGTACGGGCCTGTCTCCGTCTCGCACGACCCCAAGGCCGCGGCCAAGGGCGCGGACGTGCTGTACACCGACGTCTTCTTCAGCATGGGACAAAAACCCGATCCCAGGAAGTTCGAGGAGATGATGCGCTTTCAGGTCAACGACGAGCTGATGGCGCTGGCCAAGCCGGACGCCATGTTCCTGCACTGCCTGCCCGCCCACCGCGGCGAGGAGGTCACCGCCTCGGTCATCGACTCCCCCGCCTCCTTTGTCTTTGACGAGGCCGAAAACCGCCTCCACGCCCAGAAGGCCGTGATGTATTTTCTGATGAAGTAATTATGGCTGACATCTTTAAGGCCACGTCCGAGCACGTGGCGGACATCTTACGCATCACCAAGCTGGCCTTTACGGTCTACCGCAACGAGCTGCCCGCCGACATCCCGGTCAAGGCCCTCTACGAGACCGAGGCCGACGTGCTGAACGACATCCGCACCAACCGGGTCTTTCTGGCCAAAAAGGACAATCGGGTGCTGGGCTGTATCCGCATCAAGGCGCTTTCGCCCGATCTCGCCTACATCTACCGCTTTTCGGTGGATCCCGACGAGCAGAACGCCGGCGTGGGCTCCGACCTGATCGAGACCGCCATCGAGGAGTGCCTGCTGGCCGACTTTGCCGCCATTGCCCTGCACACCAACACCAAGTACTACAAGCTGGCCCGCTACTACTACGGCAAGGGGTTTTACGTGCACTCCACCACCACCGACCACGGCTATATCCGCGCCCTGTTCGTCAAGGAACTCAAGCACACCCCCGTGGACCTGACCCCCGCCTTTGCGGAATGAGGCTGCCGGACCGCCTGTAAACAAGGGGAGCCAAAACAAAGAGAGCTGTCTTTGCGGGTTCGCGGACGGCTCTTTTTTATGGCATTCCCCGCCGCTTTGGGGATGCCGGCGGCTTTCTTGCCGGGCGCACCGGCGGCCGGAAGGCCGAATTTGTTGACAGCGGGCGGTTTTTGCGGTATACTGAAAGAGTGGCTCTTCCGCGGGAGCGGAGAGCCGAAAATTTGTAAGGAGCATACCATGGATCAGGAATCTTTTGAGAAGGAGGCCTCGGCCGACGCCGGGCGGGCGGAAAGCCCTTCCCCTGCGGGCAGGCCGGTGCATGAGCCGGGAGGGCCTTCTGCCGAGGGGGACAGGATCGCCGGGCAGGCCCCTGCCAACGCCTCGACGAACGGACAGGCGGCCTTTTCCGGTGAGAACGCCCCCGGACAGAGCGGAGCCGAAGCCCCCGGCCCGGACGCCCAAAGCGCGGGACCGGGCGCCGGCGCGCCTCAAAATGCCGCCCCGAACGGACCGGCCGGAGGAGCCGGACAGCCCCTTTCGCAGCCTTCCGGGCCCAACGGACAGCCCATTTCCCCCGCCCCCGGCGGGGCGCCGGCGGGACAGGGGTGGGATCCCTTCGGGTCGGCGGAAGTTCCGCCCTTTCCGGGCAGCCGGGCCGAGCCGCCCCGGGAGGGCCCGCCGCCCATCGTCAACCGGACCCAGATCACCCTGGCCCGCCTGCAGCAATTCAATTCCACCATTCTGAAGAGCTCTTTTGTGATTTTGCTGGTGGGGGGCATCCTGCTGACCGCTTTCGGCCTCTTTTTCGCCCTGCTGACCGCCTTCAGCCCCGAGGACGGAGACTGGCTGCTGACCGTGCTGTTCCTCTTTTTGGGGGTGTTCTTCCTGGTCCTTTGCTACAACATCCGCAGGCCCCAGCAGGCGGCCTTTGCGCAGAACCAGCCCGCGGCCTCCTGTCAGCCCTGGAACACCTATTCCTGCGATTACGCCGGCTTTACGGTGTGGAGCCAGTCGGCGGTGGAGAACGGCGCCACCCGCTATGCCTGGGGCGCGCTGAGCGGGGCCCGGGAGGATGAGCACAACTTTTACCTCCAGCTCTCCCCCCAGCAGGCCTTTATCGTGGCCAAGGACGGCTTTGTGACCTTTGACGCCCTCTCCTTCCGCAATCTGCTGCGCTCCGTGCTGGGCGCCAAATTCCGGGAGATGAAAAAGTGAACCGGCCGCGGACCGTCAACCGCACCGTGCTGACCGCGGCCGATCAGAAGGCCTTTCAGCGCGTGCAGCGGAACCGCTCGCTGCTGACCCTGCTCCCCTTTTCCCTGGTCCTGCTGGCCGGCGGGGGGATCTGGCTCATTTTCTCCCCGGAGGAGCCCTTTCTGCCCCTTTTTTTCATGGCCCTGGGGCTGGCCCTCCCCTTCCTGTTCCTGCTCTCCTTCGCCGCGGCGGCTGCCCGGCTGAACAAGGGATACGGCGGGCAGACCCTGACCTACGCTTTTTTTGACGAGGGGTTTTCCTTCTCGCTGGGCGGGGGCGAAAACTTTCTGTCCTGGGACCGGCTGCGGCGGGCCGAGGAACGGAGCGCGGCCTTTTACCTCTACGTGGACCGGCGTTCGGCCGCCATCGTCAAAAAGGAGGGCTTTGCCCCCGGCGGCGAGGAAGAAGTGCGGGCGCTTTTGACCTCCGCCCTCGGCAAGCGCTTCCGGCCCGGGCATAAGGACGGCCTTTCCCCCAAGTCAGAGATGTAGGGCTTCCGGCCGGGCGCAGGGAGGACCGCTCCCAAGCCGGGCGCTCAGGACTCTTTTGCCGCCGGCACGGCGCCTCTTTCGGAGGCTGTCCGGGCCGTCGATCCCGCCCTCGCGGCAAAGAAAAGATGCGGACTATTTCAGGCATGATGCCCCTTTCGCCCGGCCGGCGTGCGCGCTGCAAGCCTGCCGGAGAGGGCCTGTCCGGTCTTTGCAGCAGCTCTGGGCTTTGGGACGTTCTTAGCCTTCGGGACTCTTATCGGTTTGCTTTCGGGGCCTTTCCGCTGTAAAGCCCCCTTGAAGTTTTTCTCACCCGGCCGGCGGCGGCCGGAAAGGAGCAACATGGATGATCTGAACATCAAGGCGCTGCGCGCCCTGTCGCACTGCCCCATGTCTGCCGATCAGCTGGCGGAAGTGCTGAAAATTTCCCCCGGGCAGAGCCGGGAGCTCCTGCACAAGCTGAACCCTCTGCTGACCGTGGAGGCCTCGGACGCGGGGGCGGCCTTCCGCCTGAACGCCGGCATGGCGACCGTGGGGGTGGTGGACTTTTCGGAGGCCCGTGTTCTGCTGCTGCTGAGCGATCTGGGCGGCCGGGTGCTGGCCCGGACCAGCCTGCCGAGGGCCTTCATCATCACCGAGTCCGTCCTGTTCGAGACCCTGAACCGGCTGGAGGCGCTGCTGAACGAGCAGGCCGTGGCCGAGCTTTCGGCCCTGGTGCTGGCCGTTCCCGGCGAGATCGCCCCCGACAGCGGCAGGCTGATCCGCTCCTCCCGCTTTGCCGACCCCGAAAACCTGGACCTTGAGGCCCTGTTCTCGGAGCGGTTCCGCTGCCCCGTGCTGCTGAAGAACGACATCCGCCTGGCGGTGGAGGGCGAGCTGCGCTACGGCAACATCCAGTCGGCCGAGAACGCCCTGATGATCTGCTTCAACGCCTCGCTGGGGTCGGCCATCATGCTGGGCGGGCAGGTGTATACCGGCACCCACGGTCTGGCCGGACAGCTGGAGCACCTGCTGGTCAACATCACCGACGACAACGAGCCCGGAAGTTTAGCCTACTGTCTGTCCGTCCCCGGCATGGTCAAGCGGGCCAACAAGGAGCTGGAAAAATATCCGGACTCCCTGCTGCACAAGTTGAAGGACGAGGACGGCGTGCACACCCAGGACCTTTGCCGGGGCTACCTGCAGAACGATCCCCTCTGCGAGCGCATCGTCCACCGGGCCGGCAAAATTCTGGCCAACCTCATCTTTAATCTGGGCATGTTCCTGGACATCAACACCGTGGTCCTGAACGGCGACATCACAGGATTTGGGGACAAATTCCTGGACTATGTGCGCTCGGTCATGCCCGGCTCCGTCCTCCCCATCCGGGTCAGCTACTCCGGCCTGAAGGGGCGGGCCGCCGCGGTGGGCGGCATCCAGACCGCCGCCGAGGCCGCTCAGGCGCAGCTTTTGAATCAGGCCGCACGCTGACGGCAGTTCCTGTTTCCCCTTTGCGGGGGCCCTCTCTTTCATAAAAATTGATCATCATATGCAGGGAGGCGGCCCGGATCCGAAGATCCGGGCCGCCTCCCTTTGTTTTGTTTTTCAAAACGGTCAAAGCCTTCCGGGGCTTCAGGGCTCCGGGACCGAGCAGACCTCCGTCCAGTCCGCGCCGGTCAGCGCGGCCAGTTCGTCCGGCGTCAGCCGCACGGCGCTGTGGGCGTTCCCCGCCGCGGGATAGATCACCTCGAACCGCCTGAGGGAGCGGTCCAGAAAGACCCGGACCCCCTCGCGGATCACAAAGGGGCAGACGCCGCCCGGGGCGTGGCCGACGGCCTCTTCCACTTCCCCGGCGGGGATCATCCGGGCCTTGACCCCGAAGGCCTGGCGGAACTTTTTGTTGTCCACCCGGGCGTCCCCCGCGGCCACGATCAAAACCGGGCCCTCGGCGCCGAAAAAGGAGAGGGTCTTGGCGATCTGTTCGGGGCGGCAGCCGACGGCCTCCGCGGCCTCGGCCACGGTGGCGCTGGAGCGGGTCAGCGACAGGACCCGCTCCCCCAGCCCGGCGCTCTCAAAAAATGCCGATACCTTTTCAAAAGACATACGTTCTCCGCGGCCCGCCCTCTTTTGGCGGCCTTCCGTTCAGTATTTCCCGTAGGTCTTGCAGACCTCGACCATGGCGAAGATGTTCTCCTTTGCCCTTCCGGGCCTTTGACGGCAGCTTTTGGGGCCGGACCCGCCGGACATTCCGGTCGATCCTTTCCTCTGCAAAGCGCCGTATAGCGAAAGACGCCCCCTGCATCCGCAGAGAGCGCCTCCCGAAATCTGCAATAATTATTCGATGATCTTGGAGACCACGCCGGAGCCCACGGTACGGCCGCCCTCGCGGATAGCGAAGCGGAGGCCTTCCTCGATGGCGATGGGGGTGATCAGGGTGACGGTCATGGAGATGTTGTCGCCGGGCATGATCATCTCGACGCCCTCGGGCAGCTCGATGGAGCCGGTCACGTCGGTGGTACGGAAGTAGAACTGGGGCCGGTAGCCGTTGAAGAACGGAGTGTGGCGGCCGCCCTCTTCCTTGGTCAGCACGTAGACCTGAGCCGAGAACTTGGTGTGGGGATGGATGGTGCCGGGTTTGGCCAGAACCTGTCCGCGCTCGACCTCGTCGCGGTTGATGCCGCGCAGCAGAGCGCCCACGTTGTCGCCGGCGACGGCCTCGTCCAGCAGCTTGCGGAACATCTCGAGACCGGTGATGGTGGTGCCGCGGGGCTTGTCCTGCAGGCCCACGATCTCGACCTGGTCGTTGACCTTGGCGATACCGCGCTCCACACGGCCGGTGGCCACGGTGCCGCGGCCGGAGATGGTGAAGACGTCCTCAACGGGCATCAGGAAGGGCTTGTCGGACTGACGCTCGGGATCGGGAATGTAGGTGTCCAGGGCCTCCAGCAGCTCCTTGATGCACTGGGTCTTGGGGCTGTTGAGCAGATCCTCGCCGGACAGGGTGTTGGCGGCTTCCAGGGCCTCGACGGCCGAACCCTTGATGATGGGGGTGGTGTCGCCGGGGAAGTCGTACTTGTCCAGCAGCTCGCGGATCTCCATTTCGACCAGCTCGGCCAGCTCGGGATCGGCCTGGTCCATCTTGTTCATGAAGACGATGATGTAGGGCACGCCGACCTGACGGGCGAGCAGGATGTGCTCACGGGTCTGGGGCATGGGGCCGTCGGTGGCGGCCACCACCAGGATGGCGCCGTCCATCTGCGCGGCGCCGGTGATCATGTTCTTGACGTAGTCGGCGTGGCCGGGGCAGTCCACGTGCGCATAGTGACGCTTTTCGGTCTGATACTCCACGTGGGCGGTGTTGATCGTGATACCTCTGGCCTTCTCCTCGGGCGCGCTGTCGATCTCGTCATATTTCTTCTTCTCGGCGAAACCGAGGGCGGCGCAGTACATGGTGATGGCCGCGGTCAGGGTGGTCTTGCCGTGGTCGACGTGGCCGATGGTGCCGACGTTGACGTGGGGTTTGCTTCTGTCGAATTTTTGCTTTGCCATTTTGATTCCTCCAGATCAGTTTGAACTGATAATCATATTCTTTTTTTCCCGCCTTTCGGGCGGTGTACTCTTATTGTACTTTGTTTCCCGGCCTTTTGTCAAGTAATTTGCCTCAAAAGCCGGTCCGAAGGCCGAAATCCGACCCCGATCAGGCCTCTTTTTTGGCCCGCTCGCCGATGATCTTTTCGGCAATGTTCTTGGGCACCTCGGCGTAGTGGCTGAACTGCATGCTGAACGAGCCGCGGCCGGAGGTCCGGGAGCGCAGGTCCGTGGCGTAGCCGAACATCTCGGACAGGGGGATGAGGGCGTCGATGACCTTGGAGCCGTTGCGGTCCTCGGTGCCGGTGATGGTGCCCCGGCGGGAGGAGACGTTGCCCATCAGATCCCCGAAGTAGTCCTCGGGGGTGACGATCTCCACCTTCATCATGGGTTCCAACAGCACGGGGTTGGCCTTTTTCATGGCCTCCTTGAAGGCCATGGAGCCGGCGATCTTGAAGGCCATTTCGGAGGAGTCGACCTCGTGATAGCTTCCGTCGAAGACGGTGGCCTTGAAGTCCACCACCTCGTAGCCGGCCAGCACGCCGCTCATGGAAGCCTCGCGGATGCCGTTGTTGACGGGCTGGATGTACTCCTTGGGGATGGAGCCGCCCACCGTCTCGTCCACGAACTCGTAGCCGGTGCCGGGTTCCTTGGGCTCCAGGCGGATCTTACAGTGACCGTACTGGCCCTTACCGCCGGACTGCCGGACGTACTTGCCCTCGGCCTCCACCGACTTTTTGATGGCTTCGCGGTAGGCGACCTGGGGCTTGCCCACGTTGGCTTCCACCTTGAACTCGCGCAGCAGGCGGTCCACGATGATCTCCAGGTGCAGCTCGCCCATGCCGGCGATGATGGTCTGCCCGGTCTCGGTGTCGGTGTAGGTCTTGAAGGTGGGGTCTTCCTCGGCCAGCTTGACCAGGGCCAGGACCATTTTTTCCTGACCGGCCTTGGTCTTGGGCTCGATGGCCACCTTGATGACCGGCTCGGGGAATTCCATCTTTTCCAGCACGATGGGGTGCTTTTCGTCGCACAGGGTGTCGCCGGTGGTGGTGTCCTTCAGGCCCACGATGGCGGCGATGTCCCCGGAGTAGATCATGTTGATCTCCTCGCGGGAGGCCGCGTGCATCTGGACCAGACGGCCCACGCGCTCCTTCTTGCCCTTGGTGCTGTTGTAGACGTAGGAGCCGCTCTCCAGCGTGCCGGAGTAGCAGCGGAAGTAGGCCAGCTTGCCCACGAAGGGGTCGGCCACGATCTTGAAGGCCAGGCCCGAGAAGGGGGCCTCGTCGTCGGTGTGCCGGACTTCCTCCTCCCCGGTCTCGGGGTTGATGCCGGTGACGTGATCCACGTCCAGCGGGGAGGGCAGGTAGGCGATGATGGCGTCGAGCAGCTTCTGCACCCCCTTGTTCTTGTAGGAGGTGCCGCAGACCACGGGGGTCATGGTCAGGGCCAGGGTGGCCTTGCGGATGCCCGCGATCAGCTCGTCGTTGGTGATCTCCTCGTCCATGAGGAATTTTTCGGTCAGGGCGTCGTCGCAGCCGGCCACGTGCTCGACCAGCTCGGCCCGGGCGGCCTTGCACTTTTCCAGCATGTCGGCGGGGATGTCGGCCTCCTGCATGTCGGTGCCCAGGTCGTTGGTGTAGATGGTGGCCTTCATGGTGATCAGGTCCACGATGCCCCTGAAGGAATCCTCCTTGCCGATGGGCAGCTGGATGGGCAGCGCGTTGGCCTTCAGGCGGTCCTTCATCATCTGCACGGCGTTCTCGAAGTTGGCGCCGTTGATGTCCATCTTGTTGACGTAGGCGATGCGGGGGACTTTATACTTGTCCGCCTGGCGCCACACCGTCTCGGACTGGGGTTCCACCCCGCCCTTGGCGCAGAACACGGCCACGGCGCCGTCCAGCACCCGCAGCGAGCGCTCCACCTCCACGGTGAAGTCCACGTGTCCGGGGGTGTCGATGATGTTGATGCGGTAGCCCTTCCAGTGGCAGGTGGTGGCGGCCGACTGGATGGTGATGCCGCGCTCCTGCTCCTGGGCCATGGAGTCCATGACGGCGGTGCCCTCGTGTACCTCGCCCAGCTTGTGCGTCTTGCCCGTGTAGAACAGGATGCGCTCGGAGGTCGTGGTCTTGCCCGCGTCGATGTGCGCCATGATCCCGATGTTTCTGGTATGGTTCAAATCGAATTGTCTTGCCATGTAGTTTCAGCTCCTACCAGCGGAAGTGCGCAAACGCCTTGTTTGCCTCCGCCATTCTGTGAGTGTCCTCTTTCTTCTTGAATGCGTTTCCGGTGCTGTTGTAGGCGTCCATCAGTTCGCCCGCCAGCCGCTCGGCCGTGGTGCGTTCGTTCCGCTTGCGGGTGGCGTCCACCAGCCAGCGGATGCCCAGGGTCTGCCGGCGCTCCGGCCGGATCTCGATGGGCACCTGGTAGTTGGCGCCGCCCACGCGGCGGGCCTTGACCTCCACCACCGGCATGACGTTGGCGAGGGCCTGGTTGAAAAGCTCCAGCGGGTTGACGTTCAGCTTTTCGCCCGCCGCCGTGAAGGCGTCGTAGACGATGGACTGCGCCACACCCTTTTTGCCGTCCAGCATGATCTGATTGATCAGCTTGGTCACGACCTTGCTGCCGTAAACAGGATCCGGCAATACGTCCCTTTTGGGAACTCCGCCTCTTCTTGGCATAAGCGTGTGTTTCTCCTTTTTCGAATTTCTGCCCCGTGGGGCCGGCGGAAGATCCGCCGCGTTTTTTTGCTCCGGTTCTGCCGGAAGTCAAGTACAGCTCGGACTCACCCGGATGATCCGGGGTCTCACTTCTGCACGGTGTGCATACTGCCTACCAAACCATCCAGACAGCCGGACCGAAAAAGGACCGATTGTATGTGTTTGGTGAAATAATGCAACAACGACCTGTTCCTTATTTAGGACGTTTGGCTCCGTACTTGGAGCGGGCCTGTCTTCTCTTGGCAACGCCGGCGGTGTCCAGAGCCCCGCGCACGATGTGGTAACGCACACCGGGCAGGTCCTTGATTCTGCCGCCGCGGACCAGAACCGAGCTGTGTTCCTGAAGGTTGTGCCCTTCGCCCGGGATGTACACCGTGCCTTCCTGCCCGTTGGTCAGGCGGACCCTGGCGATCTTACGGAGCGCCGAGTTCGGCTTCTTGGGGGAAGTGGTGGTCACCGACAAGCACACGCCTCTCTTCTGGGGACAACTGTCCAGAATGGGAGACTTGGACTTGTAGACAAGCTTTTCTCTGCCCTGCCTAATTAACTGATTGATTGTAGGCATTATTTTACCTCCTTTTGAGATTTTATGCGAACGCGGCCTCTGCCGCGGTTCCGCCGCAATGGTAAATTTCAGGCGCCGCGAAGATCGCTTGGGCGGTCTTGCTGCCTTTGCCGGAAGACGGCCCTTCCCGTCTTCGGCTTTGTCTGCCCCCTCCGGAAACCGATCCCGGACAGGGCGAAAAGGCGGCCGACAGCCGCCCCCTCGTCCGGATTTGGACGGGGCTTTCCCCGGGACTCTTTTTTTTCAGCCCGCGGTCTCCCGCAGGATGCCGACCACGGCGCAGGGGACCTCGATGCCGGCCAGCCGGCCAAGTTCCTCCATGCTGTCGCAGTTAACCGCCGACACGGCGGCCGCCGTACAGGCCGCCTTTACGCGGCCCTTGATGTGCTCTTCGGCGTCTGCCGCCAGCACGACCAGCAAAATTCTGCCCTCGGACATGCGGCGAAGCACTTCCCGTAGCCCCACCACTCTGTTCCCGACATTCTTTTCAATGATCTCCCGATAATGAGAATCCATACCTTCAGAGCGCTCCCTGTTTGGGTCTTTTCAGAGGGCACGGATTTTATTTTACCATTTTTTCGGCCCGCCGTCAATGAAAATGACCCTGTTTTTTGTAAAAATCCTGTCAAGTCCCCCTCTTTTTGTTCTTTTTCCCCATTTTAGTCTTTTTCTCCCTTCTCCTCCGGCGGTCCGTCCGGGGGATCCGGCACCGGGGCCCGCTTTTTTGTTTCCGGCTTTGTGCCCCTTTGTCTTACGCTTGGCCCGTTTCCTCAAGGAGAAGGACGGAAAGTCGGCCGGCCCTGCTCTGCTCGGACTCTTTGCCCCCGCTCCGGCCCTGATCCTGCGGCGACGGGCATGACCCTTTGAAGGCGCCCCCCAAGAAAGGCGCGGACAGTCGGAAAGCACGGCCTTTCCCCGGCCCAAACGCTGACGGCCGGGAAAGCCTGCGCTCCGGAACCTCCTTCGCGCTCCCTTCCCCCTCAACGGAAACTTACGCCTTTTGACCGCTCCGCTCTTCCGGAGGGAGGGCGGTCCCCCGGAGATGCCTGCGGAAGAAGGCCGCAAACAGCAGGCCGGCCGCCAGGGCCGCGATCAGTTCGGTGATCCAGAAGGAATGCCAGACCCCGACCGCGCCGAAGAGGGCGGACATTCCCCAGGCGATGGGGATGATGGCGACGTAGCGGAGCAGGGAGATCACCAGGGAGGGCATCCCCCGGCCCAGCCCCTCGAAGACTCCGCTGACCACCACGGACAGGGCGGAGACCACGAAGCCGGCGCTGATGATGCGCAGCGCCTCCGCCCCCTGCGAGACGGTCTCGGGGGTCTCGGCGAACAGGCCCATGAGGGGCTCCGGGATGATCAGGCAGAGGAGGGTGCCCACGGCCATGACCCCGGCGCTGAAGATCAGGGTGATGCGGAAGATCCCCCTGACCCGGTCGGGGCGGCCGGCGCCGAGGTTGTAGCCGACCAGGGGACGGATGCCCTGCACGACGCCGCTGACGGTGAAGTAGATGAAGGTCTGCAGCTTGTAGTAGACCCCCAGAATGAGGACGTAGGTCTCGGAAAAGGCGGCTAAAATGGCGTTGAGGGCGGTGATCATGAAGGAGGGCAGGGCCAGATTCAGGGTGGCGGGCACCCCCACGAAGTAGAGCCTACGGACCAGTCCGACGTCGGTCTCCGGGCTCTTTTTCAGGCGGAGGCGGACGGGGATCCCGGCCCGGAAGAAGACGGCCAGATAGCAGATCAGGGAGAGCACCTGCCCCAGCCCCGTGGCTAGGGCGGCCCCGAACACCCCCATGGCCGGAATAAAGCCCCAGCCCATGATGAAGAGGGGATCCAGAATGATGTTGGCCACCGCGCCGGCCGCCATGCAGAACATGGTGGTCTTCATTTTCCCCACGGCCTGCAGGATCTTTTCGAAGGCCAGCCCCAGGGTGAAAGCGGGGGTGAAGAGGATGACCGTGCGGAGGTATTCCAGCGCATAGTCCACCGTGGCCGGATTTTGGGTGAAGGCCCAGACGAATGGCCCGGACGCCGCCAGACAGACGGCGATCAAAATCAGGCCGTGGACCAGGCTGAGCAGCGTGCCCAGCCCTGCCGCGCGGTCGGCCGAACGCTGCCGCCCGGCCCCCAGGAAGTAGGACACCGCCGCGTTGATGCCCACGCCGAAGCCGATCCCCGCCGCATTGGCCAGATTTTGCAGGGGGAAGACCAGCGACACCGCCGTCATGGCGTCCTCGCTGATCTGGGCCACGAAAAAGCTGTCCACGATGTTGTACAGCGCGCCGATCAGCATGGAGGCCACCATGGGCAGGGACATCTTCAGCACCAGGGGCAGCAGGGGCTTTTCTTTCATGTAGCTCTGATCCATAACACCTCGCGGGACCGTTCGGCCCCCTT
The DNA here is from genome assembly GCA_944332455.1 of uncultured Clostridia bacterium. GTDB lineage: Bacteria > Bacillota > Clostridia > Christensenellales > HGM11417 > CALVJY01. The sequence continues at coordinate 56,159 of CALVJY010000004.1, forward strand.
TTTCTTTTGCATTTCAAGCAGAGATTTTGAACTAAGTGACGGGAAAACCCAAGCAAGGCATCCAAAACCGTCAGACAGTCTTTAGGGCCAGGCGGTTTGCCCCTAGTATTTTTGGGGAGGTCCGCCCCACTTGGCTTTCGGCGCCGCCTCAAGATCCCGCTTTTGGGGCGCTTCCCGGTTTCGGCACCGTGCGGGGCTGCCGGCCCCCTCTTTGGCCGCAAAAAAACCACGCAGCCGGAGGGGCTGTGTGGCGAAAAGAACAAAACGGGAAAAATCCACACCGATTTTCCCCATTATTTTATCACAACCGGACCGTTTTTGTCAAGCGTTCGGCCCGCAAAGGGAGTTCCCAAACTGCGCGTTGTTGTCAAGGGAAGCCTGCGTAAGAGGAGCCGATGTCTGTCGGAATTCCCCCTTTTTAGACCTCTCTTTCAAAAAAAATTTCTCTTACACGCCTTTCGGGAACTCCCGACCGCAAAAGGAGGCGGCGGCCCGGACAAAGCGCGGCCTTCCAAAAAGCCGATTTTTTTGAGACCCGCGCATGATAAACTTCATTTTGCCAGGCGACTTTTATTCCCTTTCGGCCGACTCCCGTCGGCGGAAAAAACTGACGTCTGCCGGGAGGTTTGCCAAAAGAGGTCGTTTGCGGGGGGAATTTGCCGCCTTCCCGGCCTTCCGGGCGCTCCGCTTGGCGGGCGGTGAAAAAGAGGGTATACTGGAGGAAGGCCCTTCGGGTCCGGGTATAGGACCGGCGCGAAAAGGGCAGAATTTCAGCGGGCCGGACGGCCCGAACCGGAGGTTTTTGTGAAAAAAAGTCCCGCTCTGCATCTCACCGTTCTGGGGGTCTGGCTGGCCCTGATGGGCCTGTTCTGGGCCTTTTTCGGGGGCGAACTGGCCGGCCTGGACCGGACGGCTCCCCTCTTTCCCCTGAGCTTTGCCCTTCTGCTGCTGACCGGGCTGTTTTTGTCCTGGTTCTGGCTGAACGGGGTCAAGGACTTTGTCTACGTGATCTGGACGTTTGCCTTTCGCAAGCGGATGCTCAGACGCTACCGCAGGGTGCTGTGCGCCAGGCTGACCGCCCGGCCCCGGGTGGTGCTGGCCTACTGCACCTGCAACGACTTTGACGGCGACTCGCTGGAAAAGTCCATGAAGCAGGACTACGACAACTTTGAGACCTTGATCCTGGACGACTCCTCCGATCCCGCCTTCCGGGAGGAGGTGGACGCCTTTGCCGCCGCGCACGGGGTCCGGGTGATCCGGCGGGAAAACCGGGAGGGCTTTAAGGCCGGAAACATCAACCACGCCATGCTGGGCCGGGAGGACTATGACTTTCTGGTCATTCTGGACAGCGACGAGATCCTGCCCCCCTACTTCATCGAGGAGAGCCTGAAGTACTTTCAGACCCTGCCGGACCTGGGGATCCTGCAGGCCAATCACCTGTCCACCCGCAACCGCACCCGGTTTATGGAGACCTTTCACATCGGGGTCAACTCGCACTGGCCCAACTACCAGACCACCAAGAATTTTTACGGCTTCGCCAGCATGCTGGGCCACGGAGCCATGATCAGCCGGGCCTGCTACCAGGCCTGCGGGGGCTTCCCCCGGGTGGTGGCCGAGGACCTCTGCCTGTCCATCGAGGCAAAAAAACGGGGCTTTTCCACGGTGTTCGCCCCCAATATCCTCTGCGAGGAGGAGTATCCCATCGACTACGCCGCCTTCCGCAAGCGGCACTCCAAGTGGACCCAGGGCAACCTGGAATTCATCAAGCGCTACACCTGGAAGATCCTCCGCTCCCCCATGAAGTGGTACGAAAAGGCGGACATCTTTCTGTTCACCTACAACCTGCCCCTGACCGCGGTGTTCACGCTGTTTCTGCTGATCAACATCGCCGCCCTGCCCCTGCTTTCCTACCGGCTGAACTATCCTCTGTGGATGATGATCCCGACCGGGGCGTTCTTCCTCTCCCCCATGCTCAACGACGTGTTCACCTACCTGGGACGGCTCAACTTTTTCCGGCTGGTCAAGTACCTGTTCCTGTGCTTCTGCCTGTACGGCTCCATGTTCTACGTCTCGTTTACCGCCTCGCTTTTGGGGATGTTCGGCAAAAAGGCGGTCTTTGTGGTCACCCCCAAGAACGCGGAACGGATGCGTTTTTTCCGGGCCCTCCGCCTGTGCAAAAAGGAACTGCTGTTTGCGCTGGGGCTGTGCGCGCTGGCCGCCCTGTGCGCCGGCACCCTGTGGGCGGTGTCCTCGGTGGCGCTGATCGCGGCCGCCTCGCTGTCCTCTCCCTTCCTCCTCCTGACCGGCAGCCGGCCGGCCGACCCCGCCCTCAGTCTGACCCCCTCCCGAGTGGTCCTGCGGGGGGACCGGGCCGTGCTGGCGCCCACCGGGCGGAACCCCGCGTGCAGAAAGAACGACTTCCTGCTCCGCCTCGAGGGGCCGGGCCAAGGAAGAGAGAAGAGCTTTTACCGCTCCCCGGAGGACTTCCGGGACGAAGAAGTTTTTCCCGGCCAGACGCAAAATTCGCCGGAGGCGAATTTCGGCCGGACTTAAAGTCGCTTGGCTTCGGTCAAACGCGATTTTGCCTGCAAGCGAATTTCGGCCGGACTTGAGGAGACAACCGTTGTTAAAAAACGGATTCAAAGCCGGAAAATTTTTCTCGGAGACCGAAACTCACTTCGGTCTCCATTTTTTTAAGAAAGTACCAGCTGCGAGATGTATTTTGCGAATCCATATCAATTTTATTATATAAACTTCTCTTCCAGACGAAGAAAAAAAGGGACTCTCCCAGAAGAGCCTTCTGCTCTCTAACCTACAGCTCTATTTGTGGATCTTCTTGAAATTTAAAAGACAGGGCAGTAGCAAAAATTTTACTCCCTTCCCTGCCTTTCTCTTTGCCCTTATGGGCGGCAGGTCAGAACAGGTCCTCGAACCGCCGGATGTTCCCAAAGTCTATGGGCGCGCCCGCCTCGATCTCGTGGACGATCTCCACGGTGCGGCGGTTGAAGGGGGTGGGCAGGCCGTACTTTTCGCCATAGGCGCAGACGGTGCCGTTGATGAAGTCGATCTCGCACTTTTTGCCCTGCCGGATGTCCTGGAGCATGCTGGAGAGCAGCTTGCCGTGCTTTTTCATGGCCACGGGGATGAGGGCGAACGAGACCGCCTTTTTCAGCGGACCGCGGTAGTCGAACAGCTTGTCGATCCGGTGTCCCTGCACCGGCTCGATGACGATGCCGGCGGCCTTGGCTGCGTCCAGGCACTCCTTGATGATCCGTTGGGCCACTTTGCGGGAGGACTTTTCCCGGGCGACCTCGCCGAAGGTGGCCCCCGTCAGAGCGGACAGGCCCGAAAAAGCGGAGTTGATGAGCAGTTTGGACCAGCGGGCGCCGATGAAATTCTGCTCCATGGTCACCGGCCCCATGGTCTCGAACAGGGCCTTGACCTCGTTCAGGCGGTTGCCCTTGCCCAGCGCGCCCATGGAAAAGGTGAAGGCGTCCGGCGAGGAAGTCAGCTCGGTCACGCCCTCGCCGTGGAAGGTGGCCCCCCAGGCGACGGCGCAGCCCAGGGTGCGGTCGGCCCCGATGATCTCGGCGATGCCGGGTTCGGGCAGGCCGTTCTGGCAGGTGCAGAGCGCGCCGTCCGGCTTGAGAAAGTCCTTCAGAAAGGTCACCACCTCGGGATTGTGCTGCTGCTTGGTCATGAGGATGATGACGTCGTAGGGCTCGGTCATCTCGGAGGGGAGCAGGGCCCGGACCTTCTGCGTGAACGACACGGTGCCGATGATCCGGGCGCCCTTTTCCCGCAGGGCGGCCACGTGCCGCTCGTTCCGGTTGATCAGGTCGATCTCGATCCCTGCCCGGGTGATGTAGGCGCCCAGCGCCGTGCCCAGCGCCCCCGCCCCGTAAATGGCGTATTTCATGTGATCTGCCTCCTGTTTTTTGTCATGTTCGGCGACTTTTGCCCGCCGGATCCTGATTTCTCCCGATTACTTCCCGACAGGCAGGATCGCTTTGCCAAGTCCGGTAAATCCGATTTCTTTTGCCAGTCCGGCCGACTTTTGTCCAAGCGGGACCTTTCTGGTCGCACGGCCTGCTTTTGTCCTAGCGAAACGTTTCTGGTCGCACGGCCTGCTTTTGTCCTAGCGAAACGTTTCTGGTCGCACGGCCGACTTTTTGTCCGCTGGTTTTTTTGTCAAGTCGACCTGCTATCTGTCAGTCCGGATATCACTTTCGCCTTCTATTATACCACGCCGCGCCGCAAAAGCAAAGCAAACCGCCCCCGTCCCCCACCATCAGGAAGTTTGGACCTTTCCGCGGGCGGGGGCAAGACAGACAAAAACCCGGAACGGACGGCCTGAAGCTGTCGGTTCCGGGTTTTTGATTGATCTCTCACAGGGCCTGCCGCCACCGTTTGGAACGCTTTGTCAGGGCTTCCCCCTCCCCTCAGTGCGGGAGTTCGGAGGAGTCGGAGGAGTTGAAGGGGTCGGAGGGGGTCGGATCGGCCGAAGGGGGTTCGGCGGAAGAGGAGGTCGGCGCGGGGGGATCCTTGCGGGCCGGGGGCTGGGCGGCGTTCTGGCCGGCCGAGTCGCGCTGCTCGCGGGCCTGGCGCTCGTCCATGGCCTTGGCCACTTCCTCGACCGAGGCGCCGTTCATCAGCATATCCACGTCGGAGGAGATGATGGTCTCCCGCTCGATCAGCAGTTTGGCCATGTTGTGGAGGATGTCCAGCTTGCCCTCCAGGATCTCGTGCGTGCGCTTGTAGCAGCTGTCGATGATGGATTTGATCTCCTCGTCCACTTCCTTGGCCACTTCCTCGGAATAGGTGTGCTGAGGCTGGAAGTCGCGGCCCAGAAAGACCTCGTGCTCGGTGCCGTAGTAGACCGGGCCCAGCTTGCTCATGCCCCACTCGGAGACCATTTTGCGGGCGATGGCCGAACACTTCTGCAGATCCCCCACCGCGCCGGGCGTGATGTCCTGGATGACCAGTTCCTCGGCCACCCGGCCGCCCAGGGAGATGGAGATCTGATCCAGCCACTTGTTCTTGGAGGTGTAGACGTCGTCGTTCTTGGGCCGGAACATGGTGTAGCCGCCGGCGTTCCCGCGGGGGATGATGGTGACCTCGTGCACCGAATCGGCGTGTTTGAGGCACTTGGCGGTGATGGCGTGTCCGGCCTCGTGGTAGGCGGTGATCCGCTTGTCGGCCTCGGTGACCAGCCGGCTCTTTTTGGCCGGGCCGGCGATGACCTTGTTGAAGGCCTCGTAGATGTCCTTCATGATGATCTGCTTGCGGGAGGCCCGGGCCGCGAAGATGGCGGCCTCGTTGAGCAGATTCTCGATGTCCGCCCCGGTAAAGCCCGAAGTCAGGCGGGCCAGGTTGCGGAAGTTGATCTCGGGCGAGAGGGGTTTGTTGCGGGCGTGGACCTTGAAGATCTCCTCCCGGCCCCGCACGTCGGGGGGATTGACGGTGATCTGGCGGTCGAAGCGGCCGGGCCGCAGCAGGGCGGGATCCAGCACGTCCGCCCGGTTGGTGGCGGCCATGACGATGATGCCGTCGTTGGACTCGAAGCCGTCCATCTGCACCAGCAGCTGATTCAGGGTCTGCTCGCGCTCGTCGTGACCGCCGCCCAGGCCGGTGCCGCGCTGGCGGCCGACCGCGTCGATCTCGTCGATGAACACGATGCAGGGCATGCTCTTTTTGGCGATGTCGAACAGGTCGCGCACCCGGGAGGCGCCCACGCCCACGAACATCTCCACGAAGTCGGAACCCGAAATGGAGAAAAACGGCACGTTGGCCTCGCCGGCCACCGCCTTGGCAAACAAAGTTTTACCGGTCCCGGGAGGGCCGACCAAAAGCACGCCCTTGGGGATGCGGGCGCCCAGCTCGGAGAACTTTTTGGGGGTCTTTAAAAACTCCACGATCTCCTTGAGCTCTTCCTTCTCCTCCTCGGCGCCGGCCACGTCCGAAAAGCGGACCTTGACGTTGTCGTTGGCCTTGGTCTTGACCCGGCCGAAGTTCATGGTCTTGGAACCGCCGCCGCTCATCTGACGCATCATGACCGCGAACAATACGATCGTCAGAATGAGGAAGACGCCCGTGGAGATCAGCCCCGTCCAGTCCACGCCGGTCAGGCTGAGCTGGGTGCGGGCGATCAGGGTGGCCGAGGCGTCGGAAAGGCTCACTTCCCGCTCGATGCGGCTGATCCACTCCGCAAAGCCGCCCTCGCCCGAAAAGTACCAGCTGGTGGAATAGACCGGCCGGTTGTTGAGGTCGTACAGGGTGACGGTGTAGGCGTCGTAGGTGATCCGGCTGTAGGTACGGCCGGCGTTCAGGGCCCGGATGGGGCCGATGCCGTCGATCACCAGAGTCTCCTCGGTGTTGCCGTCGCCGTCCACATCGTTTACGTCCTTCTGATAGACCCAGTTGCCGTCCTTGAACTGAAAATAGGCCCGTTCAATGAGCTGGGCAAATTCGTTCTGAGGCGGCTCCTTCGGACGGACGGTAAACAGATTGGCGAAGGCAAAATACAACACCAGGGCCACAACCAGGAAGCCGACGACGATGATGATTCTTTTGGTACTGTCTTTCAAATTTTCCTCTCCTTTCCCTGACACAGTTTAATATGCCGTTTTATTGTAACATATTTTCATCAAATGGGCAAATATTATTTGCCACTTTCTCCCAAAGCGGAAAGCGTTCCGCACATTCTTAACCCGTATTTTACCAATTCAAACCCAAAACGGGGTGATTGTTTGGTGAAAAATGCCTGAAAAACCAAACTACTTCTGTCGATCTCCGGAAAAAAGGGCCTTCTCGCTTTAAAAAGAGAACCGCGACAGGGGCAGGACCCCGCTTTCCTTTCCGCCTTCCTGCAAAAACATGACCATGTAGGCGGGATAGTAGGTGATCTTTCCCTTTGTCTCCACATTGGCAGAGGAAAACACAACGGCCTGCGACAATTCGTAGTCCCGGACCTGCAGCACGTTGTTCAGGGCAGAATGGCGGGTGTAATCCTTGCCGCTTTTGACCTCGATGGGCAAAACTTTTCCATCGTGCTCCAGCACAAAATCCAACTCTCCCCATTTTTTGCTGGCATAGTAGTAGATCGGATAGCCGTGCGCCGTCAGTTCCTGGGCGATGACGTTTTCAAAGACGGCCCCCTTGTTGACCGCCTGCCGGGTGACGATCTGTAGCTTGACCGCACGGCCGTAGAGGCTGGTCAGCATCCCCACATCGGACAAAAAGAGTTTGAACAGCGAGGCCTTTTCGTTCAGCGCCAGGGGCAGAGCGGGGGCGGTCACATTGTAGCAGGGCAGCGCGACCCCCGCCGCCGTCAGCCAGAGAAACCCCTCCCGCACCCTGTCGAACCGGGCCGCCTTCTGCACGTCGGAAATATTGAATCGCTTGTTTTTTTCGTTGAGCTCAGAGGGGATCAGATCGTAGATCCGGGTCAAAAAGAGCCGCCTGTCCTCCGCCTCGTACTTGGTGAAGTCCTGCTTGTACTGCTCGATGATGGCGCGGTGTTCGGCCATGACGTCATCGATGTTGTTCGTCCGCCGGTACGTTTCCACCGCCGCCGGCATGCCCCCGATGATCAGGTAAAGATGAAAGATCTCGTCCATCCGCTCGTGGACAGAGGGATCTACCGGCCGCTTCTGTTCGTAGCAGTCCCTCAGGTGCTCCGCCACTTCCGGAGACAGATTGAAAAGCTGCAAAAACTCCCCGAGATCCAGCGGATACATGGTGAGCGACTGCAGAGAGCCGACCGGCGCCGAGCGGATGTTCCGGATCTCCACGCCCAGCAGAGAGCCGCTCAGCACATAGCGGAACCGCCCGTCCTCCACCAGAAATTTGACAACCGTCACGATCTCCGGGAATTCCTGGATCTCATCGAAAAAGATCACGGTTTTGTGGGGGATCAGTTTCTTGGGCGAAAACAGGGAAAGTTTGAGGATGAGATCGTCTACGGTGGAAAACTGCCGCAGGACCTCCAGGACCTGCCGGTCCCGGATCAGGTTGAACTCCGCAAAATCCGCTTTCCGCTCGTTCAGCACGGCGCGTATGGTAAAGGTCTTGCCCACCTGCCGCGCCCCGCTGACGATCAGCGCCTTCCTGCTCTCCTCCAGCCAATGCACGATCTCCCCCTCGATCCTTCGCTTTAACATCGCGTTCACCTCCCTCGGTCAGGAAGATTATACCACATCCTTGACAAAAAGGCAAGGTTTCAAACCCCTGTTTTTGACAAAAATCCAAACTCAAAACGGGGCGTTTTTGACAAAAATCCAAACCGGAAAAGCCCCCGTTTTGACAAAAATCCAAAAATTCCGCCTTCCGGGCCGGAAAAAGCCGGGAAAAATCCGGGATCAACCGCCCCCGCATTCGGGCAGGAGCGGTCGGCCGGTCCGGGTTCCGCCGCCGAAGCGGAAGCCGGTCTGCCTGACCTCGTGCCGCTTTCATCGGCGCGGCTCGAAAGGCGTTTTCAGGCGTCGAATGGCGCCGGCAGCTTCCCGCTGCAAACGGCTTCGAAAATGCCCGGACCGTCTTCGTTCCCCCTTCGGGCAGACCGGACGGGCAACCCGAAGAGCGGGCGCAAGGGAAAAAACAGGGGCAGGACCTTTGGCCCTGCCCCGGCGCGCCGGACGAATGAACCTTTTACAGCTCCTGAAAGCGGCGGATGCAGAAGCGCGCGATCAGGAACAGACACAGCAGCGCCCCGATGACCGCGGCAAAATAGTAGACGGTGTACCAGCCGTTGGGGATGACCACCATGGACAGCAGTCCCCCCGTCCCCTGGATCTCGATGGTGTTGAAGTTGGCGAACAGCACCACCATGGTGACCACCAGGGCCAGGAAGATCCCCAGAAGGAAGAGCGGAGAAGCTCTTTTGACCTGGGGTACAAAGGAGAGCGCCAGCCCGGCCAGGGGCAGCACCAGCATTAAAAAGGCCACCGGAAAGCCCGAAAAGGAGGCGCTCCAGTTGCGGACGTAGGACATGGCCTCCCCCGTGCAGGTCGCAAGATGCCACAGCGAGATCGGCTGATCCGAAAACGATGTGTTGCCCAGGGGGGTGGAGATGTTCACCGGAAACATGGGCACAAAAAAGAGGACGGCCAGGATCAGCGCGCAGGCGCGCAGCGCCCACCGGACCACAGGTTGATCGAACATGGAGAACTCCTCCCGAAAAAAAGCCGGCCCGCGGGCCGGCAAGAGGCTCTGTCAGCCGTGGATGCGGTACTGGAAGGACTTGTCGTAGGTCTCTCCGGGGGCCAGCCGCACCATTTTTTCCTTCTGGGTGATGTCGCCGGCAAAGCTCTCGGCGTCGTCGCAGCCCTCGCAGGGCTCGATGCAGACAAAGCCGTCCCCCTTGCTCCAGATGATCAGCACGGGGAAGCCCTTGAAGGTGACCTTGACCTCCGCGCCGTCGTTGACGTTTTTCAGGGTCACGCAGTCGGAGACCAGATCCTTGAAGATCAGGGCGTCCTGCGCGAACAGCTCGGGGGTCAGCTTTAAGATCTTGGTGTCCTTCAGATACTCCTCGGGCTGATCGGAGAGCAGTTTGCGCTTGAAGTAGCGCCCGGCGTTTTCGGGCTGTTCGAACTCCAGGTAGAAGTCGGTGAAGTTTTCCCCCTCCCGCTCGTTGCACAAAAAGGCGGTGTGGCCGCCCGCCGAGAAGTAAAGATCCCTCTCCGAGCGGTTGACGACCTCGAAATTGACGTCCAGCGAGTGGCCGATCAGGGTGTAGGTGACGTAAAACTCGAACTGAAAGGGGTACATCTTCAGGGTGTACTCGTTTTCGGTCAGGCGGTAGGTCACGCTGGTGACGTCCTTTTTGATCATCTCGAAATCGAGATCCCGGGCGAACCCGTGCGAAGTCATGGGGTAAGCCTTGCCGTCCACGATCAGCTGACCGTCCTTGCAGTTGCCCACCACCGGGAACAGAATGGGGCTCTTGCGCTTCCACAGCTCCCCGGCCTGCCAGAGAAATTCCCGCCCCGTCTTTTTGTAGACGATGGAGGAGAGTTCCGCTCCCTTCTCGATGCTTCCCACCTTCAGGTGCTCGTTTTCGATCCAGTATTCCATCATTGACCTCCCACGCCGGCAGTGTTTTCGGGCCGCGCGGCTTTCTTTATTCTATCATATTCGGCTCCGTGAAGTCAAATACATTTGCCCGAAGTCGAAAATTGTCTTTTGGCGGGGTGCCTGAAGGCACATCCTGTACGCCCAGGCGGCAGCGCCGCCGGGCAACGCGCTCACTCTAAGAGCATGGAAAAATAACCTTTATGCAAGTATATATGATAATATATCTCCCCGGCAAGAAAATATTTCCCCCAAGCCGTCAAACCGGCGCGGAGGAAGAAATGTCCGGGTTTTGCTTTGAATTTAGTGTAAATCAGCACCTTTTTCAAAGTCAGTTCTAAGATTAAACCTTCCCCCAGGGCATCAAACCGAAACAGATCAAAGGCCAACACAACTTTTCACTTTGAATTTAGTGTAAATTGACACCTTTTTCAAAGTGAATTCTATGATGATATGCTTTTCCGGAACGTCGATCCGGCATGGAGGAAGAAAGGTTCGGGTTTTCACTTTGAATTTGGTGTAAATTGACACCTTTTTCAAAGTGAAGTTCCTTGTGCCTGATTGAACAGTCCTGTCGGGCGGCGGAAATATTCAGTGCGGAGGCCGCAGCCGGACTGCCCAAAGCCCGTTAAGTTTGCCTCTTTTTAGCCGGGATTTTTGGGTAAAATACAGTATTTCCGTTCTAAAATACAGTACTACTGTATTTTGATAAAGTATTACTGTGTTTCCGGGACAAACAGATAAAAATATGTTATCATAAATATAAACTTGATATTTTTCCTCTCGGAGGCTTTTAAAAATACCAATGCCGCGCGCCTGTTTACCCTCGCAAAAACCTGCTTACTCTCGCAAAAAAAGGCCCAGCCCGATCGATGGGAACGGGCGGGGCCTTCAGGTGTTGTCGCTCAAGCCCAGCAGATAATCCGCCGTGACGTTGAAAATTTTGCAAAGTTCCATCAGGGTGTCCAGGTCGGGCTGCCGGTTTCCGTTTTCCCAATGACAAACCGTCCCCTGCGACACGTGGGCTTTGGCGGCTAAGGTCCGCTGATTCATTTTTGCTTCCAGCCGAAGTTCTTTCAGCCGCTCCGGGAATGTCGTCTGCATGGTTAAATTATAGCACGCCGCGGGCGATTTTGGAAAAAATATTACATAATGTAATCACATCACTTGACATTCCGCTGCACATTTGTTATCATAAAACCGTGATTACATTTTGTAATCAAAAAAATAAAAAGGAGAGATCACATACAATGAGATCAATGCTGTACGACCTGCATTACAAGGTCAAGATCAAAGAATGGATCGGTTTGGCCGCCAAGGAGATCGAAAAAGAGGACTGGGGCCGCACTCAGGAGGAGGAAGAGGATCTGAAAGCCGTTGTGCCCCAGGAGCACTGGGACCGGATCGAGGCGCTGACCGCAAAGTGCGAGGACCGCCTGGACGCCCTCTACTTCCGGGTGCTGGTGCGCACTCTGAACCTGGGCCTTCAGCTCGGCGCGGAGATCGAGTACTACGCCAACCCCCTGTGTCTGGAGCGGCAAAAGGAGGACTGGCCCTACGGCGCCCCCACTGCATGACCGCGCCCGATGTCGTGCTGTTATCCGAAAAAATTAATTTGCGCTTTACAAGAAGAACATGGGAAGCGCCCCTCCGTCAGGTACGGAGGGGCGCTCTTTCTTCTGCCAAGGTTTTTTATTCATAGTGCGTCCACATCCTGAGGACCTTGATCGTACCTTCCTTTTCCAGCACTTCATAGACCAGACGATGCTGGACGTTGATCCGCCGGGAATAGACGTTTTCCCTGTCCACCAGCTTTTCGTAAGGGGGCGCGAAGGGATCTTCTTCCAGCACCGACAGAAGGCGGCCGATTTTGGCTCTGTGCGGGCTTTTGACTGCCTTTTCGTAGTCTTTGGCCGCCTGACGGGTAAAGACGATCTGCCAGTTCACCGCAGATCCTCTTTCCAGTTCAGCCGGACGCATTCCGAGACCGGCGTAGCCAGCCCCTGATCGATGGATTCCCTCATGCCGGGAATGCCGTAAAGAAAACAGGTCTCCTCCAGACTGCGCAGATATTCCTCGCTGACTACTGCCGCCGTCCCGTTTTTGGTGGTCACCAGCACGGTTTCGTCGCGCAGCGCGGCCGCGTCCAGATAGTCAAACAGATGTTTCCTGAAATTCGTGGCATTGGTAATGGACATGCTGACCAACCTCCTTACTTCATTCTATGTACATTATAGCGTACATATTCCGGTTTGTCAACCCTTTTTTCAAAAATTTTGCCCCGTCCCTCTCCCCTGCCGCCCGGCAGCGCAAAAGCCAAAGGGCAGCCGCTCCGGCCTCCGACGGGTCAGGAGCCGTCCCAGCTTCCAATGGGTTCGGGACTGTCCTTCTCCCCCTGCCGCCCAGCCGATATTAAAGCAAAGACTGACCGGTCCGGCATCGTGCGGCGCTCAGTCGATCTCGCCGCCGCCGATCACCCGGCCGTCGGGGGCGTACAGCACGCAGTACTGTCCGGCGGTCACCGCCCGCTGGGGGACGGCAAAGCTTACGCGCACCCCGCCGTCGGGCAGAAGGACGGCCTCGGCCTGCTGATCGGGCTGGCGGTAGCGGGTCTTGGCCAGGCAGGCAAAGCGCTCTGACGGGGGGGCGGTGATCCAGTTGACCCCGTGCATGGTCAGTTCGGAGCGGAAGAGGTCCTCCCCCTCGTTCTGCTCCACCCACAGAATGTTGTTCCGGACGTCCTTTTCCACCACGAACCAGCGGCCCTGGCCCCCGCCGGAGACCCCGCCGATGTTCAGGCCCTTGCGCTGGCCCAGAGTGTAGTACATCACGCCCTCGTGCCGGCCCACCTTTTTCCCGCTCCCCTTTTCCAGAATGTCTCCGGGGCGGGCGGGCAGAAAGTTCTGCAAAAAGGCCCGGAACTTGCGCTCGCCGATGAAGCAGATGCCGGTGGAATCCTTTTTGGCGGCGGTGGAAAGCCCGAGTTCGGCTGCAATGTTGCGGACCTCGTCCTTGCGAAGATCGGCCAGGGGAAAGAGGGCCATGGAAAGCTGTTCCCCGGTCAGCTGGTGCAGAAAGTAGGACTGGTCCTTGTTCGGATCCGCGGCCTTGTACAGCAGGACCCGGTCCCCCTCCCGGACCAGCCGGGCATAGTGACCGGTGGCAACAAAGCGGGCCCCCAGCTTTTTGGCAAAGTCCGAAAAGGGGCCGAACTTGATCTCCCGGTTGCACAGCACGTCGGGATTGGGGGTCCGCCCCGCCCGGTATGCGGCCAGAAACTGTTCGAACACCCGGTCGTAGTATTCTTTGGAAAAGTTGACTGCGTAGTAGGGCAGCTCCAGCTGCTGGCAGACCCGGCGGACGTCCGCAAAGTCCTCCTCGGCGGTGCACACCCCGTTGGGGTCGGTCTCCTCCCAATTTTTCATGAACAGGCCGATGACCTCGAAACCCTGTTGTTTGAGCAGGTATGCCGCGACCGAGCTGTCCACGCCCCCGCTCATACCGACCACCACCCTCTCCATACGGCCTCCTTTCGGCGGGGCCTTTTGCCCCCCGTTTTGCTGCCCATTGCAGCGCATATACCGGATTTTTTCAAATCTTTCGCCGCCCGGTAAATGAACCCGGCCCCTGCCGGGCCGGATCCCGGCAAGCGTCCTCTCCGGACTTTATAACACACAACAGTCGTTTTTTTCGGGACAAAAGCAAACCGACTTTTGTCGGCCCCTCCCGCCTTTCGGCGCGCAGCCGACGGCTTTTGACAGATCTTTCGCAACTCGGAAACTTTGACCCGGCGCCGGGCGGGCCTCTCCCCTATTCCCCCAAGACGATGGGCAAGACCTCCGGAAGCGTTCGGATCTCGAAGTCGGGGCGGAAGTCTCCGGCGGGCTTTCCCTCGGGATTGAACCAGCAGCAGGCCAGGCCCACTCCCCTGGCCCCGGCCATGTCGGCGGACAGGCTGTCCCCGATCATCAGGGCGCGGCCGAGTTCGAAGCCGGGGATCTGCGAGAAGGCGTATTCGAAAAAGCGGGGATCCGGCTTTTGGGCCCCGGCCCTTTCGGAGACGAAGACCTCCCGGAAGTATCCCGCCAGGCCGCTGCCCTTCAGCCGCTTTTCCTGCACCTCGGTGATGCCGTTGGTCAGCAGATAGTGTTCACAGTCAGGCAGGGCCGCAAGCACCTGTCCGGCCCCCGGCAGGGTGAAAAAGCCCTCGGAGAGCTCCTGCACGTAGCGTTCGGCCAGGACCTTGGGATCGGTCTTCAGGCCCAGCAGGTCCGCCAGATAGACGAACCGCTGCAGGCGGATCTCCTCCCGGGTGATGCGCTTTTGCTCGAACTGTTTCCACAGGGATTTGTTGTAGTCGTGATAGATCCGGCAGAGCTCTTCGTCCGGCTCCACCCCGAAGGCCCGCATGGTGCGGCAGAAGGCCTGGCGTTCGGAGGCCTTGAAATCCAGCAGGGTGTCGTCGGCGTCCCAGAGCAAAAATTTGTACTTCATGTCCATATTGTACCCTAAACCGGAAAATTTGGCAAGCGATCTTTCAGGGAAAAACCGGACGGCCCCGGGACTTCGGCCTTTTCCCCCTTCCCCGGGACTTCGCCCTCCCTCCCCTCTTCCGGGGGGGGCGGCCGTTTTCCCCTTTCCCTGAGGCTTCGGAATTTTCCCCCTTCCCCGGGGTTTGGCCTTTTCCCCCGTTTCGGCGGGTTTTCGGCCTCTTTTGGCCCCCGGTCTCCTTTTCCGGAAAAAAACCGGAGCCTGGCTGCCCTGATTTTTTGCAAAAAGACTTGACACCCGGGCGGGCTTAAACTATAATAAGAGAAAATCCAATCAAAAGGCGCGGGATCCCGCCGCTTTCCCGGGCGGCCCGCGGGAGCGGCTATGCGATTTTTACCCTTTGTCAACGTCAAGCACGGGACGGCCTCGGTGGCCCGGTTTTCCCGGGGGAACACCCTGCCCCTGACCGCCCTGCCCCACGCCATGGCGGCCTTTGCCCCCCAGACCGAGGGGAGCCGGGGTTCGTGGTGGTATCATCCGGACGACCGCTCCTTCGAGGGCATCCGGCTGACCCATCAGCCCAGCCCCTGGGTGGGCGATTTTTCCCACCTGTGCTTTATGCCCCAGTCCGGCGAGCCGCAGGTGCGTCCGGAGAAGCGGTGGTGCAGCTTCCGGCCCGAAGAGCTCAGCCTGGCTCCCCACCGCATGAAGGGCTTTTTGCGGCGGTACGGGGCCTCCTTTGACCTGACGCCCACCGACAGCGGCTGCGTGGCCGAACTCCGCTTCGAGGGCGAGACGCCGCGGTTTGCGGTGCTGCCCTTTGACTTCGAGGGGGAGATCGAGATCCTGCCCGAGGCCCGGCAGATCCGGGGCATGACCACGGCCAGGACCTTTGTGCCCAAGGGAAAGCTTCCCCTTTACTTCCTGTTCGAGTTCGACGCCGACTTTGTGCCGGCGGAGAGTTTTACCACCGACGCCGAGGGCAATCTTTACGAGGACTTTGCCCTGACCGCCAGAGGGGCGGGCGCCAACGTCGCCCTGACCCGCAAGGAGGTCACCGTCCGCCTGGCCACCTCTTACATCAGCTACGATCAGGCCGAGGTCAACCTCCAGCGGGAAAAGCAGAGCTTTAAGCGCACCCTGCAGGCCGCCGAGCGGGCCTGGGAGGAGGTTCTCTCCCTCATCGAGATCCCCGGCTCCGAGGCTCAGAAAAAATTATTTTACTCCTGCCTGTACCGGGCCTTTCTGTACCCCACCAAGTTTTACGAGCTGGACCGGGCCGACAAGCCCTTCCATTTAGAGCCCGAGAGCGGGGTGGTCAAGCCGGGGGTGATGTACGTCAACAACGGCTTCTGGGACACCTACCGCACGGTGTGGCCGCTGTACGCCCTGATCGCGCCGGACAAGTACCGCGAGATGGCGGAGGGCTTTCTGAACTTTTACGACGACACGGGATATCTGCCCCGCTGGCCGGCCCCCTCGGAGTTCGGCTGCATGCCCGGCACCCTGATCGAGGCCGTGCTGGCCGACGCCGCCGTCAAGGGCATCCTGGACAGGGCCGGGTGCGAGCGGGCCCTGGAGGCCTGTCTGAAAAACGCCGAGGTCCAGTCCCAAGATCCCCTTCGCGGGCGCAAGTCGGTGGAGGCCTACCGGAAGCTGGGCTGGGTGCCCAACGACCGGGAAAAGGAGAGCGTCAACGAGACCCTGGACTGCGCCTACGGCGACTTCTGCATCGGGCAGATCGCCGCCGCGCTGGGCAGGACCGAGCTGGCCGAAAAGTACCATGCCTACGGGCAGAACTACAAGAACCTGTTCGACCCCAGGACCGGCTTCATGCGGGGCCGGGATTCCCGTGGGAACTTCCGGCCCGGCTTTTCCCCCATTGCCTGGGGCGGGGAGTACACCGAGGGCAGCGCCTGGCAGAACTCCTTCGCCGTTCCCCAGGACACCGAGGGCCTGGCCGCCCTGTACGGCGGGAAGGAGGCCTTTTTGCGGAAGATCGATGAACTGTTCGACGCCCCGCCCGACTTCGAGGTGGGGGGCTACGGCTTCGAGATCCACGAGATGAGCGAGATGGCCGCCCAGGACTTCGGGCAGTGCGCCATCTCCAACCAGCCCAGCTTCCACTTCCCCTGGTTCTACGCCGCCCTGGGGCAGCCTCAAAAGACCCGGGAAAAGCTGGATCTGCTTCTGACCGCCTTTTCGGGCGAGGACGGCGGATTCCCCGGCGACGAGGACAACGGCACCATGGCGGCCTGGGTGATCTTCGCCTTCCTGGGGATCTACCCCATGTGCCCGGGCAAACCCGAATACGTCTGCACCTCCCCTTTGCTGGAGGGCATCAAGGTGCTGGGACGGCCCTGGAAGGGCTTCCCCGGTCCCGCCGTCTCCTTCGACGAACTGAAAAAGATCTGAACATTCGTGCAGAGCAGCCGTTTTGAAAACAACGCCCGACGGGCAAGGAGTTTTTTATGAATACCAAAGGCATCACCATTGCGGGCAACATTCTGACCGACAAGATCAAGCTGATCGACGCCTATCCCCAGCAGGGGATGCTGTGCAACATCTCCAAAGTGGAAATGGGGGTGGGCGGCGCCGTGCCGAACACCATCATCGACCTGGCCGTGCTGGACCCCTCGGTGCCCCTGAAGGCCATCGGCCTGGTGGGCGACGACGCCGAGGGCCGCTTTGTCGTGGGCATGATGAAGGACAAGGGGGTGGACGTGTCCGGCATCGGCGTGATCCGGGACCAGCCCACCAGCTTTTCGGACGTCATGACGGTGACCTCCACCGGCGCCCGCACCTTCTTCCACGCCCGGGGGGCCAATTCGGTGTTCGGGCCCGAACACATCGACCTTGACAAGCTGGACTGCGACCTGTTCCACATCGGCTACCTGCTGCTGCTGGATCAGTTCGACCGGGAGGATCCCGAGTACGGCACCGTGATGGCCCGCACCCTGCACGAGGTGCAGAAGCGCGGCATTAAAACCAGCATCGACGTGGTCAGCGAGGCCTCGGACCGCTTCAAAAAGCTGGTCATCCCCGCCCTGAAGTACTGCGACTACGTGGTCATCAACGAGATCGAATCCGGCAACGCCGTGGGGGTCGATCCCCGCACCCCGGACGGCAGGATCAGCCTGGAGGCGCTGAAGGAGATCTGCAGGCGCTTTATGGAGCTGGGCGTGAAGGAAGTCACCTGTATCCACAGCCGGGAAGTCGGGGTGTACTACGACAAGGCCGGCAACTTTACCTGGTCCCCCGCGGTCAACCTGCCCAAGGGCTACATCAAGGGCGCGGTGGGGGCGGGCGACGCCTTCTGCGCCGGCATGCTTTACAGCTTTTACAAGGGATTTTCCGCCAAACAGGCTCTGGACGTGGCCTCGTGCACGGCGGGCTGCAATCTGTCGGCCCCCGACTCGGTCAGCGGCATGAAGCCCCTGGCGGAGGCCCTGGAATTATTGAAAATTTATGGGAGTGAAACGTTATGATCACCAAAAAAGAGTATGAACAGGCAAGACAAGAGACCCTGAAGCGCTTCCGCGAGGCCGGCATCCGCGTGACCCCAGAAGAGGCCGAGCGCATCGAAGTGGCCGACTTCGGCCTTTCCAACCTCCCCGAGATCGGGCTGGAGATCCTGACCTACGTCAACACCGAAAAGGTGTGCGCCAAGGAGATGGTGCTCTTCCCCGGCCAGACCTGCCCCGAGCACATCCACGTGGACGGCCCGGGCTACGAGGGCAAGGAGGAGACCTTCCGGGTCCGCCGCGGCAAAGTTTACCTTTACGTCTCCGGGGAGCCCACCCCCGACATCCAGGCCAAGATGCCTCCCTCCAAGGTCACCGTCTTCCACGAGATCGTGCTGACCGAGGGCCAGCAGTACACCCTGTACCCCCGCACCCTGCACTGGTTCCAGGGCGGCCCCGAGGGCGCCATCGTCTCCGAATTCTCCACCCGGAGCCGGGACGAGAGCGACATCTTCACCGACCCCGCCATCTCCCGCCTGCCCGAGATCGGGGAGTGAATTAAGAGCCCGATCGGCAGCAAGAACATTGACTTCATATGGACTTCACAAAACAGCAAGCTCCGGAACGCTCCGGAGCTTGCTGTTTTGTGTGAACTAACAAATAGTAATCTTTTTTGCGAGGTAAATTAAGTCCTCTCTGCTTTTAATGTCGGGAAACCATCTTCATAAAACACCCAAAGTTCCTGATCCCAAAACATTAAATCTGTGTAAAACACATTTGAATAAGTTTCATCCGTGTGTGTCCCCTGTACAGAATCCAATCCTGTAGTTGAACAATTATAGTAGCAATTCTGAATAGAACTCGGATATAGAAGTATATAACAAAGGACTGCGGAGACCCCGGAAGAACTTATTTCTCCAAAATTTGCACACTGACTGATCTCAAATGCGGTAAGGCATCCGCCAATCCCGCCTGCGTAATAGTTGCCGGCAATTTTCCCGCTATTGTAACAAGAGGTGATGTGAATAACGGAATTTACAATTGGCTGGTTGCCAAAGCCGATGATCCCTCCGGCATTTTTGCTGGACGAGATCTCTCCTTGATTAAAACAATTTTGAATATAAGAAGCTATTCCGAGAGCTTCGAAGTAATCTGGATGCATTTCCAATGAACCGATTATACCACCGGCACTGTCCGACTGCGCCGGAGAAGTCGAATAGCTTGTTATATTGCCTTTATTGGAACACTGATCAATAATTACCATATAATAGCTTCTTCCGACAATGCCTCCGGCATGACGTTCCCCATAAATATCTCCCATATTAAAGCATTTGCTTGCAAGGAAAAGGATGCCGTCTCCCATCATTCCGCCGGCTATTTGGGCGCGGATTTCGCCGTAATTCACATTGTTTTCGAACAATGTGATCGCTGACATTTCTTTATAGCCAATCATCCCGCCGGCCGCAGTTCCCGCCTCGATATCGGCTCTATTGGTGCAGCCTCTGACTGAATCAGACTGACTGTATCCAATGATCCCTCCTGCATAACTGGAATAAGCTGAACTATGGTTTGCCAGATTGATGCTGCCGGAAACGCTGACATTTTCGAAAGTCGCATCTTTGTTGTAACCTGCTACTCCGCCGACATAAACAGTATTGGAAACAGCGGGGAGCGCTATATGGATATTAGTAAAAGAGAGGTTAAAAATTTTGCCGCTCGAGGCAAACCCGATAAAGCCATAATACCGTTGATTTGGCCGTAATTGCGTGATCGTCAAGCCAGCAATGGTAAAATGATTGCCGTCAATTTGACCGGTAAAAGGTTCTGCCGCTGTCCCGACCGGAGTCCAGTCGCCCTCCGGAAGCTCAATATCGTCCGTCAGCACGAAATGACCGTTGGGATAGGCATACAGCTGTTGCAAATCCTCCGCCGAAGACAATTCGATGATCCAGGATGTTGTAACTTCGATGTCGGACGTATAGGTCCATTCCTCCAGCGAATTGCCCAGGCTGTCGGTTATTTGTTCCCCTTGATAAAACCAACCGATAAAAGCTCCGTACTCATTGGTTGCAACGGGCAGCGTAAACCGCTTTCCGAATTCCACTTGCAGTTCCGTTTCCGGGACCTCGCCGCCGTTCGCATTCAAGGTGACCGTGTACTTGTTTGCCGTCCAGGAAGCGGTCAGCGTACAATCGGCCGCGATCCCCCACTTGTCTCCTGCCACAAGTTCATCCTGCCAAAACCAGCCGTTGAAGGTGTGCCCTGTCCGTTCAGGTTGCGGCAATTCGTATGCCTGATCAAAGACCACGGTGATCGGATCCAGCACTTCCCCCGTTCCGGGGTCAAAGGATACTTCATATTCATTGGCCGTCCATACCGCAGTCAGTTGCATGTCGCTTTTCACAACGTCCGAATTGAAACGCCACTCTTCGCCATTGCAATACCAGCCATTCAGGGTATAGCCGGTCCGTTCGAGTTCGGGACGTTCGACCTTATACCCGTCCTTGACGATCTGGCTGCTCACAGCGGCAGAAAATCCGGAATCAAATTTGACTTCATACATCTGGACTGCAACGATATCGGTTTTGATTCCGTTCAGAATGTAATAGCCGTCTTCCGATATTGCAATGCTTTTGATCGATTCAACGGCTTCATCCCCGAAATTGCCCAGATTTTCCGTGGTGTCATCAGTGTAGACAGCAATCAAATCTCCGTTTTCATCGAGATAATACCGTTCCGCCACCGGATTGTTCCCACAGGCGGAAAAGGACAAAGCACAAAAAAGCACGCATAAAACAAAAAGTATTTTTTTCATCTTGATACCCTCCTCCTCAGGTTTTATCGTCTTTGCCGTCAATAAGCTTGCGTATATTTTTACATATTTTTATAATCCTCTCCTCCGTTTTATAGGTGGTCACCATGGAAAAAACAGCAAGGAAAACGGAAAAAAGGCTTGTGATCAAGGAAACGATCGCCAGCCAGTCCAATTTTGAAAAACCTCCTTTGTTTAAAATTCACGAAATTCGTGTTTCTTTTTTTATTATAAACCATAAAAAGCATGATTGTCAAATAGAAATGATGAGATTTATAGAATTAAGACTTTCTGAGACAGATACTAGTTTTCGGGCGGAGGGAGGCCGTCCCGAATTTTTTTCCAAAAAAAATTTTGCTTTTCCCCAATAAAACGGGGCGCTGCGGTGTCTAAATAATAAAGTGCCTGAGGCACATCCTGTACGCCCACTCGTACGGAGCGGGAAAAGGGATCCTTTGTTCCTGCGATTGTTTTATGCCGCTATCCGGCACACGGAAAAACAACTGCCTGTGCCTGCGATCTGTTTTCCCCCATAAACAACGCTTTACGGGTGCCGGGCGGAAAAACAAACGGATGCTCCCTGCGACCTGTTTTCACCCATAACAACGCAAAAACTCTTCCGGGAGGATGTGATATGAGAAAAACCCTTCTAATGGCCCTGTGCGCGGCGCTTTTGCTGATCGGGCCGGGCCTTTCCCGTCCCGCGCTGGCCAACTCCGCCCAGACCTGGTGGTCGGGCACGGACGGCGCGGGCCTGATCGTGACCGAGGGCGAGTGTCCCATCGAGGTCACCCGGGAAAGGCTGACCTTCGAGCTGTGGGAATTCCCAGAAAACTTTTACGACGTCGGCGAGGAAGAGGCCTTTTTGGCCTACTCGGGCATGGTGAGCGCGGAATACACCTTTTTGAACCCTACCGATCTGACCGTGGACGTCCGGCTGGCCTTCCCCTTCGGACAGCAGCCGCACTACTCCCCCTTCTGGAGCGGAGAGGCCGACGACGCCGAAAAATACGGCGTTTCGGTGGACGGGCAGGAGATCGAACGCCGGATCCGGCACACCTACCGGGCGGATTACGCCGACTTTTACCTGGAGGAGGATCTCCCCAGGCTTTCAGACGGCTACCTCGAGGACGACTTTTTTCTCCCCGGCATGACGGTCACCCGGTACGCCTTCCGGGCGGACGGCGTCGACAGCCGCTATCCCGCGGCCAACGCGGCCTTTGACTTCGTCCCCTCTCCCGACGTGCGGATCCTCTTTCCCCAGCTGAACGGAGGCAGCGCCCTGGGCGGGGACCGCTTCCGGGCCGAGGCCTGGGTGGAAAACGGAGACACCTTCGAGGTCTATGCCATCGGCGGGGACTTCTTTCCGGAATGGACCTTTTACCGGGACGGCGCCTGCCGGGACGGGGAGGAGATCGCCGGCATGATGTCGCTGACCGAGGTGGAGACCCTGACCTTCGAGGAGCTGGCCCTTTCCTCCTTCGACCCCGAGGGGGACGTCTCCGCGATCGATTGGTACAACGCCTTTGTCTGCCTGCTGAACGACAACCACTGGCAGGGCGGCCTGCTGGGCACCGACCGGCTTTCCGCTTCCGATCTGCTCCGCTGGTACGAGTACGAGCTGACCTTTGCCCCCGGGCAGACCCTGGTCAACCGGGTGGAGGCCCCCATTTATCCCGACATCGACACCGACTGCACCCCCAGCCTGTACACCTACACCTACCTGCTCTCCCCGGCCGGCACCTGGGCGGACTTCGGGGAGCTGGAGATCGTCCTGAACACCCCCTTTTACCTGATCGACGACGACAGCTTTGAAAAGACCGAGGGCGGATACCGCAAAATTTTGCCCGGCCTGCCCGAGGGCGAGCTGGTCTTTTCGCTGGCCACCGAACCCGCCGTCACCCGGCCCGCAAGCTTTTTCGGCTGCCGATTGAGCCTTTCTCCCGCCGGCCCCGCCCTGCTCGGGCTCTTTGCCCTTGCCCCGGCCCTGATCCTGCGGCGACGGGCGTGACCCTTTGAAGGCGCCGCGCCCCAAGCACGGCGGCGCCCGCCGGAACGGCCGCTCCCGAGGCCCCTTTGGGCGGGCAAAAACCGCCGGCCGGGCAAAAGTTTTTTCCAAAAACCGGAAAAAATTTTCAAAACCCTATTGACAAATGCCTTCATTTGTGGTATAGTAAAGGCAGGACGGATTCCGGGCCTCCTTTCGGAATTTGTTCTTTCGTTCTTCTGTTTTTCTGTTGCTCTTTTGTTTTTTTCATGACTTTTTTCTTCTTTTGCCCCTCCTCATCCGGACCGGAAGAGCCCATTTTCCGGTCCGAACTCCTGACCTGTTTCGGGCTTCCCTCGCCCGGACAGCGGAACAACGTCCCCGGTCCCCCCCGGGGGCGTTGTTTTTTCCTCCCTTTCTCTCCGCACAAAGAGCAAGGTTTGTCTCACTTTTGTAAAAATAAGGTCCATGTTTGCCCGCCCCCTCCCCTTTCGGCGGGATTTTTTTATGAGTTTCGGCCCCGCTCCGCCCGGATCTTGTTGACAAACCGGGCGCGGAGTGTTACAATAGAAGACGGTTCGTAAAACAAAACAATGCGGCTTCGGCCGAGGGCCGGAACAAGGGACTCTTCTGTTTTATGAAAAAAAATTTCACGATCGGAGGTAGAAAGAGATGGATCGAAAAGCACGCAGCTTTCGCTGCGGACTGCCGGCGCTGATCTGCCTGTTTGCGGCCTCGCTGGGACTGTTCGTCCTGACGGCCTGCGGCGGACATCAGCACACGCTGACCTTTGTGGCCGGCACCGAGGCGACCTGCGAAGAGGCGGGCAGCCCGGCGCACTGGACCTGCGCCGACTGCGGTAAAAACTTCGCCGATGAGGCGGGGACCGAGGAACTGACCTCGCTGGTCCTGCCCGCGCTCGGGCACGACTGGGACGAGGGCGCGGAGACCACGCCCGCTTCCTGCGAAGACCCCGGCGTTCGGACCTACACCTGCTCCCGCTGCCAGGACACCTACACCCAGGACATCGCTCCGCTCGGGCACGACTGGGACGACGGCGTAGAGACCACGCCCGCTTCCTGCGAAGACCCCGGCGTTCGGACCTACACCTGCTCCCGCTGTCAGGACACCTACACCGAGGACATCGCTCCGCTCGAGCATGATTGGGACACCGAAAACATCGTCTGGAGCTGGGAGGGAACGGCGAGCGCTTCGGCCCAAATTTCCTGCAAGAACGGGGACCATCCCCCAGACCCTGACGGCGGAAGTGCGCAGCCAGCAGACCCAGGATCCCACGGAGACCGCGGAGGGCGAGCGCACGTTTACGGCCACGGTCACCTTTGAGGGACAGACCTACACCGATCAGAAGACCGAATCTATCCCCCGGCTCTCGCTGGCCTATGCCCTGAACGGCGATCAGACCGCCTACACCGTCACCGGCATGGGCACGGTGACGGGGACCTCGGTCACCGTGCCGGACACCTACGAGGGCCTGCCCGTGACCGCCGTGGCGGCCGGCGCCTTCCGGAACGCGGCCATCACGCAGATCACCCTTTCGGTCAACGTCACGGTCATCGGGGCGGACGCCTTTGCCGGCTGCGAAGACCTTGAAGTGACCTACGGCGGCACCCTGGCCGACTGGGTGGGCATTGACTTTGAGAACGCCTCGGCCAATCCCCTGAACGGCGGCAGCCTGGTCATCGGCGGCGAAAAAGTGTCCGCTCCGGTCCTGTCCGGGGACGTCACCGAGATCAAGCCCTTTGCCTTTGCCGGGGCCACCTTTGTCAGCATCACCCTCAACGTCAGCGTGACCGTCATCGGCGCGGACGCCTTTGCGGGCGCAGACCTGGGCGAGGTCCACTACACCGGCTCCGTTGCCGACTGGGTGGACATCGACTTTGAGAACGCCTCTGCCAACCCCCTGGGCGGCGGCAGCCTGGTCATCGGCGGCGAAAAAGTGTCCGCCCCGGTCCTGCCCGACAGCGTGACCGAGATCAAGCCCTTTGCCTTTGCCGGCGCGACCTTTGTCAGCATCACCCTCAACGTCAGCGTGACCGTCATCGGCGCGGACGCCTTCGAGGGGGCGGACCTGGGCGAGGTCCGCTACACCGGCAGCATCGCCGACTGGGTGGGCATTGACTTTGAGAACGCCTCCGCCAATCCCCTGAACGGCGGCAGCCTGGTCATCGGCGGCGAAAAAGTGTCCGATCTGGTCATTCCCGAGGGCGTGACCGCCATCAAGCCCTTTGCCTTTGCCGGCGCGACCTTTGTCAGCGTCACCATCAACGTCACCGTGACCGTCATCGGCGATTCGGCCTTTGAAAACTGCACCGTCTCCGCCTCCGTCTCCTTTACCGGTACCGCCGAGGACTGGGAGAAGGTCGACGTGGGCGGGGAGAACGGCCTGCTGGAGGAGGTTTCCTGCCACACCCACAGCTACCAGAGCGAAGTGACCAAGGAGCCCACCTGCACCGAGGAGGGCGTGCGGACCTTTACCTGCTCCTGCGGGGACAGCTACACCGAGACCATTGCCATGGATCCAAACGCTCACACCCCGGAAGTCATCCCCGCGGTGCCGGCCACCTGCACGGAGACCGGCTTGACCGAGGGCAGCCGCTGCTCGGGCTGCGGCAAGATCCTCGTGGAGCAGGAAGAGGTCCCCGTGACAGACCACCAATATGAGAGCGAAGTGACCAAGGAGCCCACCTGCACTGAGGAAGGGCTGCAGACCTACACTTGTTCCGGCTGCGGGGACAGCTACACCGAGCCCGTTGCCGTGGACCCGGACGCCCACACCCCGGAAGTCATTCCCGCCGTGTCGGCCACCTGCACGGCGACCGGCCTGACCGAGGGCAGCCGCTGCTCGGGCTGCGGCAAGATCCTCGTGGAGCAGGAAGAAGTGCCCATGATCGCACACAACTATGTCGGCGGCGCCTGCACGATGTGCGGCGAGCCGGAAAAATGGACCGGAGACGTGGCTGAGGCCTTCGAATCCGGCACGGGAACACGATACGATCCCTACATCATCGCCTCCCCCGCTCAGCTGGCTTTCCTGGCCAAGTCGGTCAGCGAGGGCACGACTTACTCCAACCGTTATTTCCGCCTTGCCAATGACATCGATCTGGGCGGCCGGGAGTGGACCCCGATCGGCCAGGCTTATGCCACCAGATTTATAGGCACTTTTGACGGGGACGGGCATACCATTTCCAACTTTAAGATCACCGCAACCTATGACGAAAATGCCTACGTCGGACTGTTTGGATACATCCGGGAGAATGCCATCCAAAACCTCGGCGTCACCGAGTTTGTCATTGAAGTTTCGGGAACAGCCAATCTTTACGTGGGCGGTCTGGCAGGGCATTTGTACCGCACCAATCTGGAAAACTGCTACGCTTCGGGGACGATCACCTGCCCCGCGTCTTCGGCCACGATCTATGCCGGCGGCCTGTTCGGGTATCAGGATGCGGACAACACCAGTGCGTATTCCGTCAAAAATTGCCATGCCGACGTGTTGGTGACGGTCTCTGGCAATAGCGCCTGCGCCGGCGGGCTGGCAGGATATCTGCGTAATGTGCCTCTCTCGGACAGCCACGCGACCGGATCGGTCACCGCCGTTTCTTCTCTCGGAAATTGCGACGCGGGCGGTCTGATCGGAGATTTCGGCGAAGCACCGGCCTCCGGCTGTTACGCCACCGGAGCCGTCCGGGCGGAAGGAACGAGCCTGACCTATGCCGGCGGCCTGTTCGGCTTCGGCTATGACCTGGGGACCCTTTCCGACTGTCATGCAACCGGGAGTGTTGACCTCATTTCCTCCGGCAGCTGCTACGGCGGAGGACTGCTCGGCCGGGCCAATTTGGAGGTCGACGTGGCCCGCTGCTACGCCACCGGAGAGGTACAGGTCACGGCCTCCGGGTCGGCACAGACTTCGGCAGGAGGTCTGATCGGAGATTTTGACTCCGGATCGTTTGTCAATTGCTATGCATGGGGCAATGTTACGGCACAAGGCGAGACCGGGGAGCTCTGTGCCGGCGGTCTGGTCGGAGATTATTATTCTATCAACCTCACCTCGCTGTCTGCCTGCTATGCAACCGGAAACGTGACCGCTTCGACCACCACCGGCCGGCTCGAGGTCGGAGGCCTGATCGGAGGATTCTATTCCCGGGAGATCACGAACAGTTTTGCCACCGGAAATGTGACCGCCAGCTCTGACAGCGGATATGTCGCCGCCGGCGGTTTCGCGGCCGGATCCAATACCGCGATTCAAAACTGCCACCGCAACGAGGCGCAGATCCTCACGGTCACCGTGGCGGGCGAGCCCGGAACCCCCAGCACCTATGGCACCGCGCAGACCCTTGCCGATCTGCAGTCGGAGGCCTTCCTGACCGGGACTTTGAAATGGAGTTCCTCGGTCTGGAATTTCGAGGAGGGCGAGTTCCCCACCTTGAAATGACCGAAAGAAAGCGCGGGCCGTTCCGATGGACCGGCGCGGCCTCCTTCCTGATCAAACAGAATTCCTGATCAGGCCGCGTAACTTGATTTCTGGTCAGGCCGCGTAACTTTCTGCTTGTTTCAACAGCTTTCAACAGCGCGGCTTAATTTGATCAAAAAATAACCGCAAACAGCAGCGGCAAAGACCCGCAAGCAGCGGCGCCCCCGGAATGCTCCGGAGGCGCCGCTTTTGCTCCTGATCAGGCGGTTCCCGAAATATCGAGGCTCCGAAAACGTTTCACCAAAAAGCCCTGAGGCCCGAACGCTGTTCGGGCCTCAGGGCTTTACCTCTTTTTGGTAAACTTACACTTCGGATAGTTTTCACATCCGTAAAAGGGACCGTACCTCCCCTCCCGCTCCACCAGATGACCGCCGCAGCGCGGACAGATCCCCGCCTCCACCGCCGCCCTCATCTGTACAACTTCCCGAACGTGTTCCTCGTCGCTGATCTTCGCATTGGCCTGCGCTTTTGCAAGCAAAGAACAGATCTCTTCGATCTGCCCGGCAGAGAGGTGATATCCCGTGGGCTGATCGAGAACCGCCGGCAGCTGTGAAAGAGCGACCACCCCGCGGGAACGGATAAATGCCGTATTGTTCTGCACAAACACGATCAGCGACCACACGGGCACTCCTTTCGGCAGGAGCTTCTGCACGCAGCGGACATGCGTCAGATTCTGCTTGACCGGGTTATAGAACTTGTTTTTCACCTTCCCGTAGGACAGGACCTGCGTCCATTCCTGCCAATCCTCCTCCCCATAGATCTGTCCGGAAAGATTTTTGGTCTCGATGACGAATACGCCGTTTGAGTTCACGACAATATGATCGATCTGCCTGGAGCGGCCGTTTTCGACCAGCATGAAGTTGTCAAAAATGCCAGGCTGCCCGCTCCTCTCCAGGGTGAGCCGCACTTCCTCCTCTCCTTCTCTGCCCTGCTCCAGACTTGTTTTCCGGGCCTTTTTCCTCCGGAAGGCTACCAGGGCAGGCACAACGATCATGATCAGAATGATCAGCGCGACCAAAAAGGGCCATCCGCCCGGAACAGATTGAGATAAAAATAACGATAACATAGGGCCCTCCGTGTACCTCGTTTCGGGATCAGATCATCCAGACGGGCACGATCAGGTTTTCGCGGTCGAAGGCGGAAAAGGACTGCGCCAGACAGAGGACCGCGCCCGTCCCCCGTTCCAGCGGCGATCTCTCGATCATATCGAAGTTCCGCACGAGGCGCTTGTCGGGCGTGGCCGTCTTTTTGATCTCCAGGGGAAAGAGCTTGCCGTCGGCCTCCAGCAGGGCGTCGATCTCCCTGGCGTCCCGGTCGCGGTAAAAATAGAGGTAGGGCGAAGCCCCGGCATTCTGGTAGCTCTTCACCAGCTCGGAGACGGTAAAGTTTTCCAGCAGCGCCCCGCTCATGGCCCCGGCCTCCGCCACTTCCGCCGAGGACCAGCGCGTGAGATAGCATACCAATCCCGTATCGTAGAAATACAGCTTGGGCGTGCGGATGGTGCGCTTTAACACATTGTTCGAATAGGGGTGCAGCAGAAAGACCAGGCCCAGGGCCTCGAGGATATCCAGCCAGGCTTTGGCCGTCTGAACGTTGATGTCCGCATCCTCGGCCAGCGCCGAAAAATTGACGAGCTGGGCGCACCGCGCCGCCGCCGAAGTCACAAAACGGTTGAATTTCAGGGCGTCGATCCCTCCCGAAAGCTCGCGCACGTCCCGCTCGATGTAGGTGGAAAGATAGGAGGCGTAAAAGATCTCCCGCTCGGGCTGGGCGCCGCTCGCGAGCGCGGGCATGCACCCTTTCCAGATGCGCTCATAAAGCTGCGGCGCGGAAACGGGCGGAATGACTCTGCTGTCCTGCAGCAGGGCCTCGAAATCAACGGAAAAGGGGCGAGGCGGGATCCCCGCGATCTCTCGCTGCGACAGGGGCGAAAGGTGCAGCAGCGCCACCCGCCCCGCCAGCGATTCCTGCACCCCGCGCATGAGCCGGTAGATCTGCGATCCCGTCAGCCAGAACCCGCCGGGCAGCTGCTGTTCGTCCACATGGATCTTGATGTAGGTGAAAAGCTCGGGCGCGTACTGCACTTCGTCGATGAGGACGGGCGGCCGATGCAGCTGCAAAAACAGCTTCGGATCGTTCCGGGCCATGTCGCGCTCGTTCAGATCGTCCAGCGAGACGTACCCGCGCCCGATCCCCTCGCGCCCGGCAAGCGCTTTGAGCATGGTCGTTTTGCCGGCCTGCCGCGGCCCCGTGATGAGCAGCGCCGGGAAAAACCGGCTCAGCTCCAGCACCTTCTGCTCCATGTGTCTTGCGATGTAGGGCATCTTCCCGCCCTCCTTTTTTCGGCTGATTTTTACTTGGACTGAAAATCAGCCGGGATTCTGCTCTGATTATACACCAGCTTCGCTCGTTTGTCAATTAAAAAAGGGGACAAACGGGTCAGCCGACTTTTTCTGCCCCCGGTCCGATTTTGAGTACCTGGGGCGGGGGCGGTCGGACGGAAGCCGCGGGACTTTGAAGAAAGATGCTCCGGAAATTCAGCTCTGCGGAGAACCTCCCCGAGATCCGGCCCTGCGGAGAAAGGCCCGGTCCAGCTCTGCGTAAAAGCCCACGGTTCAACCCGGCGGAAAAAACCCCCGAGATCCGGCCCTATGGAGAAAGCCCCCGAGATCCGGCCCGCCGGGGGGAACTTCGGCGACATCATAAAATCAGGGAGACAAACGCACTGAGGGCAAAAATCGTTTTACTTTTGACCAAAAATATTTTAAAATAGAGGGCAGAACTGACCGAAGAGGGCGAAGCGTTGAGACCGTTTTTGTTCAAAACTTCATCGGGCCGGATCTGGGAGCTGGATTTTTTCCGGGGCTGCATGATCCTGCTGATGTTTCTGGCCCACTTTCTGTACGACCTCATGCTGTTCGGCACGACTTGGTCCTTTGCCGTGCCGGCCTGGGCCGAGCCCGCCAACGCCGCCTGGCGGTTTCTGATGTCGGACGACTACACCTTTTTCGATTCCGTCATCGTCTTCGGCTTTTTCGCGGCGGCGGGCCTTTCCTCCTCGCTGACCCGATCGGGCTGGATGCACGGCCTGAAGGTGCTGGGCTTTGCCTTTGTGGTCTCGCTCTGCTCGGGGCTGGTGGGGATGGTCATTCGCTTCGGCGTGCTGCACGCCCTGGGGGTGTGTATGCTGTTCGAGGCCCTGTTAAGATCCCTGAAGGCCAACAAGATCGTGGTTGGCGTGCTGGCCGCCCTGTTCCTGCTGGCCGGACTCTACCCCATGTCGGGCGCCCCCCTGCCCGAGGTCTTGCGGCCCTATGACTGGTTTTTCGAGGTCTTCGGCTGGCCCATCGGGGTCTATGACGACTACACCCCGCTGATCCCCCACCTCGGGCTGTTTTTGCTGGGCTCGCTGGCCGGACGGACCGTGTATGCGCAGAAGCGCTCGCTGGCGCCTGCCGCCCGCCCTCTGATCGGCCTCCCGATCGAATTTCTGGGCCGGCACTCCCTGCCCATCTACGTCACCCATCAGCTGATCCTGTTCGGCCTGTTCACGGCCTTTTCCCTGATCTCTTCGCTGCCGCTGCCGTTTTAGGCGCTTCGCTTCCGGCCAGACGCAAAATTCCGCTGTGCGGAATTTTGGCCGGACTTGAGGGGACAACCGTTGTTCGCGAACGGGATGTAAAACCTGAAAACTCTTTTCGGAGGCCGAAATTTACTTCGGTCTCCGTTTTTTTGTTCCGCTCTGCAACGTTTTTCCCCTCTCAAAAGGCGTTGCCTTTTGATTCACCTCTTTCCACCCGTGGCTTTGCTCACCGCAAAGCCACGATTGAGTCCGATGGCGGCGCATGTCCGCCATCGTCACGACGAGATTGGAAACCTGGTGCGGGGACAGACTTTGAGGGGAAAAGACAATTGAAACGGACTTATATCTTTTTCTTTATGTGGTCTGTCCACAACGTGGCGCGAAGCGGCACATATCGAGCAAGGCGAAGCTGTGTCTATCTTCTAAAACACATTGCAGGAAAATCAAGCAATTTCCCCGCTTGCTCGGAGTGGGCGTATGGCCCGGGGCCGCCGGCACCGGAGCCTTGCATATCAAATGGCCGTCAGGCCATATATCGAGCGGCCATAGGCCGCATATCGACATAAACTTATCGCAGGATAAATCAATCATTTTTCCCACTCCATACGAGTGGGCGTTCTCGCCCGGTGCCTCAGGCACCTGGGCGTACAAAAAGGTGCCGATGGCACCCGGACTTGAGGGGAGGCGGCATTGAAAGACAGTTGTCAAAAAAACAACTGTCTTATTTTTTCTGTGGATATTAGCCCTTTTTGAAAATGGATCGTATAAACAGATAATGGGGATTTAAGAAGGGTTGCCGACGTCTGTCTATGCGGTCTGAAAACGGGGCCTTCATTCGGCGTGCGGTCAATCAAAACTTATTGCAGGAAAAATTAATCGTTTCCCCGCCCGTTTGGCGTGGGCATATGGCCCGGTGTCGCCAGGCGCGGGCGTTCAGGGCGTGCCTTCAGGCACCCGCCCGGGCAGAGGGGACGCGAAAAGGAAAGGGAGGTTCCGGATGTATACCTTTTTGATCGGCCTGGTGCTGTTGATCGTCGGCGGCTTTTTTTACGGTCAGTTCTGCCAGAAAGTGTTCCGGCCGGACGACCGCAGGACGCCGGCGCTGACCCGGACGGACGGCGTGGACTATCTGCCCATGAAGAGCTGGAAAAACAGCCTGATCGAGCTGCTGAACATTGCGGGGACCGGGCCCATCCTCGGCCCCATTCAGGGGATCCTGTTCGGGCCCATTGCCTTTTTGACC
This sequence comes from uncultured Clostridia bacterium, assembly GCA_944332455.1. Taxonomy (GTDB): domain Bacteria; phylum Bacillota; class Clostridia; order Christensenellales; family HGM11417; genus CALVJY01. Next base: position 88,302 of record CALVJY010000004.1, read on the forward strand.
ATTCCGATCGGCTGCGTGCTGGGCGGCGCGGTACACGATTTTCTGTGCGGGATGATCTCCGCCCGCTGCGGGGGCTGCCAGACCCAGGAGATGGTGGGCCGTTTTCTGGGGAAGATCAGCAAGATCTTTTACACGGTGTTCGTGTGCATTTTGCTGCTGTTGGTGGGGGCGGTGTTCATCTACACCCCCGGCGACATCCTGGCCGAGGGGATCCTGGGCACTTCCACCTCGGCCTCCAATTGGGTGATCTGGGTGATCTACGGGGTGATCTTTCTGTACTATCTGGCGGCCACGCTGTTCCCCATCGACAAGATCATCGGCAAGATCTACCCGGTGTTCGGGGCGGTGCTGCTGCTCTCGGCCGTCGGCGTGTTCATCGGCCTGTTCACCTCGGGCTACTCGGCGGCCCTCACCGAGATCTGGTCGCCGGACGCCTTCACCCTGTACGGCGGCTATTTCGGCAGCAACCACTTTTTGCCCATTTTCTTTGTGACCGTGGCCTGCGGCATCGTCTCGGGCTTCCACGCCACCCAGGCCACCCTGGTCTCCCGGACCATTCAGCACGAGCGGCAGGGGCGCACGGTGTTTTACTGGATGATGATCGCCGAGGGCGTGATCGCCATGATCTGGGCGGCCGCCGCCATGGGGGCCTATTCCACCGGGGTCTCGTCGACCTCGGACGGCGCGCAGTCGGTGCTGATCGCCATTGCCCGGGACCTTTTGGGCAACGTCGGCGGCATCATCGCCATGGTCGGGGTCATCGTGCTGCCCATCACTTCGGGCGACACGGCGCTGCGCTCGATGCGCCTGCTGCTGGCCGAGACCTTCGGCATCGACCAGGTCAAAAAGAAGAACCGGCTGCTTCTGTCCGCCGCCATTTTTGCGGTGGTGGCCGGGATCCTGGTCTTTGCCAAGCTGTCGGCCGACGGCTTCCAGATCTTGTGGCGGTACTTTTCCTGGGCCAATCAGGTGATCGCCGTGTTCGGCTTTGCCTATGCCACCGTCTACCTCATCCTCCGGCACAGCCGGGCCTTTGCCATGACGTTGATCCCGGGCATGTTTTACTTCTTCGTGGTCTCCTCCTACATTCTGAACGCCTCCATCGGATTCCGGCTGTCCTGGACGGTCTCCTACATCGCGGCCGGCGTGCTGACCGCCCTCTACGGCTTTGCCGTGCCCTTTGCCGGCTTCCGCAAGCGCGGCCGGGTGGCCCCCGAGGATCCGCCCGTGTACGAGGAACCCGCCCCCGAAGCCGTACAGCCGGTCACGTGACCCCGACCCCGTCTCTCCCGAGACGGGGTTTTAAATTTCGGCCAAACGGCCTGCGGCGGCGGCCATAGCGCCCGTCACAAATAAAGGGTAAAAAGGTTAGTGTTTTCGCTCAATCTTTCAGTCGATATGTTTCCCTGGCGGGAAACTCGATATGTTCCCTTCGGGAACTCGATATTTGCCCGCTTTGCGGGCAATCGATATGAATGGCCTTGTTTATTCTCTTTTCCCTCTGTAATTTGTCCCGCCATATTTTGGAATAAAGATCAAGACAGAGGCCCCAAACCCGGCCATTCGTATTGGATAAAACAGATCAAAACCGTATGATTTTTAAAACCTATCGCAGGAACAAGCGGTTAGTTTTTCATTCGCCCCGAGTGAGCGTACAGGCTGTGCCTTCAGGCACCCCTGCGTTGGCGCGACGAGATTGAAAGCCCGGTGCGAGGACAGACTTTACGAAAAAAATAATCGGAACGGGCTTATATCTTTTCCTTTATGCTGTCCGTCCACAACGTGCCACGTTGTGGCACATATCGAGCAAAGTGAGCGAAGCGGAACTTTGCATATCGAATGGCCGTCAGGCCATATATCGAGCGAGGCAAAGCCGAGCATATCGACTTAAACTCATCGCAGGATAAATCAATCAATATTCCCACTCAGTCAGAGTGGGCGTGCTGCCTGGTGCCGCCGGCACCGGAGCCTTGCATATCGAATGGCCGTCAGGCCATATATCGAGCGAGGCTTAGCCTCGCATATCGACATAAATTTCTCGCAGGGCAAATAAATCAAATTTCCCACTTGCCCGGAGTGGGCGTATTGCCCGGTGCCGCCGGCACCCGCCCGCATAAGCGGTTTTTATGGCACATAAAAGGATAAACTTAGGACTTTAAAGGGCTAAATCGCTTGCGCTCGGACCGGGTTTTGTACTATAATAAAGGGGAAATTCAAGATTATGGAGGCAGCCTTTATGAGTTATGTAGATGAAGTCATTGCCAGAGTTTCAGCCAAAAATGCCGCCGAACCCGAGTTTTTGCAGGCGGTCAAGGAGGTGCTGGAGTCCCTCCGGCCGGTGGTGGAGGCCAACGAGGCCCGCTACCGCAGGGAGGCCATTTTAGAGCGCATCACCGAGCCCGAGCGCCAGATCAAGTTTCAGGTGTCCTGGGTGGACGATCAGGGGCAGGTGCAGGTCAACACCGGCTACCGGGTGCAGTTCAACAGCGCCATCGGCCCCTACAAGGGAGGGCTGCGCTTTCATCCCTCGGTGAACGTCGGCATCATCAAATTTCTGGGCTTTGAACAGATCTTCAAGAACAGCCTGACCGGGCTGCCCATCGGGGGCGGCAAGGGCGGCTCCGACTTTGACCCCAAGGGCAAGTCCGACCGCGAGATCATGGCCTTCTGCAAGGCCTTCATGACCGAGCTTTCCCGCTACGTCGGCGCGGACACCGACGTGCCGGCCGGAGACATCGGCGTGGGCGCCCGGGAGATCGGCTACCTGTTCGGGCAGTACAAGCGGATGACCGGTCTGTTCGAGGGCGTGCTGACCGGCAAGGGGCTGACCTACGGCGGCTCGCTGGTCCGCACCGAGGCCACGGGCTACGGACTGCTGTACTTCGCCGACGAGATGCTGAAGGCCCACGGCCACTCCTTCAAGGGCAAGACCGTGGCCATTTCGGGGGCCGGCAACGTGGCCATTTACGCCGCCGAAAAGGCGGCCCAGCTGGGGGCCAGGGTGGTCACCCTGTCCGACTCCACGGGCTGGATCTACGACAAGGAGGGCGTGGACCTCGCCGCCGTCAAGGAGATCAAGGAGGTCCGCCGGGCCAGGCTGTCCGAGTACGTCAAGGCCCGTCCCAACGCCGAGTACCACGAGGGCAGGGGGGTCTGGTCGGTCAAATGCGACGTGGCCCTGCCCTGCGCCACCCAGAACGAGCTGAACCTGGACGACGCCAAGGCCCTGGTCAAAAACGGGGTGATCGCGGTGGCCGAGGGCGCCAACATGCCCACCACATTGGAGGCTACCGAGTACCTGCAAAAGCACGGCGTGCTGTTCGCTCCCGGCAAGGCCGCCAACGCCGGCGGCGTGGCCACTTCGGCCCTGGAGATGAGCCAGAACAGCGAACGCCTGAGCTGGACCTTCGAGGAGGTGGACGCCAAGCTGAAGGGCATCATGGCCGACATCTTCAAAAAATCGGCCGCCGCCGCCGAAAAGTACGGCTTCAAGGACAACTACGTGATGGGCGCCAACATCGCCGGCTTTGAAAAAGTGGTCGAGGCCATGCTGGCCCAGGGCGTGTAACATCTGCGACTGACGGGGAGCCTTCCGGCTCCCCCCTTTTTTTGGCTCTTTACGAGGTTTTTTCGGGCGGGCAAGATTTCCCCTCTCTCTGTCTCTCTTTTTCTTTTTGGTGGGCGCGCTTTCGGCTCCGCCGGAACGCCGCTCGTGCGAACAAAGAGCGGGCGGCCCCATAAAATACAGAGGCGTTGGGGAAGCCGCATGAGGGAATCGGTCCACATAAGCGGGAGGTTCAGCCAACAGGAGCGGTGAGGAAAAGCCGCATGAGAGGATCGGTCTGCATGAGCGGGCAACCCGCAAAACGCAGGGCGGCACGGAAAAGCCGCATGAGAGGATCGGTCTGCATAAGCGGGCGACCCCGCAAAACGCAGGGCGGCGCGGAAAAGCCGGAAGATCACACAAAAACCAGGGAAGCCTCTTTTCTCAAAAGTGGAAACAAACCGGCAAAGCGGGCAGAAAGCGGCCCCCGCGAACACAGGGCGGCGCGGAAAAGCCGGAAGATCACACAAAAATCGGGAAAGCCTCTTTTCTCAAAAGTGGAAACAAACCGGCAAAGCGGGCAGAAAGCGGCCCCCGCGAACACAGGGCGGCACGGAAAGCCATGTCAAAAGGCCGGCGCTTTGTCCGGACTTGCCCTCTTTTGCCGAAAGGCTCCCCTCTTTGCAAGGGGAGCCTTTTTCTGTTTTCAGACGGCGGGAGGCGGTTTTTTGCCGCCGCCCTGGGTAAAACTTTTGCCGGGGTTCAACGCTTGTTTTCTGTTTGCCGGGGTTCAACGCTTGTTTTTCAGATCGTCCAGCCGGGCCAGCGCCTCGTCGGGCTCCAGGATCTCCCGGATCCCGCAGGAGGCCCGGGCGGCCATGCAGGTCGTGTTGCTCCCGAAAAAGAGTTTGTCCCAGGGATTGATGACCACGATGGGAAAGGTGTACTCCTCCGGAAGTCCGATCCGGCGGAATCCTCTTGCCTCCAGGGCCTCCGAAAGGCGGCGGAGGGTCTCGCGGTCATGCCAGCGCACGCACCAATGGTCCCGCCCCTGGATGGCCACGATCGGATCCGGCTCCTCTCCGTCCCGTAAACGCGGGGTCTCTTCGTCCCACGCCCAGATGGTCGGGGCGGAAATATAACGTACTCGTTCCTGTGAAATTGTGCGCTTTTGCTTCATAACAGCACCTCTTGAAAAAAATATTCCGCAAAGAGGCGCAAAAAAAAGCCCATCGTCCGACGGGCTTTTGCTTTCTGTTTTTTTTCGGCCCATCGTTCAGCCTTTGGCACCTTGCAAAAGCAGGTTGCCGTGCGGTCAAAGGGGCTGTCCCTCGCGCAACTCTTTATGGTGATCTTATCATAGCATATTTTTTGCCGTTTGGCAAGTCTTTTTTCGGAAGAATCCGAAATTTGTCTCTCTCTTCCCTTTCCGGCGGGATCTTCCCGGAACCCTCCCGGGGAAGGCATTTTGGGGCCTGCCCCGGAAAAATTTGAAATTTGTCCTTTCAGTCCTCCTCTGCGGCTCAACTTTTTCTCGGGCCGCTCCCGGGAAAAGAGCTTTCTGCCCGGCCGCCGGACGAGGCAAAAGCCAAAGCCGGATATGCTTTTTCCCTCTTTTCCGGGCAGGAAGATTTTCCGGCCCCGGAAAAATTTTTCAGCCCCTCCCTGCGGGAACTTTCTGACGCCTCCCGGGGAAGGCTTTTTCAGACCGACCCCGAAAAATCCGGAAAAAATTTGAAAAACCCGTTTGAAAACCGGAAAAGGGTTTATAATATTAGCAAACAAAGAACTAGAGTGCCAGCACTCATGGAGTGCAAGCGCCAAAAGGAGATGAGTTTTATGAAAAACGAACTGAGCAGAAAGAGTGATTTTGATTTCTTCGACGAGGCCATGCATGATTTCTTTACCCCCTTCTACGGCAGAAGAGGCGTCCAGAAATATATGCGCACCGACATCAAGGAAAACGAGAACGACTACCTGATGGAAGTGGAGCTGCCCGGGCTGGACAAGCAGGACATCCACATCGAGCTGAAGGACGGTTACCTGAACATTTCGGCCTCCAAGAGCGAGAAGCAGGAAGGCGGCAAGGACAACTATATCCACCGCGAGCGCAGCTTCTCCTGCCAGCGGAGCTACTATGTGGGCGACGTCCGCAGCGAGGACATCAAGGCCAAGTACGAAAACGGCATTTTGCAGGTGGTCATCCCCAAGCTGACCGAGCAGAAGGAAATTAACAGCCGCATCGAAATCGAATAATCCCCCGCCGGAGGGCATCCGGCCAGGGTCTTTCGGGCCTTCCCTCCGCCCGGAAGGCCCTTTTTTTGCCGTTTTTCAAAGCCTTGCCGGTTTCAAGATCTTTTCAAACGATCCCTTAAACCCCTGCTTTTTGGGGCAAAGCCCTTATCCTTTGGCCGGCACGCTTCAAAGGAAAAGGACTCCGCCGACGGGGCGGAGTCCTTGGCTTTGAAAACAGCTGCCTGACGGGGGGTTGATCTTCAAGCGCTCCATGGGCGATCTTCCTGCGCTCCGGCTTTTAAGGGGCAGAGGCGTCAGACCTTGAGGATCCGGCCGATCAGGGCAGTCTGCAGGCGGTCGGGAAGGAGATGCAGCAGGCGAAGGCCGGGATTGCGGTTGAGGTTGTAGACCAGCCGGGGCCGGCGGGCCCGCAGCGCGGAGAGCACCTTTTTGGCCACGGCGGCGGGCGGGACGCTTCGGGTCTCGACCTTGTTGACGATGGCCCGGAACCGGGCGGCGTTGCAGGGATAGAGCTTGGTGTTTTGGCAGAACCGCTCCAGCCCCTCGGTGGAGACGGCCAGAAGGCCGGTTTTGACCGCGCCCGGCCGGATGACCACCACCGAGTGGCCCAGCAGCTGGACCTCCATGCGCAGGGAAAAGGCGTATTTTTCCAGGGCGGCCTTGCTGACGGCGTAGACCCCGGTAAAGGGAAGGGGGTCCAGAGGCGCCAGCTCGCTGGTGGTGATCAGGATGCGGGATTTCGGCCCGAGCAGGGAAAGAAAGAGCTGATTGACCCGGCAGACCCCGAAAAAGTTGACCTCGAACACCCGGTGCAGCTCCGCCTCGGGCATTTCGATCAGGGAATCCAGCCGGTAGATGCCGGCCATGTGCACGATGGCGCCCAGCGTTCCGGCCTCCCGGGCGATCTGCTCCCGGGCGGCCTCCAGCGAGGCCGGGTCGGTGACGTCGGCCGAAAGATACCGCCAGGGCCTCCCGGACGGGAGGGCGGGTTCGGTCTCTGCCGGCTCGGGGAGGGCAGTCTCTGCGGCCCCCGGCCGCGCGGCAGAAACTTGCGCGGGCCGTTCTCCGGCCCCCTTCGGGCGGGAATCGGGCCCGGCCTGAGGGGCGGGCTCGGGGAGACGTTCGGGCAGGTCGATGCCCCACACCCCGTAGCCCTGGCGGCTGAGCAGCTCGCACACGGCCCGGCCCATGCCGCCGGCCGCGCCGGTGACCAGGACATTGCAAAGGGGAGGTCTCATCTGTTTTCTCCTTTTTCCGGGCCGAAGGCCGCGGTCAGAAAGCGGTCGAAGTGGGCCTGCCCCTTTTCGTCCTCCTTGAAGACTGCGGTGTTGCGGAGGATGTCCAGGCAGGTCTGGTCGAGGAACTGCCGGACCACGGCCTCGGCCTCCTCCTGCCCGAGGGCGGTCCCGTGCCGGGCGGTCAGCTGTTCGACCATGCGCCGGTGCGGGGCGAGGTCGGGGTCTTCGGGGTCGAAGGGCCGGCCGGTCAGCACGCCGGCCACGGCCCGGCACTGCCTTTGCAGCCGGCCGGGGAGGATGAACACCCCCATGGCCTCGATGATGCCGATGCCCTCCTTCTTGATGTTGTGGTGCTCGGGGTGGGCGTGGAAGACGCCGTCCGGGAATTCCGGGCTGGTGACGTTGTTCCGCAGAATGAGATCCAGGCGGTAGGTCTTTCCCCGCCTGCAGGCCACCGGCGTGACCGTGTTGTGGGGCTGGGCGGGCGAATTTTCCACCCCGACTTCGGGGTCGGCATACCCCCGCCAGGCCCTTTGAACGGCGTCTGCGGCCTCCAGAACGGCCTCCCGGGCCTCCCCTTCCACCCGGACCACTGAATTATACCAGTCCGCCACCCCCACCCGGACCCCCTTTACGACGGCAAAGGGCCGGCGGAGGGCGGTCTTTTGCAGGGGCATTTCGGTCCCTCCGCCCTGGAAGTGCTCGTGGCTTAAGATGGACCCGCCCACGATGGGGAGGTCGGCGTTGCTGCCGATGAAGTAGTGCGGGATTCGGTCGACAAAGTCCAGCAGCTTGACCAGGGTGGAACGGTCGATCTTCATGGGCCGGTGCTCGGCCGAGAAGGCGATGCAGTGCTGGGGATAGTAGACGTAGGGCGAAAACTGGAAGTACCACCGCTCGCCCCCCAGGGTGAGGGGGAGAAAGCGCAGGGTCTGCCGGGCCGGAAAGTTGAGCCGTCCGGCATAGCCCAGGTTTTCGGCGCAGAGCATACACTTGGGATAGGACGACTGGGGCAGGCTGCGCTGGCGGGCGATCTCCTTGTTGTCCTTTTCGGGCTTGGAGAGGTTGATGGTCATGACCAGGTCGGCCTTTGGGGCGGGGGCGGTCCACTCGATGTTTTTGCGGATGTCCCCCATGCGGATGTAGTTGCTGTCGATGCACTGGCGGTAAAAGGCGTCCAGCGCGGCCCGGATCCCCTCCCCGGCCTCGGTCTCCGCAAAGGCCCGGATGACCTCGGAGGGGCGGGGCAGCAGGCAGCCGAACAGGGCGGCCTCCAGCAGGGGGAGCCGCTCGCGCTCCGTTCCCCCTTCCAGGGCGGCCTCCAGCAGGGGGCGGACGGCCTCGTCGGGGCCGAGATCCGCCCCGACCTCCGGCTCGGGACCGTCGGGCAGAGCGTCCTGCCCCAGCAGGGCCAGCACGGCGTTTTGGGCGAAGAGGGCGTCCTCCTCGCTCAGGGAAAAGCGGGCCTTTCCGTAGCGGATAAAGCGTCTGATGTCGTCTTGCAGCATATCTTCTCCGATCCGCCCTGCCGGGCGGTGATTTCGTACCGAGGGTTTTTTATGGGCCGGACTTTTCTGCCATGCGCAGGCCGGCCCTGCCTTTTGCTATGTTTCCGGAAGAAGGACAGCGCGGGCCTTACAGCCATTCGCACAGATCGGCCCGGCTTTTGGCCGTGCGCCCGGACAGAAGGCGAACGGCGGACTTCGCGGCGACCCGGCCCATTGAGGTCCTCGCCGCCCTCCTTTAAAAAACCGGAAGGGTCTTGGATCCGTCGGGCGGGACAAAATTTTCTGTCCGACGCCGGTCTCCGGAACCGGCCTTTCTTATTATAGCATCCGGCGGCGCAAAAGGCAACCCTTTGCCCGCCCCCGAGCGCCGGAACGCCGCTTCAGGCGGGCTTTCGGATGACAAAAGGCGGGCTTTGGAGCGGCAAAAAGAGAAGAGGCCGAACTTTTTCGGCCTCTTGCGGATTTTTTGTGTGTGCCCCTCCTCTTTCAGCGCCCCGGCCTCAGAAGGTCAGCAGCAGCAGATTTTTCTCCCCGTCGAAGCGGTGCTCCCGGCGGGAGAACAGGCCGGCGACGATGCGCAGGGAGAGCTCCTCGGCGTCGCCGAAGGGGTCGTAGGCCGGGCCGCCGTAGCCCACCCGGACCTCGGTCTTGCCCTCGGCCTCGGCGACCTCCACCGAAAAGTCCAGGGGCAGCTTTCCCTTTTTGAGCAGGGTCTGCACGCAGAGCTCCTCGAAGCACAGCTGCAGGCTGTTGATCTGCTTTTGCCCCAGGACCATTCTGCGGCCGAATTCCTCGATGCGGGTGGCCGTCTCCGGGAGGTCGAAGTCGGGGCTGTCCACCTCGATCTTCAGCACCTTGAGCCGCTTGATGAAGGCCCGGGTGCGCTCCCGCTGGGGGTGGTCGAAGATCTGTTCGGGGGGGCCTTCCTCGTAGATGCCCCCTTCGTCCATGTAGAACACCCGGCTGGAGACGTCGCGGGCGAACCTCATCTCGTGGGTGACGATGAGCATGGTCAGCCCCTCGCCGGCCAGGGAGCGGATGACCGACAGCACCTCGCCCACCATGGTGGGGTCGAGGGCGCTGGTGGGCTCGTCGAAGAGCACGATCTCGGGCTTCATGGCCAGGGTGCGGGCGATGGCCACACGCTGTTTCTGGCCCCCGGACAGCTCGTCGGGGAAGGACAGGGCCTTGTCGGCCAAACCCACGGTCCGGAGCAGGCGCATGCCCTCCTCGTAGGCCTCCTGCCGACTGATCCCCAAAAGGTCCACCGGGGCCAGCATGACGTTTTCGATGACCATCAGGTGGCTGAACAGGTTGAAGGACTGGAAAACCATGCCCATTTTCCGGCGCAGCAGGTTCAGGTCGTACTTTTTGGCGGTGGTGTCCTCGCCGTTCACGAAGATCTCCCCCGCCGTCGGCTCCTCCATGCGGTTGAGGCAGCGCAGAAAGGTGGACTTTCCGGTCCCCGAGGGGCCGATGACGGAGATGACCTCCCCCGGGAAGATGTCCGCGGAGACGTCCTTCAGGGGCGTCACGTTGGGATAGGCCTTTTGCAGATGGCAGACGCGGATCAGCGGTTCTCTTGCGGACTCTTTGGCGTTCATGCTTTCACCCCCTTCAGTTTTCTCTTGCGGTGTTTGGGATCGACGCGGACCTCGATGAGGTTCAGAAGCAGCGAGAGCACCCAGGCCAGCAAAAAGTAGAGGATGGCGGTGACGATCAGGGGGAAGAAGGCCTCGTAGGTGCGGCTGCGGATGATGTCGCTCATCTTGGTCAGATCCTGCACGGCGATGTAGCCCACCACCGAGGTCATCTTGACCATGGAGATGAACTCGCCCTTGTAGACGGGCAGGAAGTGCCGGGCGGCCTGGGGGAAGGTGATCTTGAAAAAGGCGGGCACCTTGCCGTAGCCCAGGGCCTTGGCGGCCTCGATCTGCCCGGGGTCCACCGCCTCGATGCCGGTGCGCATCATCTCGGAGACGTAGGCCCCGAAGTTCAGCCCGAAGCCGATGATGGACACCCACAGGGCGCTGATCGAGGTCGAGCCGAACACCACGTAGTAGAGGATCATCAGCAGCACCATGACGGGGGTGCCCTGGAGCAGGCGGATGTAGACCCGGGCAATGGCCGAGACCACCTTGTTCCGGCTCCGCTTCATCAGGCAGATCCCGAAGCCGATCAGGGTGCCCAGCAGGCAGGCCGCCACCGAGATCAGCACGGTGGTGCCCAGCCCCTGCACGATCAGCATCCAGCGGTTTTCGCGGATGAAGTTGCGCTCGAAGCTTTCGGCGATGTCGGTGAAGAAGTTCCCGTCCGAGGAGACCGCGCCCGGCCTGCGGACCACGGCCACCGCCCCGCCGGTGTAGTGGCTGACCGAAAAGTCCACGGCCTGCAGCCGCTCTTCGGTGATGGACAGGCAGCCGGTGACCAGATCGTACTTGTCGCTCTCCAGCCCGGGGATCAGGGAGCCGAAGTTGGTGACCTCGAATTCCACCTGATAGCCCAGCTCCCGGCAGATCAGGCGGATCAGCTCGATCTCCAGCCCGGTGGGCCGGCCGTCCGAGCCGGCGTAGCTCATGGGATCGATGTTGACGTCGGCGCCCACCCGCACGGTCCCCCGGTCGCAGCCCGAAAAGTCCAGCTCGGCCAGGGTCTTCTCCCCCGCGCCCAGCCACTTTTCGGTCAACTGTTCATAGGTCATGTCCGAAAGGGTGCCGCCCGCGAGGAAGGGGGTCAGCACCGAGTCGAACTCGGCCACCAGCGCGCTCCCTTTCCGGAAGGCAAAGCCGTAGTGATCCTCGGCAAAGGTGCCGGGAATGAGGTACAGATTGGGGTTCTGATTGGTCAGGGAGCGGCCCACCGGCTCGTCCAGGCCCATGCCGTCGATCTTGCCGGACTGGAGCATGGCCACGCCGTCGGCAATGGACTTGTACTCCAGCCAGGGCTTTTCGATGTCCACGGTCTGGGCGAACAGCTCGTCGAAGATCGAGCCCTCCAGCTTGGCCATCTGATAGTCCGCCAGATCCTCCGCCGTGGGCAGCTCGTAGCCCTGCACCATCATCACCAGCCCGCCGGAGTAGGTGGGTTCGGAAAAGAGCATGACCTCGGCCCGCTCCTCGGTGACCCCGATGCCGCACGCGGCCAGGTCGTACCGCCCGGTCTGGATGCCGGACAGAATGGACTCGAACAGCAGATCGGAGACCTCCAGCGCGTAGCCGTAGGCCTGGCAGAAGCGGGCCACCAGGTCGATGTCGTAGCCCACGATGCGGCCGTCCTTCATGTAGGCAAAGGGCGCCAGCGTGCTGGAGGTGGCCAGCCGGATGGTGCCGCGCTCGGCGGGCAGGCTTTCATAGTCCAGCACCGTCTTTTGCTCCTCGTCCGAGCCGAACCAGACCGCGTCGATCTCGGCCAGGGTGCCGTCCGCCTCGATGGCGGCCAGAAATTCGTTGACCTCGGCCCTCAGCGCCTCGCCGCTCTCGCTCTTCCGGAGCAGCCAGGCATAGCTCTGCTGTTCGATCATTTCCCGCAGATAGGTCAGCCCGTCGGTCTGACTCACGATGTAGCGGGCCATGGGCTCGTCGATGACGAATCCGTCGATCTTGCCCTGCGAAAGGGCCAGCTGGACGTCGGTGGTGGTGTTGTAGTAGGACAGCTCGGCCTCCGGCCACCGCTCCTTCGTCACGCTCTCGAAGGTGCTGGCCGACAGCACGCCCAAGCTGGCGTGGTCGAGGTCGTCCAACGAGAAAAAGCGCTGCTCCGTCTGCTGCCCGCACCCCAACAGGCCGGCGCACAAAACCGCCAGAATCAGCGCGGCAAACCATTTTTTCAAAGCGCAACCTCCTTTTTCCCGGCCTCCGGGACCGGGAAAACCCTTCCGCTTCCCCCTCCCTTCGCCGTTTTTCGACAGAATGACTCTATATAATTCATACGACGCACTTTTCAAAAGGGCCAATCTTTTTCCAAAAAAATACGGCGGGTGCCGGCGGCACCGGGCAGCGCGCCCACTCTATCACAAGCGGGCGTATTTGATTTTCTTTCCTGCGATAAGTTTTATGTCGATATGTGCCGCGATGCGGCACTCGATATGTGGGCTTGCGCCCACTCGATATGCAAGGCTCCACTTCGCTCGCCTTGCTCGATATGTGCCGCTTCGCGGCACGTTGTGGGGTGCCACAGGCACCTTTCTGTACGCCCGGGCCAAAGTGTTCTTTCACTCAAAGTCCGTACACGCACCGGGTTTCCAATCTCGTCGCGACGATGGCGGGGTGCCACAGGCACCTTTCTGTACGCCCGGGCGGCATCGCCGGGTGCCGTCGGCACCTGGCAGCGCGCCCACACAAATGTAAAAATAAGAATTAACCTTAGTTCTCTGCACTTATTTTGAAGGGGGGAAAAACCGCTGCCAAAAAATTCCGGCCTCTCCCCCCTTCCGGCCGCCCGGCGGGGGACTTTGCGGCCCCGGAAAAAGGTCCGCACCTTTCGGGACCTCCTTTGCATACATTGAAAGGAGCGCGGCGGCAGGGTCCAGGAGCGGCCCTCGCGGGGCCAACGGCCGGAAGCACACGGGAGAGGAGCTCCCTTCCGGTCCTTCGGCCCCTTCGCCGGGCGGCAGCGCCGCCGGGCAACACGCTCGTTCTTGGTGCCTTCTTTACCCAACTTCTGCACTCGTACAGGGTTTTGTTGCAAGCATAAGTTTTGGCGGGGCGGGCGAACAGCCTGACCCCCACAAAAAGAGCGTTGAAGAACCAGCGGACGGACTGAAATGGAAACAGGGGGAGGAACGGGATGAACATCACCTTTGTCACGCAGGGGAGCCTGGACGAACTGATCGGACACCTGAACAAGCTGCGGGCGCCCGACGTGCTGCTGCTGGCCGAGGGCGTGCTGCCCGAGCTGGACCTGCTGAAGGAGGCCGAGGGCGAGAGCGGGTTTGTGGTCCGGCTGTGCGCCCTGTCCGAGCAGCTGGAGTGCGCCATCGTGGCCGGCTGCGACACCCGGGTCTGCGACATCCTGCACAAGTCGGCGGTGGTGGTGGACCGGGGCAGGCTTTTGGGGGTCTCGGACATGGCCCACGTGCTGGACGAGACCGGCTATTCCTCGGGCGGGGGGTTCCGGGTGTACGATACCCCGGCGGGCAAGCTGGGGGTGATCGTGGGCGAGGACCTCTTTTTCCCCGAGGTGGCCCGGATCCTCACCCTGTGCGACGCCGAAGTGCTGCTGTGCCCCTTCGGGAAGATCTCCTCCCCCATGCCCCAGGTCATGATGCGGGCGGCCGCCTTTTCCAACGGGGTCAACGTGTGCATGGCCGCCGCCGGCTGCGTGCAGATCGCCGACCTCAAGGGCGAGATGATCGCCCTGCCTACGGCCATGCTGGAATTTAACATGGAGATCATCAAGGACTTTCACCTGATCTCCGCCCGCCGCCGGGGGTGCTACCGGGAAATTTACTCGGCGTTTGAGTGTTAGGGGCTTCGCCCTTTCCGGCCAGACGCAAAATTCCGCGTTGCGGAATTTTGGCCGGCCTTTCGCGAAAACAGACTGAAAGCCCGGTGCGGGAGCAAACTTTGTAAAGGAAAGTCAATTGATACGGGCGTGTTGTCCGGCGGCGCTGCCGCCCGGGCGTACGAAAAGGTGCCGCCGGCACCTCGAAATTGAGAACTTTTCCGAAAATCAGGAAAAGTTCTCAATTTAATTTGACTTTCGGAACAGGGTTTGCTATACTGCAGATAAGGAGGCACCGCTATGGCACTGATGGAACGGAAAGAGTATACAGACTGGCTGAAACGCTATCAGGACAAGAAGGTGATCAAGGTGATCACAGGGCTGAGGCGAGTGGGAAAATCTACACTTTTTGATCTTTACATCGCGCAGCTTCTGAAGGAAGGGATCGCGAGGGATCAGATCGTCAAGATCAATTTTGAAGAACTGGAAAATGAGCCTCTGCTGGACCGGGATGTCCTTTACCGTTTTTTGACGGACAAGCTCCGGCCCGACCGGAAACTTTACATCTTTCTGGACGAAGTGCAGCGGGTCCGCGAGTTTGAACGGGTGGTCGACAGTCTGTTCGTCAAGGACAACGTCGATCTTTACATCACGGGCTCCAACGCGAAATTTCTCTCCTCGGAGATCGCCACACTGCTGACGGGCCGTTATGTAGAGATCAACGTACTGCCTCTTTCCTTCCGCGAATATGCCGAGCATTTCGCGACGGAGGGCAAAGACCGCCGGGCGCTGTTTATGGATTACATCACCTACGGAGCCCTGCCCGGCCTGTTCATGTTCGAGGCGGGCAGCGCGGAACAGCGCGAATACGTGCAGAGCGTTTACAGGACCATTCTCGAAAAAGACGTCCTGACGCGCAACACCGCGGCGGGCCGGCAGCTGGTGGAAAGTCTGCTGAATTATCTGATCTACAACATCGGCTGCCTGACTTCAGCAAAGCGAATCTCGGACACCCTGAATTCCAACGGGGTCAAAGTCTCCTACAACACCATAAACAGCTATATCGAGACTCTGGAGGACTGCTTTTTTATTTATAAAGCCGACCGCTACGACATTGTAGGGAAAGAATACCTGAAACTCATCAACAAATACTATGTGACCGATTTCGGCTTCAAGTACTATATCCTGAACAACCGAACGGTGGAGCTTTCGCAGATCCTTGAAAATCTTGTCTTTCTGGAACTCAAACGCCGCAGATTCAAGGTCGCCACGGGGAAGGTCGCCGAAAAGGAAGTCGACTTCATCGTCAAGGACGCGAACGACAGCCTGCTCTACGTTCAGGTGGCAGTCACGGTCATGGACGAGGCCAAGCTGCAGCAGGAACTCCGTCCCTTCCGGGAAATCTCGGACAACTATCCCAAGTATATCCTCACGCTGGACGAGGTGTTTGTCGCCGATCACGACGGGATCAGAACGATCAACGCGCTGGACTTCCTGCTCGGTCAGCCGCTGTAACGACCGGCCCGCCCGACTTTCCCAAAGCGGATAAGAGCCCAAAAAACGCGCCCGCCCGGAAAATTCCGGACGGGCGCGATCCCTTCCAAACGGTCCGTTACGGACCTTTTTCTCTTGGTTTTGCCGACAGCCGGAAGTAGCCTTGCGGCTTTTCCCGCAGTCGAGGGAAGTTTTTTCCCTTTCAGCCAGAGTTCCGGCAGTCGAGGGAGGCTTTCTCCCTTTCAGCCGGACTTCGGGCAGTCGAGGGAGGCTTTCCCCCTTTCAGCCGGACTTCCCACAGTCGAGGGAGGCTTTCCCCTCGGCCGGGGTAATGGTTCAGACCTTATTCCGCGGGGGTGGCGGCAGAGGCCCCGACAGGTTTAGTGAGGGTCGGAAGCTCTCCGCCGGCCAGCCAGGCATTGATCGCAGACATGGTCTCCAGCTGCCAATTCACAAAGTTGTCAAAGGAAATACCGCTTCCTGTGAAAGCAGGCAGATTCAAGCTTTCCGTTCCCTTGACGATTTTCCAGCCAGAAACATAAGACGACTTTCGGATCCCTCCAATATAGGTTCCGGTACAAGAACCTTCGTAGGTATCATTCTTTATGGGGAAAGTATTTACTATCTTCGTGGTAACACCTTCCTCTGTATCGATCCTCAATTCTCCGGACATTGTGCCAACTAAGCCGCCAATATTGCGAAGCCCCTTGTTGTTATCCATTCCACCAGGAATAGAAGCACTGATTGTACAGTTTTCAACCTTATTCCCGTTCAGAATTACCGATGTGGTCCAGCCGATCAAACCGCCCAAATCACGGGTTCCGTAGATGTTGCAGCTTGATACAACACAACCGGAAATCGTTACGGCATTCTTTCCTTCCTCTAAAGAAGTTCTTTCGATATGCCCGACAATCCCGCCAATCTTGTCGCCTTCTCCGTCCTTATCTGCAGTTGTAATCGGATTATAAGCTTCAAAATAGACGCCCGTTACCTTACAATTCGAAATATCGACTTTGTATTCTCCTTTTGTGGCATCATCGGCCTCAGAAGCAGCATAAAGACGTCCCACAATGCCGGCCATAACGCCGTTACTGCGCAAATATCCTCCGTTCACATGCACATTATCGACTGTCAGATCTCCTGCAACAACGCCGGTTAAGGCGGCAACATCCTTGCAATGATCCGGAGCCTCCGCAGAGCTGATGTTGATATACGGGCTTTCAAAGGTCAGATTTTTTACTTCGGCATTCGCAAGTCCGGCAAACAAACCGTAAAAACGATCTTTCCCCGAAGTCAGCAAACTCAAACCCGGCGTGTTGTTAGCTGTTGTAATGGTCAATCCTTTAATTGTCTGGCCGTTTCCATCAAGGACAATATTTTCAATAACAACGGTGCTCACGGTTCCCTCTTTATCAGCAAGAGGCACCCACTCGTAACCGGCAAGATTAATATCCGCTGTCAACTGATAATATGTTGTTTTTTTACCAGACTTAATAGCGGCAAGGTCCTCTTTTGTCGCAATTGCATAAGGGTTGCTGTCGGTTCCGGCGTTCTCTGTCGTCCCGTTCACACCCGTAAGGGTTTTAGACGGCGTGATAATGCCGCCGCCGCCCTCGCCGACCACGTTGTAGTACACAGAGATGGTCACACCGCGGTAGGACACAACAATCGTTTTTTGTCCAAGGCTGGAAGTATCCAGTTTCCCGTTATTCAAACCGGAAACAGACAGAATGGAATCTGTCAGGCTGACGGTGCGGGTATTCCCGTTGTCATAGGTGATGGTCAGCGAAAACTGTTTGGCCTCCACAGGCTCGTCTAACGAGTAGACGGCTTCGGGCGCATTGGTGAAGCTGATGGCTTCAACCTGGGTAAGGCTGCAGGCGGCCAAAGAGGCCAGCAGCGCGACGGCGGCCAAGAGGGCCACCAGCAGTTTGCTCTTTTTCATATTTTCTCTCCTTTTTCCCGGTTTGGCCGGGTTATTTCATTCGATAAAGCCTCTCTTTGGGGGCATCTTTTCCCAACCTAAGCTGATATGCGATCACTTATGCCCCCGTAACTTCCGGGATCTCTGCAGAAGGATGAGCTGCTGTTACAATAAGATCGGCGATTTTCCCTTCATTATCAAGCGCGATAATCCGGACATCCATGGTAGGAAAGCCTCCTTCCGCACTAATTGTTGGCCGATAGACGATGCTTAATGTGTGGATAGAAGGATACGCCTCCATCAGATCCTTGGTAATAATCTCTTTTATAAAATTTTCTGAAGCCGCTGTTTTGCCAAGGGTCCCGATGGTCAGCCTTTTAACCTGCGCACCAGTCGATTCCGTCATCGGGAGAGCATAATAACCCATTTCGGAATCTGTGTGATAATTACTTTGACTTGCTCCTTTTGCCGGGATTGCTTTCGGAATTACTTTGATAAATGAATTGCCTTTCGCTACTCGCGCGGCAAAACTTTCGGCATCGATGGGATGACTAAGTTGGGAAGAAACTTCCAAAGAACTGAAAGCCGTTCCCTCAACTGCCACCTTTTGATTGGAAGCCGTAGTTGTAATCTTAGCGCCGGTTAACAGATTCAGAGGATTTTGTTCTTCTACCACAACAACTGTAATTGGAAGCTGAACATTCAAATCCTCTGCAGCTTCCAATAAGGCGGGCGTTCCGGACAAAACCTGAATACCATCTGCAAATACCACCTTCTTAACGGTTTTCGCATTTCCTTCCACGTCAACTCCAGTTGCCGTTGTATAGTATCCTTTTTCTCCTGTCCCAATAAATAATGTATTGTCTGGATTATAGGCTTCATAAATGGAAGTCAACGTTGCAATTGAAACGCCATCGAGCGCTTCATCTGGAGCCAGACTGTCGTATTCCGTTTTACCAGTTATATGCCGAAGTCCTTTCAAAAAGTTGGCCAACTCGCCCTCGGTGTTCAGATAGATCTGCCCGGGAAGGACTTCCTCGATGGAATCTCTGGGCTCGGCAGCACTCACAGCTGTTCCTCCGACCGGAACAACGCCGCGGGTAACCTCCACGTTGCCGGTATTCCGGTTATACCAGAACACGCCCTCGGACGAGGCGGGCCGGAAGGTGTAGAACTCCTCCTCGGTGTTGATGATGTAGCGGATGTCGGGGGCCTGCAGGTCCTCCTCGTCCACGCCGTTCATCATGCAGTACTGCTTGACGATGGTGGACATGTTGCGGGCCGCGGCCTGATCGTTGGCAAAGCGCGCGCTCTCGATGGCGCCCGAGAACGTCGGGATGAGCACCGCGGCCAGAATGCCGATGATGGCGATCACCACGATCAGCTCCACCAAGGTAAAGCCCTTTCTTTTTTGCTTCATGGTTTCCTCCTTGTGTTTTTCGCGAGGCCCTCCGCTTTTCCGGATGTCTCTGTGTCTGTTCCTTGTTCGAGGCCGCCGGTCTGCCGGCCCCTCTGTGTCTGCCTTTTCCCTCGCGAGGCCCTCCGGCTTCCCGGACGCCTCTGTGTTCTGTTCCCCGCTTGCCGGAGTGGCCTTTTGCGCCCTTCCGTCTTCCAAGGCCTCCGCCCTTCCTCCGGGGCCTCTTTTCCTGTGGTGTTTCCACCGGGCGCCGACGGGCGCCGTCGGCGCCGGGAAGGCACGCTATGGCCCCTCCCGCTCAGGGAAAAGCCCGTGGTGTGTGCCGGTCTTCTCCCCGCTCGTTCGGAGCGCTTCCGCGCCCTCGGGAAGTCTCATGAGTCCCTTCCTCCGGCCGCTTCCGCCTTGCTTTTCCCGCCCCGCCCTCTTTCGGTCCCCTTTGCAGTCCGCTTTGGCCGGGCAAATTCGGGGCGTACTTTCCGGGTGCCGACGCCTCTGAAGAGAAGGCTCTTATTCCTGAACTGTTGCAGGGCCGAAGATCGGACATCTGCAAAAGCCGGGAGTGGGCGTGCCTTCCGGGTGCCGACGGCACCTCCCAACAAGAGGCTTTTCTGTCTCTGCCCGTTGCAGGGCCGAAGATCGGACATCTGCAAAAGCCGGATTGGGCGCGCCTTCCGGGTGCCGACGGCACCTCCGAAAAGGTATACCTTTATAGAAGCCTGTGCGCTCTCCGCATCTTGCGGCGGGGGCGCTTTTTTTCTGCCCTTTGGGCAGGATCCCCTTCCGAAATTATGTAATTTTTTTGCTTCCACAAAGGTATACCTTTCTAAAAGGCCGAACGGGATCTTCGGTGCCTTTATTATACCACAAAATCCGGATTTGTCAAGTCCAAATGTAACGAACGGTAGGATTTTTGTCATGAACGGTAAAAAAAATTTTTTCATGCCCCGTTTTCAGCCCGTTTTTTTCAAAAATCCGTCCTTCTCCCCTCTTGCGGGCCGAAGTCGGAACATGCGGTCTTGCAATTGAAATTTATCAATATCTTGCTGTTTCACGGGGAACAAGCTGAAATTTTGTCCGGAAGCGCCTGCCCTGTCTGTGTCATGCTGTGTAAAGAGCGCGGCGCGAAAGCCGCTCTTTCAGACCGCCCGTTTCAACCTGATCCTGCGTCAAGACAAACTTTACAAAGCGGCGTTTTCCGCCCCCGTTTTCTGGGAAAGAGGGCATTTACCTCCCTTCCAAAAACGCCCCGGCCCCTCCTTCTGTCCTTATACAAGAGAGCGGCCTTGGAAGCCGCCTCCAAAGGCGGCGGAATCAGTCTTGTTCCCCCCGGCAGGAGGGCCTCGGAAGCCCCTTCCAAAAGGCGGCGGAAGCCTCCTCGTTCTCCCCCAAAAGAGGGGGGGGGGAGGGACCCTCCTTGTTTCCCCCGGCAGGAGGGCCTCGGAAGCCGCCTTGCTTTTCCCAAAAGGAGGGCCTCGAAATTCTCCTCACTTCATCTCTCTTCCGGCCTCTTTCTTGCCCTCTCGGAAGGGCCTTTTCCCCGCCTTCCTCTCCCTCTTGCGCAAAAAAAAGACCGGGGAGCAGCCTCTCGCCCCCGGTAAAGATCTCCTCCGGCCTGCGGGAGGGCAGGGCCGCACGAAAAATACCGGGCCTAAGCAGCGGGTTCCGTTTAAGGGTTTTCCGTCCGGCCTGCGGTGGTTCAGGACTATACCGGAGGAATGTCCGGACCCGGTCGGTAAAGTTTTCCGCCCGGCCCGCGGGAGGGTTCAGGCATATCCGGCTTGCGGGGCGTACAGGCGCATGAAAAAAGAGACCGGAGAAAGTCCGGTCTCTTTGGGATTCGGTTGGGGGCGGCGGCGCCAAACGCGGCGATCACGCGGGCCTGCCATTTCTTTCAAGTCAGGGCGCTCAGTCCTCGTCGGAGGAGCTTTGGGCGGCCTCGTAGGCCTCCTGATCGGCCACCGACCACTGGCCGAGGCGGACCTCGGTGAAGAAGTCCTCGCCGGTGTCCTCGTCGGTCTCCTTGACGGCGTAGTAGAGGTAGCCGGTGTAGTCGCCGGTCGTGTTGATGAAGTAGGCCACGCCGTCCATCACCGCGGGCTTGAGGTAGGTGGTGTTGACCCCGTTCTCGGTGTAGAACACGGGATCCTTGCCGAAGGCGGGCAGGGAAAGCTCCTCTGCGGTGATGTCCACCGAGCAGAGGCGGCTGTCGGCGTCGGCGTAGTAGAGGGTGTTGCCCTCCAGCTTGAACACCGTGAAGGTGCCGCGGAGGATGTTCTTGAGGGCGGTGGGGCTCTCCGAGCCGGTGAAGATGCTGCCGGAGGCCGAGACCTGCACCAGATAGTTGACCTCGTCGGAGGTGATCTGCGCCAGCATGCCCTGGTCATAGCTTAGGGGCATGAGGTTGGACAGGGCGGGTCCGGCGATGGAATTGGAGAGCATGCGGATCTCGCCGGCGGCGTTCATGACGTAGTAGTAGGTGGCCGCCGTGCTGCCGTCGGTGGTGCCGTCGTTGCGGGAGAAGAAGATGTCTCCGTTCTTGACGAACAGCGGGGTGACCGAAAGCGCAGGATCCTGGTAGCAGTCCGCCTCGGCCGCGGCCGAACCGTAGATGAATTTCTGGGTGAGCAGCTTGCCGTTTTTGTCGGTGATCTCCTGGGGATCGCCGCCGGCCATGGAGACCTTGCTGAACTTGTTGTAGTCCTCGTCGCCCTCCTCCATCGCGCCGGTCTTGGGCACGGCCTGGGTGAAGTAGACAAAGCCGTCGTCGGCCAGCACGGGGGTGTTGGTCACCTTTTCGGCGATGCGCGTGGAAGCCCCGGTGGCGGTGTTGATCGACCAGACGCCGGTGTAGCTCTGGCTGACGCCGTCCTCGTCGTTCTCGCTGTAGGAGGAGACGTAGACGAAGTAGACCGTGCCGTCCAGCTCCACAAAGGTGTAGTTGAAGCTGTTGGAGCCGATCAGCGCCAGACGCCGGGATCCCTGGCCGTCCAGCCCGCAGACGTAGACTTCGGTGTAGGAAGTCAGCAGGTTGCCGTCACGGTCCTTTTCCTGAGAGGGGGTCAGATAGAACAGCTGATCTCCGAAGATCCAGATCCCGGCCGAGGTGCCGGAGGAATAGAAGATCTTGGGGACCACCACCCGGGCGGTGTCGGCCTGGGGGACGTTGTCGGCGCCCACCTTCGCGTACATGATGCTGCCCTTGATGGGGGTGCCGAAGGTGTTGTCGGCGGTGTTGGATTCCTGGCCGTTGACGAAGTAGACATAGTCGCCCTTGCGGACCACCATGGTGCCGTTGCCGGTCACCGCGTCGGAGGCCGAGGGGGTCTCGGTCACATACTCGAAGCCGCCGCAGCCGGTCAGCAGCAGGCAGCCGAGCAGCAGGATCGAGCACAGTCTGAGCACTTTTTTGAACATGGCTTAAGCTCCTTTGTTCCGGGCGTTCCGGACTTTCGGCCCGGAGCGCGCATAATCGTACGTTACAATATTATATAATAGTTTGGAAAGTTAGGCAAATCATTTGCCCGAATTTCGGGCAACTTTTTTTAAAAATTTGTCCGAGGAGGTCTTTTCGACATGAAAAAACACCCTTCCGCCCCCTCTTCCGGGGCCAGATCCCCTCTTCCGGGGCTGCTGTCCGCCCTCCCGCCCGAAGTGCTGAGCGGGCTGATTTCCTCCCTGACCGCCGGAAGATCCGGCCAGAATCCCCCTGCAAACGCCCCCTTCGCCCCCGGACAGCGACCGCCTTCCGCCCCCGGACCGGCCTCCGGCTCCCGGAACGCGCCAGACGGCGGGGGGAACGTTCCGACGGCTTCGCACGGGCAGCAGTGGCGGGAGGGGCCGCCCAATCCGGACTTTCCCAACCCCAAGGAGCACGCCTTCCGGGATCTGCTGCTCCGGCACGAGGCCCTCTCCCGCAAGATCGACCGTGACAACCGGCCGACCTGAAGCAGACAAGGCAGAATTTTCCCCGTTTCAGGGCGTGCAGAGGTGCCTTCAGGCACCTAAATAAGGATCGTTTTTTACAGAAAGGCCGAGGAAGCAGGAAATTTCGTTAAAAGCCTGAACTATTCCAGGGCGTACAGAAGTGCCTGTGGCACCGGAAAAAAGCTGTTTGCCCGCCGGAAGTTTGAGGAGGCAGAGCATGAAGCGAAAAGTCTATACTCTTTCAGGGCGTACAGGATGTGCCTTCAGGCACCTATCAGCGCGGTTTATGCAAGCGTAAAGCAAAACCGAGGGCAGATCGCGGGGGAAGAAAGCCCAAAGATTTGACATGACCTGATAATTATTATATAATAGTAAGACCTGTACCGTTTGACCGGGAAAACGGCCGAAGAAACGGAAACATTCAACAGGGGATCTGAAAGGGCATCGCAATATGATCAACATACCCAAGGGAACCAAAGACGTTTTGCCGGACGAGTCGGCCAAGTGGCAGTATCTGGAGGCCAGGGCCCGCGAGACCGCCCGCCTGTTCGGCTATCGGGAGATCCGCACCCCGGTGTTCGAGCACACCGAGCTGTTTTTGCGCGGGGTGGGCGGGACCACGGACATCGTCAACAAGGAGATGTACACCTTTCTGGACAAGGGGGGGCGCTCCGTCACCTTAAAGCCCGAGGGCACGGCGGGCGCGGTCCGCTGTTTCATTGAAAAGGGGCTGTACAACGCCCCCATGCCGCTGGGGACCTACTATTTTACCCCGGTGTTCCGCTACGAAAACCCCCAGAGCGGGCGGCTGCGGGAGCATCATCAGTTCGGCGTGGAGGTGTTCGGCTCGGCCTCGCCCCGCACCGACGCCGAGATCATCCTGCTGGCCGACACCTACTTCCGCTCGCTGGGCATCGAGGGGCTGACCGTGCATCTGAACTCCATCGGCTGTCCCGACTGCCGCCCGGCCTACCAACAGGCCCTGCGGGAATTTTACGCCGGGCACCTGGAAGAGCTCTGCCCCACCTGCCGGGAGCGGCTGGACAAGAACCCCATGCGCATCCTGGACTGCAAGGAGCCGGGCTGCGCCGCCCTGAACCGGGGGGCGCCCAGAACGCTGGACTTTTTGTGCGGGGCCTGCCGGGACCACTTTGCGGCTTTGCAGGAACTGTTGACCGAGGCCGGGATCCCCTTCGAGGTGGACACCGGCATCGTGCGGGGGCTGGATTACTACACCAAGACGGTGTTCGAGTTCGTCTCCGAATTTCTGGGGGCCAAGAGCACGGTGTGCGGGGGCGGAAGGTACGACAACCTGGTGGAGTCGCTGGGCGGCAAGCCCACGCCGGCGGCCGGCTTCGGCCTGGGGCTGGAGCGGCTGATCCTCACCCTGGAAAACATGGGGCTTCCCCTGCCCGATCCCGAGCCGGTGCGCATTTACCTGCTGCCCATCGGGGCGGAGACCGTGGAGCCGGCCTTTGCGCTGTGCAACCGGCTGCGCCGGGCGGGCATTCCGGCCCGGACCGACTGCATGGACCGCTCGGTCAAGGCGCAGTTCAAGTATGCGGACAAGCTGGGCGTCCCCTTTGTGGGCGTTCTGGGGGGCGAGGAATTGCAAAAGCAGGCCGTCCGCCTCAAAAATATGGCGACTTCCGAGGAGAAAGAAGTCGCCTGGGCCGAGCTGCCCGCCCTGCTGAAGGCCTGAGGCCGCTCGGGGCGGGACGAAAAAGGGCTCCTCCTGAAAAGGGCCGGACCCGCTCTTTGTATGCGGCGGGTCGGCCCGGGAAAAGCGGATCGGATCTTAAAACAGCAAACACACGGGCGCACTGAAAAAAACGCCGGGTTATGCTCTGAAAATAAGAGCAGGTCGAATTTTTAGAAAACGGATATACCCCTTTTCGGGTGTACTGAAAAAAACGGGTGTACTGAAAAAAAACGCAAGGACACGCTCCGAAAACAGGGGCGGGACGGATTTTAGAAAACGGATATACCCCTTTTCGGGTGTATTGGAAAAAACGCAAGGACACGCTCTGAAAACAGGAGCGGGACGGATTTTAGAAAACGGATATACCCCTTTTCGGGTGTATTAGAAAAAACGCAAGGACGCGCTCCGAAAACAGGAGCGGGACGAATTTTTAGAAAACGGATATACCCCTTTTCGGGTGTATTGGAAAAAACGCAAGGACACGCTCTGAAAATAAGGGCGGGACGAATTTTAGAAAACGGATATACTTTTTGCGAGTGTATTGAAAAAAACGGAGAAACGATCATGGCAGAATTCATGGGCGAACTGAGAAGGACGGCTTTTTGCGGCGAGATCACGGACAAGCTGGGGCAGGAAGTCGTGGTGATGGGGTGGACGGCCAAGCGCCGGGACCTGGGAGGACTGATCTTTGCGGACATCCGCGACAAGACGGGGATCTGTCAGGCGGTGTTTGACAACGCCTCTTTTGCGGACTTTGCCAAGGCCGAGCGCATCCGCAGCGAGTACGTGCTGGCGGTGCGCGGGGTGGTGCGGGCCCGCTCCGAGGAGACGGTCAATCCCAAGCTGCCCACGGGGACGGTGGAAATTCTGGTCAGCGAGCTGAAAATTTTGTCCGAGGCCGAGACCCCGCCCTTTGCCATCGAGGAGGATTCGGACGTCAACGAGCTGATCCGGCTGAAGTACCGCTACCTGGATCTGCGGCGGCCGGACCTGCAGCGGCGGCTGTTTCTGCGGCACAGGATCACCAGCGCGGCCCGGCACTATCTTGAAGAAAACGGCTTTACCGAGATCGAGACCCCCTTTCTGGGCAAGTCCACGCCGGAGGGGGCCAGGGACTACCTGGTGCCTTCGCGGGTGCATCCGGGGCAGTTTTACGCCCTGCCGCAGTCTCCCCAGCTGTACAAGCAGCTGCTGATGATCGCGGGCATGGACCGCTACTACCAGATCACCAAGTGCTTCCGGGACGAGGACCTGCGGGCCAACCGCCAGCCCGAGTTCACCCAGATCGACATGGAGATGTCCTTTGTGGAGGAGGAATCCGACGTCATGACGGTGATGGAGGGGCTGATCGCGCGGATCTTTTCGGAGGCCGCCGGCATCGAGCTGCCCCGCCCCTTCCGGCGGATGACCTACCGGGAGGCCATGGACCGCTTCGGGTCGGACAAGCCGGACACCCGCTTCGGGCTGGAGCTGTGCAATGTGTCCGATCTGGCCGAACAGAGCGGCTTCCGGGTGTTCGCCGAGGCCGTCAAAAACGGGGGAAGCGTGCGCTGCATCAACGCCAAGGGCTTTGAGGAAAAGCTCTCCCGCCGGGAGATCGACGCTTTGGGCGACTTTGTCAAGTCCTGCCGGGCCAAGGGCCTGGCCTGGATCACCTGGTCCAAAACCGAGGGCGTCAAGTCCCCCATCACCAAATTCCTCTCCGAGGACACCCAGAAGGCCCTTTACGAGCGCACCGGCTTCGAGCCGGGGGACATCCTGTTCTTCGTGGCCGACCGGGACGAGATCGTGTTCGGCGCCCTGGGCGCGCTGCGCCTGCACCTCGGGGAGCGGGAAAACCTGATCGACAAGAGCAAGTTCGACATTTTGTGGGTGACCGACTTCCCCCTGTTGGAGTACAGCGAGGAGGAGGGCCGCTTTGTGGCCATGCACCACCCCTTTACCTCCCCCAAGACCGAGGACCTGCCCCTGCTGGACACCGATCCCGGCAAGGTGCGCGCCAAGGCCTATGATCTGGTCATCAACGGCCAGGAGGCCGGCGGCGGCTCCATCCGGATCCACAGTCAAAAGATCCAGCAGAAGATGTTCCGCACCCTGGGCCTGTCCGACGAAGTGGTGGCCCAGAAGTTCGGCTACTTCGTCAACGCCTTCCGCTACGGCACCCCGCCCCACGGCGGGCTGGCCTTCGGCCTGGACCGGCTGACCATGCTGCTGACCGGGGCGGAATCCATCCGCGACGTCATCGCCTTCCCCAAGGTGCAGACGGCCTCCTGCCTGATGAGCGAGGCCCCCAACACCGTGGACCCCAAACAGCTGGAAGAGCTGGGCATCGACATTGTAAAGGAATAAATTTTTCCGACCAGGCGCGATTTTTGCTTCGCAAAAATCGGTCGGACTTGAGGGACAAACCGCGTGCCGCTGTCCCGTCTTTTAGTTCTGAAATAATCTTTGTTCTTTGACAAACATTGCAGCTGTCTGCAATCTGTAAAAGCAGCTTAGCGCGGTTTTTCCCTCGCTTCGGCTTTGCCTCCGCTTCACCCTTTTCCTTCCCGGCTTTTGCTCACCGCAAAAGACCGGATTGAGTCCAACGCCGGTACACGCCCGGCGTTGGCGCGACGAGATTGAAAGCCCGGTGCGAAGATTGACTTTGAGGGGAAGCGATCATTTGGAGCGGGCGTATTGCCTGGCGGCGACGCCGCCAAGTCCGGCACTTTTTTCGCACAACGAAAAATGACATCTGGCCGGAAATAAAATTTTGTTTTCGCAAAACGGCGGACCTGCGCCGGGCTTTTGCACAATCGAAAATTTACGGTGAGTAAATTTACGGGTGGAAAGAGGTGAATCAAAAGGCAAAGCCTTTTGAGAGGGGAAAAACGTTGCAGAGCTTTGCAAAAGGCAAAGCGAACAACGGTTGTCCCCTCAAGTCCGGCTCATTTTCCGCCATCGGCGGAAAATGACGTTTGGCCGGAAAAACCGGAGGTTTTATGACCGAAAGCGGCACGGTGGTCCGGCTGGACGGACCCTTCGCGGTGGTGCGCATCGACAAAAAGGCGGTCTGCGAGAGCTGCAAAATGTGCGCCTTTCCCAAGGGCGAAAAACACCTGGACGTCCGGGTGGAAAATACCCTGAACGCCAAAGAAGGGGATCTGGTGGAGCTTTCCCTGCACGAAAAGTCGGCCCTGACGGCCTCCATGCTGGTCTATCTGGTGCCGCTGGCGCTGGCCGCGCTGGGTCTGCTGATCGGAAAAATCTTTCAAAATGACCTCATTTCTCTGATTTTGTGTTTGATTTTCCTCAGTTTGGGTTATATATTGGTCAACAGGATCGATAAGAGGATCCGGAAAAACAACCATTTCGCGCCCGTCATGACCGCGGTCTTTGCTTTGGATCAGCCAAAGGGCGCCCCGGAGGACAAGCATGAAGGAACTGACGCTCACCAAGAGTAATTTTGAGGAAGTCATCTCGTCCAACCCCAAAGTGGTGGTGGACTTCTGGGCCAGCTGGTGCGGCCCCTGCCGCATGATGGGCCCGGTCATCGAGCTGCTGGCCGAGGACCCGGAGGCCGGCGTCACGGTCGGCAAGGTCAACGTGGACGAAGAGGAAGCGCTGGCCCGCAAGTTCGGGGTCATGAGCATTCCCACCATCATCGTCTTCAAGGACGGCAAGGAAGCCGCCCAGAAAGTGGGCTATATGCCCTACGAACAGCTCAAAAAATTTGTGTCCGAGGTCTGAGACCCGGTCCCGGCGGGGCAGCGATTTATTTTGATCGCTGCCCCTTTGTTATTTGCCTGACGGCAGTTTTATTTGCCTTCGGCAAGTCCTGTCTGCGGCAGTTTTATTTGCCTATGGCAAGTGATATTTGCCTTCGGCAGTCCTGCCTGACGGCAGTTTTATTTGCCTTCGGCAAGTCCTGCCTGCGGCAGTTTTATTTGCCTATGGCAAGTGATATGCCTTCGGCGTGATATTTTGCTTCGCAAAGTATTCTTTCTACCTTCGGGAGAAGCTGTGGCGCCTGAGGCGCTCCCTGAACGCCCGAAACTCTCTGGCAGCGGTCAAATATATTGCTTTGGCCTCAAATTGATTGTAGATCAAATACAACTTTGACAGCAGGTCAGCGCCTGAAACTCTTTGACAGCAATTCAAAATATAACTTTGACCTCAACTTTGACCGCAGGTCAAAATATAACTTTGACTGAAAGTCAAAATATCACGCAGGGAACCTGCATATCACTTTGGCCGCAGGCCAAAATATCACTTCTTCAGCCCAAGGCTGAAAAAGAATCCCGGAACAAGGCGATGTCTTTAACGTATTAAAAATCAGGCGAACTTTACGGGGTAAAGTTCGCCTGATTGTTTTCATTGAAATTTTCTGTAAAATCCCGTGTTTCTTTTTTTTCGTCAGGCTATGCCCGGCGGCCCTCCGACAGCCGGAGCCGGAAATAGGCTCTGTCCGCCTCGTCCTCGGCCCGGTCCAGCAGATACTGCCATTCGGCCGCGGAAAATCTCCGCTGGGCCTGATTCCGCCGCCTGGCCGCCTGCTCGTAGCCCTCGAAGTTGTCCCGGAGGGCGGCCTCCTCTCCCAGCTGCGTAAAGCCCAGATAGCGGGCCAGCGCGTCCGAAAGCACCAGCCCGGCCTCCGGTCCGGACTCTTTCTCTTCGCTCATACAGTCCCCCTTTTACGGCCCTCCGCCGTCCCTTGCTCCGCTCTGTCCCCGGCGCGGAATAAAAAATGAACTCCTTGCAAGATCTACGCAGCACTCAAACCAAAGAGCGGGGCCTCGGAAAGCCCCTTTTTAAGGCCCCGCTCCCCCTGTCATCGTCTTTTCCATTCGGCCTTTGTTCTCCCGGCCCTCCTCTGACAGGCCTTTCCTCTCCTCTGATGGCTCCGACTGAAATTCCAGCCTGCCGACAAAGGAGCGCGGCCCCTGTGGGCGTCGTTTCGAGAAAACGGGCAGGAACCTTTGGCTCTCGTTTCCACGACGTTTTCTTAATGTCCCATTCAGAGCCTTCGTTCCCTTTGGGCCCGCGCTGATCCGGCGGAATAATTGCCTTTCTCGCCGGATTGACATAAAACCCAAACCTAAGAGCGGGGCCTCGGAAAGCCCCTTTTTAAGGCCCCCGCTCATCGGCTTTTCCCGCCCGGCCTTCGATCTCCCGGCGGCCCTTTCCTTCCTTTGTCCGGCTCATCCCGCTTTGGTCCGACTTACAGAAAGCTCAGCGCCCCCAGGATCAGGCAGCACAGGTTGGTACGCTCGACCTCGGTGAGCTCGGGAAAGGCCTCCAGCCGGCGATGCACAAAGGCGGTCTTTTGGGCCACGCTCTCCAATCCCTCCAGCCCGGAAACTATCGCTGCGGCCTCTTTTTTGGCCCGCTCGAAGCCCAGCCGCCTGGTCAGCAGGCCGGCCACCAGCACCACCCTGGCGTCCGAGGGCATGAAGGTCAGCTGCCGGCTGAGGCATTGGCCGTAGAGGGTGAACAGCAGATTGGCGCACAGGCCGCCGTCCACGCCGCCCGCCAGCACCGACTCGGGAGGCTCGCCGGTCAGCCAGGAAAAGAGCAGACCCAGCGCAAAACCGCTTGCAGGGGGCAGAAAGGCCAGGCTGCGGTTTGAGCGCCCCTCCAGCCGGGGACGAAGCCAGGCGCACAGCGCCGCCCCGCCAAGGCCCGCCAGAGCGGCTGCAAAGCCGCTGCTCCTCAACAGCGTGCCCACGGCTGCCTCCGACAGATCGCCCGCCTCCACCATTTTTCCATGTTGCTTCCTCCCTTTCCGCTGTGTCGGGCGGATCTTCGGGGAGTTTTTGGGGGGAGTCACTTCTATTATACCATGCCCTCCCCCGCTTTTGAGCCAAAACTACCGTTTTCCGGGAAAATTTTTTTGGGCCCTGCGAGCCGGCTTGGCCTATCTTTCTCTTTCCCCCCTTTGCATGACGGTCCCTGCAAACAATTTTCCTGCGATCGATCTTTCTCCTGTCAAACGATTTTCCTGCGAACAGGGCCTCCGGGAGGGTCCGGAACAGGGGCCGGAGCGGGGTTTTGCCCCGATCGATCTTTCTCCCGCCCCTCAAGGATGGCCCGCATGATGAGCTGTCCTTTTCCATTGAACAGGCCCGGTCTGTCGTCCTCTTCCCTGTTTCAGCCGTTTCTCCCCATAGCCATATAGGGGCAAAAAAAAGAGACCGGTTCGGCCTCTTTTCTTTTATTTCAATATCTTTTTTGTGTGACCCGCCCGGCAAAAACCTCGGCGGGACAAGCGTCCTCAGGCGGTCCCCGGAGCGGGAAAGTTTCCCTCAAAGCCTCCTTTCGCGCCGCAGGACGGAAAGGGTTTCCGGCTTTGCGGTTCGGGTGAGCGGGGCGGTGTGTTTGGCGGTCTTTCCGGGGTCAGTGCGTGAACAGGAAGGTGAACAGGAACAGGACGGAGAGCACGGCGGTCACGGGATGGATCTCCCTCACCTTTCCGGTGAACAGCTTGATGGCGGTGTAGGAGAGAAATCCGGCGGCGATGCCGTAGGAGATGGAGTAAGTAAAGCTCATCATGGCCACGGTGAGAAAGGGCGGAATGGCTTCGGCGGGGTTTTTCCAGTCGATCTCGGTGATCCTGCCCATCATCAGCACGCCCACGTAGATCAGGGCGCCCGCCGTGGCGGCCGAGGGAATGAGGGCGGCCAGCGGGCTGAAGAACAGGGCCAGCAGGAAGAGGACGGCCACCGTCAGCGAGGTCAGGCCGGTCCGCCCGCCCGCAGCCACGCCGGCCGAGGATTCCAGAAAGGAAGTCACGGTGGAGGTGCCCAAAATGGCGCCGGTGCAGGTGGCGACGGAGTCGCTCAGCAGGGCGCGGTTCAGGTTTTTGATCTCGCCGCGCTCGTCCAGCAGGCCGCTCTCCTTCCCCGCTCCCTGACAGGTCCCGATCAGGGTGCCGATGGTGTCGAACATGTCCACCATGGCAAAGGAGATCATTACGGCCAGAAATTCAAAGATACGGCCGCTCGAAAGCCCCTGCCAGCCCTCGGTAAAGACCTTGCCGAAGGCCTGGGTGCCGAAGTCCGCAAAGGCCTGGAAGGGGTCTGAAAGGGTGATGCCGTCGAACACGGCCCGGCAGGAGGCGTCCCCCGCCGCACAGCCCAGCCCGATGAAGGCGTAGTAGGCCAGGGTGCTGAGGGCGATGCCGATGGGAATGGCGCCCTTGACCTTGCGTCCGGCCAGCACGCCGATGCAGATCAGGGACAAAAGCCCCACCGCCGCGCCGATCATCACCGCCGCCTCCGTCTGTCCGGAGAGGATGTTGAAGGAGACCAAGGTCACCTTGGTGGAGGGATCGGCGGCGATCAGGCCGGCGTTCTGCATCCCCACAAAGGCGATGAACAGCCCGATCCCCACCGGAATGGCCGTCTGCACGGCCTTCGGCATGGCGCGGACGATGGCCTGCCTGGCCCCGACCACGGTCAGGATCAGAAACAGCAGCCCCGAACACAGCACGATCAGCAGGCCGTTGGCATAGGTATAGCCCAGCGTGCCGCAGACCGTGACCACAAAGAAGGCGTTCGGCCCCATGCCCGTGGCCTGCGCGATGGGCATTCTGGCCAGAAAGGCCATCAGCAGGGTGCCGATCACCGCGCCCAGCGCCGTGAAGATGTAGGCCGCCCCGAAGGTCAGCCCGCTTCCCCCCACGTCCGTGAACAGGTCGGCGTTGACCACCAGAATGTAGACCATGGTCACAAAGGTGATCAGCCCCGCAAACAGCTCGGTCTTCACCGTGGAGCCGCTGGCGCTCACCCCGAAAAACCGATCCAGCCTGCCCGGCTTCTTTCCCGCCGGCAAGACCGCCCCGGCCTCCCTGCCCTCTTTCGGTTTCTTTTCTTCCATCTTCCTTTCCTCTTTTTCTGTGCCCGCTCGGAACGAAAAAACAGGTCGTTCCTGCAGGGCCTTTTTATCGGTTCTGTCGGCGGACAAAACTTCCGCTATTTGTTTATACGATCCTTTTTCAAAAAAGGCTAAGGTGCCGGCGGGGAACCTGAGGCTCCGCGCAATACGCCCAGGCGGGTGCCTGAGGCACCATGCAAGTACGCCCACTCTTAGAAAACGGGAATATTGATTATTTGTTCCTGGGCGGCGTCGCCGCCGGGAAGGCGCGCCCACTTTGACTAAGCAGGAATATTGATTATTTGTTCCTGCGATGCGTTTATGTCGATATGTGCCGCGAAGCGGCACTCGA
The DNA here is from genome assembly GCA_944332455.1 of uncultured Clostridia bacterium. Taxonomy (GTDB): domain Bacteria; phylum Bacillota; class Clostridia; order Christensenellales; family HGM11417; genus CALVJY01. The sequence goes on from CALVJY010000004.1 coordinate 120,960, forward strand.
TATATGGCCTGACGGCCATTCGACCAAAGTTCCGCTGCACTCACTTTGCTCGATATGTGCCGTTTCACGGCACGTTGTGGACAGACCCTATAAAAAATCGGAGACCGAAGTGCATTTCGATCTCCGAATATTATGCGGTTTATTTTAAAACCTAAACACTGTCGCAGGAGAAGAGGCAAGCTCCCTCTCGCAAACGGAGTGGGCTTTCCCGCCCGGCGGCGCTGCCGCCTTGTCCCCTCAAGCCCGGCCGATTTTCGCTTTCAGCGAAAATCGCGTTTGGCCGGAAATAAGAATCTGTTTTCGCAAAAGTCCGGACCTGCGCCGGACTTTTGCACAATCGCATTTTTGCGGTGAGCAAAAATGCAGGAGGAAAAGGGTGAATCAAAAGGCAAAGCCTTTTGAGAGGGGAAAAACGTTGCAGAGCGGAACAAAAAATCGGAGACCGAAGAAATTTCGGTCTCCGAAAAGAACTTTTCAGGTTTTACATCTTGTTCGCGAACAACGGTTGTCCCCTCAAGTCCGGCCAAAATTCCGCAAAGCGGAATTTTGCGTCTGGCCGGAAATAAGAATCTGTTTTCGCAAAACGGCGGACATGCGCCGCCGTTTTGCACAATCGTGGCTTTGCGGTGAGCAAAGCCACGGGTGGAAAGAGGTGAATCAAAAGGCAAAGCCTTTTGAGAGGGGAAAAACGTTGCAGAGCGAAACAAAAAACGGAGACCAAAGGAATTTCGGTCTCCGAAAAGAGTTTTCAGGTTTTACATCCCGTTCGCGAACAACGGTTGTCCCCTCAAGTCCGACCGATTTTTGCGAAGCAAAAATCGCGCTTGGTCGGAAAAGCGAAGCGTTTAATTGACAATCCGCACCGGCAGGATCAGGAAGAGATATTCCTCGGTGGAGACCGGGCGGATGACGCAGGGCGAGACCGGGGTGTTGAGGTAGATGCGGATGAACTCGTCGTTCACGGTGCGAAGGGCCTCGGTGAAGTAGCGGGCGTTGAAGGCGATCAGCATGTCCTTGCCCTTCAGCGAGACCGCCATGTTCTCCTTGACGTTGCCCATGTCCGAATTGGAGGTCAGGGTCATCACCTTTTCCCGGATGTCAAATTTGACCATGTTGTTCTTGGGGTTGTTGGACAGCACCGAGGCCCGCTCGATGCCGTCCTCCAGCTGCTGCTTGTTGACGGTGACGCAGGTCTCGAATTCCCCGGGAATGATCTGCTTATACTTGACGAAGTCCCCGTCCAACAGCCGGGAGATCAGGATGGTGTGGTCCAGATCCAGCATGATGTAGTTTTTCTGCACGGCGATGGTGGCCACCGATTTTTCGGTGTCCTGGATCATTTTGGCGATCTCCTGCATGCTCCGGGCGGGCACCACCAGGGAAAATTCCCCCTTGTTCTGCTCCAGCGCCTTTTTGACCAGAGACAGCCGGTAGCCGTCCAGCGCCACGGCGGTCAGCTCGTACTCACCCACCTCCAGCAGGATGCCCTTCAGCACCGGCCGGGTGTCGTCGGCGGCCACCGCAAAGCTGGTCTTGTTGATCAGATCCTTCAGCTCGCTCTCCAGAATGGAGAAGGAATGCTCGGTGTCGATCTTGGTGATCCGGGGATATTCGTCGGCGTTGAAGCACTGCAGATATCCTTCAGAATCCATGTAGCGGATGCGCAGCTGCTGCTTGTCGTTCAGGTCGATCTCGATCTGCTCGTTGTTCAGCTTGCGCACAAAGTCGGCAAACAGCTTGCCCGGCACCACCGTGCTGCCCTCGACCTTGACGTCGGCCTTGATCTTGCGCTGAAGCGACAGCTCCAGATCGGTGGCCGTCAGCATGACGTAATCTTCTTTGGCCTCCAGATGGATGCCCTCCAGGATGGGATTGGTGCTCTTGCCGCTGACCGCTTTCAATACCCTTAAGACCGCGTCCGAAAGATCCAGTCCGTCACATGCAAATTTCATGGTTTCTCCTTTTTGCCCGACGGGCTCTTCTGCCGGGCGCGTTGTATCAGATAAGATTAGGTTTTTCTTTTTTAATTTGTCGTAGTCGTATCCGTAGAGGGTGTTCAAATGTGGACAAGCCCCAAAGTCGGCCTTTTTTGGCCCGAGGGGGCTTCAAAACCCCGGAATTCGGGTCTGCGAACCCAAAAAATGAGGGTGAAGTTTTGTGGATAACTCGGCGGAAAACCGGGGAAGAGAAGTGGAATCCGGTGTGTAAAACCCCTTTCAGCCCCCTTCAGAGGGGAGATGAGGGTGGAAAAGAGGGAAGTTATCCACTTTTTTGTACACTTTTCCACCAAAAGCAGAGGTGGGGATGTCCACATCTTCTTTTCCTTTTGCCAGGCCGTCTGAAACCCTTTTTGAACGGTTTTTTACCGCCTCTGTACCCAACTTTATCCACCAGGGAGCCTGAGGCTCCGCGCAGTACGCCCACTCCAAATGGTCGGTTCCCCTCGAAGTCTGTACACGCAACAGGTTTCCATTCTCGTCGCGCTGATGACAGGCGGCGTCGCCGCCTGGAAGGCACGCCCAGGTGCCGGCGGCACCGGGCAATACGCCCACTCCGAGCAAGCGGGGAAATTGCCTGATGTTCCTGCAATGAAGTTTAGACGATATACCCGGCTCCACTGTGTTCGCCTTGCTCGATATGTGCCACAACGTGGCACGTTTTGGACAGACCACATAACTAAGAACTTTTTATATTCGTTCTAATTGTCTTTTCTACTCGAAGTCTATCCTCGTACAGGGCTTTCAATCTCGTCGTGACGATGGCGGACATGCGCCGCCATCGGACTCAATCCGGTCTTTTGCGGTGAGCAAAAGCCGGGGAGGAAAAGGGTGAAGCGAAGGCAAAGCCGAAGCGAGGGAAAAACCGCGCAAAGCTGCTTTTACAGATTGTAGACAACAGTAACGTTTGTTAAAAACAAGGATTGTTTCAGAAATAGAAATTAGGACAGCGGCACGCGGTTTGTCCCTCAAGTCCGACCGATTTTGCCGCAGGCAAAATCGCGCCTGGTCGGAATAACGGCCGTCTGGCCGGAAAAACTTACCGCATCCTGTCAAACAGCTGATAGATCCGGTCGATGTCGTCCGAGGAGAAATAGTCGATGGAGATCCGGCCCTTGTTCTCGTTGCCGATGGCGTGCACCTTGGTGCCCAGCACCCGCTGCATGGTCTGGACCAGGTCCTTCAGTTCGGCGGGGGCATGGGGTCTGCGGCCGCGGTTCTTCAAAAAGGCGGGGGGTACGGGATTGGCCGAAGGCAGGGGCCGGCCGGCCACCAGGGCCTCCAGATCCCGCACGGACAGCTGCTTGTCGATGGCCTCCCGGGCCAGGGAGATCTGCTTTTCGGGATCGGACACCGAGACCAGCGCCCGGGCGTGTCCCTGGGAAAGGGCGCCGGTGCGGACCATGTCCACCACGTCCTTGGGCAGGGTCAGAAGCCTGAGCATATTGGCCACCGCCGAACGCGATTTGCCGATGCGCTCGGCCACCTGCTCCTGCGTAAACCCGTGCCGGGTCATCAGTTCCCGCACGGCCTCCGAGGCCTCGATGGGGTTCAGGTCCTCCCGCTGGAGGTTCTCGATGAGGGCCACCTCGGCGATCTGCTGGTCGGTGTAGTTTTTGAGCACCGCCGGCACCGTCTTCAGGCCCGCCCGCTTGGCCGCGCGGTACCGCCGCTCGCCCGCGATGATGAAGTAGCGGCCGTCCTTTTTGCACAGCACCAGAGGCTGGACCACCCCGTGCAGCTTGATGGACTCGGCCAGCTCGTCAATGGCTTCCTCGTTGAAGTGCTTCCGGGGCTGGTTGGGGTTGGGGTCAATGAGATTCAGCGCCACCTCGGCCGGCTTGCCGTCCGAGACAAACTTGATCTTTTCGACCTCCACCACTTTTTCGACCACCTTGGGCTCCTCAGCGGCCGCTTTTTCGGCCTTCTTTTCCTTTACAGGCTCCTTCTCCTCCAGCAGGCTGTTTTTGCCGTACTCCATTTCGGTGTCCTGAAAGAGCGCCGAAAGACCTTTTCCTAAACCCTTCATTTTAACTGCCATATTTCTTCTCCTTGGCGGCAGCGCCGCCGGGCAATACGCCCGTTGCCAATTATTTTTGTTTTTAAAGCGTTGAACTCGAACAAATTTTCTTTTTGTTCCTGGGCGGCAGCGCCGCCAGGCGATACGCCCGTAACCAAATTTTTTGTTTCCAAATCGTTGAACTCGAATTATAGTCCTCTTTGCCTGTGTTTTTTACGAAAGAGGTATTTTCCGGTTATTTTTTCGGTTTTATCTCCGGAGCGTGCCAGGCATCCGGGATCACTTTTTGCGTTCCCGGATGTTCAGGTACTCCTTGGTCAGCCTGCGGTAGGCCTTGCCGCCCGCGCAGTTGGGGTCATACTTCAGCACCGGCACGCCGTGCGAAGGGGCCTCGGACAGGCGGATGTTCCGGGGAATGACGTGGGAAAACAGCTTTTTCCCGAAGAATTTGGAAATTTCCTGGTAGATCTGCTTGGAAATGGTGGCCCGGTTGTCGTACATGGTGATGACCACCCCGTCGATCTCCAGATGGGGGTTGCGGTGCTTGGTCACCAGCTTGATGGTGTTGATCAGCTGGCTGAGCCCCTCCAGCGCGTAGAACTCGCACTGAATGGGAATGATGACCGCGTCGGAGGCCACCAGCGCGTTCAGGGTCAAAAGCCCCAGCGAAGGCGGACAGTCAATGGTGATGAAGTCATATTCCCCCGCGATGGCCTTGATGGAGTTGCTCAGCACATACTCCCGGTTGGGCGTGGTCACCAGCTCGACCTCGGCCCCGGCCAGGTCGATGTTGGAGGGGATCACGAACAAATTGGGCACATCGGTGGGCAGACAGATGTCGTCGGGCTTGATGTTCTCCTCGCAGAGCAGATCGTAGGAGGACTTGCGGACGGCCTCTTTCTGCACGCCCAGACCCGACGAGGCGTTGCCCTGGGGGTCCAGGTCGATCAGCAGGACCTTTTTGCCGAAGGAGGCCAGATAGGCCGACATGTTGACGCAGGTCGTGGTCTTGCCCACCCCGCCCTTCTGATTGGAAAATGAAACGATTCTACCCATTTCGACTCCTTGATATTTCCGGCCAGACGCGAAATTCCGCTTTGCGGAATTTCGGCCGGACTTGAGGGGACAACCGTTGTTCGCTTTGCCTTTTGGCAAAGTTCTGCAACGTTTTTCCCCTCTCAAAAACACGATGTGTTTTTGATTCACCTCTTTCCACCCGAAAATTTACTCACCGTAAATTTTCGATTGTGCAAAAGCCCGGCGCAGGTCCGGCCTTTTGCGAAACCAGATTATTCCCGACCAAGCGCGATTTTTGCTTCGCAAAAATCGGTCGGACTTGAAAGACAAACCGCTGCTCACTTTGTTATTTTAACAAAGCTCTGCCGTGTTTTTCCCCTTTTTAAAATAGGTGCAGGGAACAAAAATTGAATCTTATTTTAAATTTGTGTGGGCGTACTTGCAAGGTGCCTCAGGCACCCACTCTTTTCCGCCGTGGTTTTGCGCACCGCAAAGCCACGATCGTGCCAAACGCCGGCGCAGGTCCGCCGTTTGGCGTCACGTTATCTTTCCGGCCAAACGCGAAATTCCGCTGTGCGGAATTTCGGCCGGACTTGAGGGGACAAGGCGGCAGCGCCGCCGGGCAATACGCCCACGCTGTCTGAAAGGGAAACCCGGTTATTTTTCCTGCAACAGGTTTTCTTTTGGCAAAGCTCTGCAACGTTTTTCCCCTCTCAAAAGGCTTTGCCTTTTGTGTGACCACTTTCGGGTTCAGCAAAAACAGCTGTACTCCCCTATATTATAACAAAAATCGACAGTAAAGTAAAGATAATCAGCAACGAAAAAAAGCTAGTCAAGCAACGAAAAAAGAGAGTCGCAGGCCGGGAAACCGGAAAAGCAA